>NZ_NEVI01000017.1:0-552734 GCF_002261415.1 Bordetella genomosp. 7 | reverse complement strand
CGGCCTCTTCGACGGCGATCTCGTCGAACGGGTTCATGGACATCTTCACGTTCGCGATATCCACGCCCGTTTGATCCGATTTGACGCGCACCTTGACGTTGTAATCAACGACGCGCTTGACTGGTACGAGTATCTTCATGGTTGGAGTTCCTCGCCGATAGGCGACTGTTACTGACGGACGGCGATGCAATGCAATTGCCCGCCGCGCCTTATTGCAATTCCTTGAGCATGTTGCGGGCAATGACCAGTTGCTGGATCTGGGTGGTGCCTTCGTAGATGCGGAACAGGCGTACGTCGCGATAGAAGCGTTCGATGCCGTATTCGCTCATGTAGCCCGCGCCGCCGAAAATCTGCACGGCCCGGTCGGCCACGCGGCCGCACATTTCGGACGCAAACAGCTTGGCGCACGAGGCTTCGGTGCTGACGGGCAGCCCGGCGTCGCGGCGGCGTGCGGCGTCGATGACCATGCTGCGCGCGGCGTAGATTTCGGCCTTGCTGTCGGCCAGCATGGCCTGCACCAGCTGGAATTCGCCGATGGCCTTGCCGAACTGCTGGCGTTCGGCCGCATAGCGCAACGCGTCGGCAAGCATGCGCTCGGCCACGGCCACGCAGATCGACGCAATGTGGATGCGGCCCTTGTCCAGCACCTTCATGGCAGTCTTGAAGCCCTGGCCCTCGACGCCGCCGATCAGGTTTGCGGCCGGCACGCGGCAGTTCTCGAAAATGACGTCGCAGGTATGCGCGCCTTTCTGGCCCATTTTTTTATCGCGCTTGCCCAGGGTGATGCCCGGGGTGTCGGCGTCGACGATGAAGGCCGAAATGCCCGCCGCGCCTTTCTTGCCCGGGTCGGTGCGGGCCATCAGCGTAAAGATGCCGGCCTGGGGCGCATTGGTGATGAAGCGCTTGGTGCCATTGACCACGTAATGGTCGCCATCGCGGATGGCCGTCGTGCGCAGCGACGCGGCGTCCGAGCCGGAACCGGGTTCGGTAAGGGCGAACGAGGCGATGATTTCGCCGGTGGCCAGGCGCGGCAGGTACTTTTGCTTCTGTTCGTCGGTGCCGTCGAACAGGATGCCTTGCGAACCGATGCCCACCGTGGTGCCCAGCAGCGACCGGAACGCGGGCGACGCGCGCCCGAGTTCCAGCATGGCCAGCACTTCTTCTTCCATGGTGAGCTGCAGCCCGCCGAATTCTTCGGGGATGGTCAGCCCGAAAAGCCCCATGGCTTTCATGTCCCGGACGATGTCGTCTGGGATTTCGTCGGTTTCGGCTACCAGTTCCTCGTTGGGAATGAGGCGTTCGCGTACGAAACGGGCGATGTTGTCTAGCAGGATGTTCAGGGTTTCCTGGTCTCGGATCATGGCGGGGTACTCAAAAAAGACGTCACATGCTGCGGCCAGGCGGGCCCGGGCGTCAAGCGGCCATTCGAGTTGTTCCGTACAATGGAAATTAATAAACCGGATATGGGGACAGCATAGCACTTGACCAGCAGCGAAGGGCAGAATTACGCATTTCCAAAGTACGGAACTATGCTTGCGATGCAATTGACCCGCAGCAAGTACATGGCGAATCATCCGTAAAACTCCTGCGGATCCCCATGACCACAAACCTGAACCCCGAACGATTGCTCGCGCGGCATTTCGCAGCCATCGAACACGCATACCAGGCGCGCGACACCCAGCTGTACGCGCTGGGCCTGGGCTTTGGCGCCGACCCGCTCGATGAGCGGCAACTGCGCTACGTCTATGAAGGCCTGGACGGCAACTCGCTGCGCTCTGTTCCCACCATGGCCAATGTTCTGGCGTATCCGGGGTTCTGGGCGCGCGAGCCCGACACCGGCATCGACTGGAAGCGCCTGGTTCATGCTGAGCAAGAGATCGCTCTGCATGCGGAGATTCCGGCCAGCGGATGCGTCGTCGCCCAGAACCGCGTCACCGCGTTGTGGGACAAGGGCCCGGGCAAGGGGGCGCTGTTGCAACAGCGCAGGGAAATCCGCGATGCCGCCTCGTCGACCTTGCTGGCGACCGTCACGCAGTTGAGCCTGCTGCGCGGCGATGGCGGTTTCGGCCCCGGCGGCAGCGACGGCGCGCCGCCGCCGCCCCACCCGATACCCGAGCGGGCGCCCGATGCGGTGTGCGACCTGCCGACGCTGCCGCAAGCCGCGCTGATCTACCGGCTCAGCGGCGACCTGAACCCCTTGCACGCCGATCCGCAGGTGGCGCGCACCGCAGGGTTCGAGCGGCCCATCCTGCATGGCATGGCCACCATGGGCATGGCCGCGCACGCGGTGATGCGCGCGGTGCTCGATTACGAAGGCGAGCGGATCGCCAGCATGCGCGTGCGGTTCACTGCCGTCGTGCTGCCGGGGGATACGCTGCGCACCGAAATATGGAAAGACGGCAACGTGTTGTCGTTGCGCACCACTGCGCTTGAGCGGCAAGCGGTGGTGTTGAACAACTGCCGTGTAGAAATCATTTAAGTCAATCGATAACGGAATACCGACATGGATCTGGGAATTAACGGAAAGGTGGCAATTGTGACCGGCTCGGCGCGAGGGCTGGGGGCGGCGACGGCGCGCAAGCTGGCGCACGAAGGCGCCAGCGTAGTCATTACCGACATCGTGGCGGACTCGGCGCAGGCCGTGGCGGCCTCGCTGCGCGACGAAGGCCTGAAGGCTCATTGCGTGGTGGGCGACATCACCAAGGCGGACGACGTGCAGCGCCTGGTGGACGAGACGGTCGCCACCTTCGGCGGCGTGCATATCCTGGTGAACAACGCAGGCTTTCCGCGCGACAAGTATCTGGTCAAGATGACGGAAGACGACTGGGACCAGGTGATGAACGTGATGCTCAAGGGCGCGTTCCTGGCCAGCCGCGCGGTGATGCCCAAGATGATCGAACAAGGGTGGGGCCGTATCGTCAATATCAGTTCGCGCGCCCACTTCGGCAACCCCACGCAGGCCAACTATTCGGCTGCCAAGGCCGGCCTGATCGGCATGGCCAAGGCGCTTGCCGTGGAAGAGGGGCGCTATGGCATTACGGTGAACTGCGTGGCCCCCGGTTTCATGGACACCGAGATGGTGCAGGCGCTGCCCACGTACGAAACTATCAAAGAGCGCGCCATCCAGAGCCAGCCCGTCAAGCGCGCCGGGCATCCGGATGACGTCGCCAATGCCGTTGCCTTCCTGGCCAGCGAGAGCGCGTCGTTCATCAGCGGCGAAGTCCTGCATGTGACCGGCGGCCGCTATGGTTGATCCGCGCACGCGCGCGGCGATGGGCCTTATACACCACACGGACGGCAATGGCCGTCAGGAGACGAAAGAATGAAACGAGCTGCCATTGTTGCTCCGATGCGGACGCCGGTAGGGAAATTCGGGGGCGCGCTCAAGAGCGTGCCAGTCGAAGAGCTGGGCGCCATTGCCACGCGCGCCGTGCTTGAACGTTCGGGCCTGGACCCGGCGCGCATCGACGACATCGTTTTTGCGCAGAGCTACATGAACGGCGAAACCCCGTGCACGGGCCGCTGGGTGGGCCTGCAGGCCGGCCTGCCCATCGAGGTGCCGGGCATGCAGCTGGACCGCCGCTGCGGCGGGGGCCTGCAAGCCATCGCCACCGCCGCCATGATGGTGCAGACGGGCGCGGCCGATGTCGTGGTGGCCGGCGGCGTCGAGAGCATGAGCAACGTCGAACACTACACGACCGGCGTGCGCTGGGGCACGCGCTCGGGCTCGCCCATGTTGCACGACCGCCTGGATCGCGGCCGCGAGCGCTCGCAGCCCGAGGCGCGTTTCGGGCGGATCAGCGGCATGATCGAAACGGCCGAGAACCTGGCGCGCGATTACGGGATCACCCGCGAACAATCCGACGCGTTTGCAGTGCGCAGCCATCAGCGCGCAGCGGCAGCGTGGGAAAAAGGTTTGTTCGAACGCGAAATCGTCCCGGTGCGAGTGCCGCAGCGCAAGGGCGATGCGCTGGTGGTCGATCGCGACGAAGGGGTGCGGGGCGATTCGACTATCGAAGGCTTCGCCGGTTTCAAGCCGATCATGCGCGACGGTGTCGTTACCGCGGCCAATGCCTGCCAGCAGAACGACGCGTCCGCGGCGTGCCTGGTCGTGGCCGAAGACAAGCTGCATGAGCTGGGCCTGGAACCCATGGCGTGGCTGGTGGGCTGGGCCGCAGCGGGATGCGAACCGTCGCGCATGGGTATCGGACCCGTGCCGGCCGTGCAGAAGCTGCTGGCCCGCACCGGCCTGCAGTTCGACCAGCTCGACCTCATCGAACTGAACGAAGCGTTCGCCTGCCAGGCGCTGGCCTGCGTGCAGGGTTGGGGCAGCTCGATGGACGAGCTGCAAGACCGCCTGAACGTCAACGGCTCGGGTATTTCGCTGGGCCATCCGGTGGGCGCCACCGGCGTGCGCATCATGACCACGCTGTTGCACGAAATGCAGCGGCGCAACGCCCGGTACGGGCTGGAGACCATGTGCATCGGCGGCGGGCAGGGCATTGCCGCGATCTTCGAGCGTGCATGACACCCATCCGCACACCGATCGTGCGATGTACAGCGCGCCCATGCCGTCGCTAGCGCGCGAGCCGGCATCGCCTGAAACGGCCGCGTCCCGGCGCAAGCGGGCTGCGGCGGGCTCGCCCGCCGTCGTGGAGCCGTTTGCCCGGGCGCTGGCCGTGCTGGCGGCCTTTTTGCCCGGCGAGCGTTGGCTGGGCACGCGCGAGCTCGCGCAGCGCTGCAGCCTGCCGGCCTCTACGGTTACCCGCATGGCCCAGACGCTTGTGGCGCTGGGCTACCTGTTCCACGACCCCAGCGCGCGCAAATACCGGCTTGCGCCGTCGGCATTGACCCTGGGCTACGGCGCCATGGTCAATTCCGACCTGCAGCGCGTGGCGTATGCAAGCATGCAGGGGTTCGCCGACCGCCACAAGGTGCATGTAAACCTGAGCTCGCGCGACCGGCTCGACATGATCGTGCTGGAAAGCTGCCGCAGCGCGCAATCTACGCTGGCGCTGGATCTGCATGCAGGCGTGCGCCTGGGCATCGCTTCTTCGCCGATGGGCTGGGCCCTGCTGGCGGCGTTGCCCGAACTTGAACGTTATTACTTGCTTGAGAACGTCGAGCGCCGTGCGTTGCGGCACTGGCCGCAGATGCGGCGCCGTACCAGCGAAGGCCTGGCCCAGGTTCATCGCGTGGGCTATTGCTCGTCGCTGGGCGAATGGGATAGCGAGATCGGCATCGTGGCCGCGCCGCTGCTCGTAGAAGGGCATGCGCCCATGGTGTTGGCGTGCGTTGGCGCCAGCCAGCAGATGACGCGGGCGCGTGTAGAGCGCGAAATCGGGCCCCAGCTGCTGGCCATGGTGGCCGGCATCCAGCAACAGGTGGTGCCCCAATGACTGCGCGTAGCGACGCGACGGCCGGCGCGGTACTGACCGTGCAGCGCGGCATGCAGGTGTTGCGCGCCTTCAGGTCCGAACGCACTCCGTTGTCCAACACGGAACTGGTGCGTCGCACGGGCCTGCCCAAGGCCACGGTGTCGCGCCTGACCACGACACTGCTGCACCTTGGGTTCCTGCGGCGCGTGCCCGGCGGGCGCGAGTTCGAGCTGGGCGCGGCCCCCGTGGGCATCGGCCATGCCTACCTGGCGGGCAGCGAGCTGTTGCACAGGGTCGGCCCGCTGATGCAAGAGCTTGCCGACCAGCTTCATGTGGCCGTGGCGCTGGGCATACGCGACCATCTCGACATGCTCTACGTGGGGTACCGGGCCAGCTATCGCATGGGCACGTTGCGCCAGGGTGTGGGGTCGGTGGTGCCCTTGGGCAGCACGGCCATCGGCCGGGCCTATCTGTACGGCCTGCCGCCGGACGAGCGCGCCAGCCTGCTGGAACAGTTGCGCGAACACGAGGACGAGCCTGCCGGCGGGCCCGCGCGCGGCATCCAGCATAGTTTCACTGAACTGCGCAAGACGGGCGTGTGCTCGGTGATGGCCGGCTACAAGCGCGATTCTTACGGTATTGCCACGCCATTGGTGGCGGGGCGCAAGCGCATCGTGATGAGCTTGAGCTGCAGCCGGGCGCAATTGCAGTCGGACCTGGCCACCGAAAGCAAACTGATCGCGCCGGCGTTGTGCCAGGCCGCCGACCGCCTGCAGGACCTGCTGGCGGACTTCGACGGCGAGTTGTGATCAGCGTTTTTTCCAGCCTTGCGCAGGCATGGCGCTGAAGGCGTTTTCCAGCGCGTCGCGTTGGCCGGGATGCGCGATGCCGATCATTTTGTCGACGCGCTGGCTGAGCGTCAGCCCCCGGAGATCGGCCACGCCGTGTTCGGTGACGATGACGCACGAGCAGCTGCGCGGCACCGTGGCCGGGCCCGACAATGCGGCGACAATGCGGCTTTGTTCGCGGGCCATGGAAGGCAGGGCGACGATGGGAGTGCCATCCTGGCTGGCCTGCGCGCCGCGCAGGAAATCGTTCACGCCGCCGATGGCGCCGATATAGCCGCCGCCGGCCATTTCCGTGTTGATCTGCCCGGTGAGATCGACTTCGATGGCGGAATTGATGGCGGTGAAGCGATTCAGGCCGGCCAGCAGGCGAGCATCGTGCGTGTATTCGGTGCCCCGCAATTCGAGCTGTGCATTGCGGTGCGCAAAGCGCCGCAGGCGCGGGCCGCCCATCAATACGCCGCCCACGGTCAGCCCGGCGTCGATGCCTTTGCGGGCGTTGGTCAGCGCGCCGGATTCGGCCAGCGTGACGATGCCTTCACCCAGGCTGCCGGAATGCAGGCCCAGGTCGCGGTGATTGCCCAGCGCCGCCAGCACGGCGTCCGGGATCGAGCCGATGCCAGTCTGCAGCGTGGCGCCGTCAGGCACGACCGACGCAACGTTGCGCCCGATAGCCGTTTCTATCGGCCCGGGCGCGGCGGCGTCCGCGCCGGGGTCATCGCTGTCGGTGTCGATAAGCAGGGCAAAGTCGCTTTCGAGCAGATACGGCCCGCCGTAGGTCCAGGGGGTAGAGGGGCTGACCTCGGCAATGATGGCGCGCGCTGCGCGCAGCGGAGCCAGAACATATTCACGCGCCATGCCCAGGCTGTAGCGTCCCTGTTCGTCGGGCGGCGACACGCGCAAGAACACCACGTCGGCGCGCAACGGGCCGGCGCCGAGCAGCTGCGGCAAAGATGAATAGCTTTCGGGAAGAATATCCAGCACGCCCGCCTTGGCCAGAGCGCGATTGGTGCCGCTGGCGCAGTACGAGACGTAGTCGAAGTCAGCGGCGTATTCCGGGCGCAGGATGTCTTGCAGGCCCTGGCCAATGCCCAGGAACAGCCGTGTCCTGCCGATCTGGCTGCGTTGCTCGGCCAGCAGGCGCAGCAAGGTGCGTGGCAGCGCGTCTGCCTGACCGAAGGTAATGGTATCGCCGGCCCGGATGTATTTCGCCAGATCGACTGCTGCAGCCTGAGTCATGCGTGGGGTTCCGTGTGATGAGATGTGCTAGATAGCGCGCGGGGGCCGATGCGTCAATGCCGCGCAGAAGGGCGTTCCGTACTTCGGCCCCGCGGCGCCCGCTCAGGGCGCAAGCGGGCCGTCGTAGCTGAGCGTCTTGTCTGTCTTGCCCCAGAACACCCGGTAGGCATACGCGTTGTACGCGATGATGACGGGCAGCACCACGCAGGCGCCGGCAAGTACCAGCTTCAGCGAGCCGGGCGCGGCAGCGCCTTGCCACAGAGTGATGCGTCCCATCAGCAGCCACGGAAACAAGCTGGCGGCCAGGCCGAGGAAAGCCAGCGTGAAGATCGCGGCGGTCAGGGCGAACGGCAGCCAGCAGAGCTTGTCGCGCGGTCGGGGCAGCGTGCGCAGCACGGCGGCCAGCGCAATCAGGCACACCGCCGTGGCAATGGGCAACGGGGCAAGGTACAGGCCTGTGACGCTGGTCCAGCGTTGCCAGATCTGCGGATCCATCTGCGGCGTGACAACCGATACGGCGACGATGCCGGCAGCCAGGCCCCACCAGGCCCGCCTTGCCCAGCGCACGGCCTGGCGCTGCAGCGCGCCTTCGGTTTTCATGATGAGCCATGCGGCCCCCAGCTGCGCGTAGCCCGCCACTACACATGCGCCCACGAACGCCGAGAACAACCGGTATTGCAGCCCGTGGTTATGGCCGGTGACCACCCCGCCCAGGATATACCCTTGCGCCCAGGCGGCCACGATGGAGCCGATCCAGAACAGGCGCGTCCAGAGGGTGCGGCGTGCAGGCGGCGTCTTGGCGCGGAAATCGAAGGCCACGCCGCGCAGGATCAGGCCGAACAGCATCAGCGTGACGGGGAAATACAGTTCGCGCAAAATGCCCCCGTACGCGAACGGGAAAGCCACCAGCAGGATGCCGATGCCCAGCACCAGCCAGGTTTCGTTGGCGTCCCAGAAGGTGCCTATGGACGCCAGCATGGTGGTGCGGGTGGAGTCATCGACGCCGCTGTTGAGCAAGATGCCCACGCCCAGATCGAAGCCGTCGAGCAAGACGTAGGCGAGTATCGCAAAACCCATCAGCCCCATGAACACCAGCGGCAGCCAGAATGCCGGATCGCCCGCGGCCAGGCCGCCCGAATACGTTGCCAGACTATCCATCGAGTTCTCCCATGGCCGCTGGCGCCGGGCGGGCCGGCTGCGAGGGCTCGATGCCCTTGTTGGCCTGATAGACCAGCGTGCCTATATAAGACACCAGCAAGAAGGTGTAGAGCAGCAGGAAGCCCGACAGCGACAGTGCGAAGGCCGCGGCGGGCTGGTCGGCCACGACTTCCGCGCTGCGGATGTGCCCATACACTACCCAGGGCTGCCGGCCGATTTCGGCGGTGTACCAGCCGGCCACCGTGGCCACCCAGCCAGAGAATGTCATCGCGGCCAGCCCCTGCAAGGCCCAGCGCGGCAGTGCGTCGGGGTTCCAGCGCCGCTTGCGCAACAGCCACAGACCGCCCCACGAAGACAGCACCATCAGCACGCCCACGCCGGCCATGATGCGAAAGCTGAAGAACACCGGCGCCACCGGTGGATGCGCGTCGGGAAAATCATTCAGCCCCTGGACTTCGCCATCGAGGCTATGGGTGATGAGCAGGCTCGCGCCGTACGGAATGGTGATCGCCCACTTGTTGCTGCGCGTGGCCTCGTCGGGCCAGCCGATCAGCACCGTGCCGGCGCCTTTCTGGGTTTCCCACAGCCCTTCGATGGCGGCGATCTTGGCGGGCTGCGTCTGCGCGGCCAGGCGTCCGGCCGTGTCGCCCACCAGCATCTGCACCGGGATGACGGCCGCCGCCAGCACCAGCCCCGTCATGAAGGCCTTGCGCTCGCCGGGGCGCAGTGGCCGGCGCAGCGCCTGCCAGGCCGACACGCCCAGCACCACGAAGGCGGCGGTGACCACCGAGGCCAGCAACATGTGAGAAAACCGCAGCGGCAAAGACGCGTTGAACAGGATCTGCAGCCAGTCGGTGGGATAGAACTTGCCGTCTATCATCTCGGCGCCCGCGGGCGTCTGCATCCAGGAGTTCGCCACCAGGATCCAGAAGGCCGACAGGGTAACGCCGAACGCCACGAGGCTCATCGCCAGGGTGTGCACCCATTCGGGCACGCGGCCGCGGCCGAACAGCATGATGCCCAGGAACCCGGCCTCGAGGAAGAACGCCGTCATGACCTCGTAGCCCATCAACGGCCCCACCACATTGCCGGCTCTTTCCATGAAACCGGGGAAGGTCGTGCCGAACTGGAAGCTCATGGTCAGGCCGGACACGACGCCCAGGCCGAACGACAGGGCGAAGACCCTGATCCAGAATCGGTAGGCGTCCAGCCAGGCGACATCGCCGGTAGACCGCCACCGCAGTTTGAAATACAGCAGTATCCACGCCAGCGCGATATTGATGGCGGGAAACAGGATGTGGAAAGTCAGGTTGGCGGCGAATTGGATACGGGCCAGCACAAGCGGCGATAGATCCATGCGTTTATTCCCTTGTTGTTCTTGCAGCCGCCCCGGGCGGTTGTGAAGCGCCCGCGGGCCCATGCGCAGGCACGCGGCGTGCGCGCCAGGCGGACAGGCGTGGGAGCCGGAAAGCAGGGGGTATTTAATGTTAATTGGCCGTCGGCTGTCCAGTAATGGCGCCCGGCCGGTGATCTTGCGAGCGGCCGTGGCAGGGCGCCACGGCGCGCGTCCCGCTGCGGCGCTCAGGGCAGCGCCATCTGGAAGCCGGCCTTGGCCAGTTCGAACTGGCATTGCTGGAAGCCCGTGGCGGGTACGACTTCGTCGCGCCGGTCCAGGATTTCGTCCAGGCGCTGATGGATCTGCTCGGCGGCGTCGGGCGCTTGCCCAATGAAAATGCCCTGTGTCATGGTGATGTGGGCGCTTTCCACGCTGCCCGCGCCGGCGAGCAGGATGCGGCGCGTGGGCGCGTCTTCGCGGACGAGGCACACCAGGGCCGGGCTGACGGCTTCTGGCGACAGCCGTTCCAGCGCCTCGGGGGCGAGAATACCTTCGGTCATGGCGGTGGCGGCCGTGGGCGCCAGGCAATTGACCCGGATATCGTACTTGGCGCCTTCCAGGGCAAGCGTCTGCATCAGCCCTACCAGCGCCATCTTTGCCGCGGCGTAGTTGGACTGGCCGAAATTGCCGTACAGGCCCGACGACGACGTCGTGAGCACGATGCGTCCGTAGCGCTGTTCCCGCATGGTGTCCCAGACTGCCTTGGTCCCGTGCACACTGCCCATCAGGTGCACGTCCAGCACGGCGCGGAAGTCGTCCAGTGTCAATTTCGAAAAGCTCTTGTCGCGCAGGATGCCGGCGTTATTGACCAGGATGTCGATGCGTTGCCACCGCTCGAGCGCACGTGCGGCCAGTGCCTGCATGGCGGCGTAGTCGGTGACGTCGCCGCCCACGGCAATGGCTTGCCCGCCGTTGCGGACGATCTGGTCGGCCACCCGGCTGGCGGGCGAGCCTGCGTCAGCCCCGGCGATATCGTTGACCACCACGCGCGCACCATGCCCGGCCAGTTCCAGGGCGTGTGCGCGCCCCAGGCCGTTGCCCGCGCCTGTGACGATGGCCACGCGGTCTTGCAAGCACTGCTTCATATGGGCTCCTGTTTTTTCGGTTAGCGCGTCAGAACGCCACGGCGTCGCTGCCTTTCAGGCCCAGCATGGCGCGGGCCTCGGCAGGTGTGGCGGCCTCGAGCGAAAGCTCGGTAAGAATACGGCGGATTTTCGATACTTGCTGGGCGCATGATTGCGCCAGCGTCCCCCTGGCCAGGTACAGGCTGTCTTCGAGGCCCACCCGCACGTGCCCCCCGAGGATTGCGCCCAGCGTCACCAGCGGCATCTGGTGGCGGCCGGCACCCAGCACCGAAAAGCGGTATCCGCCGCGGCCAAACAGGCGATCGGCGGTGGTTTTCATCGCCACGAGGTTCTCCGGGTCGGGCCCGATGCCGCCCAGGATGCCGAATATGCATTGGATGAACAGCGGACCCCGCACCAACCCTTCATCTACAAAATGAGCCAAGTTGTACAGGTGCCCCATGTCGTAGCATTCGAACTCGAACCGCGTGCCGCCATCGTCGCCCAGCACCTTGAGGATATGCCGGATGTCGCGGAAGGTGTTACGGAAGATCAGGTCTTCCATTCCTTCGACGTACGGTTTTTCCCAGTCGTATTGCCAATGCGCGATGCGGCGCGCGGCAGTGTGGATGGAGAAGTTCATCGAGCCCATGTTCAGCGAACACATTTCCGGCAGCGCGCGCAAGGGGTAGGCCAGGCGCTCCTGGAGGGTCATGCGGGTGCTGCCGCCGGTCGTAATGTTGATCACGGCGTCCGTGGCATCGCGGATGCGTGGCACGAACTCGTCGAATACCGCAGGATCGGCGGTGGGCCGTCCATCGGCGGGATCGCGCGCGTGCAGATGCAGGATGGCCGCGCCAGCCTGTGCGGCCTCGATTGCCTGCGTGGCGATCTGGTCGGGCGTCAGGGGCAGATGCGCGGACATGCTGGGCGTATGTACGGAGCCGGTGACGGCGCATGAGATGATGACTTTGTCTGAGCTGTTGTTCATGTCTGGATAGTGTCGACGCGGGCAGGAGGCGGGCGATTGCCGATCAGACGGCCAGCCATTGCGAGACCAGCGTGGGGTTGTCTGCCAATTCACGGGGGCTGCCCTCGAAAACGATGCGCCCGTGACCCATGACGCATACGCGCGTGGACACGCGCAATGCGATCGTGAGTTTCTGTTCCACCAGGACGACCGAAACGCCTTTGCGGTGCATGTCGCGGATACATTCACCGACTTGGGCCACCACGCGCGGGGCCAGGCCCTCGGTGGGTTCGTCGATCAGCATGACCAGCGGATTGCCCAGCAGGGACCGGCAGATCGTCAGCATTTGCTGTTCGCCGCCGGACAGGCTGCCGGCCTTGGTGTTGCGCCGTTCTTTCAGGCGCGGGAAATAGTCGTACATTTGTTCGGCGGCCCAGCGGGGCGCGCCGGATACGGCCGGTTGTTCGCCCATGCGCAGGTTTTCCTCGACCGTGAGGTTGGCGAAAACCTCGCGCTCCTCTGGCACGTAGGCGATGCCCGCTCGGCAGATGGTGTAAGGGCGGGCGCCGGCCAGGTCGCGGCCGCGCAGCCTTACGCGGCCTGAGCTCGGTGGCACCAGGCCCATAATGGCTTTCAGGGTGGTGGAGCGTCCCGCGCCGTTGCGGCCCACCAGGCTGACGACTTCGTTGGACCGCACATGCAGATCCACTCCGTGCAGGACATGGCTCTTGCCATAGTGGGCGTGCAGGTTTTCGATGCAGAGCAGGTCGGCGGCGCGGCTCATGCGTGTGTCTCGTCGCCCAGGTAGGCCTCGCGTACGCCGGCATGGGCGCGAATTTCGTCCGGGCTTCCGGTGGCGATGACTTGGCCGTAAACCAGCACGCTGATGCGGTCGGCGAGCGAAAACACGACGTCCATGTCGTGCTCGACGATCATCAGCGTGCGGCCGCCCGCGATCTCGCGTATCAATTGGGCGGTGTATTGGGTTTCGTCATGAGACATGCCCGCCATGGGTTCATCTAGCAGTATCAGCCGGGGATTCGACGCCAGTGTCATGGCGATTTCGAGCGAGCGCTGTTCCGAATACGCCATTTCTCCGGCCAGTGTGTGCGCCCGGGGAGCCAGGCGCACCAGTTCAAGCAGCTTCTCGGTATCTTCGCGGATGCGGGCGTCCCGGTCGATGAACTTCCAGAAGGCATACTGCAGGCCATGGGCGCGCATGACCGCCAGCCGCACGTTCTCGAATGTGCTCAGGCGCGGAAACAGATTGGTGATCTGGAATGATCGCGCCAGGCCCCGCCGGTTGATGGCCTGCGGCGACAGGCCTTCGATGTCGCTGCCTTCGAAGCGTATCGCCCCCGAGCTGGGCGCAAGCTGGCCCGACACGAGGTGAAACAGGGTCGATTTTCCCGCGCCGTTCGGACCTATCAGGGCATGGCGTTCGCCGTCGCGGACCTGCAGGTCCACGCCCCGGATAATGTCGGTGGCGCCGAACGATTTGTACAAGCGTTCTATGGCAAGAATAGGTGTCGTCATGCGGCCTCCTGCGTATGGCCCGCTGTCGGATGCGCGGGGAGACTGGCGGTGTTGCGCCCGGCGAGCCTGGCCAGCCGGCGGCGGCACAGTACGAAAAGCATCGCCCCGGCGCCCAGCGCGGCAAGCGGCAGGGCCCATGTCGAGGCGGCGCCCGGCAGCCACATGTGCTCGAACAGGGTCACTGCCGGCCACGCCTGCGCGGAATCCATGGGGATTCGCGCCCGATACTCTTGCGAGAACAGGCGCTGCAGCAGCTCTATGGTGAACACAAGCCCCGCGCCTGCCAACGCCACGCAGCCAAGCGCCTGAGCGCAAGCCGGGGCCAGCTGTGCGAGGCGGTGCTGTTCGCGCAGGCGCCGCGTTGTGGCGGCCAGGCCGGCCAGTCCGCCGGGCATGTACATCATGACGAGCACGAACAAAATGCCCTGGTACAGCAGCCACGACCGCGTCAGGTCGGAGACGGCATACCCGAAGAACGTCATCAGCGCCGCGCCCAGTGCGGGGCCGAGAAAGACCTGCACGCCGCCGATGTAGGTGTTGAGCACGGCGGCGGCCGACAGCGACGCGTCGAACACCACATAGTTGGCGGATTCGTTGGACAGGACCTGCAGGCCCCCCGCCATGCCGGAGAACATGGCAGACACCGCGAAAGCGGAAGTGCCCAGGCCGTGTACGTTGTAGCCCAGGAACCTGAGGCGGTGGCTGTTCTCGCGCAGGCCCACGGTCAACCTGCCCAGCGGCGTGCGTGTGTACAGGTACAGCAACGCCATGCCGGCAAGTACCCAGGCCAGGGTCAGGTAGTAAACCTGGATGGTCGAGCCGAAGTCGAACCCCCAGGCGGGCATGCGCATCGTGGAAATGCCGGCCTCGCCTCCGAACACGCCCTTGAGGTGCGGCGCAAGTGAATGGACGAGTTCTGCGATGGCCAGCGTGATCATCGCGAAATAGGTTCCGGTGCGCTGCGTGGCAAACCAGCCCGCTACGGCGCCGAACAACAGGCCAGCCAGCGCTCCCGCCAGCGGCATCAGCGGCGTAGGCAGCAAGCCCGCGCCGTCCAACGCATTCATGGCGTGCACGGTGGCGAACGCGCCCACGCCGAAGTAGGCTGCGTGGCCGAACGACAGCATGCCGGCCTGGCCGCAAAGCAGGTTGTATGCGCTGGCGAACAGCGCGGCGATGAGCATCTGGATGGCCGCGTTGAGCAGCCCCTGGGTGAGCAGCAGCGGCAGGGCCGCCAGCAAGGCGGCGCCAGCCAGGCAGTAAGCGAGGGAGGTTCTGTTCATGGTGTCAGTGGCTCAGCGTGTCGGGCGGCGCCCGTCATCCTTTTTCGCCCATGAGGCCGCCGGGCCGCACCAGCAACACCAGGAGCATCAGCGCGAACGGCAACGTGGCGGCCAGGCTGGAAAGGTTGAGCGTCATCAGCCCGCCCATGTCGCGCGCCCAGTCACCGGCGCCGAACCAGACCAGTGCGTCGGCAAGGCTGCGGTCGACCGCTACCGCAAGCGAGGTGATGACGCCGATCAACAGGGAAGCGAGCATTGCCCCCACCAGCGAACCCAGCCCGCCTACGACCACCACTACGAACACGATTACGCCAAGTTCGAGCGCCATGTTGGGGTTGGTGGTGTAGAAGGCGCCGGCCACGGCGCCAGCCAGTCCGGCCAGCGCGGCGCCGGTGCCGAACACGCCCATGAAGACCAGCGGTACGTTATGCCCCAGCGCCTCGGCCATGTTGGGGCGGTGGATCGCCGAGCGCACCACGATGCCGACACGGGTGCGTGTGAGCAGCAGGTAGATGAGCACGAACATCGCGATGGCGATTCCGCCCATCAGCAGGCGGTACGCGGGGTACTGCGTTACGCCGATGCTGAATGCCGCGAAGTCGAGCGAGGCGGGTACGCGGTAGTCGACGGGGTAGTTGCCGTAGAACAGCTTGACGGTCTCGGCGATGATGAACGACAGCCCGAAAGTCAGCAGCAGCTCGTGGGCGTGGCCGTGGCGGTGCACCCGTCGCAAGAAGTAGCGCTCGACTACGATGCCTATCAGCCCCACCAGCAGCGGCGCGGCGGCAACCGCAGGCCAGAAACCCATGGCTCCCTGCAAGGTGTAGGCGAAGTAGGCACCCAGCATATAGAACGACGCGTGCGCGAAGTTCAGCACACCCATCATGCCGAAGATCAGCGTCAGCCCTGCGGACACCATGAACAAAAGCAGCCCGTAGATAACGCCGTTCAACAGGGAATAGATTATTTGTTCCATGGCGCCGGGCCTAGCTGGGACGCTTCATCTGGCAGCTGGGTTGGGCCGGCGTGGAGGCTGCGTCGGCATCGATCAATAGCACCGGCGTGAAGCCCAGCCCGGTGCCGTCGACCTTGTTGCGCGCGTCGGGCGACACCGTGGAGACCACCATCGGCAGCTGCGCCTGGTGATCGGAGGCGCGCATGCTCATTTGTCCCATGGGGGTCGGGATTCGGGCGGTTTCCAGGGCGAGCGCCAGGTCATCGACATCCAGCTTGCCGTCCTTGGCTGGCGTACGCTTCAGGGCGTCGGCCACCATCTTCATGCCGAACACCGTTTGTGGCTCGATGAACACCGGCATATGGCCGGTCTTGGCCTGGTAGTCCTTGACGAAGGCCTCGGCGTCGGGCCCGCCAGCCTGAGCGTTGAACGTATGCACGACGAAGTGGCCCACCGCAGTGTCGCCGGCGTTGGCCAGGTTGCCCGGCTGGTCCAGGTAGACGGTGCCAAAGCGCGCCTTCAGGCCCGCGGACCGCGACGCCTTCATCAGCAGCAGCAGATCGTTGGACCAGTTGCCGGTAATGACGGTGTCGGCGCCCGAGGCGGTGATCTTCGCCACGTAGGGCGCGAAGTCCTGGATGCGGTTGACGTCATGCAGCGTTTTTTCCACCACTTGGTAGCCGCCGTTGTCCTGGTTGTCGATAATGGCCTGCTGCATATCCTGGCCCCAGGAATAGTTCTGGTTGATGGCGTACACCTTGTCTCCCAGTGCGTCAGCCTTTTTCATGCCGGCCACCAGGGCCTTGGTGCGCACCTGGGCATTGCCGGCAAAACGGAAGTGATAGAAATTGCACTTCGTGCCGGTGAGCTCCAACGCCTCGGCCCCCATGTTGATGTAGACCATCTCCTTGCCGGGATTGCGCAGATTGTGCTTGCGTATGTCCTCGGTGATCTGGCCGCCAATGGCCGACGACGCGCCCTGCACCACAATCTGCACGCCATCGGCGGCGGCAGCGCGAAGCTTGTCGGCCGCGCCGGCCGGGCCACCCTGGTTGTCGTACTCGAGCAGCTGCACCGGTTCGCCGTTCCAGCCGCCAGCGGCATTGATCTCGTCGACTACATAGCGCACGGCCGTCCGATAAGCCTGACCCGACGAGGCCTGAGGCCCCGACAGGGTTTCGACGAGGCCGATCTTGACGGGGGCCGCGCCCGCGGGCAGGGCGCAGCAGCACGCCAGCGCGGCGGCAATGGCCGATCGTTCGAGTGGGTGCATGGTTTGTCTCCTGTTGTTTGTGGTTCGACATTGCCGGCGGGTCGGGGCCCGGGCGGGTTACAGATATTCCATGTTGCCGTCTACGCTGATGGCCTGGCCGGTGATATTGCGCGCCGCGGGCGAACAAAGAAACAGGGCGGTGGCCGAGATGTCGTCCGCCGTCACCATGCGGCGCAGCGAGATCTTGCGCAGATACTCCTCGCGCATCGCCTTCTCGGAACGGCCACTGGCGGCCGCGCGCGCGGCGATGACGCCGCGCATGCGCTCGCCTTCGACCGTGCCGGGCAGGATGGCGTTGGCGCGTACCCCATGGGGCCCCAGTTCGATGGCCAGCGACTTCATCATGCCCACGACCGCCCACTTGGTGGACGCGTAAGGTGTGCGCAGCGGGTAGCCCAGCCGGCCCGCGACGGAGCTCATGGCGATCATGCAGGGGCTGTGCGGTGAAGCTTTCAAAAGCGGCACCGCCCGGCGCGCGAAGTAAAAGTGGCTGTTCAAGTTGACGGCCACCGTGCGCTCCCAGTCGGCGTGCCCCAGAGCCTCGATGGGCCCGGTGGGCCCCGCGATGCCGACGTTGTTGACCAGTACGTCCAGGCCGCCCAGCGTATTGGCGATGTCGTCGAACACGGCCTCTACATCCCTGGCGAGGGCGGCGTCGGCCAGGGTGGTGGTTACGCCGGGCAACTCGGCGCCCAGGCGGTCCAGGCTGGCGCCGTCGATATCGCAAAGGTGGATGCGGGCGCCGGCTTCATGGAAGGCGCGCGCCATGGAGGCGCCAATGCCTGTCGCGCCGGCGGAGATCAGAACGCGCAGGCCGGTGGGCGGGCGCAGAGTGTCGAGTAGGCTGTGATGCACGCGCATATCCTGTTGACGATATGCGATGAGTGTCGTCGAGGCGCAGCGGTGTGACCATGTGTAATTCACACATAGGAAAGGGGGCGTTGATATGATGTTCCCATGCATGCGGGCTCGCCGGAGCCGCCAACGTTTTCTGGATCTGCCTATGCCCAAGACATCTTCCGCATGCGGCGCGCGCGCCGGTTCTGCGTCCGGTGCGCCAGCGCCGGGTTTGCATGCCGTGGCCGCCGAGCTTGTCGCGCTGCTGCATCGCGATGCGCCCGCGGACGAGTTCACCGCCCGGCTGGCCTTGCTGGATGCGCTGCCGGACGGGCTGCCGCACAAGACCGGGCTGGTCGAGCTGGGGCGCATGGCGCTGGCGGTGCGCGGCCGCCTGGAACAGCACGAACAGCGCGAGCGCGGGATGATGGCCGTGATCAAGTCGGCGCAAGACTTGGCCAGCCGGCTCGACGTGCCGGAACTGCTCAAGGCCATCGTGACCCGCGCCCGCGACCTACTGCGCGCGCATTTGTGCTGGTTGACGATCTACGACGCGCAAGAGCGCGAATTCAAAGTGGTGGTGTCCGAAGGGGCCATCGGAGAACGCACGGGGCGCATGACGGCGCAGCGCGAGCGCGGTGTTGCGGGCATCGTGATGACGACACGCCTGCCGTTCTCTACCGCCGATTACCTGCACGACAATCGGTTTATCCACGATCCCGAGCTGGATGATATTTTTCGCAATGAAGGCGTGTCCGCGCTGGTGGGCGCGCCACTGATCTGGGAAGACAACGTCATCGGGCTGTTGTTTGTTGCGGATCGCTATCACCGTACGCACACCGCGCTGAACATATCCATTCTGTGCACGCTGGCTACGCACGCCGCAGTGGCGATCAACAACGCCAAGGCATTCGCCGATGCCCAATCGGCGCTGGACAAGGCCGACCGCGCGCGCGCTGAACTCGAACAGCATGCACGCGACGTGCAAAGCGCCGTCGAGGCGCATGAGCGCCTGACGTTGCTGCTGGCCAAGGGGGCATCGCTGGGCGAGTTATGCCACGCCAT
The DNA here is from genome assembly GCF_002261415.1 of Bordetella genomosp. 7. Classification (NCBI taxonomy): domain Bacteria; kingdom Pseudomonadati; phylum Pseudomonadota; class Betaproteobacteria; order Burkholderiales; family Alcaligenaceae; genus Bordetella; species Bordetella genomosp. 7. Next base: position 533,735 of record NZ_NEVI01000017.1, on the reverse strand, counting down.
TGCGCAATTGCTGCAAGCTGACATCCTGGTGCTGGACGAAGGCCACCATGTACTGGCACGAGCGCAGGCGCCCGGCTGCGCGGGCGAGGCCGCGATGGCATACGAACCCTATGGTCCGCACAGCGCGGCGCTGACGCAAGCGCTCAACGAAAGCCGCAGGGCGGGCCGCTCTACGCCGGCCTATGAGAGCCAGGGGGAATACTGCCGGGCCATCGCGGTGATGGGCGGCGGCGGCATGCTGGGATCGGTGCTGCTGTTCCGGCGTGAGCCGCTGCGCGACATCTCGATACGCACCTTCGAGCGAAGTTCCAGTGTGGTGGGCATTGTGCTGCTGTCCCAGGAGCGCCAGGAAGCCAGCAAGAGCCGCGATGTATCCGCGTTGCTGCAATCGATTCTGTCGCCGCGCCAGGGCGAGCCGGCCCTGACGCGTGACCGCGCCGAGCGCCACGGGCTGGATGTCGATGGCCCTTTGGTGCTGATGCTGGTCGAGGCCGCCGAGAACGATCCTGCTTATGTGGCGCGCCGCGTGCGCACCGCGTACGCATGGCCGGGACTGGTGCTCGACGCCGTGGACGGCGTGGTGGCCTTCGTGTGCGGCGCCGACCACGCGGCACACTTGAGGGACTCGTTCAACGCATTTGCGCGACGGGAACTGGGCAGCGCCTATCGGGGCGTGATCTCGCGTCCACTGCACAGCACGGCAGAGATGCCGTCGCTCTATACCTCGCTCCGGCGCGCGCTGTCGGTCGTGGGGCGCCTCGGAATGAATGGCCGCATTGCGGGCCAGAACGAAATGGCGCTGTACTCGGTGCTGTTCGAAACGCAGGACAGTGCCAGTGTGGGCGTTTTTCTGGAGGCCTCCATCGGCGCCCTGCTGGAATACGACCGGCGGCGCGGCACGGAACTTGCGTCTACGCTGCTGGCGTACTTCGATCACAATCAGAACGCGACGGTTACCGCCGCGCGCCTGGGTATCCATGTGAACACCATGCGGCAGCGGCTGGCCAGCGCCGAAGATCTGATTGGCAATGTGGCCGACACCGGCCGGGCCCTGGAGATCCACATGGCGCTGCGTCTGTGGAGCCTGGGTGTAGGGGGGCAGTCGCCGCCCGACGCCGCGCGGAGACCGACATGACCGACATCGTGCAGCTGCGTCCGGAGGGCTTGTACTGCCCGGCCGGGCAGTTTTATATCGATCCCTGGCGGCCGGTGGCCACGGCGGTGCTGACGCATGGCCATGGCGATCATGCCCGCGTGGGCATGGGCTGCTACCACACGACGGCCGACGGCCTGCCCATCCTGCAATGGCGGCTGGGCGAGCAGGCCTACCGGGTGCATGCGTATGGCGAGCCGTTCGAATTGGGAAGCGCGCGCGTGTCGCTGCATCCGGCCGGCCACGTTCTGGGGTCGGCTCAGGTTCGCATCGAGGCCGAAGGCGAGGTCTGGGTGGTGTCCGGTGACTACAAGCGTCAGCACGATCCGACGTGCCGGCCCTTCGAGGTCGTGCCCTGCGACACGTTCATCACTGAGTCCACTTTCGGACTTCCCATATATCGCTGGCCCGAGGCGGCCGATGTGGCGCGCGACATCGTGCAATGGCGAGATCATTGCGCGGCGCGTGGCGAGACGGCCGTGCTGTACTGCTATGCCCTGGGCAAGGCCCAGCGGCTGCTGGCCGAACTGAAACCTTGGCTGGATCGTCCGGTGTTTCTGCACGGCGCGATCGCGGCGGGTGTCGATGTCTACAGGCGCGCGGGGATAGAAATGGCCGACACCCTGCCGGTGATAGACAGCGACAGCCCCGCGCGCGGCGCAGCAGCGGGCAGCCGGTTCGCCGGCGAGCTGGTGCTGGCGCCGCCCTCGGCCGCGGGCAGCGCGTGGCTGCGCCGATTTCGCAAGGCGCAGCACGGCTACGCATCGGGATGGATGCGGTTGCGCGGGAACCGGCGCCGCCGCAACATGGACCGAGGCTTTGTCGTGTCAGACCACGCCGACTGGCCCGCGCTGCTGCAGACCATACGCCAGACCGGCGCGCGGCGCGTCATCGCCACGCACGGCGATACCGAGGCGCTTGTGCGCACGCTGCGCGTAGCGGGCATCGCCAGTGAAACCCTGGCCACGCAATATGGCGAAGATGATTAGTCCACGCGGGCGGATTCCGGCATGAAGCGATTCGCGGCCTTATTCCAGGAACTCGACCGAAGCACCGCGGTTCTGGACCGGCGCGCGGCATTGGTGGCGTACTTTCGCGATGCGCCTCCTCGCGACGCCGCATGGGCGCTCTATCTGCTGGCCGGCGGCAAGATCAGCAGCGCGCGCCGCACGATTGCGCGCACGGGCGAGCTGCGCGCATGGGTGGCCGACGTGTCCGATACACCCGCCTGGCTGGTCGATGCCAGCTACGCCCAGGTCGGCGACCTGGCCGAGACGCTGGCATTGCTGATGCCCGATCCCGCCCGGCCCGTGCCAGAACGTGGCCTGGCGGACTGGATAGAAGAGGTGCTGCTGCCTGTGGCCAACCAGGACGAGTCCCGGCGCCGCGCGGTCGTCGTGGATGCATGGCAGGGGCTGCCCTTTGACGAGCGGCTGGTGTTCAACAAGCTGCTGACGGGCGCGTTGCGCGTGGGGGTGTCGCAGCGCATGGTGCAGCAGGCGCTGGCCGAGCTGTCGGGTGTGCCCATCGCGCGTATCGCCCAGCGTATGCTCGGCGCCTGGACGCCCAGCCCGGCGTTCTTGCGCGATCTGCTCTGCGCGGAAGAACTGCCGGGCGACCGGCAGCAGCCGTATCCGTTTTTTCTTGCGTCGCCGCTGGAAGGCGACCCGGGCGGCCTGGGCCCGGTCGCCGACTGGCTGGTCGAATGGAAATGGGACGGCATACGCGTGCAACTGATCCGGCGTCATGGCGAGGTGGCGCTGTGGTCGCGCGGCGAAGAGCGCCTGGACGGGCGTTTCCCTGAAGTCGAGGCCGCGGCGCAGGCCCTGGACATCGATTGCGTGCTGGACGGCGAATTGCTGGCGTGGCAAGAGGGCGATGACTTGCCCATGCCGTTCGCTGCCCTGCAGACGCGCATCCAGCGGCTCAAGCCCGGCCCGCGCTGGCTGGCCGAGGCGCCGGTGCGCATGCTGGCGTACGACCTGCTGGAACTGGACGGAGCCGACCTGCGCGATCTGCCCATGGTTGAACGGCGGCGCCGCCTGCAGGCCCTGCTGCAGCGCCATCCGGACCCGCGCCTGTGCCTGTCGCCGCTGGTGCAGGCGCCGGATTGGCAGACGGCCGCCAACCTGCGCGAGGAATCCCGCCAGCGGGGGGTGGAGGGCTTCATGCTCAAGCGCGCCGACTCGCCGTACCAGAGCGGCCGCAGGCGCGGCGACTGGTGGAAATGGAAGGTGGACCCGCTGACCATCGACGCCGTGCTGATGTATGCCCAGGCCGGCCACGGACGGCGCAGCACGCTGTACACCGACTACACCTTCGGCCTGTGGCAGGACGGCGCGCTCACGCCCGTGGCCAAGGCCTATTCTGGCCTGGACGATAAAGAAATACTGGAACTGGACCGCTGGCTGCGCGCCCATACTGTCGAGCGCTTCGGGCCGGTGCGTTCGGTCGAGCCGGTACAGGTGTTCGAGCTGGGATTCGAAGGGGTGGCGGTGTCCCGGCGCCACAAGTCGGGCGTGGCCTTGCGGTTTCCGCGCATCCTGCGGTGGCGGCGCGATAAGCCGGCCGAGCAGGCGGACCAGTTGGAAACCTTGCGGGCGCTGGCCAGATGAGCGGCGGGCCGCGCGGCTGGGACGCGCCCCTGGCGGCCTGGCTCAAGGCGCGAGGCTGGAAGCCGGCGCCGTTCCAGCGCGAAACGTGGCGCCGCTACCTGGCGGGCGAATCGGGCCTGCTGCATACCCCTACCGGCAGCGGCAAGACATTGGCCGCTTTTGGAGGCCCCCTGCTGCAGGGCTTGCAAGATGGTGGTCCGCAGTCCGCCAGGCAGGCCGGTCCCCGGATACTGTGGGTGACGCCGCTGCGTGCGCTGGCGGTGGACACGGCGCGCGCACTGGGGGAAGTCGCCGGGCAACTGGGCCTGGGCTGGACGGTGGCCTTGCGCACCGGCGATGCCTCGGCGCGCGACAAGCGGCTGGCACGCCAAGGCAAGGCCGATGTGCTGGTCATCACGCCGGAGTCTCTTGCGCTGCTGTTGTCGTATGCGGATACCGCCCCTGGCTTTGCCCGCCTGCAATGCGTGGTGGTGGACGAATGGCACGAACTGTTGGGCAACAAGCGCGGCGTGCTGCTGCAGCTGTGCCTGGCGCGGCTGCGCCGCCTGTCGCCCCAGGCGCGCATCTGGGGGCTGTCGGCCACCCTGGGCAATCTGGATGAAGCGCGGGCGGTGCTGCTGCCGCATCTGCCGCACAGTGCACTGGTGGCCGGCGCGCGGCCGCGGCGGATCCGCATATCGACCTTGCTGCCCGAAAGCGGCCGCGCCTTGCCCTGGGCGGGCCACCTGGGCCTGTCGCAGCTGGTTCATGTGTACAGGCGGCTGTTCCGGGTGCGCGCGACGTTGCTGTTCACCAATACCCGTGCGCAAGCCGAATTGTGGCATCGCGCGCTGGAATCGATATGGCCCGAAGACCCGGCCACGCTGGCGTTGCATCACGGATCGCTGGACCCGCGGCTGCGCGCCGCAGCGGAGCAGGGGCTGCGCGCGGGCACGGTGCGGTGCGTGGTGGCCACATCGAGCCTGGACCTGGGGGTGGATTTTCCGGCGGTGGACCAGGTCATGCAGATAGGCAGCCCCAAGGGGGTCGCCCGCCTGTTGCAGCGGGCCGGCCGCGCGCGCCACCGCCCGGGCGAATCCGGCCACGTCATCTGCGTCCCGGCGCAGGCGCTGGAACTGGTGGAATATGCGGCGGCGCGCCAGGCGATTGAAGGCGGGCGCATTGAATCCCGCCCGCCGCCACGCGGCAGCCTGGACGTGCTGGCCCAGCACGCCGTCACCCTGGCCCTGGGCGGCGGTTTCGATGCAGATGAGCTGTATCGCGAAGTGGCCGGCACGCATGCCTACGCCGCGCTGGACCGCGCGACCTGGCAGGCCGTATTGGATTTCATCGTGCAGGGCGGCCTGGCGCTGGGCAATTACCCGGAGTTTCGCCGTGTGGAACGCGATGACGATGGCCGATACCGCGTGCACGACAGGCGCATTGCTTTTCGGCATCGCCTGTCCATAGGCACGATTACGTCTGATGGCGCGGTGGCGGTCAAGTATCTGCGCGGCGGCGCGCTGGGTTCGGTAGAAGAGTCGTTTCTTGCGCGGCTGCGGCCGGGCGACCACTTCCAGTTCGCCGGCCGCACCCTGCAGCTGGCGCGGCTGGAAGGCATGACGGCTTACGTGCGCAAGGCGCGTGGCGGCAACGGGCCGGTGGCCACCTGGCTGGGCGGGCGCATGCCGTTGTCTACGCAGTTGGCGCAGCAGGTCGAAGCGCTGTATGCCGACCCGGGTCCGCATCGCGAAATGCGCGCCGCAGAGCCGCTGCTGCGCATTCAGCGCAGTGCCAGCGCGCTGCCGGCGCCGGGACGCCTGGTGGCCGAACAAATCGCCACGCGGCGCGGCATGCATGTGTTCGTCTATCCGTTCGCGGGGCGCGCCGTGCACGAAGGGCTCGCCGCCATGATGGCGTTGAGATGGGGCAGGCTGCAGCCCAACACCATTTCGTACACCGTAAACGACTACGGCCTGATGTTGACTCTGGCCGAGCCCGCCGCTCTGGACGACGCTCTGCTGAGGCAGCTGCTTGGCCCCCAAAACATGGAGGCCGATCTGCGCGACGGCGTCAACCTGGGCGAACTGGCGCGCCGGCAGTTCCGCGAGATTGCCCGCGTCGCGGGGCTACTGACCCCATCCCTGCCGGGGCGCGCCGCGCGATCGTTGCGCCAGGTACAGGCGTCCAGCGGGTTGTTGTACGACGTGCTGCGGCGCTACGACCCGGACCACCTGTTGCTGGCGCAAGCCGAGCGCGAGGTTTTCGAGCTGCAGCTGGAAGCGCCCCGGCTGAAGGCGGCCCTGCACGATTGCGCCGCACGGACTTTGGCGCTGTGCAAGCCCCGCGCATTGACGCCGCTGTCCTTTCCGCTCTGGACCGAAAGCCTGCGCGGCCAGCTCAGCACCGAAACCTGGCAGGCGCGCGTCAAGCGCGCCGCCGCGCAACTGGAGAAGCGCTATGCCGCTGTCGTGGGATGACGCCTTGCGGCTGGAGCTGGCGGGGGAAACGATGCTGCTGCTGGGCGAGCGTGCCTTGTTCTGGCCTGCCCGGCAGCGGCTGGTCATTGCCGACCTGCATCTGGGCAAGAGCCACGTATTCAGGCAGGCGGGCATTGCCGTGCCGCGCGGCGCCACCCATGACGACCTGCGCCGCCTGGACGACCTGATTGCGCTGACGGATGCCCGCGCGCTGTGGATCGTGGGCGATGTGTTGCACGGGCCGGCGGGCCAGGCCGCATGGCGCGACGCCTGGCTGCACTGGCGGCAGCGCTATGCGGCGCTGGAGGTCGCCGCGCTGACCGGCAATCACGACCGCGCGCTGGCGCAGGCCGCGATGCGCGTATATCAGTTGGGACATGAACACGTCGACGGGCCATTTCTGTTTCGCCATCTGCCGGCGCCGGACGCCGCCGGACGCCATGTGATCGCGGGCCACTTGCATCCCCAGGCCAGGGTGCCCGGCGTGCCGCGCCGCTGGCCCGCCTTCTGGCTGCGGCCGGGCATGACAGTGCTGCCCGCGTTCTCGGCGTTCACCGGGGGGGGCGTGGTGGAAGCGGCGGCCGGCGAAGGCCTGGTGGCGTGCGTGGAAGGCGCCGCGCTGGCCCTGAACGGAAGGCCGGGCGCGCACAGACAGCCTGGCACGCGCGGGTAAACCCTCAGTAAAACAATCTTGACCATTCGCGGCGTTGCGACGACTATTCCCTTTTTCGAGAATTCTCATATTCGAAAATAGAATTGCTGCGCAAAGGATGATGTTTCATGGCTGTCGCGAAGGTTTATGACTATCTGATCATTGGCGCCGGCATGGCGGGCGCCTCGCTGGCCTATCGGCTGCGGGATCGCGGAGCCGTGATGGTGGTGGAAAGAGAGAGCCAGGCGGGCTACCACTCGTCGGGCCGTTCGGCCGCCATGTTCATGGAAACCTATGGCACCCCGGCCATCCGCGCGCTGACGCGCGCCAGCCGCCGCTTTTTCGAATCGCCTCCCGACGGCTTCAGCGATCACCCCCTGCTGGGCGATCGTGGCGTTGTCTATATCGCGCACGAGGGGCAGCAGGGCCTGCTGGCCGAGACGATGGCGCAATTGCAGGCCACCGGCGCCACGATACGGGCCATGACGGCGGATGACGTCGTCGGCCGCGTGCCCTGCGTGCGGCGCGAAGGATTGATCGGCGCCATCGAGGAGCCCGACGCCAAGGACATCGACGTGCATGCGTTGCTGCAGGGGTTCTTGCGCGGCGCCAGGCAGGCGGGCGTGGAGTTCGCCTACAACGCCACGGTGCAGCGGGCTGCTCGCCAGGACGACGCCTGGCTGGTCGAGCTTTCCAACGGCGCCACGGTCGCCGCGCGCAACGTGGTCGATGCCGCGGGCGCTTGGGGCGAACAGGTGGCCGGCGTGTTCGGCGTGGCGCCGCTGGGCCTGCAGCCCAAGCGCCGCAGCGCCTTCACCTTCAAGCCCGACGCGGCCGACGGCCAGTGGGCTGATTCCGATCGGTGGCCGGCCGTGGTGGGCGTGGACGAGTCGTTCTACTTCAAGCCGGATGCGGGGCAGTTTCTCGGGTCGCCGGCCAACGCAGACCCCGTGGAGCCGCACGACGTGGTGGCCGAAGAGCTGGACGTCGCCATCGGCATCGACCGGATCTGCACCGCGACCACGTTGACTATCCGCCGTCCGAGCCACACCTGGGCCGGCCTGCGCTCGTTCCTGCCCGATGGCGATTTCGCCGTGGGCTGGGACCCGGATGTCAGCGGCTTTTTCTGGCTGGTCGGGCAGGGCGGCTATGGCATCCAGACCGCGCCGGGCGCGTCGCTGCTGGCCGCGAACCTGATCCTGGGCGAGCCGCTGGATCCGTCGCTGCAGGCCGAAAACATCGACGTGTCCATTGTTTCGCCGGGCCGCTTTCGCGCCTGATTCCCTTTCATACCATTTCGAGTGACCGACATGAGCATTCAACGATACGAATCCCCCCTGGGCCTGCCATTCTCGCGGATGATCCGCGCCGGAGGATTTGTGTTCTTCTCGGGCCAGATCCCGATGGATCGCGATGGCCAGGTTGTGCGTGGCGACATCAAGGCGCAGACCGCCGCCGTCATGGAGCGACTGGCCGACAGCCTGGCCGAGGTGGGCCTGGGATTCGACGATGTGATCAAGGCCACCGTCTGGCTGTCCGACCTGGCCTTGTTCGCCGATTTCAACGACGCCTACCGGTCGTATTTCAAGTCGGGCCTGCCGGTGCGGTCCACGGTGCAAGCCAAGCTGGCAATGGGCGTGGACCTGGAAATCGAAATCCAGGCCCTGGACCGCTGACGCTACAGGAGCACGGCCATGAGGATCTTCACGGCATCGCTGTCGACCGAGACCAATACGTTTTCGCCCATCCCGACCGGCATCGATTCGTTCAAGGCGCGCGGATACCACCCGGCGGGTCAGCATCCGGACACGATGCTGCAGTTCTCCGGGCCGCTGTGGGCCGCGCGCCAGCGGGCCAGGGCCCACGGCTGGACGGTTATCGAAGGAACCGTGGCCGGCGCGGTGCCGGCAGGGCTGACCACGCGTTATGCGTACGAGACGCTGCGCGACGAGATACTGCAGGACCTCAGGAACGCGGGCCAGGTGGATATGGTGGTGCTGGGCCTGCATGGCGCCATGGTGGCCGATGGCTACGACGACTGCGAGGGCGACCTGATTTCCCGGGTGCGCGAGATCGTCGGGCCCGCAGTGGTCATCGGCGCCGAGCTCGACCCGCATTGCCACATGACCCCGCTGATGTACGAGACCGCCGATGTGCTGGTGTGCTTCAAGGAATACCCGCATACCGATATTCTGGAGCGCGCCTACGACCTGGTGGATCTATGCGCGGCCAAGGTGCGCGGAGAGGCCAGCCCCACGCTGGCGGTGTATGACTGCGAGATGATCTCTATCATGCACACGAGCCGCGAGCCCATGCGCAGTTTCGTCGACCGCCTGCTGCGCATGGAGCAGGAGCCCGGCATTCTGTCGATTTCCATCGCGCACGGGTTTCCCTGGGGCGACGTGCCCGGCATGGGATCCAAGGTGCTGGTGTACACGGACGGCGATGCCGCCCGCGCCACGCAGCTGGCCCGGGAACTGGGCGAAGAAATCATCGGTTTTCGCGATGCGCTGCAGACGCCCAACCCCACGACGGCCGAGGCCATCCGCCTGGTGGCCGAGAACGGGCGATATCCCGCCGTGCTGGCGGATTCGGCCGACAACGCGGGTGGCGGGGCGGGCAGTGATTCGACTTTTGTGCTGGCCGATTTCCTGGCGCACCAGGTGCGCGACGCCGTGATCGGCCCGATCTGGGACCCTGTTGCCGTGAGCCTGTGCATGAACGCCGGCGAGGGCGCCGCGCTTGCATTGCGCGTGGGCGGCAAAGTGTCGCCAGCGTCCGGCCAGCCTGTGGATGTGCACTGTGTGGTGAAGGCTTTGAAGCGCAATGCCTACATGACCGGGCTGTCGAACACGCCTTCGCTGATCGGCGACGTGGCGGTGGTCGAGGCCGAAGGCATCACGATGGTGTTGAACACGGTGCGCAACCAGGCCGTCGGCCGCGACCTGTTTACACAGTTCGGCATCGACCTGGCGCAGTGCAAGTACATCGTGGTGAAGTCGTCGCAGCACTTCTATGCCGATTTTTCCAAGGTCGCGGCGCAGGTCATCTACCTGCGCACACCGGGTTCCGTGTCGTCGGACCTGCACGCACTGCCCTACCGGAAAATCACTTACCCCAAATGGCCGCTGGTCACGCCCGCTGCCTGATGCCGCGCAGCAATACTTGAACGTCTCTGGAGAGCAAGAATGATGAAAAACTTCGCCTGCCTGAAAACGCTGGCCGTCAGCCTGGGCGCCGCCGGCCTGTTGCTGGCCAGCGGCGCGGCGTGGTCGGCCACCACGGTGCGCCTGGCCCCTACCGCAGACTTGAAAACGCTGGATCCGCTGTTCAACACGGCCTACATTACGCGCAACCATGGCTACATGGTGTTCGACACGCTGTTCGCCCAGGACAGCAAGGGCGAGATCCGCCCGCAGATGGTGGATACCTGGACGGAGTCCGAAGACGGCAAGCAGTGGTCGTTCACGCTGCGCGAGAACCTGAAGTTCAATGACGGCACTCCCGTCACGGCTGCCGATTGCGTGGCGTCGATCGAGCGGTGGGCCAAGAAAGACACCCTGGGCCGCCTGATGATGAAAGCGGGCGCCAAGCTCAAGGTCGTGGACGACAGGACGTTCGAGATTGCGCTGGAAAATCCGTTCGGCCTGGTGCTGGCGGCGCTGTCCAAGCCGTCGGGCATGCCGCTGTTCATCATGCCCAAGCGGCTGGCAGACAGCGATCCCAGCATTCCCGTCACCGAAATGGTGGGGTCGGGCCCCTTCCTGTTCAAGAAAGACGAATGGGTTCCGGGCAACAAAGTGGTGTACGTGAAGAACCCGGACTACGTGCCGCGCGCCGAACCCGCCGACGGCCTGGCCGGCGGCAAGGTCGTGAAGGTAGATCGCGTCGAGTGGGTGTATATCCCCGACGCCAACACGGCCGCCGCCGCGCTGCAGAACGGCGAAATCGACATGATCGAGAGCGTGACGCCGGACTTCCTGCCGGTGCTCGAAGGCAATGCCGAGGTCAACCTGATTCCGGCTCTGGCGTCCCAGGGCATGGTGGTGCCCAACTCCCTGCATCCGCCTTTCAATAACGCCAAGGCGCGCCAGGCCATGTACCACGTCATCGATCAGGCCGAATTCGTTTCGGCGGTCGGCTACGGCGGCAAGTACCGCACCGAATACTGCCCGTCCATGTACACGTGCAGCTCGCCCTATGCCACCGACGTGGGCGCCGCGTCCTACAAGAAGCCCGACTTCGAAAAGGCCAGGCAGCTGCTCAAGGAAGCGGGCTACCAGAACGAAAAGGTCGTGATCCTGTATCCGACCGACAACGTGAACAGCCCGGCCAACCTGGTGCTGGCGCAGGCGCTGCAGAAGGCCGGCTTCAACGTCGACCTGCAGGCCATGGACTGGGCGTCGGTTGCCGCGCGCCGGCTGAAGAAAGACGCGCCGGAAAACGGCGGTTGGAACATCTTCATCACGCATGGCGGCTATTTCGACGCCAATACACCGGTCACCAACCCCTGGCTGTCGGCGCCGTGCGGCAATGGCCTGCCGGGCTGGCCGTGCGATGAAGAACTCGACAAGCTGCGCGCCCAGTGGATCGCCGAAAGCGATCCCGCCAAGAGCAAGGAGCTTGCCGCCAGGATCCAGGCGCGCGCCTACGAGACGGTGCCGTATGTGATCTGGGGCGAGTTCAAGCCGGTGATCGCCACGCGCGGGCTGGCCAACACCGATCTGATGAAGATCGGCATCCCCGTCATGTGGAACGTCGAGAAAAAGTAGGCGCGCCCGCCCACGGGAAACGGCCCAAGGAGTGATGAATTGCGGTACTTGATACGTAGGCTGGTCGCAACCATCCCGGTGATGGCGGTGGTGGCGGTGTTTGTTTTCCTGCTGGCCCACATGTCGCCGGGAGACCCGGCGGCCGTGCTGGCGGGAGACAACGCCACCGTCGAAGACGTGGAAAAGATCCGCGCCGCCATGGGGCTGGACAAGCCGCTCATCGAGCAATTCCTGACGTGGGGCGGCAACGTCCTGCGAGGCGACCTGGGCGTTTCCACGTCGACCAGAATGCCGGTGTTGACGCTTATCCAGCAACGCATGGGGCCGACGCTGTCCATCGCGCTCTTTACCATCGTGCTGGCGGTGTTCCTGGCCGTGCCGCTGGGCATCATTGCCGCCTGGAAGGCCGGTTCCCTGACAGACCGGCTGATCATGCTGGGGTCGGTGGTGGCCTTTTCGATACCGGTGTTCCTGATCGGCTACGGGCTGGCCTATGTGTTCTCGGTGAAGATGGGCGCCCTGCCGGTGCAGGGCTACAAGCCCATGTCCGATGGACTGGGCGCGTACGCCAGGCATCTGGTGCTGCCCTGTGTGTCGCTTGGCCTGGTGTACATGGCGCTGCTGACCCGCATGACGCGCGCCACCATGCTGGAGGCGCTGGGCGAAGACTACATCCGCACTGCGCGCGCCAAGGGGCTGGGCTCGCGCCTGGTTATCTGGCACGCGCTGAAGAACGCCGCAAACCCCATCGTCACGACGATAGGCGTGGGCGTTGCCATGCTGATCGGCGGCGTGGTCGTCACCGAAACCGTGTTCGCCATCCCGGGACTGGGTCGGCTGACGGTAGATGCCGTATTGCGCCATGACTACCCGGTGATACAGGGTGTGCTGCTGATTTCGTCGGCAGTCTACGTGCTCATCAACCTGTTGGTAGACATGAGCTATCGCATTTTCGACCCCCGTATGGACAGCTGATCGCCATGCAAGCCCTTGCTTCCCATTCCGTCGGCAGCCGCAGGCGCATCGCCTTTGCGTTGCGCCAGCAGCCGGCCATGTATATCGGCATCGCGGTGCTGGCCGCGCTGGCGTTGATCGCCATCTTTGCGCCGGCCATCGCGCCGTACAACCCCCTGGACATCAACCCGCTGGCGCGCATGAAGCCGCCGTCCGCGGCCCATATATTCGGCACCGACGCTCTCGGGCGAGACATCTTTTCCCGCGTGATGTGGGGCGCGCGCGTGTCGCTGGTGGTGGGTATCGCCGTGGCCGTGCTCAGCGTGGCGCTGGGGGTGGCGATAGGCATGCTGGCGGGCTATTTTTCCAGGCTCGACATGGTGATCATGCGGGTGATGGACGGGCTGATGGCCATCCCGAACATTCTGCTTGCCATTGCCCTGATGGCCGTTTTCAGGGGCGGCCTGCTGACCGTGATCGCCGCCATCGTCATCCCCGAGGTGCCGCGCGTGGTGCGCCTGGTGCGCGCGCTGGTTCTGTCGATACGCAACCAGCCCTACGTCGAGGCGGCGCACGCGCTGGGCACGCGCACGCACAAGATCCTGGCGATGCATATTCTGCCCAACCTGTTTGCACCGCTCATGGTGCAGGCGACCTTCATCGCCGCGTCGGCGATCATCACCGAGGCCGTGCTCAGCTTCCTGGGCGTGGGCATACCGCCGCAGACGCCAAGCTGGGGCAACATCATGGCCGATGGCCGCAATTTCCTGTCGATCGCGTTCCACATCATCCTGTTCCCGGGCCTGTTCCTGGCGATGACAGTGCTGGCCGTCAACATGCTGGGCGACGGGCTGCGCGACATGCTGGACCCCAAGCTGGCCAAGAAGATCTGAGGCACGGACGTCATGAGCGATAAGGAAATTCTGCGTGTCGAGCACCTGAGCGTGCACTTCGAAGGGCTGGCGCGCACGGTGGTGGCTGTAAATGATCTGTCGTTCCATGTGCGCAGCGGCGAGACGCTGGGCATCGTGGGCGAGTCGGGCTGCGGCAAGAGCGTCACGTCGCTGGCCATTATGCGGCTGCTCGCGAAGTCGGCGCGGGTGGTCAGCGGCGCCGTGCATTTCGAGCAGCAGAACCTGCTTGCCTTGAGCGAGCGCCAGATGCGCGGCGTGCGCGGCAACCAGCTGTCGATGATCTTCCAGGAACCGATGACGTCGTTGAACCCGGTGTTCACGGTGGGACGGCAGATCGCCGAATCTATCGTGCGCCACCAGGGCCGGACGTACAAGCAGGCATTGTCGGAGGCCCAGGGGCTGCTGGAGCTCGTGCAGGTATCCGACCCGCAGAAGCGCCTGGCGAACTATCCGTATGAGCTGTCGGGCGGAATGCGCCAGCGCGTCATGATTGCCATCGCCCTGGCATGCAAGCCGCGCCTGCTTATCGCTGACGAGCCCACGACGGCGCTGGACGTGACGATACAGGCGCAGATACTGCAGATACTGAAAGACATCCAGCAGCAGCTGGGCACGGCCATCGTGCTGATCACGCACGACCTGGGCGTGGTGGCCGAGGCCTGTGACCGCGTCATGGTGATGTATGCCGGATCCAAGGTAGAAGAGGGCTCGGTGTCGGATGTGCTGTACCGGCCGCGCCACCCCTACACCCAGGCCCTGATACGCGCGCTGCCCGCTTTCGTGGACACGGATGGCAGCCAGCCGCGCCTGGCCGAACTGCCCGGCATTGTGCCCACCATTACTCCCCAGGCGCGCGGCTGCGCGTTTTCATCGCGCTGCCCCCAGGCGGTGGATAGTTGCCAGTCTGTCGCGCCAGTGCCCCTGCAGGACGGCAGCGCGCACACGTATTGGTGCCGCGTGGCGGCCTAGCCGCGCCCATGAACATCTGAGCGAACAGCAAAATGGCTTACGAAGATATGCGCGCCGCGCCGGATGGCGATGTCCAGATGGAGGTCGTCGGGCTCAGCAAGCGCTTTACCGTCAGGAGCCGCGGCAAGAACGCGGTATTGAATGCCGTGAGCGACGTGTCGTTTACGGTGCGCAAAGGCGAGACCTTCAGCATTGTTGGCGAATCGGGCTGCGGAAAATCCACCCTGGGCCGCTGCATTGCCCGCCTGCTCGAACCATCCGGCGGCCAGGTGCTGTTCGAAGGCCGGGATATCGGCGGACTGGCGCACGGCGAACTGCGCCAGCTGCGCAGGAAGATCCAGTTTATTTTCCAGGATCCGTATTCATCGATGAACCCGCGCATGCGGGTGCGCGCTATCCTGGCCGAGCCCCTGCGCAACTTTTCCGTGCCCTCGGCGAGCATCGAGCAACGGCTGCAAGAGCTGCTGCGCCTGGTGAGCCTGAAGCCCGATTCGCTGGACAAGTACCCGCACCAGTTCTCCGGAGGGCAGCGGCAGCGGCTGGTGATCGCGCGGGCCCTGGCGCTGGAGCCCGAGTTTGTGGTGTGCGACGAGCCCGTCTCGGCGCTGGACGTGTCGGTGCAGGCCCAGGTGATCAACCTTCTGGTCGACCTGCAGAAGTCGCTGCGTCTGACCTATCTGTTTATTTCGCACGACCTGAGCGTGGTGCGGCACCTGAGCCACTCGGTGGCCGTGATGTACCTGGGGCGTGTGGTGGAAACCGGCACGCGCGACGAGATCTTCAACACGCCGCGGCACCCGTATACACGCGCCTTGATGGCGGCGGTGCCGCGCTTTTCGCAAGCCAGTCAGGGCCAGGCCAAGGCCATGCGGCTGTCGGGCGAGATTCCCAGCCCGCTGTCGCCGCCGTCGGGCTGCGCTTTTCGGACGCGCTGCCCCAACGCGCAGGCGGTTTGCGCCGAGACGCAGCCGGCAGCCCGGCGTTTCAGCGACAGCCACGTCGTGGCGTGTCATTTTGCCTAGTCAATTTTCCGCGGGAGCAGGGTATGACGCATCCTACCAATGAAACGTATGACCTCGTCCTGGCGGGCGGCCTGGTGGTCGACGGCACGAATTCCAAGCCTTTCGTCGCCGACATCGGCGTGCGAGGCGACCGGATCGCCGCCGTCGGCGACCTTAGCCGGGCCGTCGCCGCGCATCGGGCCGATGTGTCGGGAATGGCCGTATCGCCCGGATTCATCGATTCGCACACCCATGACGACAACCTGCTGCTGCGCAAGCCCGCCATGGAGCCCAAGATCTCGCAAGGGGTCACCACGGTCGTGACCGGCAACTGCGGCATCAGCCTGGCGCCGCTGCTGCACGACAGCCCGCCTGCGCCGCTGGACTTGCTGGACCTGGGCGGCAGTTATGCGTTCTCGACCTTCGCCGATTATCTGGGGGCGCTGCGTGACTCGCCGCCCGCGGTGAACTGCGCGTGCATGCTGGGCCATTCGACCCTGCGCGCCGCCATCATGCCGGACCTGCATCGCAATGCCATGCCGCAAGAGATCGACCGCATGCAGCGCCTGGCGCTCGAAGGCATGCAGGCGGGCGCGATCGGAATTTCCACGGGCACCTTCTACCCGCCGGCGGCGAATGCCACTACGGAAGAAATCATCGAAGTGTGCCGCCCGCTTTCTGCCCACAACGGCATCTACGCCACGCACATGCGCGACGAAGGCGACCATATCGTCGATGCCCTGAATGAGACGTTCCGCATCGGCAAGACGCTGGACGTACCCGTAGTGATATCGCATCACAAGTTGATGGGCAGACAGAACTTCGGGCGGTCCGCCGAGACGCTGGCCATTATTTCCGAGGCAATGAAGAACCAGGAAATCTCGCTGGACGCGTACCCGTACATCGCCGGCTCGACCATGCTGAAGAAAGACCGCGCGCTGCTGTCGGCACGGACCATCATTACGTGGTGCAAGCCGTTTCCGCAGTACACCGGCAAAGACCTGGACGACATCGCCAGGGAACGCGGCAAGGATCGCTGGGACGTGGTGGACGAGTTGATGCCGGCGGGCGCCATTTACTTCATGATGGACGAAGACGACGTGCAGCGCATCATGGCGTTTCCCGACACCATGATCGGTTCGGACGGGCTGCCGCACGATACGCATCCGCATCCGCGCCTGTGGGGGACATTCCCCCGGGTGCTGGGCCATTACAGCCGCGACCTGGGCTTGTTTCCCATCGAGACCGCCGTATGGAAGATGACGGGCCTGACCGCCAGCCGGTTCGGCCTGAAAGACCGCGGCGTGATCCAGCAGGATGCCTATGCCGACCTGGTGGTGTTCGACCCGGCCACCGTGGCCGACGCCGCGACGTTCGAGACGCCGATGGAGCGCTCGCGCGGCATCCACCATGTGTACGTCAACGGCGCCAAGGTGTGGGACGCCGATGGCCTTTTCACCGGCAACTTCCCAGGCCGCGTGCTGTCGCGCGGCTGACTGGCTCGAGGAACCTACAGATGAAGATGCATATCGCCGTGGCCCAGATGGGCCCCATCCAGCGCGCGGACACGCGCGCGCAGACGGTTGCGCGCCTGTGCGACCTGCTCAAGGACGCCGCCGGCCGCGGCGCCAGGTGGGTGACTTTCCCCGAGCTGGCGTTGACCACGTTTTTTCCGCGCTGGGAGATGGACGATCCGCAAGAGATACGCGGGTTCTTCGAAACCGAGATGCCGGGCAAGGAAACGCGGCCGCTGTTCGACCTGGCGCGCACGCTGGGTGTCGGGTTCTACCTGGGCTACGCCGAACTCGATGGCGATCGCCAGTTCAACACCAGCATTCTGGTGGACGGCAACGGCGCCATCATCGGCAAGTATCGCAAGATCCACATTCCGGGCGATGCGCAGTCGCAGGACGGCTATCCCATACAGCACCTGGAGAAGAAGTACTTCGAGGTGGGCGACCTGGGCTTTCCGGTATTCGACGCGGGCGACATGCGTATCGGCATGTGCATCTGCAACGATCGCCGCTGGCCCGAGACTTACCGGGTCATGGGCCTGCAGGCCGTGGACCTGGTCATGGTGGGTTACAACACGCCCACCGGATACGGGCGCCTGGGCGAGCCACGGCACCTGCCGGGCCATCACAACCATCTTTCGCTGCAGGCCTCTGCCTACCAGAACACCTGCTGGATCGCCGCCGCGGCCAAGGCCGGCGTAGAAGAAGGCATCCATATGATCGGCGGCTCGTGCATCGTGGCGCCCACCGGCGAAATCGCCGTCCAGGCGCTTTCCGAAGACGATGAAGTCATCAACTATGTATGCGATATGACGCTGGCCGACGGCTACCGGAGTAACATATTTTATTTCGAGCGGCATCGGCGGCCGGAGCACTATCGTGCCATCGTCGAAAGAGTCGGCGCCAGCCGGCAGCCGTTGTAAACCATACGGAGTGCGGATGGGGTCGGGCATGGGGGCGGGCACGCATAAAAGCTACTCAAAAGAGGCCATGGGCGCCCGGCTGCGATCCATCCGCAAAGAAAAAGGGTTTACGTTGAAGCAGCTGTCCCACTCGTCGGGGGTGGCGTTGTCTACCTTGTCGAAGGCGGAATTGGGACAGACGGCGCTGAGCTACGAAAAGTTCGTGGCCATCGCCCTGGCGCTCGATGTCGATATGTCGCTGTTGCTGCAGCCCGGGGGCGAGCAGGCCCCCAACCGGCTCAACGGCACCGTGATCAAGGCCAGCTCGCAGGAGCAGCGCGACTACCAGACGGCCACCTACCGGCATCAGTTCTTCTTCAGCGAAATTTCGGGCAAGGACATGACGCCCATCGTGGCGACAGTGTTCTCGCGCAGCCTGGATGAGTTTTCGGAGTACATCCGGCATCCAGGCCAGGAGTTCGCCTATGTGCTGTCGGGCGCCATCCGCCTGGTGTTCGAGAACGGCCAGGAAATCCGCCTCAAGCGCAATGAGGCCGCGTATTTCGACAGTTCGGTGGGCCACGTCTATCTGTCTACCAGCAAGGCCCCGGCGCGTGTGCTGGCCGTATGTACGGATGTGCCCGAGCGCGGCGTGGACGTGGCCCAGGCCGCGCGGCGCCGAGGCTGAACTACTTCAGCCAGCCCGCGATGTGCGCGATGACGGTGTCGGGCATTTCGCGGTGCGGGACGTGGCCGCAATCCTGCAGTATGACCGCCTGTGCGCCAGCCAGTGCCTGCATGCGCTGCGGGTGCGCGAGCGACCCGTATTCGTCATTGTCGCCATGCAACGCCAGCACGGGGCAACGCACTGCGCGCAGACAGTCATCGAGCCGCCAGTCGGCAAAGCCGGGCGACAGCCAGGTATCGGTCCAGGCGCTGAGTACCCATGGCGCTTTCTCGCCATGGTATTTCTTCAGGCGATCGACCTGGCCGGGCTGTGCGAAGTCGCTGCGCGCTTGCCGGATGCCGGCCAGCGTATGTTCTTCGGTGAACATCTGCGCCGATTCGGTGATGAGCGCGCGGCAGCGCGCCGCATGTTCCACGGCGCTTGCCAGGGCCATGCCGCCGCCGACGCTGTGGCCCAGGGCCACGAATTCCTCGAGCCGCAAGGCCTCGCGCACGGCGGCAAAACCGTGGCGCGCTTCCTGTTCGACGAAATCCATGTCGAGCGTGCCTGGGTTCGGGTCGGACTTGCCAAAGCCCAGGCGGTCGTAGGCCACCACGGGCCGCCCGGTGGCGTGCGCCAGCCGCCCGGGAAAGTCGCGCCACAGCTCCACGCAGCCCAGCGAATCGTGGAACAACACGATGGCCGGCGGTGGCGAGGCGGGCGTGGCGGGCTGCCAGCGGCGGACATAAAGCCGGCCGGGGCCGGCGTCGACGTGGTATTCCTCGGTGATGACGGTGGGCATGCGTTTTTCCAACTGCAACCTTGGCTGGTGATGGACGTAATGCCGATCATAACCAGCCGGGCGCGCATGCCGGGCCTCGGCCTTATTCGGCAATATCGGGCTCCACGAGTCTTGCCAGCTGCCGCAGCGATTCCTGCCACCCCAGGTAGCACATTTCGGTGGGGATTTCCTCGGGGATGCCTTCCTGCGTGATGCTCAGTTCAGTGCCGCAGGAAACGGCCCGGAGCGACACGGTGACGTGCATCGTGCCCGGCAGGCCTTCGTCGAATTTGTCGGTGTAGCGGATTGTCTCGTGGGGCACGAGTTCCAGATATTCGCCACCGAACGAATGGCCTTGCCCGGTGCCGAAATTGCGAAACGACATCTTGTGGCCGCCGCCTACCCGGGCGTCCAGGTGATGGACCTGACAGGTATAGCCATAGGGCGGCAACCATTTGGCCAGGGCGTCTGCTTCAAGGAAAGCACGGTAGACGCGCTCCGGGGCGGCGCGCAGGATACGGTGGAGTTGTACGGTTCCGGCAGGCATGACAGGCACCTTCTGAAAGAGTGGATGTACCGACACGACGTGCAGGCGGCGCCGCTTTCGACATTATTCTGTCAGGGATAACCCGTATATATACCGGCCTCGGGCGCAGAGCGTTTCGAGGGCGCCGGCGCGCCCGCGGGGGCGCGGCACGCGCGTGTCAGGCGCGGTCGCGGGCCCGAGCTTCGCCTTCCCAGAACACCACGCGCCGGTGCAGGCGGCGCATCAGCAGCGAGCCGCAGAGCCCCAGCGCCGCCAGCAGGAATACGCCGGCGAACATCGTGGACAGGCTCATGCTGACCGACGCCGAGGCGATCATGTAACCCAGGCCCTGCTGGGCAGACAGGAACTCTCCCACCACCGCGCCGATGAGCGCGAGCGATACGCCGATCTGCAGGCCCGAGAAAATGTCGCCGGCGGCGGCGGGAATCTTCACGTGCAGCAGCAGGTAAAGCCGGCTGGCCGAGTAGGCGCGGCAGGCATCCAGCAATTCGAGGTCGGTGCGCTTGATCCCGTTGATTGTGTTGACGAACAGCGGGAAAAAGCACACCAGCGCCACGAGGACGACCTTCGAGCTCATGCCGAATCCGAACCACACGAGGATGATGGGGCCCAGCGCCACCTTGGGCATGGCCTGCAACCCCAGGAAGATGGGGTAGCAGAAGCGTTCGAAGGTGCGCGACTCGGCAAGCAGCGCGCCGAACACGATGGCCAGGCCGCAGCCCACCGCGTAGCCGTACAGCGCTTCGGCCAGCGTGGCGCCGATATGCGGCCACAGTGCGCCGCTGGCGAAACCCTGCGCCAGCGCGTCGAACACGGCGCCCGGGGTGGGAAGCAGATAGTCGGGAATGGCAAACAGGCGTATGGCCATGTCCCAGGCCAGTACCAGAACGGTCAGGCTGATCAGGGGATAGGCGGCAGCGGGCAGGCGCGGCCGGCGCCCCCGGGCAGGACGGGTGATGGGATCAGACATGCAGGAAATGCTGCCGCAGGTGCTGGCAGGCCTCGTTGAAATCGGCTTGGCCGAGAGTGTCGGGTGTGCGCGGGCGCGCCAGTCCGGGACGGAAATCTTCGACGATGCGCCCGGGGCGCGGCGACAGCACGATGATGCGGTCGGCAAGGAACACGGCTTCGGGAATGCTGTGCGTGATAAACAGCACCGATTTGCGCGACTGGCTCCAGATGCGCTGCAGTTCCAGCGTGAGCAATTCGCGGGTCAGGGCGTCCAGGGCTGCAAAGGGTTCATCCATCAACAGCACGTCGGGGTCGGACAGCAACATGCGGGCGATGCCCACGCGCTGCTGCATGCCGCCCGACAGTTCGTACGGATAGTTGTCGGCGAACCCGTCCAGGCCGACCAGCTTCAGCAGCTCGCGCATGCGCGCCGCCGCGGGCGCGGCCGGCAGGCCCAGGGTGCGCGCGGGCAGCAGCACGTTCTGCGCCACGGTTTTCCAGGGCAGCAGGTTGGGCTTCTGAAACACCACTCCGGTGCGCCGGCTGGGGCCGGTGACGGGCTGGCCTCCCAGCTTGACTTCGCCCGCGCTGGGGCCGAGCAGGCCCGAGGCGAGCTTTACCAGCGTCGACTTGCCGCAGCCCGACGGCCCCAGCACGGCGACGAACTCGCCCGCCCGTACGTCCAGGTCGATGGGGCCCAGCGCGTCGATATCGCCCCGGCGGGTGGGGTAGACCAGCTGCACGCCGTCCAGGTGCAGGTCCAGGCTCATGCAGATGCCTCGCGAAGAAAGCGCAGTACTGCCGTCCAGGCGCTGCGGTTGGCGTGCGCGTTGGCCCGGGCGGTGCCTCCGCCGCTGAGCACCAGCCCCGCCACGGGATGCGGCTTGGCGATCAGCGTGGCCGGGTGGTGCGGCACCCCGATGGCGTGGCCTGCGCCTTCGCAGCGCACGTGTTCCACGGCCCATTGATGGCCGTGCGCGTGCAGCGTGGCGGCGATCTGTTGCGAGTACTCGGCCGATGGCCAGAACCCGTCGTCGGTGCCCGACACCAGCATGACCGGGCCTGCAATCTGCTCGACCGGAACGCGAGCGGCCGCGACACTGGGTGCGTGCGTCATGGCGGTGCGGAAGGCGGGTTCCTGGCGCACCGGGGCGCCGTCAGGAGGCGCCTGCAGGAAGGCGGTCCAGTCAGCGTTGGGGTTGTCCTGCCAGACGTTGCGCAGTGGTTCGCCCTGCCAGGTCCATACCGGGGCGTCGGGCGCCTGGCCCGGCCGGCCGGCGCGCAAACTGCCGTGCACGACCGAACTCGGCACGTAGGCGATCACCGCGCTCACCAGGCGGGGAAAGCGCGAGCCCAGCAGCAGCGACAATTCGCCGCCGCGCGATTGGCCCGTGACCGCGACAAAGCCGCGCCGCGGCGCATGGGTGCGGTGCAGCCATTGCAACGCCTGCTCGAAATATTCGAGCGGGGTCTCGGAGATATAGTCGGGACGGCCGGGCGCCTTGAAATAGCCCAGCGCCAGCGCCAGGTAGCCGTGCGCGGCGTAGAGCGCCGCGCGCTGGCGCGGGATGCCGCCGCCCGAGCCATTCATGACGACGATGGCAGGATGAGGCCCGGGTGTGGCGGGCGTGAACAGCGTGCCGGAGATCTCGCCGCGCAGCTCGCTGCGCGAGACGCCTGCGCTTTCGTAGCGTTGTACAAAGCTGGCCTCCAGGCGTTGCGGGCCTGCGACGACCTCGACCACGATCTGCAGTGCGGCCGTTTCTTCACTGAGTTCGGCAGCGGTGGGCGCGGCTTCGCGGCGCATGGCCCAGACCACGGCCATGGCGTCGGCCACGTCCCAGTCGCCGCGCAGCGGGGCGCGGGCATCCAGGTCCAGCACGCCGTCGGCCCCGACCTCGAAATCGGCAGTGCTGCGCCAGCGGCTGCCATCGGGATGCTGCAGCGTGGCGGTGACATGCGCGGTGCCCGCGGGCAGGCCGCTGGCCACGATGCGCCGCGGCATGTCGATCAGGGCATCGGCGGGCGTGATCTGCAAACTGGCGGAGCCGGCCTGGATCATTGCTGCTCCTTGGCCTGTGCGCGCACGGCCTGGGCATCGAAGTCGTTGATCTGTGCGATCAGGTCATTCGAGAAGATGGCCTCGACCGGAACCTCTGCAGACGGATACTCGCCGGCGGCGTGCATGGCCTCGATACCGGCGCGGATGGCGGCGATGTCGTACTGGCCCGGCACGCGCGCCGTGCCGTCGGGCTTGTGCAGTACGCGCGCGAGGCGGCGCGCCAGCAGCGTGCTGTTCTTTTCCAGTTCGGCGGCCTCGTTCTGGGCCGGGCGGGTTTCGGGGTGCGCGCGCCAATAGGCCTGGACGCAGAAGCGCGGGTTGGCCTCGCAGGCGATCTGCCCCTTGGTGTAGGCCCGGGCGAAACGAACCAGCAGGTCGGGCTGGTCGCGGTACGTGTCCTGGTGCGCGATGAAGCCGTTGCCGGCCGTTTCGCTGAAGACTGCGGGATAGCCGATGCGGCGGATCTTGGTGCCCGACATTTCCAGCATGTCGTGCCAGCTGCTGTTGAAATTCAGTGCATCGACCTGGCCCGTGCGCAGCGCCTGGAAGCCCGCCGCCAGGGCGCCGACCGCCACGTATTCCACGTTCTGGCCCGGCTGCAGGCCGGCGGTGCGCAGCGCGGCGCGGCCGCCCGGAATGGTGCCCCAGGTCAGCGCGCCGACGCCGACAGTCTTGCCTTCGAGGTCGGCCAGCGACTGGATGGGGCCGTCGGCCAGCACCGCGAACTCCATGGTGTTGGTGGGCACGCCGTTGTAGAAATAGCGCAGCGGCAACGGGTTCTTGCTGTTGAAGTAGCTGGAGATCACCGGTTCCGACGTGGGGTAGCCCAGCGTGACCCGCTTGTTGGCCACCTGCGGCAACAGGGCGCCCGCGCCCTGGAATACGATGGTCCGGACGTTGAGGTCTTCCTGCTTGAAGAAGCCCAGCGCCTCGGCTGCCGCATAGGGCGCGGCGTCGTGCACGGCGGGTGGGATGGCCAGTGCCACGGTGACATCGTCAGCGCCATGCGCGCCGCCGGCAGCCAGGCCCAGCGCCGCGCAGCAGGCGGCGCGCAATAGATGGCGGATGTTTTTCATGCGATTTTCCTGTGATTGCCGCGGGCGTCAGGCCGCGCGGCGGATATAGTCGGCAGCCATGCGCGCCAGCGCCGATCGGTCGATTTTGTTGGTGCTGGCCAGCGGAAACGCAGGGACGAACCACACGTGCCGCGGATGCTGGTAAGCCGGGGCATGGGCC
Organism: Bordetella genomosp. 7; assembly: GCF_002261415.1. NCBI lineage: Bacteria > Pseudomonadati > Pseudomonadota > Betaproteobacteria > Burkholderiales > Alcaligenaceae > Bordetella > Bordetella genomosp. 7. Next base: position 509,586 of record NZ_NEVI01000017.1, on the reverse strand, counting down.
AGGGCAAACTGCTTGATCGCGGCTTCGTCGGCGGCGGCGCCGGCCCGCAGCACGATGAAGGCGACCGGCTTGGTGCCCTTGATATCGTCGTCTATGGGCACCACGCAGGCCTGCTGCACTGCCGGGTGCCGTTCGAGCATGCGCTCGACTTCGGCGGGATAGATGTTCTCGCCGCCGGACACGAACATGTCGTCGCGCCGGCCCATGAAGGTATAGAACCCGTCGGCGTCACGATGAAAGACGTCGCCGGTACGGTAATACCCGTCGTCCGTGAATGGCGTGCCGAGGTCGGGCCGCTGGTGATAGCCCAGCATCAGGCCGGGGCTCTTCAGTTCGAGCACACCGGTGTTGTCGCCGTCTTCGGGGCCCTGGCTCAGCCGCACCCGCACTGCGGGATGCGGATAGCCTACCGATGCGGGCGGAGTGGGCAGGCCGTCCGGATGCGGCCCGAACACGACGGGGCCGCCCTCGGTTGTGCCGTAGGCGTTGATGATGCGCGCATTGGGCAGCATCTCGCGGATCTGCTGCCACAGGCTCGCGCTGACGGGCGCCGAGCCCATGCGTATGGCCCGCACCGACGACAGGTCGGTGGCAGCCAGGAGTTCATGTTCGCGCAGCATCATCGCGATCATCGGCGGCACGGCGGTCAGCCAGGTGACGCGATAGCGTTCAATGGCGCGTATGTAGGCCTGTGCCTGGAACTGCGGCAACAGCACCGCGCTGGCCCCGCAGGCGAGCACGAGCAGAGACAGCGCCAGCGCGTTCATGTGATAGAGCGGCGCCGCGATCAATGTGCGCTCGTCATCGAGCGGCGTGGCGGACTGGCGCATGCGCACAGTCCAGTATTGCCCCGCGTGCGCCAGGCGCACGCCTTTGGGGCGGCCGGTCGATCCGGACGTATACAGCATCAGCGCCAGATCGTCCGCTGCCGGGGCGACAGGCGCCACGCCGTCGTCGGGCTGACCGGTCCAGCTGGCGCCATCGATCGGCAACGCCTCGATATCTGCGGGAATGCCGCCCGCTCGCGCGGCGTCGTGTAGCACCAGCCGGGATCCGCTGTCGCGCAGGATATAGGCGATGGTCTCGGGCGGAAACTTGAAATTCACCGGCACGGGCACCAGGCCGGCGCGCTGGATGCCCAGCAACGCCGCCAGGTAGTGCGCCGAGTTCGCCGCGACGATGGCAATGCGGTCGCCCGGCGCGTAGCCGCGCGCGCGCATCGCCGTGGCCACGCGGCAGGCCGCCGCTCGCAACTGCGCGTAGGTCCAGGTCCGGGCGGATTCGCCGGCGTCGAGGTCGACCAGCGCTATCCGATCCGGCGCCGCCAGTGCGGTAGCGTCGAGCACGGTGCCGAGGTTGTCTGCGGACGTGGCCATGATTGCTCCGGTGATCAGGCGCGCGGCGTGGAATAGACGCCGCGGCCGCTGGCCACCAGCTTGCCTTCACCGTCGTACACGTGGGCTTCCGCCGTGGATACCTGCGAGCCGAACTTGATGACTTTTCCGCGCACGCGCAGGTCGCCCGGCATGGCCGCCCGGTGGTAGTCGACGCGCAGGTCGATGGTGGGCACGCCGCGTCCGGTCTGCGAAACCAGCGCCCAGTCGGCCGCCAGGTCCACCAGCGCGGCCAGGATGCCGCCGTGCGTGTAGCGCTTGTCGGGGTTGACCACCCATTCTTCGCGCCAGCGGGCGGTCAGTTCGATTTCGCCGGTGCCCACCGAGTTCACTTCCAGGCCCAGCCATTGGTGGTAGGGCCCGCGCAGCAGCCGCTCCTGGATAGCTTCGGGGGTGGGCAGGGCAGTGTTGTTGTCGCTCATGATTGGTATCCGGTTCAGGGGTTGACGATGACTTTGCCCAGCACTTCGCGGTCGCGGATCAGCGCCAGGCCGTCGGCGGCCTGCTCCAGCGGCACGCGGCGATCGATCAGCGGCTTGATGCGGTTCTGGGCGATCAGGTCGAGCAGGGCCTTGAGGTTGTCGTCGTAGAAGCTGTTGGAGCCCTTGATGTTGAGCTCGAAGCTCCACACGTAGCGCAGGTCTTCGGCGGGAGCGTGGCCGGCGGTGGCGCCGCACACCAGCAGGGTGCCGCCGCGCTTGATGCACTTGAGCGAGGGCACCCAGGTATCGCCGCCCGTGAAGTTGATGACCACGTCCACCCCGCCTTCATAGTTGCGGCGCTGGGGCTTGCCGTACTGGCCGATGGCCCACTTCGAGAAGTCGGTTTCGCGATAGTTGACGAGATGGTCCGCGCCCAGCGCCTGCAGGGCCTGGAGCTTGGAATCGCTGCCGGCGCACGCGATGACCTCGGCGCCGAGCAGTTTGGCCAGCACCACGCAGGCCGTGCCCACGCCGCCGCTGGCACCCAGGATCAGGACCTTGTCGCCGGCCTTCACGGTGTTGTGCGTGACCAGCATGCGGTGGGCCGTGCCGTAGGCGACGGGCAATGCGGCGGCGTCGTCGTAGTCCACGCCGTCGGGCAGGGCGATCAACTGGTCCTGGGACACCAGGCAGTACTCGGCCATGCCCCCGTCGAGCATTTCGCCCATCAGGCCGCGCGATTTGTTCAGCGGATTGACCAGTACGCGGTCGCCCGCTTTCCAGCCGTCCACTTCGGGGCCCACTTCGGCGATCTCGCCGGCCATGTCCAGCCCGATGACTACAGGCAGCGGCACCTTGATGCCGGGCATGCCCTGTACCGTGAAGACGTCGTGGTAGTTGAACGACGAGGCCTTGACGCGGATCACCACGTGGCCGGGAGTGACGGCGGGCACCGGTTTGTCGGTGACAACGGCGAGGCGGTCCAGGCCGCCATGCTCGGTCAGCACCAGGGCTTTCATGGTCTTGCTCATCTTCGATGTTCCTTTGGATGGATAGGGTTCAGGTTCAATGCAGGGATTTGGACTGTTCGTAGGGGCCGGTCACGAACAGCGAGGCGTCCAGCTCGCCTTTGATCAGGCCGCTGGAAGCAAAGACTTCGTGCTGGCGTTTCAGAGTGGCGATGTCGGCGGGCTCGAAGGCCACGCGATACATGTTGGTCCACTGTTCGGCGTAGGCGCGCGCGTCGGCGGCCGGCAGGTTGGCGGATTTCTGCAGGATGGCGGCCACTTCACCGGGATGCGCGCCGCCCCATTGCACCGCGTCCCGCAGCGCCGCGATCACGCGGGCGACCACTTCGGGTTGCTCGGCGATGAAGTCGCTGCGCACGGCGCCAATGCCGATGTAGGGCACGGAGTCCGATTGAGTCAGCCGCTGCCATTCCTGGGCGAACGACCCCAGCCTGCGCACCTTCAGCTCGTCCAGTTGAGCAAGAGTGACCGAACGCAGGGCCGCCGCGTCGACCTGGCGCTGCGCCAGGAACTGCACCAGGCGCGATTCGTTGCCGCCCACCAGCGAAAAATCATTGAGGCCGATGCCATGGTTGCCGGCCAGGATGGCACCGGCGATTGCCGCCACAGAACTGCCCGCGGGCGACATGCCGACTTTCTTGCCGCGGAACTGGTCGATGGTCTTGATATCGGAATCTTCGGGAACGACGAACTGCACGTCGGCGGGCTGTGTGGCGGCGTATACCTTGATGGGCACCCCTTCGGCCACGCTGCTGAACACCCCAGCGGCAGGCGCGCCGAACGCCAGGTCGATGGAGTTCGAAGCCAGGGCCCGCAGCGGCGCGTTGACGTCGGGGAAACGTACGAACTCGATATCGAGATTGCGCTGCCGGAAGAAGTCGGTGGCTTCCAGCACCGAGCCGTAGCCCAGGCTGACGCCGCTGCTCCAGTAGCCGATGCGCACCTTGTCGGCGGCGTGGGCGGCCGGCGCGGCGGCGGTAATGGCAAGCGCGGCCAGGCCGGTGGCGGCCCGCATTAATGTACGCAGGAACATATGTGACTCCGTGAAGATCAGTTGGGTTTCCAGCGGAACAAATGTCGTTCCAGGGGTTTGAGGATGCCGCCTTCCAGCACGAGCATCAGCACCACCAGCAGCAGCGTCCAAGCGAACACCTGGTCGGTCTGGACCAGGTCGGCGGCCTGGCGCAGGCGGTATCCGATGCCGTCCGAGGCGCCAAGCGTTTCGGCCACCAGGCTGACTCGCCAGCCAAAGCCGAAGGCCAGGCGGGCGCCCGAGAAGAAATAGGGCAGTATCGACGGCAGGTGGATGCGCAGCAGGATGCGCGCGCGCGACAGCCGCAGTGAACGAGCCAGGTCGATGAGCTGCTTGTCGACATTGCGCGCGCCCTGCCAGACATTGGTCAGGATCAGCGGCATGGCCGTCATGAACACCACGAAGATGGTGGTGGCGTCCGAGATGCCGAACCAGATAATGGCGAATATCGCCCATATCGCCGAAGACACCGTGTTCAGCACGGCAAGCACGGGCTCGAAAACTTCGGCCAGCACGCGGCTCGCGCCCAGCGCCAGCCCCAGCGGCGTGCCGACCGCCGCCGCCAGCACAAAGCCCATCACCACGCGGTACATGGTCATGCCGACGTCGTGCCCGAAGCGCTCTGCGCTCATCAGGCCCAGCAGCGCCTGCCAGACTTTGTCGGGGCCGGGCAGGATGAACGCCGGCGTGCGGCTGGCCGCGGCGTACCAGCATGCCAGGAAAACCGCCAGGAGCAGCGCGCGCCACAGCAGCAGGCGAGGCCAGCCCTTCAGTCGAGGCGTGCGGCCGGGGCGCGCCACCGGCGCAGGCAAGGTCGTGGGGCGGCCGCTCATGTCTGTACCTTGAGGCGAAGTTGTCGCACGGTTTCCGCCACGCCCGGGTCAGTGGCATGGCGCGGACGCGGCAGCGCCGGCGCCATCACCTCGCGGATGCGGCCGGGCCGCGGCGCCAGCAACACGATGCGGTCGGCCAGCACCACGGCTTCTTCCACGTCGTGCGTCACGAACAGGATGGTGGTGTGCTGGGCCGCCTGGATACGCAGCAGTTCATCGTGCATTTGCGTGCGAGTCTGCGGATCGAGCTTGGAGAACGGTTCGTCCATCAGCAGAAGGTCGGGCCGCATCACCAGCGTGCGGGCCAGCGCCGCCCGGCTGCGCATGCCCCCGGACAGCTCGTGCGGCCAGGCCTGCGCAAAGCCGTCCAGGCCGACCAGCGCCAGGGTATCCAGCGCGCGCTGGCGACGCTGCCGCAGCGGCAGCCGCGATGCTTCCAGGCCAAACGCCACGTTGTCGCGCACGTTCAGCCACGGCAGCAGCCGGTCTTCCTGGAACATGTAGCCCAGCGACGCCGACGGCGGCAGCCCTATGCCGCCTTGCTGCAGGGATTCGAGCCCGGCCACCAGGTTCAGCAGCGTGCTCTTGCCGCATCCCGATGCGCCCAGCAGGGCAACGATTTCGCCCGGCCTGATGGAAAAAGACACATCGCGCAGCACTTCCAGGCTGCCGAAGTGATGAGAGACGTGATCTACCCGCAGGGCGGCCGTCGCCGCGCCGGGCGCGATGGTGAGGCCGGCCGTCATCGCCAGCTCCCGGGGTTCTGGACCGGAATGGCCGCGCCCGTCTCGGCCAGGCTGGCATACAGCTTGTCCAGCGTCATGGCCTGGAAGGTCTCGATATGGCGACGCGCAATGGTTTCGACGCGACGGGCATCGCCTTCGGCAAAGGCGTCGATCATGGCGTTGTGGTCGTGCTTGATTTCCGGCTTGGTCTTCTGCACGCCGAAGCCCAGCGCCACCAGGCGCGACATCTCGTCCAGCAGGCCGGCCAGCATGCGATGCAGCCGCTCGTTGCCGCAGGCCTTGGCGATTTCCAGGTGAAAGGCCTTGTTGGCGTCCATGAAAACGTCGATCTGGTCGTTCAGGTGCAGAACCGGATGGGGGACGCGGCAGGCGGCCTCCAGCGTGCGCAACGTATCGAGATCTACGCGCCCCACGGCCAGGCGCGCGGCCAGCGGCTCGATCTGCGCACGCAGCTGGAACACTTCTTCTACGTCGCGCAGCGTAATGGGGGTGATCTGATAGCCCTTGCGCGGCCGCGAACGCACAAAGCCCTCGTGCGCCAGGCGGGTGAGCGCGATGCGGCAGCTGGATTTGCGGATGTCGTAGGCCGCCATGAGCTCGGGCTCGGTGACGATCACTCCCGGCGGCAGGCGGCATGCGATGACATCGCTGCGCAGCCGCCGGTAGGCGTCGTCGCCATGGCTGAGCGTGACGCAGGCAGCGGCGTTCGCGGGAGAGTTGTCGGTGTCGTTCATTGGCTTGGTCTGCGGGCGGCCCGGTTTCGAGCAGTGTGAGCAGCCCAGAGAAGGCGGCAGTTCTGTCTACAAACCATTCTAGGCAGCGTGATCCGCGTCGCTAACGAAAACTTTGTGCTATGCATATGCTTGCTGTGAGCAGCTCACTGGGCAGCTCACAGGCGATTCTGTCTGCCGGCGGCTGCGCCGCTACACTGTTTATCCGACCTATAACGAGACTGCCATGAGACACACTTTGACTACCTTGGGTCTGGCGCTGGCCCTGTCGTTCACCGGAGCCGCCGCACACGCGCAATCGTCGCAAACCGCAGACGCGCCGCCCGCCAGCCAGGCGCCTCGCGATGCGTTTTTCTGGTTGGGCGAGATCAACAAGGCCACTGTGGTCATCAACAGCGATGAAGGCCTGCTCGACCCGGCCCTGGCGCCCCGCCTGGCCGCCGGCGTCGCGCAGGTCATCGCCGACGGCAACCAGCCCGGCGGCAAGCGGCCATCAACGGTCATTACCTTCGAACCGCTGTTGATCAAAGCCGCCGGCCCCGATATCACGCTGCTGCACGCGGGCCGGTCCAGCCAGGACATGCACGCCACCTATCGCAGCGCCATTCTGCGCGACAAGCTGCTGGCGCTTGCCGACCAGCTCAACCGCACATCCACCACGCTGGTGAACCTGGCGGAAAAGCACGCCGAGACGGTGGTGCCCAACTACACCAACGGCGTGGCCGCGCAGCCCAACAGCTATGGCCACTATCTGCTGGGGCACGCGGCCGCGCTGGACCGAGACGCGCAGCGCATCCGCGAGGCCTATGCCCGCGTGGACCGCTCGCCCATGGGTACTACGGTGCTCAACGGCACCAGCTGGCCGTTGAACCGCGAGCGCATGGCCGAATACCTGGGGTTCGCCGCACTGGTGGACAACGCCTACGATGCGTCGCAGATTTCATCGATGGACCAGCCGGTGGAAGCCGCGTCCATCGTCACCGGCATTGCCCTGCATGCCGGCAACTTTATCGAGGACGTGATGACGCAGTATGCGCAGTCGCGGCCGTGGATCTTGCTGCAAGAGGGTGGCGGCAATACTTACGTGTCCAGCGCCATGCCGCAGAAGCGCAACCCGGGGCTGCTGAACAACACGCGCAGTGCCGCGTCCACCGCGCTGACGCTGGCCATGGGGCCGGTGCTGCAGACGCACAACATTACGCCAGGCATGGCCGACCCCAAGAGCGTGCGACAGAACTCGGCCATGATGGACAGCGCCATACAGGTGCTGCAGCAGTGGGACCGCGTGCTCAACGCCCTGGTGGTCAGCCCCGAGCGTGCGCTGGAAGAACTCAACAGCGACTGGACGGCTTCGCAGGAACTGGCGGACGTGCTGATGCGCAAGTACAAGCTGCCGTTCAGGGTGGGGCACCATTTTGCTTCCGAGGTGGTGTCGTATGCCAAGGCCAACAACATCAAGCCGCTGGATTTTCCCTATGACGTGGCGCAGCGCATCTATGCCGAGGCGGTGCACGACAGCGGCTACCCTGCCGAGCTGCCCATGAGCCAGGCCGAGTTCCGCGCCACGCTGGATCCGGTGGCGCTGGTGAAAAACCGCGCCACCCTGGGCGGCCCCCAGCCGGCCGAGATGCAACGCATGATCAAGCTGGCCCGCGAGCGCGTGGCGGCAAGCGATGCGTGGGTAAAAGAGCGGCGCGCCCACATCGACAATGCGCTGGCCGAACTGGACCAGCAGTTCAACGAACTGGCGGCGCGCGGGCAGGCCAGATAGCGGGTGCGGCGCGCTGCGCCGGGCGCCGACGGGTGCGGCGCCGCAGCGCCTTATTCGTATGATGGTGGCGCCGCAGTAGTATGATCGCCTGCATGTCGCCGCAGGAGAATCGCATGGCAGCCGCCGCCCCCGCATCCACCCCCCGGAAAACGCTTTCTTCCCGGGTGGCCGACGAATTACGCGCCCGCATCGAAGGGGGCATGTACGCGCCGGGCGACAAGCTGCCCACCGAACAGGTGCTGGTAGAGAAATTCGGATGCAGCCGTACGGTGATCCGCGAAGCGGTGGCCACGCTCAGGGCCGACGGGATGCTGGAATCGCGCCAGGGCGCGGGCGTATTCGTGCTGGGGCCCCGGCAGTCGGGCGAGACGCTCATGCTGTTCTCGCACGCCACCGACAAGATATCGGACATCATCGAGGAGCTGGAACTGCGCATCGGCATCGAAGTCGAGGCCGCGGGCCTGGCGGCCGCGCGCAGCTCGCCCGCCCAGGAGGCGGCCATCCAGGCCGAGCTGGACCATTTTGCGCAGCTGATGGCAGAGGGCAAGTCCACCGATGATGCCGATTTCCGTTTCCACATGGCGATTGCCGCGGCCACCAACAATACGCGCTTCAAGACTTTCCTGGAACATATCGGCCGCCGCATGATTCCGCGCGTGAAGTTCCGGTCGGTGATGGGCGGGGTGGACCCGCTGCCCAACCGCGACCACACCATCCTGGCCGAGCATGCCGCCATCGCCGAGGCCATCTTCGAAAGCGATGTCGATCGCGCCCGCGACGCCATGCGCCGGCATCTGCTGATAGGCATCCAGCGCTACCGGGCGTTGACGCGCCGCCCCGCCCAAACACCGGACAGCGATTGACAGCCCGCGAAAAGTCATCATATGATTCGTCCGAAATACATATGATGACTTTTCGAGGCAAGCATGTCCCCCCAAGAAATCAAGGCTCGTATCGCGTCCGGTTTGCTGTCTTTTCCGGTGACGCACTTCAATGATGACTTCAGCCTGAACCTGCCCAGCTACCAGAAACACGTGGCGTGGCTGTCGGGCTTTGACGCGGCCGCGCTGTTCGCGGCGGGCGGCACCGGCGAGATGTTCTCGCTTACGCCACAGGAAATCGGCGACCTGACCCGCGCCGCGAAAGAGGCGGCCGGCAATATGCCGATTATTGCGGGCTGCGGCTACGGCACCGAGCTGGCCAAGGATATCGCCCGCCGCGCCGAACAGGCCGGCGCGGATGGCCTGTTGCTGTTGCCGCACTACCTGATGGACGTTCCGCAGGAAGGCATCTTCCAGCACGTAAAAGCGGTGTGCGATTCCACGGGGTTGGGCGTCATCGTCTACAACCGCTCCAATTCTGTGGCAAACGCGGACACCATTGCGCGGCTGGCCGACGCCTGCCCCAACCTGATCGGCTTCAAGGACGGCACCGGCCAGACGGCCCTGGTGCGCCACATCACCGCGCGCCTGGGCGAGCGGCTGAGCTATATCGGCGGCATGCCGACTCACGAACTGTATGCGCAGGGCTTCAACGGCCTGGGCCTGAGCACGTATTCGTCGGCCGTCTTCAACTTCGTGCCGGAACTGGCGCTGCGTTTCTATCGCGCCCTGAACGCCGGCGACGAGGCGACCATGGCGCAGATCCTGGACAGCTTCTTTTTCCCGTTCGCCGAAATCCGCGACCGCCAGAAGGGTTACGCCGTTTCCATCATCAAGGCCGGTGTGCAGCTGGTGGGCCATACCCCCGGCCCCGTGCGCGCGCCGCTGACCAACCTGACGCCGCAAGAAATAGACATGCTGAAGGCGCTGATCGACCGCGCCGGCGGCTGAAGCGGGTCTGCGCCAGGCGAGGGGCGGGCCGCAGGCCCGGCCCTCGCGCCGGCCGGGCCATCACAGCGCAAGACTGTGGCACACAACCCCCAAGGAGGAAGACATGAACCGAGCAGGCATCGCTACACTTGCCTCGGCGGCCATCCTGGCCGCGCTGGCTGGCCCGGCCGCGGCACAGGGCAACCGCGAGGTGCGCATCGTTTTGCCGGAACAACCGGCCAACCTGGAACCCTGCGGCAGCATCATGACCAACGTGGGCCAGGTGCTGAACCAGAACATCACCGAATCCCTTACCGTCATCGATGCAAAGACGGGCAAGGCGATGCCCAGGCTGGCCGAGAGCTGGGAACAGATCGATCCGCATACCTGGCGCTTCAAGGTGCGCCAGGGCGTGAAGTTTCATGACGGCGCCGACCTCGACGCGCAGGCGGTGGTGTATTCCATCGAGCGTATGACGGGCGGCAAGCTCACTTGCAACAACATGGCCAAGTTCGGCAATGCCAAGCTGCAAGTCAAGGCATTGGATAAGCATACCGTCGAGATCAAGTCCGACCAGCCATCGCCCATTCTTCCCACGCTGCTGAGCGTGGTGATGGTCGTGTCGCCCAATACGCCTGTCGACAAGGCGGTGAACGATCCCGTTGGCACTGGGCCCTTCAAATTGGTGACCTTCAATCCGCAGACGGTGGTGGTGGAGGCTTTCGACGGCTATTGGGGCAAGAAGCCGGCGGTAACCAAGGCCACCTACGTGTGGCGGCAGGAGTCATCGATACGCGCGGCCATGGTGGAAACCGGCGAGGCCGACCTGACGCCTTCCATCGCGATCCAGGACGCGACGAATCCGGACTCGGATTTCGCGTACCTGAATTCCGAAACGACCGCCATCCGCATCGACCTGACTCAGCCGCCGCTGGACGACGTGCGCATCCGCAAGGCGCTGAACCTGGCGATCGACTGGGAAGGCCTGGCCCAGTTGTTCGGCGATGACATACAGCGCGCTTCGCAAATGGTGGTGCCCGGCATCATCGGCCACAATGACAAGCTGGCGGCCTGGAAGTACGACGCCGACCAGGCGCGCGAGCTCGTCGAGCAAGCCAAGGCCGACGGCACGAAGGTCGATACCGAAATCAAGCTGATCGGCCGCAACGGCATCTATCCCAATGGCGCCGAGGCGATGGAGGCCATGATGGCGATGTGGCAGGCCGTGGGGCTGAACGTCAAGCTGGTGATGCTGGACGTGGCCGACTGGACACGCTATTTGCAGAAGCCGTTTCCGGCGGAGCGCGGCGCCAACCTGGTGCAGATGATGCACGACAACAACAAGGGCGATGCGGCCTTCACCATACCCATCTTCTATCGGTCGAGCGGGCAGTATTCCGCGCTGAGCGATCCCGCGCTGGACCAGCAGATAGACGCGGCCATGGCGGCCACCGGGCAGGCGCGCGAAGACGGCTTCAAGGCGATCTTCCGCGAGATGCGCACGGAAGTCGTGCCCGACATTCCCATGTTCCACATGCTCGGCTATACCCGCGTAGGCAATCGCCTGGATTGGAAGCCCGACATCACCACCAACAGCGAGATCCCGCTGGCCAATATCCAGTTCAGGCAGTAGTTCGCTGTGCCGGCGCGCTGCCGCGGCGGCGCGCCGATCCGCCTTACCCGCAAGCCAAGGACCCGACCATGCTGCATTACCTGGGACGACGGGCGTCCTATAGCATTGTTTCGCTGCTGGGGCTGCTTACCCTGGTGTTTTTCCTGACGCGCCTGACCGGCGACCCGTCGGCGCTGTACCTGCCGCTGGACTCCACCGCCGAAGCGCGCGCGGCATTCGCACGGCTCAACGGACTGGACCAGCCGCTGTATGTGCAGTTCGGACACTATCTGGCCGATTTGCTGCGGCTCGACTTCGGCGAATCGATGCGCCAGCATCGCTCGGCCATGCAGGTGGCGCTGGAGGCCTTTCCGCAGACGCTGAAACTGGCCGCCGTGGCCATGCTGCTGTCGGTGACGCTGGCCATTGTGGTGGGCGCGCTGGCGGCCGCGCGTCCCCGCGGCGTGTTCGACCGGGTGGCCAGCGTCGTCTCGCTGGCAGGCGCCAGCGCGCCCGACTTCTGGGTGGCCATTGTCGCCATCCTGGTGTTTGCGGTGGGGCTGGGCATACTGCCCACGTCGGGCACGGGCGGCTGGGAATTCTGGGTGATGCCGATTTTCGTGCTGATGCTGCGCCCGTTCGGGCTGCTGGTACAGGTGGTGCGCGGCACCATGCTGGCGTCGCTGGCTTCGCCCTACATCAAGACGGCGCGCGCCAAGGGGCTGGCGCCGCGATCGATCGTGTTCGGCCATGCCCTGCGCAACTCGCTGCTGCCCGTCATCACCGTGGCGGGTGACCTGGCCACCGGGCTGGTCAATGGTGCGGTCATTGTGGAGTCGGTGTTCGGCTGGCCCGGCATCGGCAAGCTGATGATCGACTCGATCATCCAGCGCGATTTCGCCGTGGTGCAGTCCACCATTCTGGTAACAGCCACCGCCATCTTCATCCTGAACATCTTGATCGACCTGCTGTATGCGGTGCTCGATCCCCGAGTCCGGTACTGAGCATGCCTGCCATTTCGTCTGCCGTTTCTGTTGCTTCCGAAAGCGCCGGGGCGCGCGCCCGGATATTGCTGAACTACCTGCGGCGCGACAGGCTGGCGCTGGCTGCCGCCGTGTTTCTTGTGCTGCTGGCCGCGGCCGCCGTGCTGGGGCCCTGGCTGATGGGCGATGCCGCCACCCGGCTGGGGCTGCGCCAACGCAACCTGGCGCCCTTCGACCTGGACGCCGGATGGCTGTATCTGCTGGGCGCCGACACGCTGGGGCGCCCCATACTTGCACGACTGGTCGTGGGGGCGAGCAATACGCTGGCCATCGCGGCGGCCGCCGTTCTTATATCGATGCTGGCAGGGGGCCTGCTGGGGCTGGTGGCCGGGTACTCCGAAAGCTGGTACAGCCACGTCATCCAGCGCGGCGCCGACATCATCATGAGCTTTCCGTCGCTGCTGCTGGCGCTGATCGTTCTGTACACGCTGGGACCCAGCGTAACCAATCTGGTGATCGTGCTGGCCATTACACGCATGCCCGTGTACTTGCGCACCGCGCGCGCCGAAGTGCTGGAGCTGCGCGAGCGCATGTTCGTCAGCGCGGCGCGGTCGATGGGCGCGAGTTCGGCGCGCATTCTGCTGCGCCATATCGCGCCGCTGGTCGTGCCCACACTGATGACGATATCGGCCATTGATTTCGCCACCGTCATCCTGGCGGAATCGGCGCTGAGCTTCCTGGGCCTGGGCATACAGCCGCCGGACTTCACCTGGGGCGCGATGGTGGCCAATGGCCGCGGGTACCTGGGCAGCGCCTGGTGGATTGCGTTCTGGCCGGGCCTGGCCATCATGCTGACCACGCTGGCGCTGAACATTCTGTCGAGCTGGGCCCGCGTCGCGGCCGACCCGCAGCAGCGTTGGCGGCTGCAGAAACTGAAGAGGGCGAGCCGATGAACAACGTTGAGCGCGAACACCCCATCCTGTGCATTGACGGCCTGACGGTGGATTTCCTGTCCGACGACGACCCGGTGCGCGCGGTGGACGATGTGTCGTTTCATGTGCGTGCCGGAGAGACGCTGGTTATTCTTGGGGAAAGCGGTTCCGGCAAGAGCGTCAGCACCAGCACCGTGATGGGACTGGTGGACTGTCCGCCGGGCGACATCGTGACGGGCAGCATCCTGTTCCAGGGGCAGGATCTGGCGCGCCTGTCCGCCGAGGCGCGCCGGCAGATCAATGGCCGCCGCATTGCAATGATCTTCCAGGACCCGCTGGCCTACCTGAATCCGGTATATACCGTGGGCCGGCAGATTGCCGAGGTGTTCCAGTGCCACGGCGTCGCGCACGGCGGGCAGGCGCGCGCCAGGGCGATTGAATTGCTCGGGCGGGTGGGCATACGGGAGCCGGAACTGAGAGTGGACTTTTATCCGCACCAGTTCTCGGGCGGACAGCGTCAGCGCGTGATGATCGCCATGGCGATTGCGCTTTCGCCGCAGGTGCTGATCGCCGACGAGCCGACCACGGCGCTGGATGTCAGCGTGCAGGCGCAGATCCTGGACTTGCTGCGCGACCTGCAACACGAGCAGGGCATGGCCCTGATACTGATTACGCACGACCTGGAAGTCGCGGCGTCGATGGCCGACCGGGTGATCGTCATGAAGGGCGGCAAGGTGGTCGAGGCAGGCGACGCGCGCCAGGTATTCACGCATCCGCAGCACGACTATACGCGTACGCTTACGTCGGCGCTGCCCCACGGCGCGCCGGACGGCGCGGGCCGGCGCCGCCTGCATAGCCTGGCGCAGGAGCCGGTGTTGCGGGTGGAGCACCTGGTGAAGGACTACCCGCTGCCCACGGGCATGTTTGGCGCCAGGCGTTCGCTGCGGGCCGTGGACGATGTCAGCTTCCATGTGTGCCGCGGCGAAACGGTGGGCATCGTCGGCGAGTCGGGGTCCGGAAAATCGAGCGTGGCGCGCATGCTGTTGCGCCTGTTCGACGCGACCTCGGGCGCCGCTTATTTCAATGGCGTGGATATTTTCCGCATGGATGCCCGCCAGATGAAGCAGTTTCGCCGCAAGGTGCAGATGGTGTTCCAGGACCCGTTCGGGTCGATGAACCCGCGCATGGCGGTGCAGGACATCATCGCGGAACCCTGGGCGATACACGGCGACATTCTGCCCAGGCAGCGCTGGCGCGACCGCGTGGTCGAACTGCTGGAACTAGTGGGGTTGCGGCCCGAGCATGCGCTTCGGTATCCGCACCAGTTTTCCGGAGGGCAGCGGCAACGCATCGCGATCGCGCGGGCCCTGGCCAGCGAACCCGACCTGGTGGTGTGCGACGAAGCGGTCTCGGCGCTGGACGTATCGATCCAGGCGCAGATTATCGAGCTGCTTGCCGGCCTGCAAACGCGCCTGGGGTTGTCGTACGTGTTCATTACCCATGATCTGCCGGTGGTGCGCCACTTTGCCGATCGCATCATCGTGATGCAGCAGGGCCGCATCGTCGAGCAGGGGCCCACGTCAGGCATCTTCAACCAGCCGCGCCACGCATACACGCAGAGCCTGCTGGCGGCCACGCCGCAGCCCAAGTGGTTGCGCGCAGCGTCCGCAGAAACTTGCGGCGAGTGCGTGGCATGACCTCTTTCCGAGCCGCCATGCCCGACGCACGCCATGCTTATTCTGAGCTGATCGATTTTGCCCGCGGGTGCCTGCTGGCGCTGGACGTGGACAGCGAGATCGCCGCCGTGGTGGCGCGCCGCGTCGTGGACGCGGACTTGTACGGCCACAGCACGCACGGCCTGGCGCTGCTGCCGCGCTATCTGCAAGAGATCTCGCAGGGTGCGACCGCGCGCCGCGGACAGATCCGGCAATTGTCGGAGAAGGGCGGCTGCCTGCTGTGGGATGCCGGCATGCTGCCCGGCCACTGGGTGATGGACCAGGCCATCCGCGCGGCCCTGCGGCGCGCGCCTCAGCAAGGCATTGTCAGTGTCGCCGTGCGCCACAGCCAGCATATTGGCGCCCTGCAGGTGTACCTGCCCGACCTGACCGAAGCGGGCTATATGGGCGTGTTGTGGGCCACCGATACCAAGGTGCGTTCGGTGGCGCCGTTCGGCGGGCTTGATCCGGTGGTCACCAGCGAGCCGATCGCGGCGGGCATCCCCACGCGCGGCACGCCTATCCTGATCGACACCACCACGTCGCTCACCAGCAATAGCCAGGTAAAGCAAGTGCAGGCCAGGGGCGAGCGCCTGCCGTGGCCCGTCCTGCTGGATGCGCACGGCTGCGCCACGGATGATCCTGGCGCGCTGGCCGGCGACGCGCCGGGCAGCATCCTGCCCCTGGGCGGCGTCACCCATGGCTACAAGGGCTATGCGCTGGCGATGCTGGTGGGCGCCATGTCGCTGGGCCTGCCGGGCCTGGGCCGCCTGTCGGGCGAGAAAGCCCAGGGTTTTCTGCTGCAAGTGATCGACCCGGATGCGTTCGCAGGCAAAGAGGCCTTCCTGGACGAAATGCAGGCGCTGGCCGATGCCACGCGAGCGTCGCGCCCCATCGATCCGTCGCGTCCGGTGCGCGCGCCCGGCGATGCGGCGTGGGCGCGCGCGGCGCGCCAGCGGCGCGAGGGGGTGCTCATCGGCCCGGACATCAAGGCAGGGCTGGCGGGCTGGGCGCGGCAGCTGGGCATGGCGTTTCCGCCCCCGCTGCCGTGATCGCGCCGCAGCACAGGAAACCAAAATGATGGATATCGTTTTTCATGGGCAGACCGCTCGGCAGTATGTACAGGTGTTCGGCGCGGCGTTGCGCAGCCCGGCGCGCATCCGCTGCGTGCCGGACATGCTGGAGGCCGACGACGATGTGCAGGCCTACCGGCACGCCGACGTAATTGTCGGCAACCGGCTGGACGCCGCCATGCCGCGGCCGCTGCGGACGCGGCTGTACCAGGTATGCGCCACGGGCTACGACCGGGTCGACTTTGCGCTGCTGCCGCCGGGTGCGACCGTGTGCAATTGTTATGGGCACGAGCCGGCCATTGCCGAATACGTCATGGCGGCCATGCTGGGGCGGTGCGTGCCGCTGGCCGAGGCCCATGCCCGCCTGGCGCGCGGTGACTGGCATTACCGCGCCGGGCAGCCATCGTCGCTGCGCGGCGAGCTGGGGGGCGCTACGCTGGGGTTGCTGGGCTACGGGCGTATCGCGCAGGTGGTGGCCCGGCGGGCGCGGGCCTTCGGCATGCATATCCTGGCGGCCAACCGCAGCCGGGTTGCCGTGCCGGATCAAGCCGACGCCTGGTTCGACCTGGGCGAGCTCGACGAATTCTATGCGCGGGCGGATTTTGTTGTGGTGTCGCTGCCGCTCTTGCGCGCAACCGAGGGCCTGGTGGATGCGGCCGCCTTTGCCTGCATGCGCTCGCACGCGGTGCTGATCAATGTGGGACGCGGGCCGGTGGTCGACGAGCGGGCGCTATACGATGCCCTGGCCGAACGCCGTATCGGCGGGGCCGTCATCGATACCTGGTACCAGTATCCCGCGCGCGCAGGCCAGGCCTTGCCGCCATCGAACCTGCCGTTCGAACGACTGGACAACGTCGTCATGACCTCGCACATGTCGGCATGGACTCACGGAACCATCGATCGTCGCGCCCGCATGATGGCGGCCAACGTCGACGCTTGCGCCGAGGGCAGGGCGCCGCAACACCAGCTACCCCGGTAACAAGGGCCGGGCCGCCTGCAGGCCATACGGCGACTGGTACGGATGCAGGCGCGAATGCCTGTATTATCGTCGCGTCTTCATTGTTGGAATTGCCATGCCGCCATCTCGCAAAAAGAAGGCCGGGCCAGGTGTCGAGCCGACGGAGCTCCTGGCGTACCGCGTGCTTACGCTGAGCCAACTACTGAATCGCGGTATCGAGGTCATCCTGGATACCCACCTGGGGCTGTCGGTGCGGCAGTGGCGCGTGTTGCTGTGCATTGCCACGCGCGGGGCGCAGTCGGTGCAGGACATCGCGGACTTCTGCCGGTACGACAAAAGCCAGGTCAGCCGGGCGGTATCGGAGATGCTGGAAAAGCAGTTGGTCGTCACCCGGCCCAGCCCCACCGACGGCCGCCGCGTGCTGGTCGACATGACAGCCGCCGGATACGAGAAGTACGAGCAGGGCATGCCCCTGAGCCTGGCGCGCCAGGAACGCCTGGCCAGCTGTCTCAGTCCGCGCGAATTGCAGACCTTCGACAAGGCCATGCAGACTCTTATTCGCCAGGCCGAGACGCTGCTGCAAGAAGCCCACCAGGAGCGGGCGCGTACCCGCTGAGCCTGGTGCAGGCAACCGGGCGAGCCGGCATTACCAGCCGCCGGCGTGCCCGTCCTTGCGGTGATCGGATGCGCCCACGTAGCCGTCGTGCAGCTTCGCGATGGCTTGCGCCCCGCCGAACTCGTCAGAGAATCGCGGCGCCACTTCGATCTTGTGGCCCTTGGCGCGCAGCGCGGCCACGACATCGGCCGGGAAGTTCCATTCCACCAGCACCGTGACGTTGTCTTCCAGGATGCGCCAGCGCGGCGCGTCGACCACGGCCTGCGGGTTCTGTCCGTGGGCGATGCGCGAGGCCACTTGCATGTGGCCCTGCGCCTGCAGCGATCCGCCCATGACGCCGAAGCTCATCAGGGGCTTGCCGCCGCGCATCAGGAACCCCGGAATAATGGTGTGGAAAGGCCGCTTGCGCGGACCGACCTGGTTGGGGTGGCCTGGCAGCAGGTTGAAGCCCCAGCCGCGATTGTGCAGGGCGATGCCGGTGTCGGGCACGACCAGGCCCGAACCGAAGCCCTTGAAGTTCGATTGGATGAACGACACCATCATTCCGCCCGCATCCGCGGTGGTCAGGTATGTGGTGCCGCCCTTGAGCGGCAGGCCGGGGCCTGGATAGCGCGCCTGGGCGGGGTCGATTTCTGTGGCGCGCGCGGCCAGGTAACCGGGGTCGAGCAAGGCCTGGGCGTTGACTTCGTGCATGTAGCGGCTGTCGGCCACGTAGCGATGCATGTCGGCCAGGGCCAGCTTCATGGCCTCGATCTGCGCGTGGAAGTACTCGGTGGAATCTACCGGCAGCCTGGGCGCGCCGAACGCATCCAGCATGCCCAGCGCCATCAGGGCGCCGATGCCCTGACCGTTGGGGCCGATTTCGTGTAGCGCGATGTCCTGGTATTGCTGCGAAATGGGCTCTACCCAGTCGGCCTCGTGCGCTTCCAGGTCGTCGCGGGTGAGCGCGCCGCCCGTGGCCCGGGCATAGGCCGCGATCCGGTCGGCCAGCGCGCCGCGATAGAACGATTCGCCCGCGGTGCGCGCGATTTCTTCCAGCGTCGCGGCCTGGCCCTTGCATATGAAGCGCTGGCCGGGCGCCGGCGCGTGCCCGCCCGGCGCAAATGCTTCAACAAAACCGGGGGTGTGCTTGATATCGGCGATCTGCGTTTCCCATTGACGGCTGACAATGGGCGTGACGATGTAGCCGTCGCGCGCGTAGCGGATGGCAGCCTGGAACAAGTCGGCGAACGGCAGTTTGCCGAATCGCCTGGACAGCGCCACCCAGCCCGACACCGCGCCGGGCACCGTTACCGAATCCCAGCCGCGCGCGGGCATGGCGTCGTACTTGGAAAAGTATTCCGGCGTCCATGCCTCGGGCGAACGTCCGGATGCGTTCAGGCCATGCAGTTGCTTGCCATCCCACACGATGGCGAACACGTCGCCGCCGATGCCGTTCATGCAGGGCGCCACCACCGTCAGTGCGATGCCCGCGGCGATGGCCGCATCCACGGCATTGCCGCCCGCGGCCATGGCCTGCAGCGCGGCCTGGGTGGCCAGGGGCTGCTCGGTGCACGCCACGTTCTCTGCCAGGACGGGCATGCGTTGCGACGTATAAGGGAAGTCCCACTGCGAGCCGTTGAAAGATGCCATTTGTGTTCCTGTGTCGACCAGTGCTTAGTTCGTTTCCGCCAGTTTCTTGGCCAACGCCGGCCACAACGCGAATTCCTTGGCGAGCACGGGACGCAGATCATCGGGTGCCGTGTAGCGGGCAACGATGCCGCTGTTTTCCAGTGTGGCGATGACTTCCGCATCGCCAACGGCCTTGCGCACCGCTTCGGAAAGTACCTGCAGGTTCGCGGGCGGCGTGCCGGCCGGCGCGAGCAGTACGAAGGCGTTGTCGGCCTTCAAGTCGTAGCCGAGTTCTGCCATGGTGGGCACGTCGGGCAGTTGCGGCACGCGGTTGCTGGCCGCGGTGGCCAGCGGCACCAGCTTGTTTGCGCGCACATGCGGCAGCACCGACGAAACACTGTCGAACATCATGCTGGTTGCGCCCGTGATCAGGCCGGGAACGGCCTCTGAGCTGCCCTTGTACGGCACGTGAGTGGCCGACGCGCCCGCGCCTGCCAGGAACACCGCGGACTCGATGTGCGACAGTGAGCCGGAGCCTTGCGAGGCATAGTTGTAGTGGCCGGGGCGGCTTTTCAGCAGCGCGACCAGCTCGTCCACGTTCGTTACCCCAAGTGACGCGGGCACCACCAGCATATGGGGCGCGTCCGCGATGCCGGCGACGGCGGCGAAATCGCGTTCGATGTCGGGCAGGTCTTTATAGGTGACGCTGGCAATGGCGATCCCCGCCAGGGGCACCAACCCTATGGTGTATCCGTCCGGCGCGGCGTTGGCCAGGCTTTTGTAGCCGATAGTGGTGGCCGCGCCCGGCTTGTTTTCGACCACGACTTGCTGGTCGAGCGTTTGCGACATGTGGCGGGCGATGGCGCGCGCCGAGGTGTCGCCCGCGCCGCCCGGCGGCGCCGGCACGACCAGTTTTACCGGCTTGGCCGGAAAGGCCGGTTGCGCCAGCGACGGCGCGGCGCCGGCGGCCAGACCGAGCCCCAGCATGCATTGAAGGATTTTCCGCAAAACATGAGTACTGCCGGTCAGCTTGTACATCGATTCGCTCCTGGGCGACATGAAAAAAAGACGGCTGCGCGCCGCTTCCGCAGGCGGGGCGCCGTTCATCATATCGGGCATATAGTTGCTACGTCAACCAGATGCGTAACGCAGGCAGTCCGCATGCGGCGGCATGCCTGCGCGAGTGGCGGACGGGGGATGTTCAGGCGTTGCGAGCCACCATCGCGGCGATGGTTTCGTAGAGTTCCTGCTGTGCCTGCGCCGCAGTGATCGCGCCCGTGGCCGCGGCATAGGACAGCGACTCGGCCGCCCCCAGCAGCGCCCACAGGCCGGCCGCCTCGATTCTGCCCGAAGGGGCATAAGGCGCCAGCGCTTCGCGGCAGGTCTGCATGAAGGCGGCTTCGTAATCGCGCTTGATTTTTTCCAGTTCGGGCGAGCCGGCCAGAGCCGCGCTGACACCCGGTATTTCCGTGCCCTGGCTCAGTACGCACTGTACATAGGACGACGCAATAACCGCTGCGCGACTGGCGAGGGTGTTTTCGCTCGCGCGCAACGCGGCCGCCATCAGCGAGGTCTGGTTGGCGTCGTACTCGCGATACAGCGCCGCCAGCAGGCCTGCCCGGCTGCCGAAATGGTCATACGTCACGGGCTTGGTCACACCCGCCTCGTCCGCCAGCCGGCCAAGAGTCAGCGCCTCGGTGCCTCCTTCGCGCACCAGGCGCCAGGCGGTGTCGAGCAGTTGTCGGTGGCGCTCGGACCTGGACAGGCGCCGGCGCGGCGCGGGGGTGGCAGAAAGGGGAGCGGCGCTGGTTGACATGACTATGTACTATCGGTAACTTACCAATCGTAAGTTACTAGTGGTAGATTACTGGCTGTAAGTTACCTAGCGTAGGTCGGTCGACTATATCAGGCGGTGACTGGTCTGCGACATTTCTCCGAGGTTTATCCATGCACACCCTTATCGTTGTTTCGCATCCCGACCCCGCTTCCTTGAGCCATGCCGCCGCGCACTGCATTGGATCGGGCATTGTCCAGGCCAGCCCCAGTCACTCATATGAAGTGGCCGACCTGTACGCAGAGGGTTTCGATCCGCGTTTCAATGCGGCCGACCACGCGGCGCACCGCCGGACGCAGGCCGCGCCGGCCGATGTGGCCGCCGAACAGGCGCGCATCGACCGCGCCGATGCGCTGGCGCTGGTGTTTCCGGTGTACTGGTGGTCGATGCCGGCCCTGATGAAGGGGTGGATAGACCGCGTGTTTTCCAACGGCTGGGCGTATGACGATACGGGCGGCCGGCCGGAGAAGAAGCTCGGGCATCTGCCCATCTACCTGGCGGGCGTGGGCGGCGCGGACGCCCGCACCTATGCGCGGCATGGCTACGCCAGCGCCATGCGCACGCAGATCGACCACGGGATATTCGATTACTGCGGGGCTCGCGTCATGGCTTCGGAATTGTTGCTGCAGTCCCACGATGAGCCCGATGCGGTGCTGTCGGCCGCCCGGCGGCTGGGCCGCCGGATGGCCGAGGCCCCGGAGGTGCATGTACCGGCGGCGGCGTGAATCGGGTCGGTCAGGTGGCCAAAGGCGCATGCCACAGGGCCATCGAACAGTTCCGCAGCGTGGCCGTGCTCTGAGCGATAGGTTAGGATCGCAGCTCCCTCAGCCAAGAGTGACAGATCTGGCGTGATTTCCATGGACGCTTCGATTGCCGCCGCCGCCCGGGCGCTTGCCGCGGGTGATGCGCTGGGGGCGCTGAACCGCGTGGCCCTGCGCGACGATGCGCCGGCGCTGGCGGTGCGCGGCTGCGCCATGGCGCAGTTGGGCGACCTGGAACGCGCGCGCCGGCTGATGCGCGACGCCGCCCGTGGCTTCGGGCCGCAAGCCGCGCTGGCGCGCGCCCGGTGCATGGTGGCCGAAGCCGAGATCGCCCTGGCCATGCGTGACCTGGCATGGCCCGCGCGATCGCTGGATGCGGCGCGCGCTGTGCTGCAGCGCGAAGGCGACGCCATCAACGTCGTTCATGCGCGCTATATCGATGCAAGGCGGCTGCTGCTGCTGGGTCGGCTCGAACAGGCCGAAAGCGCATTGGGCGGGCCGCCTGGCCCGTCGCTGCCGGCGGCGCTGCGAGCCGTGCATGCGCTGGTGACGGCGGGCATTGCGATGCGACGCATGCAGGCGCACGCCGCGCGGGCTGCCCTGGCGCAGGCGCGCCACATCGCGCAGCAGGCGCGCATCGGCGCGTTGCTGGCAGAGGTCGGCAATGCCGAACGCACGCTGGACGCGCCCATGGCCCGGCTGAGCCTGTCTGGCGCGCGTCGCGCGGCAGGGCTCGACGAGATCGAGACCTTGCTGGCTTCCGAAACGCTGGTGGTCGACGCGTGCCGGCATGCGGTGCGCCAGGGTGGATCTGTGGTGGGCCTGGCGCGCCGCCCCGTTTTGTTCATGCTGGCGCGCATGCTGGCCGACGCATGGCCCGCCGACGCGCCGCGCGATGCCCTGATCGCCGGCGTGTTCCGCATGCGGCACGGCGACGAGTCGCACCGTGCGCGGCTGCGCGTAGAAATGGGCCGCCTGCGCAGCGCGTTGCGCGGGCTGGCCGGCATACAGGCCACGGCGCGGGGCTATGTGCTGTCGCCCCGCGGCGCAACGGTGGTGGTGCTGGCCTGGCCTGACGAAACGCCGCACGCGCCGGTACTGGCCCTGCTGTCCGATGGCGAGTCGTGGTCCAGTTCGGCACTGGCCCTGGCGCTGGCAACCAGCCAGCGTACGGTACAGCGTTCGCTGGAGGCTTTGGTGCGCTTGGGCCGCGTGCGTCCGGTGGGGCAGGGGCGAGCGCGGCGCTGGATGGCCGTGGCCATCCCGGAATTCGCGACAAGCTTGTTACTTCCCGGGCCGTGGTACGGCGACTAGCATGCAGGCGTGGTGAGTATTTTTTTCAATCTACCAACCAGGTGCCGCATGAGCAAGACAGCCGAAGTCATTCACGAACATGGCCCTTTCCCGCAGGTGAAGGAGATTAATGGAGTCACTTACGACGGCCGGCATGTCTGGCTGGCCACCGGTGACCGCTTGCAGGCCATTGATCCGGACACGGGCGCGCCGGGACGCGCCGTTGCAGCAGCATGCCCCGCGGGCACGGCGTTCGACGGCAAGGCGTTCTACCAGATCGATGGCAACGAGATACGCAAGATCGACCCGCAGACGGGCAAGGTGCTGGCCACGCTGCCCACGCCCGACGGCGATGGCCATTCCGGCCTGGCGTGGGCCGAAGGCATGCTGTGGGTGGCACATTTCAGGCACCGCAAGATCTACCAGGTAGACCCGGGAACGGGCAAGGTGCTCAACACGCTGGAGTCGAACCGGTATGTGACCGGTGTGACGTGGGTCGGCGGCGAGTTGTGGCATGCCACCTGGGAAGATGACACGAGTGAGTTGCGCCGCGTCGATCCGCGCACCGGCAAGGTGCTGGCCAGTGCCGCGATGCCGCAAGGAATGTATGTGTCGGGCTTGGAGTCCGACGGGGCCGACCGCCTGTTCTGCGGCGGGGCCGAAAGCGGCATGCTCAGGGTGGTGCGGCGGCCCGGTTCGTGACGCCGCCCGCTAGCGCGCGGCGCGGCCGGGCTTTTTGCCCCGCGCGGCGGGCCTGGCCGCCAGCCCGCCATTGTTGACGAGCTGGTCCACCCAGCCCAGGCCATCCAGGTATGCCAGGAACTGATGCAGATAGCCCGGCGATTGCGCGCGCATGAGCGACAGCGCGCGGTGCACCAGGTGGTTGGAATTCAACGGGCCCGCGTTTTCGTGAACCTGTTCTTCGGATTGGAGCAGCTGCCGGTCGGTGCTCAGGCGGGCCCAGGTGGCCTGGAAATAATCCAGCAAGTCCAGCTCGGGGTAGCGCTGGCGCAACCGCGCCCGGTCTTGCGCGGCCTCGCCGTCGTGCGCGGCGGCGGGGTGATCCTGCATGTAGCCCAGGAGCTCGCAAAGACTCTGCGGCGCGCCCGGGGGGGCAGGTTCTGCGCCCTGGGGCGCTGTTGACACGGCCGCCGCGGCGGCGTCGTCGGCTTGCGCCTCGGGCGGCGTATTCGCGCCGAGCGCCTGCCGGAACTCGCCCACCAGGACGTCAAGCCGCGCCTGCAGTACCTGGCGCGCCTGGCCGTCGACGCGTTGCGCGCGGGCGGCCAGCGCCTCGATCAGGCAAAAGCGCGCGGGATGCGTGCGATGCACGCCTTGGTCGCGCCAGGCAGCCAGCGTGGCCTGAATGGTGGCGTCGCGCGGGTCAGTCACCGTCCTGCGCCTTGTGGTTCGGCACGCGGGCAATCGGCGCGATTTCCACGCGGCGATTGTGGGCGCGCCCGGCCGGGTCGTCATTCGACGCCACCGGCTGTTGTTCGCCGAATGCGGCGGCGAATATGGCGTCCTGCGCGATGCCCTGTTCGATCAGGGCGCGGGTGACGGTAAGCGCGCGCTGGGCCGATAGTTCCCAGTTGTCGTCAAAGCGGCGGTTGTTGCCGTGCACCGGCTGGTTGTCGGTAAAGCCGCTGACCATCAGGATTTCGTCGCGTGACCGCAGGTATTCCGACAACGGGCCCACCAGGCTCTTGAGTACTTCCAGGCCTTCGGGCTGCAACTGGTCGGAGTTCAGCGCAAACAGCACGCTGCCGCTGATGCCGATGCGGCCGTCGACCAGCGTGACGCTGCCCGCGGCCAGGGGGCCGGCCAGCGCCTGTTCGAGTTCCATGCGCCGCTGGGTTTCCTGCTGGCGTTGCCTGACTTCATCCTCCAGGCGGGCAGACAGCTCTGCCTGCACGCCCACGACGCCCACCAGCACCAGGACGAAGGCGCCCATCAACACGGACATCAGGTCGCCGAAGACCGCCCAGGCGGGCGCGGTGGGCTCGACGCCGGCTTCGATGTCGTCGCTCATGCCGTTTCGCCGCTTTCGGACGGTTGCTGCCGGCTGGCCAGTTGCTGCAGGTCCTGCAGGATCTGCTTCTGCGACAGTACGCTGAGATCGACCACTTCGCGGGCCTGGGCGACGTAGTACGCCAGCTGCTCATCGCTGCGCGCCATGGATTTGTCGAGCGCGGCCTCAATGCGCTGCAGATGTTCGGCCAACTTGTCGCCGGATTCGCCGAAGGCCTGCACCGCTGCGCCGAACGCTTCGCCCAGGCTGGCGACTTCCGCGGCGCTGCCGGTCACCTGCGCGGCGATGCCGCCGAGTTTATCGGTCTCGGCCTCGACCTTGGCGGTGAACTGGCTGCCCACCCTTTCGAGCAGCCCCGCCGATGTGGTGATGAGCTCGTCGACTGCCGTGCGCTGCTGGGTCGATGCGTGGTTGACGGCGTCCAGCAGCGTGCCCAGCGTTTGCATCAGGCGGCTGCGTTCTTCGAGCATGGCGTTGTCGCGCGCCATGCTGTCGGTCAGTTTCTGGCGCAGCTCGGCGATGACATCGGCGGCGGCCCTGGGCGCTTCGGCGGCCGTCTGCACCAGCTGCGTGACCTGGGCGATCGTCTGCTGCGCATGCGCCTGCGTCTGGGCGGCAAGGTCTTGCGCGGTGCGTTCGAGTGTGTCGCAGATCTGCTGCTGGCGCTCGGCAGCCAGTGTGCTGGCGTAGTCCCATTGTTCGCGCAGGGCGGCCGACATGTCGTCCAGCGTGCTGTTCCAGCCTGCGATGGCCTGGGCTGCGGCGTGCGGCGCCTGCGCGGCCGCATCCACCAGCCGCGCCACTTCGGCGATGGTCTCGCGCGCCTGGGTGTGGGTTTGTGTAGACAGTTCCCGCGCGGTTTGCGCCAGCGCATCACATGCCTGCTGTTGCTGCGCGGCCGCCTGGGTGGCGGCCTGTTCCCACTGCAGCCGAAGCGTGTCGGCCACCTCGCCCAGCGAGGCTTGCCAGGCGGCCAGGCGCTGCTCGTCGCGGGCGGCCAGTTCGGCCTGCAGGCCGGCATGCGATTGGTTCAGGCTCTGCACCAGCGCCGCCGATTGTTCCTGCAGGCTGGCGGTGGCGGCCGCCAGTGCGCGCTGGTGCTGTTCGGCCAGTTCGCTGCCGGTGGCGGATTGCCGGGCCAAGGCGCCGTCCCAGGCGGCCTGCAGGGCGGCGGCCGTCGTATCCAGGCGCACGCCTACGTTATCCAGCAGGCCGGCCGAGCGCTGTTCGAAGGTGTCGGTGAAACGCTGCAGCGTGACGCCCAGATCCTGCGCCAGGCTCGCGCCGGCGTGCCGATGCTGCGCCAGCGCATCGGTCCAGAGTTCGGCCACCTTGCCGGTGGTGGCTTCGAAGCGGCCGGTCACGTCGTCCAGTTGCTGGCGCACCGCGTGCGCCAGGGTGTCCTGCCAGGCGGAAGTCTCGCGGGCCAGGCCGGCCAGCGTCGCTTCCACCGCCGGCCGGATGGCGGCGCCGGCAGCCTCGGCGTTGTCGGCCACGCTTTGCTTGAGCGCCTGCTCCATGGCGGCGGCCAGGCGTGTATAGGCGGCATCCGCCTTGCCGTGAAACGCGTCCTGGCTGGCCGCCAGCCGTTCGTGCAGCGCCAGGTTCTGCCGTTCCAGCGTCGCCATCATTTCCTGCAGGCGGTCGACCACCAAAGGCATGGCGTCGGCCTGTTTCTGCAGCAATTGCAAAGTCTGTTCGCGCTGGTGGCTTTGCGAGTATTCGCGCAACGTGGTGGCGCTGGCGGCGTCCAGTTGCTGTACGGCGCGCAGGCGCTCGCGCCGCGTCAATGCGGCCAGCAGACCCAGCGCGGCCGAGGATGCCACGCCCGCCACCGAGGTGCCGAAAGCGAAGCCCAGGCCGTGCACCGGAGCGGCCAGCGACGAGCGGATCGCGTGCAGGTCGACCGCGCCTTCCAGCGCGGCGCCCGTGCCGCGCAAGGTGGCCACCATGCCCAGGAAGGTGCCCAGCATGCCCAGCAGCACCAGCATGCCGGCAAGGTAGGGCGCCAGCGCGGGGCCGGGAAAGGCCGTGCGCTGGCCCTCGACGCGCAGTTGCGCAATATGGCGCAGCCCGGCCGGCACCTGCGCCAGCCAGTCATCCAGACGGGCTGGCGGTGTGTTCAGTGATGCCGTGGCGCGCGCCAGCCCGGCGGTGCCCAGTTGGTAGCGCCGCAGCTCGAGGGCGCCGGCCAGGTAGACGACACCGATCAGGCCCGTGACGGCCAGCGCCAGGGTGTTCGAGCCGACATAGCCGGCGCCGACCCAGCCCACAACGGCCAGGCCCGCCAGGAAAATAACAAGGGCAACGAGATTTCGTGTCATGGTGTCCGGGTCAATGGGCGCGCAGGGCGGCAAGCAGGCCCTCGATGGGTTGTAGGCGGATGTCCAGTTCGGCGCGCAGCACGCTGCGCATGTCGGCGCGGAACGCGGCCACCCAGGAGTGCGGCGCTGAGGCGGCGCCGGCGGCGTCTGCCGCGTCTTCGGCCGCTTGGCGCATCCGGTTGAAATGGCCTTCGAGCATGCCCGGAATGGTGGCGAGCAGGCGCCGTTCGTGCGCGCTCAGCGAGCGCTCCATGATGGCGTCGACCACCGCCAGGCGCGCCATGGCAGGTGTTTGCGTGGCCAACAGCGACCGCAGGCGCGCCCGCAACTTGGCAATGCTGGTTTCCATGGTCTGCTGTATGGCCTGGTAACGCTGGCGGTAGATGATGTAGGCCGGTTCCGCGGCGGCCGGCGCCGGCGCGGGCGTGGCCGCGGCTCGTGACACACGTATCGGCGGCGCGGTAAACGGCGTGTCGTCGTCGATAGCCCGGGCGATAGACTCCCTGACGCGCTGCACCTCGCGAGCCTCTGCTGCGTCGAACGCGCGCGGAGGGGCTGCCGGAGCGGGCGCCGCGCCGTCGAGCACTGCCGACAGCGCGATGGCATCGGTCCAGCTCAGCCACTGGCTGAGCCGTTCGGCCAGCGGTTGCCGCGACGCGGGAATGTCGGCGTCTATCAGGCGAGCAAGCAGGCGTACCAGCGTAGGGCCGCTGACACCTGCGCGCCGGGGTACTTGCACCATGTGCCAGAGTCAAAAATCCGGCAGTTTACAGGCTGTCGCGCCCCGCTACACGCGAGGGGCGCCATTCGAGGATATCTAGTATCCTTAATCCATCGCGCGGCGCCGGGCGCGCCGGCTTTCTGACAACGGGTAAACGATGAATCTGAAAAGCCAGGTCGAATGGGCGTTGCATTGCTGTGTCGCCTTGGCGGGCCTGCCGCCTGGCCGGTATCTGTCTACCAAGGCCCTGGCCGAATTGCACGGCGTGCCCAAAGAATACCTGTCCAAGGCGCTGCAGGCCGTGTCGCAGGCGGGGCTGGTGGAAACGACGCTGGGCCCGTCGGGCGGCTACCGGCTGGCCCGCGCGCCGGCCGACATCAGCTTCCTGGATATTGTCGAGGCCGTCGAGGGCCCGGCCAGTACCTTTGCATGCAAGGAAATACGGACCAACAACCCGTGCTGGCCCGAGGGGTACAAGGCTGAGGCGCCCTGCATCATTGCCCGCCTGATGTGGCGCGCCGACGAAGCGTGGCGCAATTCGCTGCGCGAGACGCGGATTTCCGACGTACTGGACACGCTGACGGCCGAGGTGTCTCCTGCACTGCTGCAGCGCACGCAAGAATGGGTGCTGCGGCGCGCCGGGTAACCGGCGCAATCGACACACCGCCTGCCGTCAGCCCAGGCCTGCCTTGTCCAGGCCGAATGCCTTGTCCGCCGAGCCCGGCTCATTGCGGAACGCTACGTTGATGCGGTTCCAGGCGTTGATGGCCATCACCAGGTACGTCAGGTCGGTGATTTCTTTTTCCGAAAACTCGCTGCGCGCGAGTTCGTAAATATCGTCGGGCACGCCGCCTTCGGGCAGGCGGGTGAGCGCCTCGGCCCAGGCCAGCGCGGCGCGCTCGCGCGGCGAATACAGGGGGGACTCGTGCCAGATGGCCACGTGGTGCAGGCGCAATTCGCTCTCGCCATGGATCTTGGCCTGCTTGATATGCATATCCAGGCAGAACGCGCAGCCATTGATCTGCGAGGCGCGGATCTGCACCAGGTCATGCGTCTTTTCTTCGATGCTGCCCCCGCTCAGGGCATTGCTGAACTGCACGAATTTCTTGAAAAACTCAGGGGACTGCTCGACGTAGTTCAGGCGCGCGCTCATGGCTTTCTCCTATTGCGGATATAACTTGTCCTTAAGGATAAATAATATCCGTATTTGGGAGGGGGCGCCACGCACAATCGAAACAATTCGTAAAAAATACCGGCATGCGACCGGGCAGGCAGTCGGGCACACCATTTGCTGACATCCCGTTACGTGGCGTTCCCGCTTGAAGCGCATAGAACCGGGATACAGGCGCCACGCGTGAATTGGGCTGGTTCAGCATTTAGAGGAACAACGCATATGAACATCGCTACAGGTGTCTCGCTGAATGGCTATCGGGTGTTCTGCGACGTGGTGGTCGCAAATGAAGGCGGCTTTGCCATACGGGTGGCAACGCGTCCGGAAGGCGACGGGGTGCCGCTAGCCGAACGGGTCTGGGAGCCTCCCCAGTCGTCGCCGTACTTCGAGCAGGACGAGGCCGAGCGCGCGGCGTATCGCATCCTGCGCCGGGTGAAGGGGGTGGGCAAGGACGGGGAGCCGCTATACGCGTAAGCGGCCGCGTCGGCGCATGGCCGGGCGTGCGGGGGCCCGGCCGCACGCCCGCGGTTACAGGCTGCCGTCCAGCCAGCGCCGCAGATTGTCCAGGAAAATGCGGCGCACCCGCTCGGCATTGCCGTCCGAAAAGCCGGCGCTGTGGGGGGACACGATCACATTTTCCATGTCCCACAGCGGCGAGTCGGCCGGCAGGGGCTCGTGCTGGAACACGTCCAGAAATGCGCCGCGCAGGGCTTGCGCCCGCAGCGCCTGAATCAACGCGGCTTCGTCGATGACGTGGCCGCGCGCGACGTTGACCACCTGCGCATGCGGCGGCAGCGCGGCCAGCGTGCGCGCATCTACCAGGTTGCGGGTCGCGTCGCTGAGCGGGCAGGCCAGCACCAGCCACGCGGCGTCGGGCAGCAACTCTGCCAGGCCGCTGTACGGCACCGTGCGGATGCCCGGCGCGGCGGGCCGGCCGCTGTGGCGCGCCACCGAAATGCGCAGACCCAGGGCCTGCAGCAGCTGGCCGATGCGTTGGCCGATGCCGCCCCACCCCACAATGACGGCGTGCTGCCCGTCGAGATCGCGGGGCATCCACTCGTCGAACAAGGGCGCCCATAGTCGGCGCTGCTGGGCGCGCAACAGGTGGGGCAGATGGCGCGCCAGCGCCAGCAACCCGGCCACTGCCGCCTGCGCCACCACCGCGTCCGAGGCGCCATGCGATGCGGTGACGCGCGCGCCGCGTGCGCGCACTTCCTGGTAAATGTCGCGATCCAGGCCGATGGAATGCACATGCAGCCACTGCAGACGGCGGGCCGCCCGCAGGGCCGAATAAAAGCGCTCGGTGTCGGGATGGATCTCGAACTTGGTGGAACGCCCCGTGATGTCACGCGAAACAAAGGCGACATCGGCCAGCTCGGCCTGGGGGTCGCCCGGATGGCACAGCGTGATGTCGCGGGCCAGCGTTCGCAGCGGCTCGGCCAGCCGGGGCGCTTCCTGTGCGGAGCAAAGAATGCGGACGGGAGCCGTCATTGCGCCTTCACGTCCGCCTGTTGCAGGATTTTCTTCCACTTTTCGTATTCCGCGCGGGTGAAGCGGCCGAAGTCCTCGGGCGAGCCGCCGACCGGGTTGGCGCCTTCGGCCAGCAGCTGTTCGTGCAGGTCGGGTAGCGCCGTGTTCACGCCTTTGTTGATGGTGGCGATCACTTCGGCCGGGGTATTCTTCGGGGCGAAAAAGCCGAACCACGACCCGGCGTCAAAGCCGGCGAAGCCGGATTCCGCCACGGTGGGCAGTTCTGGCAGCGAAGGCGAGCGCGCGCTCGTGCTGACGGCCAGCGCGCGCAACTTGCCGGAACGGATCTGCCCCATGACGGACGGCGCCGTGGCGAACATGAAGTCCAGCCGGCCCGCCATCAAGTCGTTGATCGCGTCGGCGCCTTTATAAGGAATGTGCGTGGCGTCCGGCACGCCCACCTCTTGCATCAGCAGGAAGCTGGACAAATGCGACGACGTGCCTACCCCGGTCGAGCCATAGTTGAGGCTTTTCTTGGACTTGGCATATTCCAGAAAGCCGGCAAAATCCTTGACGGGCAGAGTGGGCGGCACGACCAGCACGTTGGGCACCGTGGCGATCTGCACAATGGGCACCAGATCGGTCAGCGGGTCGTAGCTGAGCTTGCCCAGCGACGGGTTCACCGCGATAGGGCCCACCGAGTCGACGATCAGCGTGTAGCCGTCGGGATCGGACCGCACGACATATTCGGTGCCGATATTGCCGCCGGCGCCGGGCCGGTTTTCGACGATGAACGATTCCGACAGCTGTTGGCCAAGCTTGTCGCTGACGCTGCGCGTGAGCTTGTCGGTCGTGCCGCCCGCCGTAAACGCGACGACGACTTTCACGGGCCGCTCGGGGTAGGCGGCCTGTGCGGGCAGCGCCGCGGCCAGCCCCAGGATGCCGCACGCCAATAGGGAACTGCAGGTCGGGTTCATGATGGTGTCTCTCCGTTGGTTATGCTTATGTTGCGCACGGGCACGCGCGGCGCTGCCGGCGCCGGCGTCACGTGCTGTTGCGGTAATGCGGGCCGTTGCAGCGCCCGCGGCGTCAATCGCGGTAGCTGCTGTCGATACGGTCGAGCTTGCGCAGCAGGGCGGGCCACTCCATTACGCCGTAGGGTCGCCGCGTGCCCGGCTGATAGTTGTTCCAGGTTTCTTCCAGCACGTCGGGCGGCACCTGCTGCAGCGGTTGCTGAGTCGCCTGCGCCGCTAGCTGGGCGCGGCATGCCAGCTCGAGCCGGTGCATCCAGTTGAATGCTTCACCCACTGTGCGGCCCACGGTCAGGGCGCCGTGGTTGCGCAGGATGAGCGCTTCGCCCTGGCCCAGGTCGGCGATCAGCGACGCCTGTTCTTTGGTATCCAGCACCACGCCCTGATAGTCGTGGTAGCCGATCTTCAGGAAGCGCATGGCGGTTTGCGTGGCGGGCACCAGGCCGCAGGCCAGCGACGACACCGCCATCGATGCCCAGCTATGCGTATGGATTACGCAGTTGGCATCGTGGCGGGCGCCGTGGATGGCGCTGTGGATGACATAGCCGGCCTTGTTGATGCCGTAGCCCAGCTCGCCGAAATCCGGCCGGGACAGGATGTTGCCGTCGAGGTCGACCTTGATCAGGCTGGACGCCGTGATTTCTTCGTACATCATGCCGTAGGCATTGATAAGGAACGCGTTGTCCTCGTCGGGCACCCGCAGCGATATGTGGTTGGCCATCATGTCGGCCATGCCGTACAGCTCTACCAGCCGATAACAGGCTGCGAGATCTACGCGCGCCTTCCATTCCGCGTCCGAGCACTTGTCTCGCATGGACGGGATCTGCAGTACGCCGCTCTTGGTCATTGCTTTCCCTTGTTGGATGAATGATATGGCCGGTCCGGCGCCATCGGGATGCAGTGACTGTAAAAGTGATGGGCGCGCCGCGGTAGTCCGCAATCGTAAAGGGCACTTCACGGATCGTGAAGGTGGACGGGACGGCGGCCCAGCAGTGCTGCGTGCCCGCGTCAATCGCGGTACGCTTGGCGCTACCTTCAACTGCATCCGTACAGGAAGTTCACGCCATGAAATACCGCCGTCTTGGTACCAGCAACCTGCGTGTGTCGCCGTTGTGCCTGGGCACGATGATGTTCGGCGAGCAGACGCCCTTTGAGGAAGCGCAGCGTATTGTTGCCTCGGCGCGCGAGGCGGGCGTGAACTTCATCGACACGGCCGATGTGTACAACCAGGGCCGCTCGGAAGAAGTGGTGGGCAAGCTGCTGGGCGGACAGCGCTACGACTGGGTGCTGGCCACCAAAATCGGCAACAGGGTTTCGTCGGCGCCCAACCATTCGCATTATTCGCGTCAGTGGCTCATGCAGGGCGTGCATGCCAGCCTGGCCCGCATGGGCACCGATTACATCGACATCCTGTATTTGCACCGCGACTTTCACGAAGAAAACCTGGAAGAGGCGGTGTACGCGCTGGGCGACCTGATCCGCGCAGGCAAGCTGCGCAGTTTCGGATTGTCGAACTTCCGGGGCTGGCGCATTGCCGAGGTGATACGACTGTGCCGGGAGCTGGGCGTACCCCAGCCAGTGGTGTGCCAGCCGTACTACAACATGCTGAACCGCGGGCCCGAGGTCGAGATCCTGCCCGCTTGCGGCCACTACGGCCTGGGCGTGGTGCCCTACAGTCCCATTGCGCGAGGCGTGCTTACGGGCAAGTACGCGCCGGGCCAGCCGCCTGCTTCGGACACGCGCGCCGGGCGCGGCGACAAGCGCATTCTCGACACCGAATTCCGTCCCGAATCGTTGCAGATCGCGGCGCAGCTTACCGAGTACTGCAAGCAGCGCGGGGTTCTGCCGGGGCATTTCGCCACCGC
This sequence comes from Bordetella genomosp. 7, assembly GCF_002261415.1. Classification (NCBI taxonomy): domain Bacteria; kingdom Pseudomonadati; phylum Pseudomonadota; class Betaproteobacteria; order Burkholderiales; family Alcaligenaceae; genus Bordetella; species Bordetella genomosp. 7. The sequence goes on along the minus strand of NZ_NEVI01000017.1, from coordinate 475,815 downwards.
ATGGGTGCTGGCCAACCCGCTGATTTCCGCGGTGATCGCCGGGCCGCGCACACTGGCGCAGATGCAGGACTACTACGGGGCGCTGGAACTCGGCATCACGCCCGAAGAAGAAGCCATGGTCAATGGCTGGGTCGTGCCCGGGCATGCGTCCAGCCCCGGCTACAACGACCCGAGCTACCCGTTTTACGGCCGGCCCACGGCCGTGGCCGAGTCGGCCTCGTAGCTCCTGCCGCCCGGTTGCGTTCGGCGCGCCCGGCGCGCATCATGACATGAGACGGCGCGGGCCCGGCCGCTCAGGCCCCGCGCGCCGGCGCGGCGCTGTGCGCGTGCGCCAGGTGTGCATGGCTTGAAATTTGCTGGCCCGCCGCCAGATACGAACTATGGCCACGAGGGCAAGTTCATGAGATCGCGAGATTTTTCATCCTGGATCTGGGGCGATGCGCTGGCGCTGCTCGAACACGCCGAGCGCCTCAAGCGCCAGGTGCTGCGCGCCGGGTCCGGCGATGCGCCGCACTGGGAACCCCCGGTCGATGTCATCGAGACCGCCACGTCGGTCCTGGTGTATGTGGCGCTGCCGGGGGTGCCCGCCGACACGCTGGTGGTGGCGTTCGACCCGGGCGGCATCACGGTGGCGGGGGTGCGTCCCATGCCCTGCGCGGCCAACGCCCGCATCCACCGCTTCGAGATCCCCTACGGCCGCTTCCGCCGCCGCATCGCGCTGCCGCTGCACGCCCTGGAACCCGCATCGTCCGAATTCGTGGACGGCTGCCTGGTCTTGACCCTGCATAAACTAAGGGAGGCTCCATGAGCGATACCCGCACTTTGCCCGACGACGCGCGCATCATCATTCCGCTGCGCGACGCGGTATTGTTCCCCGGCGTGCTGTCACCGGTGACGGTGCGGCGCGAGTCGTCCGTGGCGGCGGCGCAAGAGGCTGTCAAAACCGAACGTCCGGTGGGCTTCCTGTTGCAGCGCGACCCGGGCAAGGCCGACGTCGGCCCCGACGACCTGCGCTGGGTGGGCACCGAAGGCCCCATCGCCCGCTATATCACCGGGCAGGAAGGCGCGCATCATCTGCTGGTTCAGGGGCAGTCGCGGTTCCGTGTGCTTGAATTCCTGGAAGGCTGGCCCTTCATGGTGGCGCGCGTGGCCGAAATACCCGAAGCACAGGAGCAAGACAGCCAGACCGAGGCGCGCTTCCTGCAACTGAAAGAACAGGCCATCAGCGCCATTGCGTTGCTGCCCAATGTGCCCGATGAACTCATCGGCGTGGTGCGCGGCATTGATTCGCCCGGTTTGCTTGCCGACATGGTCACGCACATGATCGACATCAAGCCGGAACAGAAGCAAGACATCCTGGAAACGTTCGGCCTGACGCGGCGCCTGGATCTCGTCATCGAGCTCTTGGCCGGGCGCGTCGAAGTGCTGCGCCTGTCCAAAGAAATCGGCGAGCGCACGCGCGCCCAATTTGATGAGCGCCAGCGCGAGACCGTGCTGCGCGAGCAATTGCGGCAAATCCAGAAAGAACTGGGCGAAATCGACGACAACGCCGCCGAGGTCGCGCGCCTGAAAGACGCCATCGACGCGGCCGGCATGCCCGAAGAAGTGCTGAGCCACGCGCTCAAAGAACTCGGGCGGCTGCAGCGCATGGGCGAATCCAGCGGCGAATCGGCGATGCTGCGCACGTATCTCGAATGGCTGACCGAACTGCCCTGGAAGCACGAGCCCCCGCCGCCCATCGACCTGGCCGAAGCGCGCAAGGTGCTGGACGAAGACCACTTCGGCCTGGACAAGATCAAGCGGCGCATCCTGGAATACCTGGCGGTGCGCAAGCTCAACCCGCAAGGCCGCAGCCCCATTCTGTGCTTCTCCGGCCCGCCCGGGGTGGGCAAGACTTCGCTGGGGCAATCCATTGCGCGCGCCACGGGGCGTGCCTTCCAGCGCGTGGCGCTGGGCGGCGTGCACGACGAGGCCGAAATTCGCGGCCACCGTCGCACTTATCTGGGCGCATTGCCGGGCAACATCATCCAGGCCATGCGCCGCGCGGGCACCAGTAACGCGGTGATCATGCTGGACGAGATCGACAAACTCGGCGCCGGCGGTTTTCATGGCGACCCGGGCAGCGCGCTGCTCGAAGTGCTGGATCCGGAGCAGAACAGCAAATTCCGCGACAACTACCTGGGCGTGGATTTCGACTTGTCGCGCGTGATGTTCATCTGCACGGCCAATGTGCTCGACACCATACCCGGCCCGCTGCGCGACCGCATGGAGATCATCCAGTTGCCCGGCTATACCCAGGATGAAAAGCTGCAGATCGCCCGGCGTTACCTGGTTCCGCGCCAGCTTGAAGCCAACGGGCTGGCCGCGGGGCAGGCCGAGCTGACTGACGCCGCGCTGGCGTCGATCGTGGGCGATTACACGCGCGAGGCCGGCGTGCGCCAGCTCGAGCGCGAGATCGGGGCGGCCTTGCGCCACGCCGCCATGCAGGTGGCCGAAGGCAAGACTGCGCAGGTGCGCATCGATGCCGCCGACCTGCCGCCCATTCTGGGCGCACAGCGCTTCGAAAACGAAGTGGCATTGCGCACCGGGCTGCCCGGGGTGGCCACCGGCCTGGCATGGACGCCCGTGGGCGGCGACATTCTCTTTATCGAGGCTTCAAAGACGCCGGGCTCCGGCAAACTGATACTGACCGGGCAGCTGGGCGATGTAATGAAGGAATCCGCCCAGACCGCGCTGACGTTGGCCAAGATATGGACGGGCGAATCACTCGAAAAAACCGATGTGCACATCCACGTGCCGGCTGGCGCAACGCCCAAGGATGGCCCCAGCGCCGGCGTTGCGATGTTCCTGGCGCTGGCGTCGTTGCTGTCGGGGCGGCCGGTGCGTTCTGACGTGGCCATGACCGGCGAGGTCAGCCTGCGCGGGCTGGTGCTGCCGATAGGCGGGGTCAAGGAAAAAACGCTGGCGGCTTTGCGCGCGGGGATATCCACCGTGATGTTGCCGCGCCGCAATGCCAAAGACCTGGACGACGTGCCAACTGAAGCGCGCGGCAAGCTGAAGTTCGTCTTGCTGGATCGGATCGAGGATGCGATCCGGTATGCGATCGATGGCCAGGAAGCGCCGCAGGAGGCCGAGACGGTCTGACCATGCGTGCCCGCCCGCGCAGGGGCCGGGCAGGGCGGTGCAGGCGCAACCCGGGGCGGCCGCGCCGCCCCGGCCGATTATTTCGGGATGACGCCGCAGGCGATGCGCCCCCCGCCCCCGCCCAGGGGTTGCGGGTGGTCGCTGTGGTTGTCGCCGCCCGCGTGCACCATCAGGGCGCGGCCCTGCACGTCGGCCAGCTTCAGGCGCGGCGCGAGTACGGGCGTGGTGGCGGTGCCGTCGGCGGATACGTATAGCGCCGGCAAGTCTCCCCGGTGGCCGTCGTCCGACCACGGCGTGCCGTGCTTTTTCGTGCCGTCGGGATCGTAGTGGCCGCCTGCCGCCCCGGCGGGCACGGGCTTGCCGGCCTGTTCCTTGGCGTCGCAGCTGCCGTTCTCGTGTACGTGGAAACCGTGAACGCCGGGAGGCAGGTCTTTCAGGTCGGGCGTGAGCACCAGACCGTATTTGCTGTCGGCCAGCGACACCGTGCCGACTTCGGCGCCCGGGCCCTGGGGGGTGGCTTGGTGTACCGGCACAGTGACCTCGGCGCGCGCAACGGCCGTCATGCCGATAGCGCCGGCCAGCAGCGCGAACTTCAGATAAGACTGCATTGTTGTCTCCCTGGTCGATTGGACAGAAGCAATAGCAAGCAATAGCGTCGCCCCGGGGGGTTGGTATCCAGGGCGACGCATTTCGTAAATGGTAGCGGCAATCCTTCACCGACATCGCTACTGAACGGAGCGATTTGTGACAACGGTACAATGCCGGGCGTCCTGCCGCCTTTGGTACCCCTCCGATGTGACCCCCTACGTCAGTTTTGCCTGATGTCCGCCCGGTAACGGCGCGGGCGATGCGCCTGTTGCGGCAATCCCGCAGTCTTTCCCCTGATGCCCCCGCGTGCTGGCACGCGGCTTCCTGTTTTTGATTTCATGACAATATCGACATTGCGCCGAGACTGGCTCGGTAATGTCCGCGGCGACCTGCTGGCCGGCGTGGTTGTGGCCCTGGCGTTGATCCCCGAAGCGCTGGCTTTTTCGATCATCGCGGGTGTGGACCCCCAGGTGGGCCTGTACGCCGCTTTCAGCATTGCGGTGGTATGCGCCATCGCGGGCGGCCGGCCGGGCATGATTTCGGCGGCCACGGGCGCGGTTGCCCTGGTGATCGCGTCGCTGGTGCGGGACCATGGCGTGCAGTATGTATTTGCCACGGCGGTGCTGGCCGGCCTGTTGCAGATAGGCGCAGGCTGGCTGAAGCTGGGCGCCCTGATGCGGTTCGTGTCGCGCTCGGTGATCACCGGCTTCGTCAATGCGCTGGCCATTCTGATCTTCCTGGCGCAGCTTCCCGAGCTTACCGACATGCCCTGGACGGTGTACGCCATGACGGCCGGCGGGCTGGCGATCATTTATCTGTTTCCGCTCATCAACAAGACCATCCCTTCGCCCCTGGTCTGCATTGTGGTGCTGACAGGGCTGGCGATGTGGCTGGACTTGCCCATACGCACCGTGGGCGACATGGGCGCGTTCCCCGACCAGCTGCCTGCCTTTGCGCTGCCCGCGGTGCCGCTGACGTTGCAGACGCTGAACATCATTTTTCCCTATGCCGTCGCGGTGGCCGCCGTGGGCCTGCTGGAATCGTTGATGACGGCCTCCATCATCGATGACTACACGGACACGCCCAGCTACAAGAACCGCGAATGCAAGGGCCAGGGGCTGGCCAACATCGTGGCCGGCCTGCTGGGGGGCATGCCGGGCTGCGCGATGATCGGCCAGTCGGTCATCAACGTAAAGTCGGGGGGGCGTGGCCGCCTGTCCACCTTTACGGCTGGCGCCGTGTTGCTGGTGCTGGTGGTCTTTCTTGGGCCGTGGGCCAAGCAGATCCCCATGGCGGCGCTGGTCGCGGTGATGATCATGGTATCCATCAGTACGTTCAGCTGGGCATCGCTGCGCAATCTGGCCTCGCATCCCAAATCGTCTTCCGCCGTGATGCTGTCGACGGTGATCGTGGTGGTGGCCACGCACAACCTGGCGCTGGGCGTGCTGGTGGGCGTGCTCCTGAGCGCGGTGTTCTTTGCGTCCAAGGTGCGTGGCGTTCTTACGGTGGAATCGCGGCTGGACGCAGACACCGGCTGCCGCGTGTATGCGGTGCAGGGTCAGGTGTTCTTCGCTTCATCCGAGGCGCTGGTATCGGAGTTTGATTTCAAAGAGGCGTTGCAAAAGGTGCGCATCGACCTGACGCGGGCGCACTTCTGGGATATCACCGCCGTGGATGCGCTGGACCGCGTGGTGCACAAGTTCCGGCGCAACGGTATTGATGTGCAGGTGACGGGACTCAATCGCGCCAGCAGCACCATGGTCGAGCGGTACGGCACGCATCACAAGCCCGGGGCGGCGGCACCGGCGCATTGAGCGGCTCCCCGGAAGGCGCCCCCCGGGAGGCCGGGCCCCCGGAAGGCCGGCCCCCGGATAGGCCGGCCCATTCTAATTGTCTGGAATCAGGCGCTTGCCCAGGCTGATGACTTCGTCCTGGCGGAACGCCAGGGCACTGTAGAAATCCACGCTTGGCTCCAGGCCGGGGCGGGCCGATAACGAGGGCGGCGTTGCCATGCGCGCATGGCAAGACAACAAGTCAGCATACTGCAACGCCGCGGTTCGCCATGGGCAGCGTGGCGCCGCCCGGCATGCCGGAAACGGCCATCAAGTTTGTGCAAGATCAAAGGCAGGGCCGCGCGCGCGGCAGTACCTTGATATCTGTCCTTGCCACTGCCGAGCCGTCCATGGCTAAGAAATTTCCGCTGCACCCCAAGCATCCCGAGCGCGTCTGCTGGGGTTGCGACAAATACTGCGCCGCCGATTCCATGATGTGCGGTAACGGGTCCAGCCGCACCATGCATCCGGCCGAGCTCCTGGGCGACGACTGGTACACCGTGGGCGACTGGGATCTCGGCGAGCCCGCCGCACCGTGTTCCGCCGGCGCGGCGGCAAGCCCCGGCGGGCCTGGCTGATCCGGCGCGGCGCGGCGATCCACGCGCTGGGGTGGGTCGATATACTGGGGGCTTTGCAACTCAGGGGCACGGGCACCATGAATGCTTCGTCCGCCGCCGCGCCGCGCGGCATTGTCGAACTGGATGCAGTCGAGCTGTCTTCGGCCATACGCGAGCGCCAGGTGTCGTGCGCAGAAGTGCTGCAGGCGTTCCTGGAACAGATCGATCGATTCAACCCCCACGTCAATGCCATTGTGGCGGCGCTCGACCGCGCGACGCTGGCGCAACAGGCCGCCGCGCTGGATGCCGAACTCGCGCGCGGCAACTGGCGGGGCCCGCTGCATGGCTTTCCACAAGCGCCCAAAGACATCGTGCCGGCGCGCGGCATGGTCACCACAAAAGGTTCGCCCATCTATGCGGGCCAGGTAACGCAGGCCGATGCGTTTGTGCTCGAGCGCATGCGGGCCGGCGGCGCGTTGTTCATCGGCCGCACCAATAGCCCGGAATTCGGGTTGGGAGGCCATACCTACAACTCCGTGTACGGCATTACGCGCAATGCCTTCGATCCCACGCGCAGCGCGGGCGGCAGCAGCGGCGGCGCCGGCGTGGCCGTCGCGCTGCGCATGCTGCCCGTGGCCGACGGGTCCGACATGATGGGGTCGCTGCGCACGCCGGCGGCCTTCAACAATGTCTATGGCTTTCGCACGACACCGGGCTGCGTGCCATATGGGCCCGCCGACGAGGTGTTCTTCCAGCAGTTCAGCGTCTGCGGGCCCATGGCGCGCAACGTGCCGGACCTTGCCCTGCTGCTGTCGGCGCAAGCGGGTTTCGATGCCCGGCACCCGCTGACGCGGCGCGGCGATGACCCGCGGCGGTTCGCCGACGCGCTCGAGCGCGATTGCCGGGGCCTGCGCGTGGGCTGGCTGGGCGACCTGGGCGGGCATCTGCCTACGGAACCCGGGCTGCTGCAGGTGTGCGAGCAGTCGCTGAGTCATTTTCGTGCCATCGGCTGCCAGGTCGATGCCGCGTCGCCCGCATTCGATATGGAACGGCTGTGGCGCGCCTGGCTGGATTTGCGCAGCTTTACTTTCGCGGGCGCCAATGCCGGTCTGTACCACGACTCGCGCACCCGCGCGCTGCTGAAGCCCGAGGCGGCATGGGAGATAGAACGCGGCTTGAAGCTGTCGGGCGCCGATGTGTATCGCGCCGCCGTGGCGCGGTCGGAGTGGTACGGCGCAGTCCGGCAACTGTTCGGGCAGTTCGATTATCTGGTGCTGCCGGCCGCCCAGGTTTTTCCCTTCGATGCCGAAATGTACTGGCCGGCCTCGGTGGGCGGGCGCGAGATGGACACCTACCATCGCTGGATGCAAGCCGTGGTGCCCGCGACCATGGGCGGCCTGCCCGCGCTGGCCGCGCCAGCGGGTTTCGGCGCCGGCGGCCTGCCAGCCGGCATCCAGATCATCGGGCCTGCGCAGCACGACCTGGAAGTCCTGCAGCTGGGCCTGGCCTACGACCGCGCCAGTGGCTACAGTCGCATGCGCAGCCCATTGCTGCAGGCGTGATGCAAGGGCGGCACATGCCCGCCCGCATTGAACTGAAGCACGAATTCGCGGTCTCTTATCGGCATCCCGGCGCGTCATCCCGGTCATGCGTCGCGACCTTGGAGCCAGAACTATGAAGTTGATTTTTCCCATCATGCTGTCGGCCGCCGCCCTGGCCACGCCCGCCGCCGCCGAGCCGGTTACCTACGACATCGATCCTTCGCATACCTATCCCAGCTTCGAGGCCGACCACCTGGGCGGGCTGTCGACCTGGCGCGGCAAGTTCAACAAGACGTCCGGCGTCATTGTGCTGGACCGCGCGGCCCGCACCGGCACCATAGACATCACCGTGCAGATCGACTCGGTCGACTTCGGACACGACGAAATGAACCGCCATGCCGTGGCGCCGGATATCTTCGACGCTGCCCGCTACCCCACGGCAACTTTCAAGGGCCGGTTCACCGAGTTCGACGGCGACCGTCCCGAAACGGCGGTGGGCGAGTTCACGCTGCGGGGCGTTACCCGTACGCTGGAACTCGACATCGACGATTTCAAGTGCATGCACCATCCCCTCGAAAAGCGCGAGGCCTGCGGCGCCGATGTGTCGGCGTCGTTCAACCGGGGCGACTACGGGCTGGATTTCGGCCGGGACATGGGTTTCAAGCCCGAGGTCGAACTCGAGATCCAGGTCGAGGCGCTGCGCCGCCCCTAGCGCGGGGCCGTGAAGCAGGAATGGCATTTGCTGCGTGGGCTGGCCTCACGAAGGAGATGCCATGATTTCAGAACGACTGCGGCGTCTGCGCCAGATTGCGGAGTTCGTGGCCGAGCGCAGCGGCGACTACCTTGAACTTACCGGTATCGAACTGTCGCTGTACCGATCGGCGCTGGTGACGACGCTGGTCAGCAGCGTGGCGCTGTTGTTCTGCGCGCTGGGTACGCTGGCGTTTCTGTCCGTTGCGTCGATCGTCAGTTTCTGGGACACCGAACACCGTACGCTGGCGGCGTGGCTGGTGGCCGGCGCCTGGCTGCTCGTGACGCTGATCGCGTTGTTCATGGCCAAGCGCAACGTGCCCAGAACGTCGCCCTTTGCCGAACTCACACGCCAGGTACGCCTGGACACCGCCGCCGCCCGGAGCCACTATGACCAAGACCACCCAGGCTGACAAGCAGGCGCTGCTTGCCAAGATGGAACAAGACAGACGCGAACTGGCCGATGCGTTCGGGCGCGCGACCGGGCCCGACCCCTCGGCGCGTGGCTGGGCGTCTACCACGGCGCTTGCCGCCGGCGCAGTCGTGGGCTGGCCGCCGTTTCTGAAAAAGCCGTTGCGCGCGATGGCGGTGGTGGCACTGCGCGAACGGCTCGCCGGCGTACTCAGGCGTCGCCGCCAACGGCGTGTAAGCGCTCCATTGCCCGATGCCGAAATTGCGCAGCTGGCAAAGCTGATGGCCGATTTGCGGCTGGCCGCCGAGCGCGCGGCCAATCCACAAGAAGTAGAGCGCCTGCGCGCCGAGCTCGACGCCCAGGTGCTGCGCCTGCGCGAACTGCGCGAAGCGCGCGGCGCGCAGCTACCTGAAGTAACGCCGGCGCCCGGCGTTGCGCCCGCGCGCCAGCCCTGATTCCCCGGCCCGCCGGCGCCTGCCCGGATCACCGCGCATACGTGCGCGCGCCCGCTCCCAAGCCCGTGCCCTGGCGCGGGTTTTCTGCTTTTATTGCAAAATAGTGTGTTCCTTCGCGCACGGCTTCGGCATGTATGTCGCAAGCCGTGCGCGCGGGCCGGGCATACAAACATAAGGCAACTGACGCATGGACGCGGCATTCTGGCACGAGCGCTGGCGCGAAGGGCGCACGCATTTCCATCAATCGCGGGTGACGCCGCTGCTGGCCAAATACTGGCCGACGCTGCGCGTGCCCGCCGGCAGTCGCGTGCTGGTGCCGCTGTGCGGCAAATCCATCGATATGGTGTGGCTGGCCGAGCAGGGCTATCGCGTACTGGGCGTAGAGCTTTCGCCGCTGGCGGTCGAGCAGTTTTTTGCCGAGCAGGCCTTGCAGCCGGACATCCGCCAGGCGGGCCACGGGCAGTATTACCGCGCGGGCGACATCGAGATCTACTGCGGCGATATTTTCGACCTGGGTGCAGATGTGCTGTCGGAATGCGCGGGCGCCTACGACCGTGCCGCACTGGTGGCATTGCCCGCGGACATGCGCGCGCGTTACGCCAGGCATGTGTATGGCCAGTTGTCCGAGTCGTACCGTGGGTTGCTCATTACGCTCGACTACGAACAATCGCAGATGGACGGGCCGCCGTTTTCGGTGCGCGACGACGAAGTGCAGGCGCTGTACGCCGCGCACTCTCATGCCGAGCTGATCGATCGCCGCGATATCCTGGATAAAGAACCCAAATTTGCCGAGCGTGGCCTTACCCAACTGGACACACTGGTGTATCGGCTAAGCCGGCGCGCAGGCTGAAATTCGTGAACGCCACGCCGCGCTTTTTGTAAAAGGGGGCATCGTGAGCATATACATTGTGCAATTGGGGTCCGCGCGGCTGCGCGACGAGGGCTTGCGCATCGGCACGGTGCGGCGGCCGCCGCGCGGGGTGCCCAAGGCAGAGTTTGCGCGGCGCAATTTCTACGATGTATGGCTGCCCATCCTGTCCCCGAGCCCCGAGCTGGTAAAGGCCGCCCTGGCCGCCAGCACGGATGCGGAATGGCGCAAAGTGGCAAGCAAGATCCGCAAGGAACTACAGGGCGGCGAAGCCGGCAAGGTGCTCGACCTGCTGGCCGCCTTGTCGGCCACGACCAATTTCTCGGTGGGCTGCTATTGCGAGGATGAAAGCCGCTGCCACCGCAGCGTGCTGCGCGAACTGCTGCGCGAGCGCAAGGCGCATCTGGCATAGGTGCGGGGGCGCAGTGGGCGGGTATACGACTTGCGCCGCACCGGTGGCGGCGGCAGGCGCCGCCCGCATCACCCACCAGGAGACCCGCCATGTCCGACGCCGACAAGCCTGCGAACGCGCAGGGGCTGCCCCAACCTGATCCGAATCGCGGTGCGCCGAGGCCGCGACGCGTGTCCGACGACGATCCGCCTCGCCCCGATATGGATCACCCGCCGCGCGCGCAGCGCAGCGACCAGCCGGTGTTCGACCGCGGCACTGCCGCTGCCGACCAGAGCGCGCGTACGAGGGGCATCACCGAAGAAGGCAATTTCACGCCGCCCGACACCGGCCGCGACGATCCGGGCCGCAAGGGCGGGCGTACCCCGCCGGGCGACGACAGCTGACTTGCAAGAGAGCGCCGCATGGGGGCGCGCTATGCCCCTGGCGGCGCCAGGCAAACCCGCCGAACCAGCTATTGTGGATATTCCATATTTGAGAAATAATCTCTTTTATGGAATCTGCGCCCGACATATTGAACATTGACCGCCAGCTGGCCCAGCGGCTGCGCAGTCTTCGCGCCGAGCGGGGCTGGTCGCTGGATCAACTCGCGCAGCAGTCGGGCGTCAGCCGGGCCACGCTGTCACGGTTGGAGAACGGCGCCGTCAGCCCCACCGCCAGCGTGCTGGGCCGGCTTTGCGCGGCCTACGGGCTGACGCTGTCGCGCCTGATGCGCATGGTCGAAGACGATTTCGAGCCGCTGGTCACGCATGCGCAGCAGCCCGTCTGGACCGACGATACCGTGGGGTTCGAGCGCCGCTCGGTGTCGCCGCCCGCGCAGCGCCTGGCCGGTGAAGTGCTGCAGTGCCGCCTGGCGCCGGGCGTGCGCATCGACTATCGCGATCCGCCGCGCCATGGCCTGGAGCACCACCTGCTGCTGCTCGAAGGCCAACTGCAACTTTCCATAGACCAGCGCACTTACGTGCTGCACCCCGGCGATTGCCTGCGCTACCAGCTGGCAGGCGCCAGCGCGTTCGTTACGCCGCCGGATCGCGGCGCACATTACCTGCTCTTCATCGTGTGAGGCCGTGGTGGACACCATGATCGCAGTCGAGCGCTGGACACCCGGGCAAGTCCGGCAACAGCAGAATGGCCTGGATGCCTTGCTGCATGCCTGCGTGCAGGACGAAGCCTGCATTGGCTTTGTGTGGCCGTTTACCGCTGCCGATGCGCGGGCATTCTGGGAACGGCAGGTGGCGCCGGCCATGCAGGCGGGCGGCCGCGCGCTCTGGGTGGCGCGCGTCGCGGATGCGGTGGCCGGCACCGTGCAGCTCGACTGGGACACGCCCGCAAATCAGCCGCACCGCGCCGAAGTGCGCAAGCTGCTGGTACACCCGGATTTTCGGAGACGGGGCATTGCCCGCCGGCTGATGCTGGCGCTGGAAGACGGCGCCAGCATCCTGGGCCGCCGCCTGTTGACCCTGGACACGCGCACGGGCGACAACGCCGAGCCCTTGTACGTGTCGCTGGGATACCAGCCCGCGGGCGTGATTCCGGGGTTTGCGCTGGACGTGCGGCGCCAGCGTTATGACGCTGTGACGCTGATGTACAAGTGGTTGCGGTAATGAGTCAGCGCGGTGCGGCGCCAGATGCGTAGTATTGGGCCAGCGCCTCGATTTCCTGGGGCGTGAGCCTTTGCGCGAACGCCTGCATGACGCCCGCATCGTCGTTGCGGCGTTGGCCGCCGCGAAAGGCGTTCATCTGTGCAATAAAGTACTGCGGCGGCTGGCCCGCCAGCCGGGGCAGCAGCACGCCTTCGCCCCGGCCGCCCAACCCATGGCAGTTGGCGCAGGCGGGCAGGGCCCGCGCGTTGTCGCCGCGCATGTCCAGCTCCCGGGCTGCTTCGGGGCGGTCTGGCGGCATGGCCGGCGCGGGCGTGGGCAGGCCTGCGTAGTAGACGGCGAGATGGCCGATCTGGTCTGGCGACAACGCCCGCGCGATCGTGGTCATCAGCGCTTGCGTGCGGCTGCCTTCCCGATAGTCCATCAGCTGCTTCGCAATGTATTCGGCCGACAACCCCGCCAGCGACGGGAACGCGCCTTCGGGCTGGGCTACGCCTTGCTCGCCATGGCACGCGACGCAGGCTTGCACGCCCCCATCCGCCAGGCCTTGCTGCGCCAGCTGCTGCCCGGTTTGCACCTGCGCGTCTGTCAGCGCCGCCTCCCATTCGGGGCGCCATGCGCTGAAATCCTGCGCGCTGCGTCCCGGCGCCGGACCTGGCTTCTGCGAGGCTGGCGAGCCCGCGTCCGGCGGTGCAGCCGGGGCCGTATCTGTCGGGCCGGCGGGCGAGGCCGGCGCCGGCGTTGCCGCGGGTGGAGAGGCGGCGACCCCTTTCCACGAGGTTTCGCGGGTCTCCCACATCTGGTAACCCACGGCCGCCAACGTCACCAGCGACGGAACGATCATCAGCCCCAGCACCACGCCGGTGTTCTTCGATGGAGGACTCATGCCGTCACCAGCGGTCCGGGCGAACGCAGGTAGTCCGCCTTGATTTTCTCCACGATCCAGTAGGCCGTGGCGCCGACCGTACCGGTGGGATTGAAGCCGGAATTCTGTGGAAACAGCGATGCCCCCGTGACGAACACATTGGGCACGTCCCATACTTGGCCATAGCGGTTGACGACGCTGGTTGCAGGGTCGTCGCCCATGGCGGCTCCGCCGGTCAGGTGGGTGGACTGATAAGCGGTGGCCGTGAACGGGCGCTTGCGCGGGCCGGGCTCGGTCTGCTGTACCCCCTTCATGGCCTTGCCGATCTCGTCGCCCCTGGCGGTCAGGAAAGCAGACATGCGTATGTCGTTGTCGGGCAGGTCGTATGTGATGCGCAGCAGAGGCTGACCCCACGCGTCCTTGTACGTGGGGTCCAGGCTGAGGTAGCTGCCGCGCGTGGGCTGCGCGGCGCCCGTGATGGTGATGGACGCCGAATGGTTGTAGTAACGCTTGACGGCCCGCTTCCACCCGGACCCCCAGGACGGCGTGCCTTTGGGGGTGGGGTGGTAGCCAATGGGCGCGCCGCTCACCACCTGGATCTGGATATAGCCGCCCCCCACGAATCCGTGCGGGCCGTGATCGAAATTGTCGGCATTGAAGTCGTCCATGGTGACGGCCACCGCCCCGGCGCCCATGAACGGATTGATGTGCACCGACTCGTCGAAGAACAGGTTCACGCCCGATGTGGTCTGGTGCGTGTAGTTGCGTCCCACGACACCGGTATTGGTTTGCGGATCGTACGGTTTGCCTATGCCCGACAGCAACAGCAGACGCACGTTATTGATACTGAACGCGCAGAGCACCACCATTTCCGCGGGCTGGAAACGTTCGTTGCCCGCCGCGTCCACGTAGGTCACGCCGGTGGCGCGCTTCTTGTCGGGGCTGAGTTCCACGCGCAGCACGTGGGCGCCGGTGCGGATCTCGAAGTTCTCCATCTTCAGCGCCACGGGCAGTATGCATACTTGTGGCGAGGCCTTGGCAAAATGCTCGCAGCCGAAGTTGGAACAGAAGCCGCAGTAAACGCACGCGCTCATATGCAGGCCTTCGCTGTTCACGTACGGACGCGTGACCAATGCCGAAGGCTGTACGTACGGGTGATAGCCAAGGCTGCGCGCCGCTTCGCCGAACAATGCTGCCGAGTAGGGCACCTTCATGGGCGGATTCGGGTAGGGGCGCGATCGCCAGGGTTCGAAAGGATTGGCGCCTTCCTGCTTCTGGCCTTTAAGATTGCCGGCCTGGCCGGACGCGCCGATCAGATAATCGAAGCGGTCGAAATACGGCTCCAGTTCATCATAGGTAATGGGCCAGTCCTGGCAGGTCAGGTCATCGTCGAAGATGCCTGCGCCATACCGCTCGGTGTAGTGGCTGCGGAAATTGAAGTCGGTGGGGTCGAACCGGTAATAGGCGCCCGACCAATGATTGCCCGCGCCGCCCAGGTGCGTGCCGGGATAGGCGAATTGCCAGCGGCGCATGGGTAGCGCGGTCTGGCCGGTGTGGTTGCGGAAGGTGTAGGTTTCCTGTGCCGCATTCTGGTGCAATGCGTGGCGCCGCGTGTACTTCAGTTCGTCGTGGACATTGGGGCCCTGGAAATCCGGCGATGGCCAGCGCGGTTCGCCCCGTTCCAGTATCACTACGCGCCGGCCTGCGGCGGCCAGCTCTTTGCCGATGATAGATCCGGTCCAGCCGCCGCCGATGATGGCCACGTCTACGGGGGGCAGCTTTTCAGCCATGCTCGTCTCCATGCTGTGCGTGGTGGGGCTTGGCCATGGCGATGGACACGGGTTGGCCGCGCCATGGGACGCCATGGCGCTCGATGTCGTTGGAAAAACTCGCGTACGCGCCCGGAAAGCCCACCAATTTCCAGCCCGCCATGTCGCGGTTGCCGCCATACATGGGGTCAGAGAAGAATCCTTCGATGGCGGCTTCCAGCAAGGCCTGGAAAAACACCGGCGCGGGCAGCGGGGAAAAATCCACAGTGCCCTCTTGCATGGCCTGCAGCCAATGGTCCTGCCGTTCTGGCGGGAGTTCGGCAAACGGCTTGCCATCCTGTCGGCGCGTGGCTTCATCCAGCGCCGACAGGCCGTGGCGGAACATCTCGGCCGGCGTGAACGACAACTGGTAGCCTTGTTCTGGCGTGCCTGGCATGAAAGGACCTTGCCGGTACAGCTGGTCGCCCGCACCCCACGCACCGGCCAGCTGTCCGTCCAGGAAATACGTTGCGCCCGCCTCCTTGGCGCCAGGGCCCAGTTCGTCGGCTGGAATCAGGCGCGCGGCAATCGCGTCCATGGCGCGCGCCTGCTGCGCGTTGAAGAACTTCAGCGTGCGGGCCGTGCTGGCCGCGGCCTCGCGGTGCGGCCCGGCGTCGGCGTTCGCATCTGCGGCAGTCGTGCGCGCCGCCCATGCGGCGCCCGGCACGCCCATGGTCAGGGCCTTCAGCACCCTGCGCCGGCCGGCAAGAGGCTCGTCTTCCATCGTGATGTCCCCGGTCGATGGGCGCGCGGCGCCCGGGTTGCGGTACCAACGCGTCAGCAAGTTCTCTGCCCGGCATGCAGCTTGCCGATGCCCTTGTGCCTATGACCAGCAACCGGAGCCTGATATGAACCTGCGTATTCTTTCCCTGCTGCACAGCGGCCTGCTGCACAGCGGCCTGCTGTGCGGCGGGCTGGCGATTTCCGCCTGGGCGGCCGTCGGCGGTGCGGATGGGCAGGGCGCGGACGCCGCGGCCCCGCACGATCGCCACCGTGAGAACGCGCCAGCATTACAAACCCAGCATCAAAAAGTTCAAGAGGATCCCGCGCGCCGCGAGGAGCCCGATGGGCAGCCCGGCGAGGCTGCGCCCGACAGGCCCGACGGGGCGGCGGGCACCGACAGCCGGGATTCAAAGGGCCAACCCGACAGCACCACGGGGGCGCCGGGCCATGGCGGACTGCAGGGCGCCGGCGCCTCGGCCGGCTCGGGCGGAACGCCAGACCTGCGCGATTGATTTGCGCCGGCTCAGCCCATGCCGCTGAACCGCATGACGCCCTTGAGCACCTGCGCCAGCAGGAACACCGCCGCCACGCCGGCGGCCCACAGCAACAGCAGCCAGCCCATCCGCCGCGCCCAGCGATGGCGGGGGCCGGCCATCAGTGGTAGCCCTCGCCGTGGCGCACTTTGCCGCGAAACACCCAGTACGACCAGCCGGTGTAGGTAAGGATGATGGGAATGATGAACAGCGCTCCCACCAGCGTGAAGCCCAGGCTTTGCGGCGGACCCGCCGCGTCCCAGATGGTGATCGAAGGCGGGATGACATAAGGCCACAGGCTGATGCCCAGGCCGCTATAGCCCAGGAAGACCAGCGCAAGCGTCAGCAGGAAGGGCGCGGTGTGGCCGGGGCCGCGCAGGCGGGCCAGCAGCAGCCACGTCGTGCCCAGCACCAGCAGCGGCACGGGCGCAAACCAGAACAGGTTGGGCAGGCTGAACCAGCGGTCGGCGATGGCAGGGTGGGCTAGCGGCGTCCACAGGCTGATGGCGACGATCACGGCAAGCAGCGCGATAGTCAGGCGCCGGGCGATGGCGCGCAGCCTCTGCTGCAGCGGCCCTTCGGTTTTCATGACGAGCCAGGTGGCGCCCAGCAGGGCATAGGCCACGATCAGGCCCAGGCCGGTAAAGATCGGAAAGGGAGCCAACCAGCTGATCGAGCTGCCGGCATAGCGGCCGTCGGCTACGGGCAGGCCGTTCAGGAACGCGCCCAGCGTTACGCCCTGGAAGAACGTGGCGGTGAGCGAGCCGCCCGCAAAAGCCTTGTCCCAGAGTCGCAGGCGGCCCGCGCGGGCCTTGAAGCGGAATTCGAAAGCCACGCCGCGGAAGATCAGCCCGGTCAGCATCAGGATCAGCGGCAGGTGCAGCGCGCTGAGCACCACGGCATAGGCCAGCGGAAAGGCCGCCAGCAGCCCCGCGCCGCCCAGCACCAGCCAGGTCTCGTTGCCGTCCCATACCGGCGCGACGGTGTTCATCATCACGTCGCGGTCGGCCGTGTCCTGGAAGAAGGGAAACAGGATGCCGATACCCAGGTCGAAGCCGTCCATCACGACATACATCATGACGCCGAACAGAATGATGACGGCCCAGATCAATGGCAGGTCAACGCCCATTTCGAGGCTCCTCTGTTGCGGCGGAAAGCGGTCGCATCGGCTGGCGCGGCTGGCCCGCACCGCCGGGCCCCGGGTCGTCGCCGGCCTGTTGCGGGCCGGCTGCCAGCAGGCGCATGCCGTAGGCGGTGCCGGCGCCGAACACGGCAAGATAGACAACCACAAAAAGGGCCAGCGTAAAACCCACCTCGCCGGCGGGGTGCGGCGATACGGCGTCGGCGGTGCGCTGCAGCCCGTACACGATCCATGGCTGGCGGCCGATTTCCGTGGTGTACCAGCCCGCCAGCAAGGCAACCAGCCCCGCCGGCGAAATGGCCAGCGCAAACCGCAGGAACGGTCGTGACAGGTACATGCGCGCCGAGCGGCGCAGCGCGTTGCCCCACACCGCCAAGGCGATCATCAGCAGCCCCAGGCCGACCATGATGCGAAACGTCCAGAACACGATGGTGGAATTCGGCCGGTCTTCGGGAGGAAAAGATTTCAATGCCGGGATCTGTCCGTCCCAGCTGTGCGTGAGGATCAGGCTGCCCAGCCGGGGAATCTCCACTTTGTACCGCGTGGTTTCCGCTTGCATGTCAGGCCAGCCGAACAGGATCAGCGGCACGCCCGTGCCGGGCGGCGTGGGCGACCAGTGGCCTTCCATCGCGGCCAGTTTGGCGGGCTGGTGCCGCAGCGTATTCAGCCCGTGCAGGTCGCCCACCACGGCTTGCAGCGGCGCGCACGCCAGGATCATCCACATCGCCATCGACAGCATGGTGCGTATCTGTGGATGGTCGCGACCGCGCAGCAGGTGCCACGCGGCCGTGCCGCCCACCACCAGGGCCGTGGCCAGGTAGGCCGCGATGACCATATGGACAAGCCGATACGGAAATGACGGATTGAAGATAACCGCCAGCCAGTCCACGGGCACCGCCCGCCCGTCGATGATCTCGTGCCCCTGCGGCGTATGCATCCAGCTGTTGGAAGCCAGGATCCAGGTGGCCGACACCAGTGTGCCCAGCGCCACCACGCAGGTCGACAGAAAATGCAGGCCGGGACCGACGCGCTTCAGGCCGAACAGCATTACCCCCAGGAAACCCGCTTCCAGGAAGAAGGCGGTCAACACTTCGTAAGTCAGGAGCGGCCCGGTAATGGCCCCGGCAAAGCGCGAGAACTCCGACCAGTTGGTGCCAAATTGGTAGGCCATCACGATGCCCGACACCACCCCCATGGCAAACGCCACCGCGAACGGCTTGAGCCAGAACTGGTAAAGCTCCAGGTACCGCGATTGGCCGGTGCGCAGCCACAGGGCTTCCAGCACCACCAGATAGCTGGCCAGCCCGATGGTCAGGGCCGGAAACAGAATGTGGAACGAGATGGTGAAGCCGAATTGAATACGGGCCAGCAGTAGCGCGTCCATTTGCCTCCGTAGTCTGCGGGTGGTGTGACGGCGAGCGATCGCGCAGCAAATCGCATGCCGTCAGTACCCGTACCCTCGCGGCGCCGCGGCCTGCTATCGCCAGGCGGCCAGCCGGCTTGCCGTGTCGGCGAGTTCCTGGCGCAGCTGGCGCACCAGCGCCTCGGCGGGCAGCCCCCGCGACAGCGCGGCGGCCTGGCCGGCCCATTGCGCCGCGAAGTCGGCCGACCTCTGCGCCTTGGCGGCGGCATGCAGCGCCTTGCCCGCGTCGTACGTGTGGGGATAGCCTGGCGTGGGCGGGCACTCTGGCGCCGAACCCAGCGCCGTCAGTCGGTTGACAATGCCGCGCGCCGGCCGTCCAGAAATGGCGCGGGTGGACACCGTGGTTACCGTGCCATTGAGCAAGGCCTGACGGTACGCGGAATCGGCGGCCGACTCGGGACACGACACGAAGGCGGTGCCCAACTGCGCCGCCTGAGCGCCCAGCGCCAGCACGGCCGCGATGCCCGCGCCGTCCATGATGCCGCCCGCCGCCACGACAGGCAGCCTGAAGCGCGTGGCGAGCAACCGCACCAGCGCGAGCGTGCCCAATTGTTCATCGGGCCCTTCCGGCTCGAAGATGCCGCGATGGCCGCCTGCTTCCACGCCTTGCGCCACGATGGCATCGAGGCCGGCGTGCGCGATGCGCGCCGCTTCGTCCGGGCTGGTGGCGGTGGCCATCAGATAGATGCCCGCGTCACGCAAGGCTGCGATGCGCCGTTCGTCGGGCAGCCCGAAATGGAAACTCACGACTGCGGGCCTTTCGGCCAGCAACATCTCGAACATGGCATCGTCGGCCAGGAAACTGGTGTAGATCTCGCGCAGGGCGGCGGGCGGTCGCGCGCCGAACTCGCCGAAGGCGGGCGCAAGGTATTCCAGCCAGCGGGCCTGGCGCGCCGCATCGGGCGCGTCGGGCCGGTGGCAGAACACATTCACGCCGAAGGGCCGGTCGGTCAGCGCGCGCGTCTGCGCGATCATGTCGCGCGCCGCCTCTGCCGAACTGGACCCGAGCCCCAGCGAGCCCAGGCCGCCGGCATTGGACACGGCGGCGGCCAGCGCGGGGGTGCTGGTGCCGGCCATGGGCGCCTGGATGACGGGAACGGCAAGCCCCAGGCGCGCCGGCAGGCAAGACGTGGTATCGCTGTGTGGTGCGGACATGGCAGCCCCGAAGTAGTTGACCCTGGCAGCTAAAGTACTCGAACGCGATCGCGGGGCAAAGCTTGTCCATCCCGCCTTCCTGGGTAAGCCCGGCGGCGTTGACGGTCTGCGTAATTACGCGGTACGGTTGGTGCCACTGCAGTTCCTTGCCATCCGGGCCACGCACGCATACATCGGAGAACGCAATGAACAACCACCCCAGGGCGTACGCGGTGCTGTACAGCAGTACCTTCGCTTTCATGGTGTGTTTTGTGGTGTGGATGATGTTCGGCGTGCTGGGAATACGCATCCGCGAAGAACTGGGCCTGAATGCGCTGCAATTCGGCCTGCTCACCTCGACCCCCGTGCTTACCGGCGCAGTGTTCCGGCTGCCGCTGGGCCTATGGACCGACCGCTATGGCGGCCGCGTGGTCATGACGATTCTGCTGGTGGTGTGCGCCGTGCCGGTGTACCTGGTCAGCTACGCGCAGGCGCTGTGGCAATTCTTGCTGATCGGGCTGTTCCTGGGGTTGGTGGGCGCATCCTTCGCGGTGGGCACTCCGTACGTGGCTCGCTTCTTTTCGGCCGAGCGCAAGGGCTTTGCCATGGGGTTTTTCGGCGCGGGCACGGTGGGCGCCGCAGTCAACCTGTTCATCACGCCGGTGCTGCTCGAAACCTTCGGTTGGCGCGCGGTGCCCAAGATCTATGCAGTTGCCCTGCTGGCAACCGCGCTGATGTTCTGGCTGGTGGCCGCGCCCGACCCAGGCGCCGGCAAATCGGGCGGGCGGCTGGCGGACCAGTTCAAGGTCCTGAAGAACCCCCGCGTGTGGCGCTACTGCCAATACTATTCGATCACCTTCGGCGGCTTCACCGCGTTGTCGCTGTGGATTCCGCAGTATTTCCAGGCCGAATACGGACTGAGCCTGGTGGCTGCGTCGGCGCTGGCGGCGGGGTTTTCACTTCCCGGCGCCGTGCTGCGCGCCGTCGGCGGCAGCCTGGCCGACCGGTTCGGCGCACACAAAATGACATGGTGGTGTCTGTGGGTGGCCTGGGTGTGCCTGTTCATCCTGTCGTATCCCGACACTACGCTCACGGTACAGACGCTTGGCGGCTCGGCGGACTTCCACATCTATCTGCCGGTCTGGCTGTTCACCTTGCTGCTGTTCCTGCTCGGCGCCGTGTTCGCGTTCGGCATGGCGTCCACCTTCAAGTACGTGGCAGATGATTTCCCCGAGAACATGGGTGTGGTCACGGGCATCGTGGGCCTGGCGGGCGGGCTGGGCGGATTCTTGCTGCCGCTGATGTTCGGCGCCATTGCCGACCTGCTGCAGATCCGGTCCAGCTGCTTCATGCTGCTATACGGCGTGGTGTGGGTGTCGCTGATCGTGATGTATTTTTCCGAGGTGAAGCGCGTGCAGCTCTCGGGCGAAGTGACACCCTCGCGATAGCACGCGCCCGGCGCTATCGCGAGGCCGGCCCCGGCGGCTAGCTGACGGCTCGCAGATACTGCACCGGCCACTGCGGCGGCTCTTCGAGTTCGGCCGCGGCGCGCAACGGCCAATAAGGGTCGCGCAACAACTCGCGGGCCAGCAGCACCATGTCGGCCTGGCCGCGCTGCAGAATGTCCTCGGCCTGGCGCGCCCGGGTGATCAAGCCCACGGCAGCGGTGGCAACCTGCGCCTCGCGGCGTATCTGCTCGGCCAATGGCACCTGGTAGCCGGGCGCGGGCTGGCCTTGCGAGCCGGGCACAATATGCCCGCTGGAGCAATCCACAAGGTCCACGCCCAGCGCCTTCATGCGCCGTGCGAGTTCGACAGACTGCGCCACGTCCCATCCGCCCTCGACCCAATCGGTGGCCGAAATACGCACAAACAGCGGCAGGTCGCCGGGCCAGGCTTCACGCACGGCGGCCGCCACTTCCAGCGGCGCGCGCACACGGCCTTCGAACGATCCGCCGTAGGCGTCGTTGCGCTGGTTGCTCAGCGGCGACAGGAACTGGTGCAACAGGTAGCCATGGCCCATGTGCAGCTCGACCACCTGCATGCCGATTTCGCGGCTGCGGCGCGCGGCCGCCGCAAAGTCGTCCACCAGCTGCCTGATGTCGGCCTCGGTCATCTCGGCCGGGGTGGGGTATTCATCGTTGAAGGGCTGCGCGCTGGGCGCGCCCACTTGCCAGCCGCCTTCTTCGGGCGGCACCATGGCGCGGCCCTCCCAAGGGATCTGGGTAGAGCCCTTGCGGCCGGCATGCGCAAGCTGTATGGCGGGCACGGCGCCCTGTTCGGCGATGAACTGCGCAATCGGCGCGAGCGCGGCGGCGTGCGCATCGCTCCAGATGCCCAGGTCTGCCGGGCTGATACGGCCGGCGGCCGAAACCGCCGATGCCTCGACCATGACCATGCCGGCGCCGCCCACGGCGCGGCTGCCCAGGTGCACCAGATGCCAATGGCTGGCCAGGCCGTCCTGACAGGAATACTGGCACATCGGAGCCACACCGATCCGGTTCTTGAACGTCACGCTGCGCAATTGCAGGGGTGTAAACAAAAGACTGGGCATACTCGATTCCGTAGACATGAAGGGGCAAAAAACTAGCGGCCGGGGGCGCCCGCGCTCCATTCATCGATGAACGTGTCGCGAAACGCCCGCAGCCAGTTCAGGCGTTCATCTGCCAGCTGCCGGGCGGCCCCGGTATGCATGGTTGCCGGCAGCGTGGCGAGCTTGGCTTCGATGTGGTCCAGCGCATAGGCGCGGTCATCCAGGGGCCGGGATACTGCGCGTGGATCCGAGGGATGCGCAAACGCCGAGCCCATGCGCCCGGCCGTATAGAACAGCCGCGCCAGCCCGACCGCGCCCAGGGCATCCAGCCGGTCGGCGTCCTGCACGATCCGGGCTTCCACCGTCTGGGGCGCGATGCCCGCCGAAAAGCTGTGGGCCTCGATGGCATGGGCCACGGCGGGCAGTTTGTCGGCGGGAAAACCGGCCTGCGCGAGCAGGGCTTGCGCCTGGCGTGCGGCCATGCGCGATGCCTGTGCGCGTTCGGGGTGGTTCTTGGGCAGATTGACCAGGTCGTGCAAATAGCAGGCGGCCTGCACGACCAGTGCGTCGGCGTCGGTGTGGCTGGCCAGCAGTTGCCGGGCAAGGTGCCACACGCGGTGCAGGTGGTTCAGGTCGTGCGCCCCGTCGTCCTGGGCTTGCGCGGCGGCGATGGCAATCAGGCGGGAAGTCCAGACATCGGGCAGGGGCATGGCGGCGAATGTTCGCAAATCGGGGCCGGGTTAGATGGCACAAGCTTAGCGCAGTGCAGCAGGATACGACGCTATACGCGCCCTCGCTCTCGGGGACTTTCCGGGTTGACCCCCGATCTACTAGTAGGTAACAATACGCGCATGAATGCCGCTACCACCCGTGAACAACTTGTATGCCACGCCCAGGCCCTGATTCGCCAGCGTGGCTACAACGGCTTTAGCTATCGCGATCTGGCCGAGCACGTGGGTGTGAAGACGGCCAGCATTCACTATTACTTTCCCTGTAAAGACGACCTGCTGATCGAAGCGATCGACAGCTACACGTCCCATGTGTCCGGCCTGGTCCATGGCATCGACACCAGCCTGCCCGCCGCCGAACGGCTCGAGCGTTACGCAGCGCTGTTCGAAGGCGGCCCCACCGACCAGGTTTGCCTGTGCGGCATGCTGGCCGCCGATTTCGCGTCGCTGTCCGAACGCGCGCGCCGGTCCCTGCAAGGCTTTTTCTGCCTGAACGAAAGCTGGCTGGCGCGCGTCGTGGCCGATGGGCAGCGCGATGGCACCATCAAGTGGGCCGGCGATGCCGAAGCCGCGGGCCGTTGCCTGTTTGCCGCCTTCCAGGGGGCGTTGATGGGGTCGCGCCTGTTCCAGAACCCGGCGCGGTTGCGCGATGTGCTGACATCCGTGCAAGGGCGCTGCGGCGTGGCCAGCCCGGCCTGACGCCGGGCCGCCGCTCGCTGTGCCGGCGGGTTGTGCACCTCTGGTCATCGCAACGGCCGCCGGCCACCCTTTCATTTACGCTGACTCGCGCAGGCTGAGCGTCGTGGGCAACGACTCTTCAATGCGTTCGCTGCTCTGGAACAGCCGCGCCGTGACCAGGCTGCCCTGCAGGGCAGCATAGGTGGCGCGCGCGGCCGTGCGCAGGTCGCCCGGCACGCGCAGGCTGCCTTCGCGCGAACCCTGTTCCAGCACGCCGGCCAGCCAATCTTCATTGGCCCGGTAAAAATCCTGCACGGCCTGCCTGACGGCGGCAGGCAATGACGCGAGTTCGGCCGCCAGGGCCGCGCCCAGGCAGATGCGTTCGGTGCCGCAGAAGGCGCGTCGGTGCGTATCGACATAGGCGCGCAACTTCGCCTCGGCGCTCAACGCCGGGTCGATGGCCGCCATCGCAGCCTGCCAGCGCGCGCGATACTGCTGCACGACAGCCAACAACAAGTCTTCTTTCTGCGGAAAGTAATAATGGATGCTGGACGTCTTGATGCCGACTATCGCGGCCAGGTCGCGGTAGCTGAAGCCGTTACAGCCGCGCTCCTGAATCAGGCGCTCGGCAAGTTGCAAGATCTGTGTGCGGGTCGTTTCGGTCTTCATGATCGGGACACCAAGTAAGTAGACGAGTAGAAGGGCCCGGAGTGTGCGTGGTCCAGGGGCGGGCCGCCGTGCCGGGGGAGGCAGGGCGGCGCCGCGTCGCACCACATGGTGCGGTCCTTAACCGTTCGACACGGCGGTCGGGTTGTAGCTGGCCTGGTAATCGAGTTCACCGAACGCATCGCCACGGTCTTGGGCGGCCTGCGCTTCGGCGCGCACTTCGGCGCGGCTGGGAACGGCATCCGAGCCTTGCACGGCGACGGGTTGCTCGATTTCACCGAAAACAACCTGACCGGCAGCCTTGGCGGCGGCCAGTTCAGCCAGCACCTGGGCGCGCGTCACATCGCCAATGTTCTGTTGCACGGGCGGATAGTCGAGCTCTCCCGAAGGTTCGGCGGCGTAGGCGGCGCCCATCATGGTCATCGACAGCATTACGGCGGATACGAGGGTCTTCATGGTCATGCTCCAGTAGGTGTGTAGTGTGGTCTTGACGGCTATCTATATGTAGATAGATGTGCAGGGAAATAAAAAGCGATCAGGCGCCGGTGAAGGTGATGAACTGGCTGTTCGAGGCCGAACGATGGGCGCGTGCGGCGGCGGCTTCGGCCTGCACTTGCTCGCGGGTCAGCGTGCTGGCGGCGGCTTGCTTCGCGGGTTCCTCGATATCGCCGAAAGTCACCAGGCCGGCGGCTTTAGCGGCTTGCAGTTCGGCAACGACTTCGGCGCGGGTCAGCGAGCTGGTTTGAACGACTTCGGGCGGATAATCCAGTTCACCCGAGGGCTCTTGCGCGTAGGCGGCGGTGCCGGCCAGGGAAGCGGAGATCAGCAGCAGGGTGGCGAGGTTTTTCATGGTCATGCTCCAGTAGGTGTGTAGGGTGGTCTTTGACGGCTATCTATATGTAGATAGATGTACAGGGAAATAAAAAGCGATCAGGCGCCGGTGAAGGTGATGAACTGGCTGTTCGAGGCCGAACGATGGGCGCGTGCGGCGGCGGCTTCGGCCTGCACTTGCTCGCGGGTCAGCGTGCTGGCGGCGGCTTGCTTAGCGGGTTCCTCGATATCGCCGAAAGTCACCAGGCCGGCGGCTTTAGCGGCTTGCAGTTCGGCAACGACTTCGGCGCGGGTCAGCGAGCTGGTTTGAACGACTTCGGGCGGATAATCCAGTTCACCCGAGGGCTCTTGCGCGTAGGCGGCGGTGCCGGCCAGGGAAGCGGAGATCAGCAGGAGGGAAGCAAAGTTTTTCATGACGGTTCCTAAAGAGAGTGAGGAGTAAAAACTATCTATGTGTAGGTAGACTGCAGGTTTCGAAAAAACGCCCGGCTTCAGGGCGCTTGGTTGGGATGACTACTTGCTTCCCGACCATGGAACGAATCTTACCTACTCATAGGTAGACAGGTCAAAACTTAAATTGTATTAATTTGTATCTATGCAGGCAGCCCTGCCCATGCGGGGCGCAACCTGGCCGTGGTCGACATGTACCATTGTTGGCCCATTTGCGCACTAGACGATATGTCAGTCACTTATCAGTCCGCAGAAGCGTTCCGCGCGGGAAAGGGCGCACGTACCCGCCAGCGCCTGCTCGACATTGCCTGCGAAGAATTCGCGCGGCTCGGCTATGAGCGTGTCCGCGTGTCTGAAATCGCGTCGAAGGCGGGCATCACGCAGTCCGTGTTCTACCAGTATTTCGGCGGCAAGAGATCTATCTACGACGAACTGATCGATATGTTTGCGATGCGACTGCGCCAAGCGGTCGAACAGGCAAAAATTCCTGAAGATACGCCGATAGAGCTGCTTGAAGGCCGGGCGCGCAACAGCGTGCGGAGATTGCTGGGCGTGCTGCACGAAAACCACAGTCTTGCAAAGCTGGGCTTCCAGCATTCCGAACATGCCGAAGCGCTAAAGAGCGAACTGGTGGATCTGCTGGCGCAGAAGGTCAAAGAAGAACAGCAGATGGGCCTGCTGCGCCGCGACGTGTCGCCTTACTGGTTGTCGCAGGCCTTTGTGGGCATTATGGAGCGATTCGCCATGCTTGAGCAGGATGCTGCCAGCCTGGGCGAGCTGTCGGCCTTCATCAGCGATTTGCTGATGAACGGCGTTCGTCCGCGCGATAGCGGCCAGGCGGATCGTGTGCCCGCAGCGCCGCATCCGCAACACGCGCAGCCTGGCGACCGCGGCTAGCCGTGCGCCACTGGCCGCGCGCCACGCTCAGGCTGCGGCCTGCACCTGCGTACCCATATAGATCTGGGCGTAGCCCTCGCGAATGGCCGAAGTAATCTGGTCAAGCCGCCGGTCGATGTGCTTTTCCAGCAACGCCGTGCAACTGCCTTCGTCGCGCGCCAGCAGGGCCTGCAAGATCAGGCGGTGTTCGCGCTGAGTATTGGCGCGGTCGCCCAGGCGCATGTCGATCCAGCGCACAAAACGGATGCGCGCATTGATGTTCTGCAGCACCCGCAGCATTTCGTTGTTGCCCGACATCTCCAGCAGCCGTTCGTGGAATGTCTCGTCCAGATCAACGAGCTCGGCCACGCTGCGGTCGCCGGGCTCGGGGCCGGTGTCGTCCAGGAACTGCATCAATGCGTGTATGTCTTCGTCGCGGGCCCGCGCCATCGACAGACGGGCGCCCGCGACTTCGACCACTTTGCGCAGTTCGTACAGGTGGAAGATTTCATGCACGTCCAGGTCACGGCAGTAAAACCCCTTGCCGGGCTGGAAGCGCAGCAGGCCTTCAATGCCCAACCGGTTCAGCGCCTCGCGCAGTGGCGTGCGGCTGACTTCCAGTTGCCTGGCCAACGCCACTTCATTGAGTTTTTCGCCCGGCTTGAACTCGTAGCCGATGGCCATGGATCGAAGCTGGATATAGACACGGTCGACGGTACTGTCGGATACGGCGCTCACGAGATCTCCGGCTGGTGCAGCCGCCCGGGTAGGGCGTGGGGAATTGCGCGGTGCCCCCCGGTGGGGAAGCGTGCGCCTGGGCATCAAGGCGGATATTAGATCATCCGGAGACGTCGGCGCCGGGTTTCCCTTGAAAGGCAGGGGAAATGGCCGCAGGTGCTGCCAACCGGTCGGTGTCTGACACCCTTCGGGAGTCAGACACCAAATACCGTAATGCAACGAACAGGTGTCTGACTCCCGTAGGGTGTCAGACACCATAGGCAGTGCTGCGACATGAACAGGGTGTCTGACTCCCGTAGGGTGTCAGACACCGCAGGCAGCGCTGCGACATGAGTGGGTGTCTGACTCCCGTAGGGTGTCAGACACCGTGGCGGGCGGTCAGGCGGCTGTGGGGGTGAAGTCGCGCGCGTGGGATTGGGCGCGGGGGTCGAGTTTGCAGTGCAGGATGGCCGGTTTGCCCGACGCGATCGCGCGTTCGAAGGCTGGCGCGAAATCTTCAGTGCGCTCGACGCGCTCGCCGTGTCCGCCGAAGGCAATGGCCATGGCGGCGAAATCCGGATTGCGCAGCTGTGTGCCTACCACCCGGCCGGGGTAATCGCGTTCCTGGTGCATGCGGATGGTGCCGTACTGGCTGTTGTCGAGCACGATCACGATGATGGCCGCGTTGTACTGCACGGCGGTCGCGAATTCCTGCCCGTTCATCAAGAAGCAGCCGTCGCCGGCAAATGCCAGCACGGTACGTTGCGGGAACTGCAGCTTGGCCAGCACGGCGGCCGGCACGCCGTATCCCATCGACCCGCTGGTGGGGGCGAGCTGCGTGCCAAACGTATGGAAGCGATGATGGCGATGCAGCCAGCCCGCGTAATTACCCGCGCCGTTGCACACCATGGCGTCGCGCGGCAGCCGCTCGCGCAGCCACGCCAGGGCCTGGCCGTACTGGAATTCGCCGGGCAGGTGGCGCGGGGTTTCGGTCCAGTCCAGGTAGTCTGCATGGGCCTGCGCGGCGCTGCCTTGCCAGGCCGGCGCCGCGGGCACATCCACCTGCGCCAGCGCGGCGCTGAAAGCGCGCGGGCCGGCCTGGATGCCCAGGGCGGGCTGGTACACCCGGCCCAGTTCTTCGGCGCCGGGATGCACGTGCACCAGTTTCTGGCGCGGCACGGGAATGTCGAGCAGCGTGTACGACGACGAAGGCATTTCGGACAGCCGGCCGCCCACCAGCAACAGCAGGTCCGCGTCGGCTACCCGGGCTTTCAGGCGTGCGTCCGGGCCGATGCCCAGATCGCCCGCATAGCAGGGATGGTCGGCCGGGAACAGCGCCGCGCGACGGAATGACGTCGCCACGGGCAGGCCCGCGCGCTGCGCGAAGTCGGCGAACTGCCGGCAGGCGGTCTCGTCCCAGCCAGAACCGCCCAGCACCGCGATGGGCTGCCGGGCCTGCGCCAGCATGTCCTGCAGGGTGTGCAGGTCGGCCGGCGCGGGCCACGCCTGCACGGGCTCGACGCGGGGGGCGTCCGCCACATCGCAGGTATCGACCAGCATGTCCTCAGGCAGCGAGATCACCACGGGCCCCGGCCGGCCCTGCATGGCAACCCGGTAGGCCCGGGCCACGAGTTCCGGGATGCGGTCGGCGCGGTCGATCTCTACCACCCACTTGGCCATGCCGCCGAACATTGCGCGGTAGTCCACTTCCTGGAAGGCTTCGCGTTCGCGCATCGACCGGTCTACCTGGCCGATGAACAGCAGCATGGGCGTGGAATCCTGCATGGCGATATGCACGCCGTGACACGCATTGGTAGCGCCGGGGCCGCGGGTCACGAAGCAGACGCCGGGGCGGCCGGTGAGCTTGCCGTAGGCTTCGGCCATCATCGCGGCGCCGCCCTCGTTGCGGCATATGACGACCTGCACGCCGCCGTCGTACAGCGCGTCTAGCGCGGCCAGGTAGCTTTCGCCCGGCACGCAGGTCACGCGTTCGACGCCCTGGCAGCGCAATTGGTCGATCAGTATCTGCCCGCCGGTGCGGACGCTGGGGCTGGTGGCCATGTTCGGGTTCCGTGTCTGAGAAAAGCAGCGCCGGGGGCGCGGATAGAAAGGCGCAGGCAGCATAACACTTGACTGTATACAAAACAATATTCATCATATGTCCACACTTGGGTGTGCAGCTTGCCGCCCGCCCGTCCAGCCGGCTTATGAACACCGTCCTCGCACCCCACCCCGCCACAGCCGCCCAGGTTTACGAGCGCATCAAGGCCATGGCCACCACGTTCCGCCTGCGCCCGGGCGAACGCGTCAACGAGTTGGAACTGGCGCGCCGCCTGGGCGTCAGCCGCACCCCCGTGCGCGAAGCGCTCAACCGCATCGCCGCGGAAGGTTTCCTGCAGGCCACGCCCAACCGTGGGTATACCGTGCGCCCGCTTGACGCCCAGCAGTTGATGGCGCTTTATGAATACCGCGCCACTGTCGAACTGGGGGTGGTGAAGCTGGTGTGCGAGCGCGCCTCCGACCAGGCCCTGGCAGACCTTGCCAGCTACGTTCAGGGCAGCCGCGACGAAATCGAAACCGATGCGCAGGCGCTGCGGCTGTTGTCGCGCGACGAGGCGTTTCACGAACGTCTGGCGGTACTGTCCGGCAACCCCGAATTCGTGCGCTCGGTGCGGTCCCTGAATGAACGCATCCGCTTTCCGCGCTGGATCGACCTGAAGGCCCGCCGCAGCCACACCCGCAACGACCATCCCGATATCGTGCGCGCCCTGCAGGCGCGCGACGTGGCGGCCGCGCAGGCCATGATGAGCCAGCACATCGACAAACACCTGGACCACGTCGTAGACCTGGCGCGCGCCGGCTTTGCCGAAATCTACATGGGCAATGCGCTGGCCGATTACGCCGAATCGCTTTTCACGCAGGCCGCCGAACCCGGCCTGGACCGATCTCTCTGAACCCCTGAACAGGAAGCTGCTTTATGAAAGCCATTTTTGTAGACGCCAACCCCACTTTGTCGGCCGTGGCCGAGCGGCTGCATCGCGCGGACGACCTGCCGCTGGTGGTCAACCGCCAGCCCGACATCACGCCCGAGCAATTGCCCGGGGTGCTGGGCGACGCCGAGATCGCCATCATCGACCATACGCACTTGCCCACCGATATCGCGCGCCAGTGCAGCGGCCTGAAGCACGTCGTATTTCTGGGTACGGGCGCGCGTTCGTACATGAACCCCGAAGAACTGGCGCAGGCGGGCATCGACGTGCACATCATCAAGGGGTATGGCGACACGGCGGTGGCCGAATGCGCCTTTGCCCTGATGTGGGCGTCGGCCAAGGGTTTCAGCCGCATGGACCGCGGCATGCGCGCCGGCAACTGGCTGCGCACCGACGCCATGCAGCTTACCGGCAAGACGCTGGGCCTGGTGGGTTTCGGCGGCATCGCGGCCGAAGTGGCGCGCCTGGCCAATGGCGCGGGCATGGAAGTCATCGCCTGGAACCGCAGCCCGAAGTCGCATCGCGGCGTGCGCTTTGTCGAACTCGACGAATTGCTGGGCGCCAGCCATGTCGTGTCGCTGCACCTGCTGCTTACCGATGAAACCCGCGGCATCATCTCGCGCGAACGCATCGCGCGCATGCGCGACGGCGCCATTCTCATCAACACCGCGCGGGGCGCGCTGGTGGACGAAGACGCCATGATCGAAGCGCTGCAGTCCGGCAAGCTGGGGCATGCGGGCCTGGACGTGTTCGTCACCGAGCCCATGCCACAGGACCATCCGCTGACCAGGCTCGACAACGTCACGCTGTCGGCGCACTCGGCGTTCCGCACGCCCGAGGCCAGCGACAACCTCATCCAGGCCGCGCTGAACCACTGCCGCCGCATCTCGGGCCAGGGAGAGCAACAATGAGCGCCATCACACGCCTGGACCAGAATACGCGCCGCTCGCGCGCGGTCATCCATAACGGCACGGTGTACCTGGCCGGCCATACCGCCGATGACCGCAGCGCCGACGCGGCCGGCCAGACGCGCCAGGTGCTGGCCAAGATCGACGAAATGTTGAAAGCCGCCGGCACCGACAAGTCGCGGCTGCTCAACGTCACCATCTGGCTGCAGCACATGTCCGACTTCCAGGCCATGAACGAAGTCTATGACGCCTGGATTGTGCAGGGCCAGGCGCCCGCGCGGTGCTGCGGGGCGCTGGAGCTGGCCGCGCCGGACATCCTGGTCGAGATCATGGTGGTCGCCGCGCTATAGCGCGCGCATTTCAGGAGCCCAGGCAATCTATGAATACCGATACATCACAGGCGCCGGCATTGCGGCGCGCCAGCCGTATCGCCAGCATCGCGGTGTCCGAAATCCTGCGCATCGGCGCGCGTGCCGCGCAGCTCAAGCGCGAAGGGCGCGACGTCATTGTGCTGGGGGCGGGCGAACCCGACTTCGATACCCCGGATAACGTCAAGCAGGCAGCCGTGCGCGCCATCGAGGAGGGCCAGACCAAGTACACGCTGCTGGACGGCACCCTGGCGCTCAAGGCGGCCATCGCGCGCAAGTTCGAAAGGGAAAACGGCCTGTCGTATGCGCCGGACGAGATCACGGTGGGGGCGGGCGCCAAGCAGGTGATCCACAATGCCCTGATGGCCACGCTCGACGAAGGCGACGAAGTCGTGGTGGGCGTGCCGTACTGGACGTCCTACGCCGACATGATCGCCATCGCCGGCGGAAAAACCATTGAAGTGCCATGCAGCGAAGAAAACGGGTTTCGCATGGCCGCGGCCGATCTCGAGCGTGCGATCACGGGGCGCACGCGGTGGGTCATGCTGAACTCGCCGTCGAACCCCACCGGCGCGGCCTATTCCGAGGCGCACCTGCGCGAACTCGCCCAGGTGCTGCTGCGTCACCCGCACGTCTGGCTGATGTGCGACGACATCTACGAACACCTGATCTACGGCGACTTTGCGTTTCGCACCATGGCGCAGGTCGAGCCGCGCCTGAAGGCCCGCACGCTCACCATCAACGGGCTGTCCAAGGCCTATGCCATGACCGGCTGGCGCATTGGCTACGCCGGCGGGCCGAAACCCCTGATAGGCGCGATGGCCGTCGTGCAGAGCCAGAGCACGTCCAACCCGTGTTCCATCAGCCAGGCGGCCGCCATCGAGGCGCTGGACGGGCCGCAGGACATCCTGGCCGAGCGCCGGCGATCGTTCCAGGCACGCCGCGACCTGGTGGTGGACGGCCTTAACGCCATTGCCGGGCTGTCGTGCCGCCGTCCGGAAGGGGCGTTCTATACCTATGCGAGCTGCGCGGGGGTCATGGGGCGGCGTACGCCGGGCGGACAGGTTTTGCATACCGATATCGATTTTTGCCAATATCTGCTTCAGGATCACGATGTGGCCGTGGTGCCGGGCACGGTGTTCGGGCTGGCGCCGTATTTCCGCATCAGCTATGCGACCTCGCAGGCCCAGCTGCAGACGGCATTGGAACGCATCGGGCGGGCGGTGGCTCAATTGGTTTAAGTCATATTCCGCCGGCCGCCGGTACGCCGGCCGCCGGCGGTTTTTCGCAGCAACTTTCACAAGGGGAAAAATCCATCATGTTGCGCATCCTCAGCATCGCCGCGTTCACCGCGGCCACATTAGCGGCCGCAGCGCCGGCAGCCGCGCAAGACAAATGGCCATCGCGGCCGATCACCATCGTCGGGGGCTTCCCGAACGGATCCGGCGTGGACCTGTACGCCCGCAAGCTGGGGCAGGGCCTGACCGGAACACTGGGCGTGCCCATCGTCGTCGAAGCCCGCACCGGCGCCGGCGGCAACGTTGCGTCCGACGTGGTGTCGCGCGCGCAGCCCGACGGCTACACCTTCCTGTTCGGCACGGCCGGCACGCATGCCATCAACGCGGCGCTGTACAGCAGCCTGTCGTTCGATGTCTGGAAAGACTTCAGCCACATCGCGCTGCTGGGCGATGTGCCCAACGTGCTGATCGTCAACCCCGAGAAGCACCCCGACATCAAGACCTGCAAAGACCTGCTCGCGCTGGCGCGCAAGAACCCGGGCAAACTGAACTATTCATCCACGGGCAACGGCACATCAGGCCATCTGGCCGGCGCGCAGTTCGCGAACCAGGCCAAGGTGGACATCATGCATGTGCCTTATCGTGGCCAGGGCCCGGCCATGACAGCCCTGCTGTCGGGCGAAGTCGACTTCTTCTTCAACCAGAGCGCGCCCAGCATCGCCGCGGCCAAAGCGGGCCAGGTGCGCGCGCTTGCCGTCACCACGTCCAAGCCGCTGGAAGCGCTGCCCGGCGTTCCCACCGTGGCCGAGGGCTGCGGCCTGCCCGGCTATGAAAGCAGCACCTGGTATGGCTTGTTCGGCCCGGCCAACCTGCCTGCCGATATCCAGAAACGCTTCAGTGACGCGGTCATCGCCGAAATCACCAAGCCCGAGTTCCAGCGCTGGCTGATCGACACGCAAGGCATCACGCCGCCGACCGACCCAAGCCCGGCTGCGTTCGAACGCGTGCACAAGGCCGACATCCAGCGTTGGGCCGACGTGGTGAAGCAATCGGGCGCCCGCGTCGACTGACCGGTCCGGGCGGCCGCACGGCGCCGCTTGCCATCAGGCGGCGGCGACGTGATGGTCGGCCATGTTGCGCATATTGCCTATCAGCTGGCGCTTGCTGTCGGCGCTCAGGCGCGCGTGTTCCCGCAGCAGCCACTCGATCCGTGCGCTGCCGCCTTCGCGCAGGGCTTCGACGATTTTCTCGTGGTCGGCCTGCGCTGATCGCAACAGCGTCGTCTCCAGGCCGGCCTTGGCGGTAAGCGCCAGCGCGCTGGCCGCGGCCAGCGGCGTCTTGTTGTTCTGGGCGATGGCCCGTGCCAGCGCGTTGCTGCCGGCGCTTGTCACGATCAGTCCGTGAAAACGGCCGTTCATGCGGCTCCATTCGTAGGGGTCCACCGAACTGCCCGGGCGGGCATCGGCCGCCTCCAGCAGCCGCCGGCCCTGGCGAACGCAGTCTTCCAGTTCGCCCACGAGCCCGGGCGGCACGCCGCTTTCGGACAGCCGCCGCGCGGCCATGCCTTCCAGGGCGCCGCGCACTTCGATGGCATCGGCAATCTCCTCGACAGAGAACGCGCGCACCTGAAACCCGCGGGTGGGCAGGCGTTCGAGCAGGCCCTCGCTCTCGAGCTGGCTGAACGCCAGGCGTATCGGGGTGCGTGACACGCCCAGCTGCGCCGCGACGTGCAGTTCGCGGATGCGATCGCCCGGTTCGAGTTGCCCGCCCAGGATCATGCTGCGCAGGCTGGACACCACATAGTTCACTTGGCTGGACATGGCTTGCCGTGCTCCGGACGATGACGCGCAAAACGCGCGAAGATTTCTTGACACCTCAATTCATTGCATGCAATATAAGCCAAAAAAACCGGTTAAGCCGGAAAATCACCAAATAAACGCTTAATTTGCATGCAATTAGCATGCTGGTATGGCATTACCAAGTTGGAATCGAGGAGAGACCCATGAAGCTGTTGCGTGGCGCGCTGCGCCGGATGATCCCTGCCGCTATCCTGGCGGCCACCTGTAGCACGGCAGCGGCCCAGAGCGCCGATGCCATGCAGGCTCTTGCCGCGAAGGCGGCCCAGGCAGAGCCTGTGGTCTGGTACGAGAGCTCGCCCGAGAGCCAGATCGTGGAAGTGCTCAAGGCGTTCAACGCACGTTATCCCGACGTCAAGGTCAAGTATGTGCGCATGGTCGGCGGCAATGAGCTTGCCTCGCGCGCCATCCAGGAAGTGCAGGCCCGCGGCCATACCGCAGACCTGCTGACGGGCGGCCCGGACCATCTTTGGCAATTGAACCAGCGCGGCCTGTTGCGCGACCTGTCGCAAGACAACCTGGGCCTGCCGTCTCAGTTGCTGCCGGTGAACTACGCAGTCCCGACCACCGCCTCGGTGTACGTGCTGCTGTGGAACAGCCGCAAGGTCGCCGACGACCAGGCGCCGCGGAACTGGGATGAGGTCATCAACGAAAAGTGGACCGGGCGCATGGGCTCGTGGGTGCGCGCGGCGGCGTTTGCGCAGCTGGCCAGCGCGTGGGGCGAAGACAAGGCCAAGTCCAGCCTGGACAACTTCGTCAAGCTCAAGCCCTACCTGTTCAAGTCCACTTTCCCGCTTGCGCAGGGCGTGGCTTCGGGCGAAGTGGACGTTGCCGTGGGCTTTTATCACTCGGCACAGCCGGTGTTCGATGCGGGCGCGCCGGTCAAGTACCGCATGCTGGACCCGACCCCCATGCACACCATCTCGTCGAGCGTCAGCAAGTCTGCCCGCAACCCCAGCGGCGCCACGCTGCTGATGCTGTGGCTGGCCACGCCGGAAGGCGCAGAAGTCTATGAGAAGGCCACCTCGCGCGGCAACCCGCTGGTGTCGTCCACCAAGACGTACCAGATGCTGCAAGGCGTAAAGGTCGCCGAATGGCCGTTTGACGACGTCGAAAAGCTGGCGACCCTGAACGAGCAATACAACGCCATTCTGGCAAAAGCCCGCCCGGCAATGTAATCGCGCGCGTCCCGCCCTGCCTGCCCGGCGCTGCCGCGCGGCAGGGCGGCGGCGCGGCCGCCCCGTTCCCATCTCAGGATCTGTTTCATGCACGCAATGAAGTCGACTGGCCTCGGCCGGTCAAATATCGCGCGCAGTCTGCCGGCGCTGGTCGTGCTGCTCGTACTTGCCTATCTGGTGCTGGTGCCGCTGGGCATTCTGGTGATCAGCAGCCTGACGCCTTCCGGCCTGCCTTTCGACGCGGGCTGGACACTGCTCAATTATCTGCAGGTCTACGGCGACCCGGAATTCTGGTCCATGGTGTGGATCACGCTGCGGTTCGCCGTGGGGTCGATGTTCTGGGCGCTGTTGCTGGGCGTGGCCCTGGCCTAGCTGGTCGAGCGTACCGACCTGCCCGCCAAGACGCCCATCAGGGTGCTCTTGACCTTGCCGATGGCCATCCCGCCGTTCCTGCTGGCCATCGGCTGGATCCTGCTGCTCAGCCCGCGCATCGGCGTCATCAATGTGTTTCTGCGCGACACGCTGGGACTGGAGCAGGCGCCGTTCAATATTTATTCGGTCACGGGGATGGTCTTCGTGCAGGCGCTGTCGCTGGTGCCGTCGACCTTTCTGATTCTGTCCCCGGCGTTCCGCAACATGGACCCCAGCCTGGAAGAGGCTGCCATGACGTCAGGCGCGAACCGCTACCGGATTTTCGCGCGCATCTTCGTGCCCCTGCTGGCGCCCGCCGTGCTGGCCGCGGCCACCTTCATGCTGATGGTCGGCTTCCTGGTGTTCGATATTCCGGGCACGCTGGGCATGCCGGTGAACATCTTCGTGCTGTCAAGCCGCATCCTGTACCTGGCCACCGATACGGCGGGCGGCATGTCGGCATATCACGTCATCAGCACAATATCGGTGTTCTTCCTCGCCATCCTGCTGCTGCAGGCCTGGGGCTACCAGAGGCTGACGCGCAACGCCAGCCGCTTTGTCACGGTAACGGGCAAGAACTTCCGCCCGCGCCTGTCGCGGCTGGGGCGCTGGAAATGGGTGGCGCTGGGATTCGTGGGCCTGTATTTCATGCTCGCCACCGTCATCCCGCTTGCCATGCTGGGCTGGACCAGCCTGATGCCCTGGATGATGCCGCCTTCGCTGGAGGCCGCCATGCAGGCGTCGTGGGCCAACCACATGGCCTTCTTTACCGATCCGCTCACGCTCACGGCCCTGGGCAACTCGCTCTTGATCGGCGTGGTGGCATCCACCGTGGTGGCCGCGTTCTCCGTGCTGATTTCGTGGATTGTGGTGCGGCGGCGCGGCGTCACCGGCAAGCTGGTGGACTTCCTGGCTTTCCTGCCCATCGCCATCCCCGGCACGATGATAGGCGTGGCGCTGATCTACGTGTATCTCAACATGCCGCTGCTGAACATCTACGGCAGCGTGTGGATCATCGCCATTGCCTACGTCACCACGTATATCCCGTTCGGCACGCGCACGACCAATGGGGTGCTGATGCAGCTGCACCGCGAGCTCGAGGAGGCTGCGCGCACCTCGGGCGCCGGCTGGTGGCGGGTCATGCAGCGCGTGGTGATGCCGCTGGCCTTGCCCGCAGCCCTGGCGGTGTGGATCTGGGTTATCGCCCATTGCATGCGCGAGCTGTCTTCGGCGCTGCTGCTGCAAGGCGGGGGCAACCAGACATTGCCCGTCGTGCTGTGGAATTTCTGGGTGGGCGGCGAGCCGAACAAGGCCGCGGCAGTGGGGATATGGCTGGTGGTGCTGGTGTTCGTGACCATGCTGGTATGGCAGTGGGCCGGTGCACGCAAGATGCGCAATGCGCAATAGGAAGGAAAACATGCTGGAAGTGTCTGATCTGCAAGTGCATTACCAGACCGATCGCGGACCGGTCGAGGCGGTGAAGTCGATATCTCTGTCGGTGCAGGAAGGGGAGTTCTGCACCTTCCTGGGCCCCAGCGGATGCGGCAAGACCACAACGCTGCGCTGTATTGCCGGACTTGAAACACCTACCCGCGGCCGCATTTCGATAGGCGGGCAGCCGGTATACGACTCGGGCGCCGGCGTGGAAATCCCCACGCACAAACGTGACCTGGGCATGGTGTTCCAGTCTTATGCTATCTGGCCGCACATGTCGGTGTACGCAAACGTGGCGTTTCCGCTGGAAACCGCGGGCGCTTCCGGCGACCGCACGCGCAGCGAGGTCACGCGGGCTCTGGATATGGTGGGGCTGGCCAGTTTCGCGCAGCGTTCGGCCACGCAGCTTTCGGGCGGCCAGCAGCAGCGGGTGGCGCTGGCCCGCGCCATCGTGCGCGGCGGCAAGGTCCTGCTGCTGGACGAGCCGCTTTCCAACCTGGATGCCAAGCTGCGCGAACAGATGCGCGACGAGTTGCGCGAATTGCAGCGGCGGCTGCGCACCACCACGGTGTTCGTCACGCACGATCAGGACGAGGCGCTGGCGATGTCCGACCGTATCGTGGTGATGAACCAGGGCGCAATCGTCGAACAGGGCACGCCGGTTGAACTGTACCAGCGCCCGCAGCGCGTGTTCACGGCCACGTTCATCGGCAAGGCCGAGATATTTCCCTGCGAGGTCGAACGAGTCGATGGCCAGGGCGTTGTTGCGCAGACGGCGCTGGGGCGCATTGTGGCCACGCAGAACGCGCACCTGGGGTCGGCCGCACGCAACGTGATGATACGGCCCGAGTCCATCGAAATCGGCGACGCGTTTGCCGACGCCGTGAACTGCTTCGACGCAGTCGTCGAGCGCAGCGTTTTCGTGGGTGCCCGGGTCGAATACCGGTTGCGCCTGGACCAGGACAGGGTCGTATCCGCCAGCGCGTCCTCGGGGCCGCTGCGCACGGCGGGCGACAAAGTGAAATTGCATTTCCCTCCCGAGCGGTGCGTGCTGCTGCCGGCAGACTGACTTTTATCTCCAGGATCTCTGCAATGACGTATTCCTTATCCATCAAACCCTACGTGCAGCAATTGCAAGTGCCCTACCGTTGGTCCAAGGGCACGCAGTATGTGCGGCGCGGCATACTGGTGCGGGCCGAATGGGATGGCGCGGTGGGCTGGGGCGAGGCCGCGCTGCCCCCGCACGTGCTGTTCGACGGCTGGGCCTATGCGGCACATTGCTCGTCCATGCTCGACGGCCTGAAACCG
This sequence comes from Bordetella genomosp. 7, assembly GCF_002261415.1. Taxonomy (NCBI): domain Bacteria; kingdom Pseudomonadati; phylum Pseudomonadota; class Betaproteobacteria; order Burkholderiales; family Alcaligenaceae; genus Bordetella; species Bordetella genomosp. 7. Next base: position 436,862 of record NZ_NEVI01000017.1, on the reverse strand, counting down.
GGCGCCGACCTGTTGCATGAACTCGAACTGCGCGAAATTCCGGCGCGCCTGCGCTGCGGCATTTCGTCGGCATTGATGAGCGCGCAGGCTGCGCATGCAGGCCTGCCGCTGGCCAAGTTCCTGGGCGGCGAGGCCAGCAGCAAGGTGCCGGTCAACGACCTGATCGGCGATGCCGATCCGCAAGTGTGCGTCAGCCGCGTGGCCGACGCCCTGAAAATCGGGCAGGACACTGTCAAGATCAAGTGCACCACCGAACGCGAGCTCGATATCGCGCGGGTTGGCGCCATTCGCGAGGCATATCCGGACATCCGTATCCGCCTGGATCCGAACGAGTCGTGGGACGTGTCGTGGGCGCTGGAGCAGATCCGCGCGATGGAGCCCTTTGGCATCGACTACATCGAGGAGCCGCTGCCGCGCGGCACCGACCTGACGGTGTATGCGGAACTCTGCCGCGAGACCTCGGTGGCCATTGCGCTGGACGATTCCATCCGCTCGCTGTTTCACGCGCGCCGCGCCATCGAACTGAATGCCGCGCAAGTGCTGATCCTGAAGCCGCCGCGCGTAGGCGGACCGGATCGCACCCGGGAAATCATCGAAGAGGCGCGGCGCCGCAACGTGCGCTGCGTGGTGACGGCCAGCCTGGAAACATCGGTGGGCCTGCACGTTGCGCTGCACTGCGCTGCGCTGCTGCCTGGCCCCATCGAGCCTTGCGGGCTCGGCACGGCGCGCTTCTACAAGTCCGACGTGGCCGATCCTCCGCCCATCGTCGGCGGCGCCATGACCGTGCCGTCGGCGCCGGGCCTGGGCGTCGATCTGCAGGGCTGGTGGGACACGAACTGATCCGCAGTAGGCGTCAATCCTTGTCGGGCGGATGGGCGGCAGTCCTGCCCATTCGCATCGAGGCCAGCAGAATGCGCTTGTTTTCCCGGCTGCGATACGCGTGCTCGCGCATCAGGCTTTCGGCGCGGGCGGCCTCGCGGCGGGTGATGGCGCGCAGCAGATCTTCGTGGTCGGCCTGCGCGCGCAATACAAACGGCGTTTCCAGTACCGATGGGGTAGAGGGCAGCGTCAAGGCGGCCGGGCCGGCCAGCGGGGTCTTGTTGTTGTGTTCCAGCGCAGCGACCAGCGCGCGGTTGCCCGCGCTTTCGTACAGGATCTCGTGGAACCGCCGGTTGATCCGGCCCCACGCGCGCGCGTCGACGGTGACGTTGGGGTCGCGCTCGGCGGCCGCCAGCAGTTTCTTGCCTGCTTCGACCGCGTCGCGCAGCCCGTCCAGGGTTTCCTGCGACGCGCCGCGTTCGGCCAGCAGCCGCGCGGCCATGCCTTCGAGCACGCCGCGCACGTCTACCGCGTCGGCGATTTCGTCAACGGTAAACGACCGCACCCGGAACCCCCGGGAGGGCAATCGTTCCAGCAGTCCTTCTTTTTCGAGTTCGGCCATGGCGATGCGCAGCGGTGTGCGTGACACCCCCAGCCTGGCGGCGAACTGGAGCTCGATGACGCGATCGCCGGGTTGCAATTCGCCAGAAAGCACCAGGTCTCGCAGTTCGGATACGACTTTGTCGATTTGTGCAGCCATGGGAACTCCTATGCAACCGCCCAGTGTACCCAAACATTGCATGCAAACGGCAGATTAAACCGGCGCAAATCCTTGTGCGAGATCAAAATTGCATGCAATAATAGAAAAAACGGCGCTCCTGAGTCGAAAACAGCCCAGGAATGCATGCAAAAAGAACTTGCTTGGAATCTATTGTTTTCTGGGAGACACCATGAAGCTGCTTAGCTTCCTGCATCGGGGCCAGCCCGGTTGGGGCGTGGCACAGGGCGATGAAGTCGCCGTGCTGACCTCGCAATGGCCGGATCTGGCGTCAGCGCTGCAGGCCGGAAGCCAGGCTATCGGGCAGGCCTTGCAGGCCAGCCGCGAGCGCCTGCCCATCGCCGGACTGACGTTTCTGCCGCCCGTCGCGGCATCGCGAAAAATCGTGTGCGTAGGGCTGAACTACGGACGCCACGTGGCCGAAACGGGAGGCGAACTGCCCAGGCACCCGTCGCTGTTTGTGCGCTTTGCCGACACGCTGGTGGGGCACCAGGCCGATGTGTGGCGGCCGATGGCCTCGACCCGCTATGACTTCGAAGGCGAGCTGGCAGTGGTCATCGGCAAGGCCGGCCGCCGCATTCCGGCGGAGCGCGCGCTGGCCCACGTGGCGGGCTATACCTGTATGGCGGAAAACTCGGTGCGCGACTTCCAGAAACACAGCGCGCAGGTCACGCCGGGCAAGAATTTCCTGCGCAGCGGCGCGCTGGGGCCGTGGGTGACCACGTCCGACGAGATTCCCGACCCTGCAGCCTTGCAAGTCATTACGCGCCTGAACGGCGAAGTCATGCAGGACGGCCAGGTGGCCGACCTTATCTTCCCCATACCTGAACTGATCGCCTATATCAGCACTTTCACGCCGCTCGCGCCGGGCGACGTGATCGCCACCGGCACGCCGGAAGGCGTGGGCGCGCGCCGCACGCCGCCGCGTTTCATGGTGGCTGGCGATGTGCTCGAGGTCGATATTCCCGGCGTGGGCCGGCTGAGCAACCGGGTGGCCGACGAGCCGGCCGACCCCATTGAAGAATCCACGGAAGAGCACGGCAATGGCTGAACCAATGCGTTACCTGAGTGAACACGACGTAGTGTCGGTATTGGATATGCCGAGCGCGATCGACGCGCTGCAGGACGTTCTTGCCGCACAGGGGCGCGACGAGGCGCGCAATCTGCCCAAGAGCCTGGCGACGTGGGGCGACGGCAGTTCGATGCACGCGCTGGGGTCGTTGATGAGCGCCGGCGGATATGCCGGGTTCAAGACCTGGGTGCATACCAAGGCGGGCGGCGGGTCGGTGTTCAGTCTGTTCGATGCGAATGCGGGCACATTGCTGGCCATCATCGAGGCGCGCGCGCTGGGCATGTTGCGCACCGCGGCGATCAGTGGCGTGGCGACCCGCGTGCTGGCCCCGCAAGAGGCAAGCACCGCCGCGCTGGTGGGCACGGGCCCGCAGGCGCTGACCCAGCTTGCCGCCCTGGCGGCTGTGCGCGGGTTGCGATCGGTGCGCGTATACAGCCCCACCCCCGAGAAGCGTCGCGCCTTTGTCGAGCGCGTGGCGCCCAGGTATCCGTTTGCCGTACAGGCCGCGGACACCTTGCAAGAGGCTCTGGATGGCGCAGAGATCGTGACGTTGATCACGCGGGCGTCCGAGCCGTTCGTGGCGGCTGCAGACCTGACGGCATGCCGCCATCTGAACGCGGTGGGGGCGATTCTGCCCGCCAAGGCGGAGTTTGCGCAGGATGTGTTTGGCCTGGCGGACATGGTGGTCGTAGATGACATGGAAAACGCCCGGCGCGGATCGCGTGAGCTGCGCGAACGCTACGGCAGCGACGGCGCGCCTTGGCAGGGCGTGCAGGTGCTGGGCAATGTACTGGCCGGCGGCGCCACGCGCCCCGACGGCGCGCGCCTGACGATATTCAAGGGCATGGGCATGGGCCTGTCCGACCTGGCCATGGCCCGCGTGGTTTATGAGTCTGCCTGCGCCCGTGACCTGGGGCACGCGCTGCCCCGCCAGACGCGCGAAAACCTGTTGCTGTCGCGCCTGTAGGCACCAGCCCGACTCGCACATTCTTTTATAGCGCCGGCGGCCGCCGGCATGCATCGAACCGGCAAGGAGACATTATGTTTGTAGACGTCAGTGGGGTTGCCCCACGCCCGCAGGAACAGTGGGATCCGGTGTTGATCCCGAAGGAAGACATCGACCGCGAGATCGAACGCCTGATCGCGGCGCCGCGGCCGGCCAATGGCCGCCGCGCGTCGTTGATCGTGCACCCGCGCGCCACGGGGCCCGTTCTTGGCCTGACGCCCGGCACGGATGTGACCATCAATGTCGTCAACCCGGGCGAATCCACGCTGAACCTGCGCAAGAACTCGAACATGCTCGAGATCTGTATTCAGGGTTCCGGCGTGGCGGTCGTCAACGGCCGCGAACTGCGCATTTCCAAGTGGGACGTCTGGAACACGCCGTCGATGCAGGTTCATTCGTACCGCAATGACGGCAAGGAGCCCTGGGTGCGGCTGTCGTATTCAAATGCGCCGCTGCTCGAAAAGCTGGAAGTGCATTATGTGGAAGAGTTCGAGGGCGACGTGCCGCCGGCCGACGCGAATACCCGGCGGCCCGAGCCTCGTCCCGCCGGGGCGCAGCGCGCGCGCGACCTGGCGCTGCGCGAGCAGATCGGCGAAGACGGCGCGAGCCTGCTGGGCTACGAATGGCTGATCGACATCGACGTGCTGGAATCCAAGGCGCTGCACTGGCCCTGGGAAAAAGTGTCGCGGCATCTGCCCAGCGTGGAAGAGATCGCCAAGGGGTACAACGGCCGGCGGCTGTTCGTGCTGTACAACCCCGCCACCGAGCGGCGCATTGGCACTACGCACAGCTACTTTGCGACGATTTCTTCGTCGCCGCCCGATAACCACCACGTGCCGCATCGCCACAGTTCCGCGGCCATCAACTATTACCTGCGCGGCAACGGCTACAGCCAGGTGGGCAAGCAGCGGCTCGACTGGAAGGCAGGCGACCTGATCCTGTCGGCGCCCGGCTGGGCGATCCATTCGCACCATTCGGGCACGGAGACCACGTCGGCCCTGACCGTGCAGGACCATCCGCTGCAGATTGCGATGGAATCGCTGATCTGGCAAGAGCGCATGCAGGAACCCATCCTGGCGCTGGGCAGCCAGGGCGGCTTCGAGAGCAACCGCGCTCAATTGGCCGCATCGTGATAACTGGCGCGCGCTCGATCGACCTGTGCCGGCGGGCGTGCACCCGGACCTCCGGTCCGCACTATTGCTGAACTGAACATGACGACCACTGTTACCGATACGTCCGCGCTGCGGGCGCAATTGCGCGATTTCTACGATGACTACGCGGCCTGCCTGGACGAAGGCCGCCTGGAAGACTGGCCGGCCTTCTTTACCGAAGACTGCCATTACCGCGTGTTGTCGCGCGAGAACTACGACGCCGGCCTGCCCATCGGCCTGATCTATTGCATGAACAAGAACATGCTGAAAGACCGCGTCACGGCGTTGCGCGAAACCACCGTCTACGAACCGCGCGCATTGCGGCATTTTGTCAGCGGGGTGCGGGTGATTGAAGCCGGAGCCGACGAGATCGTCGCCCAGGCCAACTTCATGATCACCGAAGCCCTGTCCGACCGCGAGCCGGTGCTGAACATGGTGGGCATCTACCGGGACGTACTGGTGCGCGACGGCGGGGGCTTCCTGCTGCGCCGGCGCGACTGCGTGCACGACAACTACCGCGTGCGCACGTCTTTGATCATTCCCGTTTGAACCCGCTTTTCAAGGAACAGCCATGACCTGTCCCGATACTCCTGTGCAGGGCGCGGCCGCCGAGGCCCCCATTCACATCAAACGCAAGTGGCCCCAGGAAGGCCACACGCGCATCCCCAACTGGGTGTACACCGATCCCGACGTGTTCCGCAAAGAAATGGATGTGTTCTTTGGCGGCAAGACCTGGAACTACGTGGGCCTGGACTGCGAAGTGCCGGAACCCGGCTGCTACAAGCGCAACTGGATAGGCGACCGGCCGGTCATCATGGTGCGCACCGAAAGCGGCGATATCTCGGTGCTGGAAAACCGCTGCGCGCATCGCGGCGCGCAGATCTGCTGGCAGAACACCGGCAAAGTGAAAGACTTCACGTGCCCCTATCACCAGTGGAACTATGACCTCAATGGCAACCTGCAGGGCGTGCCCTTTCGCCGCGGCGCGATGGGCAAGGGCGGCATGCCCAAGGATTTCGATCCCAAGCAGAACGGCATACGCAAGCTGCGCAGCGTGAACCGCGGCGGCTCAGTCTGGGCGACCTTTGCCGACGATGCGCCGAGCTTCGAAGACTATTGCGGCCCGGAAGTGCTGGCCGAGATCGACCACATGTTGCCGGGCAAGAAGCTCAAGCTGCTGGGCTATACGCGCCAGTTGATTCCCAGCAACTGGAAGATGTACCTGGAAAACCTGAAAGATCCCTACCACGCCACGCTGCTGCATACCTTCTATATCACCTTCGGGCTGTGGCGCGCCGATTCCAAGTCCGAGTGCATTCCCACCGGCGGCGGGGCGCACAGCGTGATGGTCTCGCACAACGAGGGCAAGAAGAAAACCGAAGCCACGTCCGAGATGAGCCGCTTCCGCGACGACCTGGAGCTGCTGGACCTGGAAACCGTGACCCCGCGCGCGGAATTCAACCGTGGTCGCGTAGGCGGAGCCTGGGTGTTCCCGGCCGCCCAGTTCGGCATCCAGGCCAATTCGCTCAAGACGCGTCATGTCATTCCGCGCAGCCCCACCGAACACGAGCTGGTGTTCACCTATTACGGCTACGAAGACGACGACGAAGAAATGACGCGCCTGCGCCTGAAGCATGCCAACCTGCTGGGGCCGGCCGGGTTTGTGTCGATGGACGACAGCGAAATGCTGAACCAGATGCAGATCGGCGTGGGCGGATACCCCGACGGCAAGGGCATCGTGGAAATGGGCGGACGCGATACCCAGCCCACCGACTACATGGTGACCGAGGTGCTGATCCGCGCCTTCTACCAGTATTACCGCGAAGCAATGGGGCTGTAGCCATGAGCAATTGGAAACCGGTGGCGATGATCCACGATATCTCGCCCGATACGAATACGCTGCGCGTCACGCTCGATGGCGAGGCAGTGTGCCTGTACAACCTGGACGGCGAAATCTGCGCCACGCAGGATCGTTGCCCGCACGGCAATGCGAGCCTGGCCGATGGCTACCTGGAAGACGGCACCATCGAGTGCCCGCTGCACCAGGGCGTGTTCGACATCCGTAGCGGCAAACCGCAGTGCCCGCCTGTCACCACAGACCTGAAGTGCTACGAGGTCAAGGTGGAAGGCGAGGCGATCATGCTGCGGTCCGAGCCGGCATGAGCGCGGACGCCATCGTCGTCGTGGGCGCCGGCCAGGCGGGCGGTTGGGCCGCCCGCACCCTGCGCGAGTGCGGCTATGGCGGCCGCATCATCCTGCTGGGCGCCGAGGCCCACGCTCCGTATGAACGCCCCCCGCTCAGCAAGGCCGTGCTGGCGGGCGCGGCCGCGCCGGAATCAGCCGCGCTGTGGCCGGCAGACGAGTGGAGCAGGCTGGATATCGAATTTCGTGCCGGATTGGCTGCTACGGAACTGCGCATTGCCGAACAGGCGGTGCTTGCGGCGGACGGGCAGCTTTTCGCCTATGACGCGCTGCTGCTATGCAGCGGCGGCCGCGCGCGGGTGCCCGGCGTGCCGGGCACGGACCTGCCGGGCGTGCATGTGCTGCGCACCCGCGATGACGCCATGCGGCTGCGGCAGGCGCTGGCCGGCGGCAAGCGCCTGGCCGTCGTCGGCGGCGGCTGGATCGGGCTGGAAGTCGCTGCCACTGCGCGGCAGATGGGCTGCGGCGTCACCGTTATCGAGCAGGCCGATCGCCTGTGCGCGCGCAGCGTACCGCCCGGGGTGTCTGCCTATCTGGCGGACCTGCATCGCGCCAACGGCGTCGATCTGGCGATGGGTGCGGGGCTGTTGCGGATCCAGGCAGACGGCCCGGCGCTCGAACTGGTGCTGGCCGATGAACGGCGCGTGCCGGCGGATGTGGTGGTGCTGGGCGTGGGGCTGCAGCCCTGCGACGAACTGGCCCGCGCCGCGGGTATTGCCTGCGATGGCGGTGTGCTGGTTGACGAGTACTGCCGCAGCTCGGCGCCCAATGTGTACGCCGCGGGCGATGTCGCGGTGATGACCTTGCAGGCCGGCATGCGGGTGCGGCTGGAGTCCTGGCAGAACGCGCAGGACCAGGGTATTGCCGCTGCGCGAGCCGCGCTGGGGCAGGGCGCGCCTTACGTGCCCACCGGCGCGGTGTGGTCGGAGCAGTACGACGCCATGATCCAGAGTGTCGGATTCGTGCAGCGGGCAGCCGCCGAGGCTTTGCGCCCGCTGGCTTCGCAGAACGGGCTGCTTTCCGTCGGCCTGGACGCCGACGGCCGCGCGGTATCGGCGGTGGCGATCAACGCCGGTCGGGATGTGCGCCAGCTGCGCACGTGGGTGGCCGAGGCAGCGTGCCTGGATGCGTCGTTGCTGGCGCGTACGGATGCCCCGCTCGCCACGGCCCAGCTGCGTCCGGCCGCTGCGACGGCGTAAGCATTGATTTCAGGAGCAAGACCATGGACAAAAACTATCCCGACCATGCCGTGAAGGCTGACTGCGAAGCCGTGGTGCTGGCGTTCTTCCACGCCCTGGACCAGCGTCGCCATGAAGACGTTGCCGCTTTGATGGCCGAAGACGGCGTCTGGATGCGGCAGGGCAAGGCGTTGCGCGGGCCGCGGGAGGTCCTGCAGGCCTTGCACGCCCGTCCCGCCGGGCGCGCCACCTGTCATGTCATCACCAACTTGCGGCTGCTGTCGGCCAGCGCCGGTCGTGCCGAGCTGGGCTACTACCTGACAGCCTATGAAAGCGTGGCGCAGGACGGTACGGCCGGCGCGCCACGCCTGGTGGCCATTCGAGATTGCCGCGACACGCTGGTGCAGACGCCGCAAGGGTGGCGCCTGGCCGACAAGCAAAGCCGGCGGCACCTGCCGCCTGAATGAATCTGTGCTGTTTACGGTTCTTGCCGGACCAGCGCTGGCTAGACGAAGTTGCGACCCGGCAGCCGTACCGTGCCGCTTCCATAACGATCCATAACGACCGCCGTGCTGCCAAGCATGCGGCGGCGACTGGCAAACCTCGATGTGACGTTTTTACTCAGGAGACACTCATGAAGACTGCTAACGCCATGGTGCATGGCTTGCGGGCCTTGCTGGTGGCTGCCGCCGTGGCCGCCGCCCCGGCGCACGCCGACACCACTTTCAATCGACCGTTGACGCTGATCGTGCCCTTTGCCGCGGGCGGGGGCGGCGATACGCTGGCCCGCATGGTGGCGGACCCGCTCGGCCGCGAACTCGGACAGACCATCGTCGTGGAGAACCGGCCGGGCGCGGGCGGAAATATCGGCTCGGCCATGGGCGCGCGCGCCACGCCGGACGGGTACACGCTGACCTACGGCACCAACGGTACGCAGGCGATGAACCATTGGCTATACAAGTCGCCAGGCTATACGCCGCAGGATTTCGAGCCGGTATCGCGCTTTACCACGATCGCGGCGGCACTGGTGGTCAAGGGCGACGACGAACGGTTCAAGACCTTGCAGCAACTGCTTGCCTACGCTAAGCAGAACCCGGGCGAGCTGACCTGTGGATCGGCGGGCAATGGCACCACGTCGCACCTGGCCTGTGAATTGCTCAAGCAGATGACGGGCGTGGACATCCGGCACATTCCCTACAAGGGCGGAGCCGCTGCCATGACCGACCTGCTGGGCGGGCGCATCTCGCTGTTGATCGACGTAATGCCCAATGTGGCGGGGCAGGTCGGCGCGGGCAAGTTGCGTGCGCTGGCAGTCACGACGCCCGAGCGCGCGGCCTCGCATCCCGATGTGCCGACCATCGGCGAAAGCGGCGTGTCGGGCTACGAATTTTTTGCTTGGGATGGCCTGTACGCGCCCAAAGGTACGCCGCCGGCCGTACTGGACACTTTGAACGCCGCGGTGCAGCGTGCGCTGCAGCGGCCTGAAGTGCGCCAGGCCCTGGAGGCGCGCGGCGCGACGCCGGCCGCGACCTCGCGCAAGGAGTTCGCCGAGTTCGGCGCCGTGGAATACGAGCGCCTGGGCAAGGTCGTGCAGTCGGCGGGCGCCGCTGTCGACTGAAGCCGGCTATCCCAGCATGACCACCGCCACGGTGGCGAGCCCCAGCAGCAGGTTGACCGCCACCCAGGTCTTGATCGACCCCATGGCGGCGCCCGCGGCCGGCCATTGGCCGGCCTGCACGGCGGCCGACAGGCGCGGGTAAAGCGCGAAGCGGATATGTCCGAAGATGGCGGCCATGACGACCCCCAGGGCCGCCATGGCCGTCCATGACGGCGGCATGTGAAAGCTGCCGCCCGATTCGGCCGCCTGGCGGGCCGAGCGTCCGATCATCCAGGCGCCGCTGAGCAGCGTCGCGGCGACGGCCAGCATGACCGCGTTCAGAAACCTGCCGAGCGTTTCGCGCATCAGCGTCAGCCGTTGCGGGGGCTCCAGGCACGTGGCGGCCGGCCTGAGAAAACAGTATGCGAAGATCATGCCTCCTACCCACAGGATGATGGCCAGGACGTGCACGAGCTTCAAAAGGCTATAGAACATAAATGTATTCCGTTGGCGGCATGAAAGGACGGTCCTGCCGCATCATATCGCCCGCCTGGCCCCCCAAGGCCAAAACGACATAAACTTTATGCAGGAAGGGCGGCGACGGGCCGCCTGGTTTGATTTCTTTATACAGGTTACAGCCATGCCCAGTTTCGACGTGGTTTCCGAAGTGGACAAGCACGAACTCAGTAACGCGGTCGACCAGGCCAATCGCGAACTGGCCACCCGCTTCGACTTCAAGGGCACCGACGCCAAGTTCGAGCTCGAAGGGTTCGTGGTGACCCAGGTGGCCCCCAGTGCATTCCAGCTCAGGCAAATGCTCGACATCCTGCGAGGCCGCATGTCGGCGCGGGGCATCGACGTGCGCTGCCTGGAAGTGGCCGACCCCCTCGAAAACCTGGCCGGCGCGCGCCAGAAAGTCACGGTGCGCCAAGGCATCGAACAGCCTGTGGCCAAGAAGCTGATAGCCGCCATCAAGGCGGCCAAACTCAAGGTCGAAAGCCAGATCAACGGCGACAAGCTGCGCGTCAGCGGCAAGAAGCGCGACGATCTCCAGGAAGCCATTGCCCTGCTGCGCAAGACCGACGTCGACTTGCCGCTGCAGTTCCAGAATTTCCGCGACTGAGCCAGGCGCGCCCCGGGCCTGCGTTGGCCGCGCGCCCGGGAATAAAACGGTTGCGGCAGACGTCTACCTCGTGCTGTATCCCACCCAAGGAGACCACCATGATTGCCGTACGTTTTGCTGGCGCCCGCCAGGCCGCCCTGCTGGCCGCGTGCACCCTGTTTGCCGCCTCGGCCTACGCCCAGGCTCCCGTCAAGACTCAGAACGGGGTGCTGGCCGATTCGGCCGGCATGACCCTGTACACCTTCGATAAAGACAGTGACGGCAAGAGCGCCTGCAGCGGGCAGTGCGCGCAGAACTGGCCACCTCTGGCCGCTTCCGCCGACGCCAAGCCCGACGGCGACTACACCATCATCAACCGCGACGACGGCACGCGGCAATGGGCCTACAAGGGCAAGCCGCTCTATCTGTTCGTGAAAGACACCAAGCCCGGCGACATGACGGGCGACAAGGTGCGGGACATCTGGCATGTTGTGAAGCCCTGACGCAGCCGGGCCGCCAGGGGGCGGCCCGGCTGCGTCAGCGCGCGCCGGCGGTGATGCCAGCCGACGCCAGCACAATGGCCACCACGGCCGTCCATTGCATCAGGGTGAGCGTTTCGCCCAGGAACATCAGTCCCGACAGGGCGGCGAACACCGGTTCCAGGCTGAGCAAGGTGCCGAAGATGCGCACCGGCATGCGGGTCAGCACGGTGATTTCCAGGGCATAGGGCAGGGCGCTGGACAGCACCGCCACGCCCAGCGCAAAAGGCAGGAACTGCGGCGAGAAAAGCGCGGCGCCGGCCTGCGCCAGCCCGAAGGGCAGGACGGCAAGCGCCGCCACGGTGGCGGCGATGGCGAGCGCCTGTGTGCCCACGCGCACGCCCACCCGGCGGCCCAGCACGATGTACAGCGCCCAGCCCAGCCCCGCCGCCAGCGCATACAGCATGCCGGCCGGGTCCAGGTTGCGCGCATCGGCGCCATGCAGCATCAGCAGCAGCAGGCCCGCGGCGGCCAGCGCGATCCATGCAAAATCGGCCGCCCGGCGCGAGCTGAGCAGGGCTACGGCCAGCGGCCCCACGAATTCCAGCGCCACCGCAATGCCCAGCGGAATCGTGCGCAACGACATGTAGAACATCAGGTTCATGCCGCCCAGCGACAGGCCGTACGCCACGACCAGCGGCCATGCGGACGGCGCCATGCGGACGCGCCAGGGCCGGAAGTAAGCCAGCAACAGCAGCGCCGACAAGGCCAGCCGCAGCGCCGCCGTGCCCTGCGCGCCGACGGCAGGGAACAAATGCTTGGCCAAAGCGGCGCCGCCCTGGATGGACACCATGGCGGCCATCAGCAACAGAACGGGAACGAGCGCGGTAGCAGGTTGGCGCGGGGCGGACGAAGGCATGCTGCGTGGATGCCGGGCCGAAGATGGCCGGCAGCTAGGCCATTCTACGGGAGCGGCGCGGCGGGCGACGCGGCTTCAGGCGGCGGCCAGCCGCCACAGCGAGGTCACTTCCGCCGAGCGCGCGGCGTGCAGCGGGTCGCTCGCATCGGCGGCGCGCGGGTGGCTGGGGCGGGCGTCCAGGCGGCCCACCACGCGCAGCCCGGCCTGCGCGAAACGGTCGGCCAGCTCGCCGGGCTGGCGCAGGCCCAGGTGCTCGGCCAGGTCGGACATGATCAGCCATCCTTCGCCGCCGGCTTCCAGGTGCGCTGTCAACCCCTGCAGAAAGCCCGCGAGCATGCGGCTTTCGGGGTCGTAGATGGCGTATTCCACGGGTGCGCCGGGCCGCGCCGGCAGCCAGGGCGGGTTGCACACGATCAGCGTCGCCTTGCCTTCGGGAAACAGATCCGCCTGCTGCAGCGCGACGTTCGGTTGCAGCCCCAGCCGTTCCAGGTTTTCGCGCGCGCAGGCAAGGGCGCGCGGATCCTGGTCGGTGGCGACGACGCGGGGCACGCCGCGGCGGGCCAGCACGGCGGCAAGCACGCCGGTGCCCGTGCCGATGTCAAAGGCCAGCGACGGCACACCGGCCGGCAGCGGCGCGCGAGCCACCAGGTCGATGTATTCGCCGCGCACCGGCGAAAACACGCCATAGTGCGGGTGAATGCGAGCCTGCAGTGCGGCGATGGGCACGCCCTTCTTGCGCCATTCGTGCGCGCCGATCACGCCCTGCAGTTCGCGCAGCGACGCAAGGTAAGGGCCGGGCGCGGGGCCGTATGCCTGCATGCAGGCTTGCCGGGCATCGGGCGCGCGCCGCAGCGCGATGCCATGGTCGGCCTCGAACGGCAGCAGCAGGCTGCCCAAGAGGCGCGCCCGCTGGGCCTGGGCCATGCGGTGGCGGTTGAACGCATCCAGCGCATTGGCCGCGGGCTTGCGCGGCTTCTGGTCGATGCGGCGCGCCAGGGCCTGCAGCAGCTGGCGCGCATTATGGAAGTCGCCCCGCCACAGCAGGTGCGTGCCTGCGCACACATGGCGATATGCCACCGACGCCGGCATGCGGTCGTCGGCAATGTCGATGCGGGCGGGGGGTGCAGCGCCAGACTCGGAACGCCAATAGGCGCTGCAAGCCTGGCCGGATTCTGTCCAGTGGACAATAGGTAGAGACGGCATGCGGGCAGGGGGCGGGCGCTGGGACTGCCGGCACTGTAGCAGGTTCCTTGGGCTGCCGCGGCGTACGCGCGCGTTGCGGCCGTGCCGGCTATCCGGGCATGCGCGTCATCGGGCCGGGGCCGGCGTCAGGCGCTCGCGATGCTTCGTCACGGCCTCGAGCACCAGCGGGTCCAGGCGCACGTCGTCGTGCTGTCCGTCGGCATGCCGGGCCAGGGATTCCAGCAAGGCGGTGCGCATGCGCGGTTCCCACGATCTCTGGATGTGGCTGGCGATGCCCTCCAGCGCTTCTTCGCGGTCGGGCTGGGCGCCGAAAAAGTCGCCGATGCGGTTGGCCATGCGTATCAGGTTTGCGGTGTCCATGTCGGTCAGGATGCGATGCGTTCAGGGTGGGTGTACAGGGTGGCGTCGGCGTTGCGCACAAAGCCCAGCAGCGCCACGTTTGTGGTCTGCGCCACGCGGATGGCGAGCGCCGTGGGCGCCGACACGGCGGCCAGCACGCCGATGCCCGCCGCCGCGCATTTCTGCACCATCTCGAAGCTCGCCCGGCTGGACACCAGCGCCATGCCGGCGCCGGGCGGCTCGCCCAGGCGGGCGAGCGCGCCCACGAGCTTGTCCAGCGCGTTGTGGCGGCCGACGTCTTCGCGCACCAGGCGCACCCGGCCTTGCGCATCGGCCCAGCCGGCCGCGTGCGTGGCCCCCGTCAGGTCGTGCAACGGCTGGCCCGCCCGCAGGGCGCGCATGGCGCGCAACACCGAGGCGAGGGGAATGGGCCGGGCGCCGGCGGCCACGGGCGGCAACTGCCGCAGCACCTCGCCCAGGGTTTCCACGCCGCACAGACCGCAGCCGGTGCGGCCGGCCATGGCCCGGCGGCGCTGCTTCAGGCGCGCCTCGCAGGCGCTGGAAATCTCGATCTGCACCACGATGCCGTTGAACTGCGGCGCGATCTCGATGCCGCGGATGTCGCCGGGCTGGCCGACGATGCCTTCGGTCAGCGAGAAGCCCAGCGCGAAGTCTTCCAGGTCGCCGGGCGTGGCCAGCATGGTGGCGTGGCTGATGCCGTTGTATTCGAGCGCGACGGGCGTTTCCTCGGCCACCCTGTCTTGCTGCGTGGCGGCATCCGCGGCGCCGCCGCGCACGCGCACCACGGTGGCATCGGCGTAGTCCGGGCGCGCCACGCCGGCAGGAGTCTGGCAGTCCATGGCCATGTCTACTTGCCGCCGAGCACGGCTTTTGCGCCGCGTTCCCGCTCGCGCAGCAGCTTGTGCTGCACTTCGGTGAACCGCGACCACTGGCGCTGCCATTCCGACGGCTGGGATACGCGCATCACCTGCACCGCCGTCACCTTGTATTCGGGGCAGTTCGTGGCCCAGTCGGAACTGTCGGTGGTCACCACGTTGGCGCCCGATTCGGGGAAGTGGAACGTGGTGTACACCACGCCGGGCTGTACGCGGTCGGTCAGCGTGGCGCGCAGCACCGTTTCGCCCGCGCGGCTCTGCACTCCTACCCAGTCGCCTTCGGCGATGCCGCGGTCTTCCGCGTCCTGGGGATGGAGCTCGAGCACGTCTTCGCTGTGCCACACCACGTTGGGGGTGCGGCGGGTTTGCGCTCCCACGTTGTATTGCGACAGTATCCGGCCCGTGGTCAGCAGCAGCGGGTACTTGCGCGTGCTGCGCTCATCCGAGGGCACGTACTTGGTAATGAAGAACTTGCCCTTGCCGCGCACGAACTCGTCGATATGCATGATGGGCGTGCCTTCGGGGGCCTGGGCGTTGCACGGCCACTGCAGGCTGCCCATGCGTTCGAGCTTGTCGTACGACACACCTGCGAATGTCGGCGTCAGGCGCGCGATCTCGTCCATGATCTCGGCGGGATGGCGATAATTCATGGGGTAGCCCAGGGCGTTGGACAGCGCGGCCGTGATCTGCCAGTCGGCCATGCCGTTGCGCGGCTCCATGACTTTGCGCACCCGCGAGATGCGTCGTTCGGCGTTCGTGAAAGTGCCGTCCTTTTCCAGGAACGACGAACCGGGCAGGAACACGTGCGCATACTTGGCGGTTTCGTTCAGGAACAGGTCCTGCACCACGATGCATTCCATGGCCGACAGCGCTGCGGCCACGTGCTGGGTGTTGGGGTCGGACTGCACGATGTCCTCGCCCTGGCAGTACAGGCCCTTGAAGCTGCCGCCCAGCGCCGCGTCGAACATATTGGGAATGCGCAGGCCCGGCTCGGCCTGCAGCGTCACGCCCCAATCGGCCTCGAACTCGCTGCGCACCCGGGCGTCGGATACGTGGCGGTAGCCGGGCAATTCGTGCGGGAACGAACCCATGTCGCACGAGCCCTGAACGTTGTTCTGGCCGCGCAAGGGATTCACGCCCACGCCCTCGCGCCCGATATTGCCGGTGGCCATGGCCAGGTTGGCGATGGCCATCACGGCGGTAGAACCCTGGCTGTGCTCGGTGACGCCCAGGCCGTAGTAAATGGAGCCGTTGCCGCCGGTGGCATACAGGCGGGCGGCGCCGCGCACATGCGCGGCCGGCACGCCAGTCGTGGCTTCGGTGGCTTCGGGCGAGTTCTCGGGCCGCGCCACGAATTCGCGCCATTGCTCAAAGGCTTTTGCTTCGCAGCGCTGCGCCACGAAAGGCTCGTTGACCAGGCCTTCGGTGACAATGACGTGCGCCAGCGCGGTAAGCAGCGCCACGTTGGTGCCGGGGCGCACGGGCAGGTGGAAGTCGGCCTTGATGTGCGGCGCATCCACCAGTTCGATGCGGCGCGGGTCGATCACGATCAGGCGCGCCCCTTCTCGCAGGCGCCGCTTCATGCGCGAGGCGAACACCGGATGGGCGCTGCTGGGATTGGCGCCCATCAGGACGACCACGTCGGTGTGCATGATGGAGTCGAACGTCTGCGTGCCGGCCGACTCGCCCAGCGTCTGCTTCAACCCATAGCCGGTGGGCGAGTGGCACACGCGCGCGCAGGTGTCCACGTTGTTGGTACCGAACGCCGCACGCACCAGCTTCTGCACCAGCCAGGTTTCTTCGTTCGTGCAGCGCGACGAGGTGATGCCGCCGATGGCGTCGCGCCCGTGATCGGCCTGGATGCGGCGGAATTCCGATGCGGCATAGTCGATGGCTTCCTGCCAGGAAACCTCGCGCCACGGGTCCGTGATGCGCTTGCGTATCATGGGCTTGAGCACGCGGTCTTTGTGCGTGGCATAGCCCCAGGCGAAGCGGCCCTTCACACAGGCATGGCCGCGGTTGGCCTGGCCGTCTTTCCAGGGCACCATGCGCACCACTTCCTGGCCCTTCATTTCGGCCTTGAAGCCGCAGCCCACGCCGCAATAGGCGCAAGTGGTAATCACCGAATGCTCGGCCTGGCCCATGGCGATGACGCTCTTTTCCTGCAGCGTGGAAGTCGGGCAGGCCTGCACACAGGCGCCGCACGATACGCATTCGCTCTGCAGGAAAGGCTGGTCCTGGCCGGCCGACACGCGCGACGCAAAGCCCTTGCCGGATATCGTCAGGGCAAACGTGCCCTGCGTTTCCTCGCAGGCGCGCACGCAGCGGTTGCAGACAATGCACTTGGATGGGTCGTACGAAAAGTACGGGTTGGAATCGTCTGTCTTGTCATGCAGGTGGTTCGCGCCGTCGAATCCGTAGCGCACCGCGCGCAGCCCCACCACGCCTGCCATGTCCTGCAATTCGCAATTGCCGTTGGCCGGGCAGGTCAGGCAATCGAGCGGGTGGTCAGATATATACAGCTCCATCACGCCCCGCCGCAGCTCGTGCAGTCTGGGGGTTTCGGTGTGCACCACCATGCCCTCTTCGACCGGCGTGGTGCACGATGCCGGATAGCCGCGCCGGCCGTCGATCTGCACCAGGCACAGGCGGCACGACCCAAAGGGTTCCAGGCTGTCCGTGGCGCACAGCTTGGGGATATTGATGCCGGACTCGGCTGCGGCGCGCATCACCGAGGTGCCTTCGGGCACGCTTACCGGACGGCCATCTATGGTGAGCGTCACCATGTTTTCGGACACCCGGGCCGGCGTGCCCAGGTCGCGTTCGCGCTTGATGACGGTTTCGAGCATTGCGGTCTCGCTATGGTCAGGCCGGGTGCGCGGCCGCGGTGGCGGCCAGCCCGAAGTCTTCAGGAAAGTGGTTCAACGCGGACAGCACCGGGTAGGGCGTCATGCCCCCCAGCGCGCAAAGCGATCCGCCCAGCATGGTGTCGCACAGGTCGCGCAGCAGGTGCACCTGCTGCTCGTGGCCGGCGCCGCGCGCCGCGATCCTGTCCAGCGTTTCGACGCCGCGCACCGCGCCGATGCGGCATGGCGTGCACTTGCCACAGGACTCCACTGCGCAGAACTCCATGGCATAGCGCGCCATGCGGGCCATGTCCACCGTGTCGTCGAACGCCACAATGCCGCCATGGCCGACCATGGCCGAGATGGCGGCATAGGCTTCGTAATCCAGCGGCGCGTCCCATTGCGATTCGGGCAGGTATGCGCCCAGCGGCCCGCCCACCTGCACCGCGCGCAGCGGCCGGCCCGACGCGCTGCCCCCGCCGTAGTCGTAGAGCAGTTCGCGCAAGGTGATGCCGAAGGCCACTTCGACCAGCCCGCCGCGCTTGATATTGCCCGCCAGCTGGAACGGCAGCGTGCCCTGCGAACGGCCCATGCCGTAGTCGCGATAGAACGCCGCGCCGCGCGCCAGGATGATGGGTACCGTAGCCAGCGATATGACGTTGTTGATGACCGTGGGCTTGCCGAACAGGCCCGCGATGGCGGGCAGCGGCGGCTTGGCGCGCACCACGCCGCGCTTGCCTTCCAGGCTTTCGAGCAGCGACGTTTCTTCGCCGCAGATATAGGCGCCGGCGCCTTTGCGCACTTCCAGGTCGAACCCGCGGCCGCTGCCCTGAATATCGCTGCCCAGCCAGCCCGCCGCGCGGGCGCGCTCGATGGCGGCGTTCAGCGTCGCGATGGCATGCGGGTATTCGGACCGCACATAGATGTACCCGTAGGTGGCGCCGACGGCGAGCCCGGCGATGATCATGCCTTCGATGAGCACGTACGGATCGCCTTCCATGATCAGGCGGTCCGAAAATGTGCCCGAATCGCCTTCATCTGCATTGCAGACGATGTACTTCTGGTCGGAAGGCGTGCCCAGCACGGTCTTCCACTTGATGCCGGCGGGAAAGGCCGCCCCGCCGCGCCCGCGCAGACCGGATTCGGTGATTTCGTCGACGATCTGCTGCGGCGACAGGCTCAGTGCGCGCCGCACTCCCTGCAGGCCTTCGTGCGCGGCGTAGTCCTGCAGTGACAAGGGGTCGGTAATGCCGGCCCGCGCAAAGGTCAGGCGCTGCTGGTTCTTCAGGTAGCCGATTTCCTGCGTGGGGCCATGGCACAACGGGTGCGCGCCGCCTTGCAGCCAGCCTGCGTCGAACAGCCCCGGCACGTCCTCCGGCTGAACGGGGCCATACGCGATGCGTCCGGCGGGTGTGGCGACTTCGGCCAGGGGTTCAAGCCAAAGCAGGCCGCGCGACCCATTGCGCACCAGGTTCACGGCCAGGCCGCGGCGCGCCGCCTCTTGCGCTATGGCCAGGGCCACGGCATCGGCTTCCATCGCCAATGCCGCGGCGTCGCGAGGCAGATACACGGTGACGGGCGTACTCATGGCCGGGCTCCGCTGTCTTGTGCGGCACGGTCCAGCAAGCGGCCGAGTTTGTCCGCCGTCACTCGCGCATGCGGCTGTCCGTCCAGCATGATGGCCGGAGATTGGGCGCACAGCCCCAGGCAATATACGGGTTCGAGCGACACGGCGCCGTCGGCCGTGGTGCCGTGGAAATCGCAGCCCAGCGTCCGGCGGGCATGCTCGGCCAGCTGCTCGGCCCCCATGGCCTGACAGGATTCGGCCCGGCACACTTCCAGCACATGGCGGCCCGCCGGCTGCGTGCGGAAGTGGGGGTAGAAGGTCAGCACGCCGTGCACCTCGGCGCGCGACAGGTTCAGCGCCCGGGCAATGGGCGCAACACTGTCGGCCGGGATACAGCCCAGTTCTTCCTGCACGGCGTGCAGGATGGGCAGGAGCGCGCCGGGCTGGTGGCGCAGGCGCTCGGCGATGCGAGCCGCGGCGGTCGCGGCGGGCGATTCCTTCGCGATGGGAATGGCGGCTGCGCGGCCCGGCGCGGGGCCGGACTTGGCAGGGTCGGGTGGCGCCATTGGCGTGGACATGGCTATCTCCGTACAGCGGCCTTGGGCAGGCCGCCATGGTTCTTGTTTCGCGCATGACACGGACTAATATGCTAATAAAAACATATAAATCGCTTGCCATCGCCGGATGGGCGTACTCTAATCGCCAAAAGTACGGTCTTCAATAAGAAATAAATGACATATAAGTTTCGTGTCGGACTGCGCCCCGAATGGGTGCTCGAGGGTGATCCGGGTCATCCGGCCCACCCATTGCCGGACATGCTGGCCCTGCTGTCGGCGATCGACGCCACGGGGAACATCGCCGGCGCGTGCCGCGCCTGCGGGCTGTCGTATCGCCATGCATGGGGCATACTGCGGCGCTTCGAAACCCTGTTCGGTACGCAGCTGCTGATCACACGGCGGCGGCAGGGCACCGTGCTGTCGCCCTTTGCGCAGCGCCTGTTGTGGGCCAATCGCCGCATTCAGGCGCGTCTGATGCCCACCCTGGAAAGCCTGGCTTCCGAACTTCAGGAAGAGCTCGAAAAACTGCTGCCGGAACCGGCGTCCCACTTGCGCCTGCATGCCAGCCACGGCTTCGCGGTAGAAGCGCTGATGCAGCACATGAGCGGCCGCCAGCCGGGCCTGGAACTGCGCTACCGCACCGCCATCGAGGCGCTGGCCTCGCTTGAGCGCGGCGAGTGCGACCTGGCCGGCTTCCAGGTTCCCACGGGCGATTTCGAGGCGCCCATCATGGCGCGCTATGCGTCGTGGCTGATGCCCGATGACTATCTGCTGATCCACCTGGCCGTGCGCAACACGGGCTTGTTCGTCGAGCAGGGCAATCCCAAGCGCATCCGCTGCATGGCCGACCTGGCGCGGGCCGACGTGCGTTTCGTGAACCGGCAGATCGGTTCCAGCACGCGATTCCTGGTTGAAGTCATGCTGGCGCAGGCCGGCGTGGCCATTGGCGATGTCAGCGGCTACGACACCAATGAATTCACCCACATGGCCATCGCGGCGCACATCGCCAGCGGCATGGCCGATACCGGCGTCGGCGTGGAAACCGCGGCCTGGCGTTTCGGACTGGACTTCATCCCGCTGGTGCGCGAACGCTACTTTTTCGCCATCCGGCGCAACGCCCTGGATACGCCCGCCATGCAGGATCTGCTTGGCATCATGCGGGGAGACGAGTACCTTTCTTATATCCGCCAGTTGGCGGGCTACGACGCGACCGACACCGGCAAGCTGCAGACCATGGCCGCGGCCTTCCCGTCCCTGTACGGAGCACGGGCCGGGCAGGGCACGCTATGATGTGCGAATGAGCAAAGTGATCTACCTGGCTGACCGGTCCGCGCAAGGCGCGGGCCTCTTGCCGCAGGCACCGTTGCCGGCAGCGGGCCAGCCTGCTCGCGACACGCGCGCGCGGCCCATGCGCGACCTGCGCATCTCGGTCACCGATCGCTGCAATTTCCGCTGTACGTATTGCATGCCGCGCGAAGTCTTCGACGGCAACTATGCGTTCATGCCGCAGTCGGCCTTGCTGTCGTTCGAAGAAATCACACGCCTGGCGCGGTTGTTCGCGCAACTGGGCGTCGAAAAAATCCGCCTCACCGGCGGCGAGCCCTTGCTGCGCAAGAATATCGAGGCGCTGATCGCCATGCTGGCCGAAGTGCGCACCCCGGCCGGGCTTCCGCTCGAATTGACACTCACCACCAACGGCAC
Organism: Bordetella genomosp. 7; assembly: GCF_002261415.1. NCBI lineage: Bacteria > Pseudomonadati > Pseudomonadota > Betaproteobacteria > Burkholderiales > Alcaligenaceae > Bordetella > Bordetella genomosp. 7. Next base: position 415,450 of record NZ_NEVI01000017.1, on the reverse strand, counting down.
GCTGCTCACGCGCAAGGCGCGCGCGCTGAAGCAGGCCGGCCTGAGTCGTGTCACGGTCAGCCTGGATGCGCTCGATGCGGCGATGTTCGCGCGCATGAGCGACAGTGCGTTCACCCCCGACGATGTGTTGCGCGGCATTGATGCGGCCGCCGAAGCCGGGCTTGCGCCGGTCAAGGTCAATATGGTGGTGCGGCGCGGGCTGAACGACGACCAGATCCTGCCGATGGCGCAACGCTTTCGCCATACTGGCCACGTGCTGCGCTACATCGAATATATGGACGTGGGCACGACCAACGGCTGGAACCTCAAGGAAGTGGTGCCCAGCAGCGAAGTGCTGCAGATTATCGGGCGGGCGCATCCGTTGCGGCCGCTCGAAACCGACCCCATGGGCCGCGTGGCCGAACGTTGGGGGTATGCCGATGGCGGCGGCGAAATCGGCGTGATCTCCAGTGTCACACAGGCCTTCTGCGGCGGCTGTACGCGCGCGCGCCTGTCGCCGGAAGGCAAAGTGTTCCTGTGCCTGTTCGCGACGCAAGGCCACGATCTGCGCGACCTGCTGCGCAGCGGCGCAGACGACGAGCACATTGCACGCGCCATCGCCGGCGTCTGGGCCCGGCGCGACGACCACTACTCCGAACTCCGCGGCCGCGGCACCCCCATGCCCACCCTGGGCGAACGCAAAGTCGAAATGAGCTACATCGGCGGATAGCCGAGTGTGCAGGTGTCTGACACCTTCGGAGTCAGACACCGCCACCACCCACGCACCCGCCAGCCGTCAAAACACGGTGCGGTGTCTGACTCCCGAAGGGTGTCTGACACCTCCGGAGTCAGACACCGCCACCCACGCACGCGCCAGCCGTCAAAACACGGTGCGGTGTCTGTGACCTGCGCGATGCATCAACTCAGCCAGTGCGCGACGTCGTAGTACGGCACGACGTCGCCGTCGTGCACGGGCATGCCGGCGGGCAGGCGGGCCAGGCCGGTGGCCCAGGGCATGGAACTGATCACCGACGAATCCTGGTTGGGGTAGGGGACCAGTTCCGCCGCCTGCCCCGGTTCCTGGCGCCATTGCACGCGCAGGAATTCCTCGCGACTGTCCTGGCGCGGCTGATCGGTGCGCAGCGGCGCGGCGCCCACGGGCGGGAACACTTGGGCGCGCCCCTGCATGCGGCGCACCAGCGGCGACACCAGCATGGCGTACACGGCATACACCGATACCGGGTTGCCCGGCAGGCAGACCACCGGCTTGCCGTCGATGTGCGCCAGCGCCACGGGCTTGCCGGGCTTCATGCGCACTTTCCACAAGGCCAGTTTGCCGCCCAGCGATTCCAGCACGGGCTTGACCAGGTCTTTCTCGCCTACCGATACCCCGCCTATGCTCAGCAGCAGGTCGCAGTCGGCCAGGATGGTGCCGATGGCGGCGCGCAGGTCGGGCTCGTTATCGCGCGCATGCAGCACATGCACCGCATGCGCGCCGGTTTTTTGCACCAGCGCGGCCAGCATGGGCCCGTTGCAGTTGTAGATCTGCTGGGCGGCGCGCTCGGCGCCCGGCGGCACGAGCTCGTCGCCGGTCGTCAGGATGCCGATGCGCAGGCGGTCGTATACCTGCACATGGGTCAGCCCCTGCGACGCAAGCAGCGCAATGTGCGCAGCCTCGAGCAACGTGCCGCGCGCCAGCAGGGGTTTGCCGGCCGTGGTGTCCATGCCGCGCTTGCGCACGAACTGGCCTGCCGCGGGCTCTTGCAGGATCTGCACCTGCCCGTCGGCTTCGCGGGTGTTTTCCTGGATCACCACCGTGTCGGCGCCTTCGGGGATGAGGCTGCCCGTGAACAGGCGCGTGGCCTGGCCCGGCAGCGAGGGCTGCGGCATGTCGCCCGCATAGCAGCGCTGCTGCACCGGCAGGACCACGTCGGGCCGGTAATCGGCGTGGCGGATGGCGTAGCCGTCCATGGCGCTGTTGTCGGCGGGCGGCAGGTCCAGCGTGGCCGACATGTCAACGGCCAGCACGCGGCCCACGGCGTCGGCCAGCGCAACCAGTTGCAGGCGGGTGAGCGGCTTGGCGGCTTGCGCCAGCAAGGTCTGGGCGCGGTCGAAATCAAGCAGGTCGTCTTTCATGCTGATAGGGGCTTGCGAAACAGGGTCGCGAAATTGCAGGGCTGATGGGTGCTGTCGAGCTGCTCGCGCAGGATGTGCGTCCAGGCCGCCTGGCAGGCATTGTTCGAGCCGGGCAGGCAGAAAATCAGCGTCTGGTTGGCCATGCCCGCCAGCGCACCCGACTGGATCGCCGAACTGCCGATCTCGGCGTACGACACCTGGCGGAACAGGGCCTCGAAACCGCTGATCTCGCGGTCGAACAGCGGCCGCACGGCTTCCGGTACGCCGTGGTCGTGCGCGAAGCCCGTGCCGCCTGACGTGATGATGACCTGTACGTCGGGGTCGGCGATCCAGTCGCTGAGGACGCGGCGGATCTCGTACCGATTGCTCTTGACGATGTCGCGCCGCACGCATTCGTGGCCGGCCTGCGCCAGGCTTTCCGCCAGCAGGTTGCCGGACGTGTCGTCTCCGGCTGTGCGCGTGTTGCTGACGGTGAGTACGGCGCAGGCAAGCGAGACTTTCTCGGCGGGGGAGTTCATGGCGAGTCCGCAGGCGTGCCGCCGGTTTCCCAGGCGCGGGTGCGATCATGGTCGGCGTCGCGTTGCTCTACCCAGAAGCTGCGGCCGCCCGACAGCGTTTCGCGCTTCCAGAATGGGGCGCGCGTTTTCAACGCGTCGATCATGTATTCACAGCCGCGGAACGCGTCGCCCCGATGCGCGCTGGCCGCCGCCACGAACACGATCTGCGCGCTGCGCGGCAGCGCGCCCACGCGGTGGGCGATGACGGTGCCGGCCAGCTTCCAGCGCTGCTGCGCGGTGTCTGCGATGCCCTGCAGTTCGCGTTCGCACATGCCGGGGTAATGTTCGAGAAAGAGCGTTTCGGTGGCCTGCCCCGGCGCGAAATCGCGCACGTATCCGGTGAAAGTGACGATGGCGCCAGCTTCGGCGCCTACCTGTTCGCGCAACTGCGCAAGCAGGGCCGCGCCGTCGAAGTCGGCTTCCTGAACGATGATCATGGCGTTCAGCCTCCGGTGACCGGCTCGAAAACCGCCACTTCGTCGCCCGGCCGGATCGGCGACGACGGCTTGGCATGTGTCTGGTTGATGGCCAGCTTCAGGCGCGCGGCCGGGGCGAGCTGCGGGTATCGTGCCTGCAGCGCCTCGAGCAGCTCGGCGCCGGTGGAAGGCTCGGCCAGGGGCCAGACTTCATTGCGCGTGCCTACCAGTTCGGCGATCCGCGCAAAGTACAAAAGATTAATTGTGGCGCCATTCACCGCTTTTACCTCCTGCCTTGTATTCAAGGCGTATCTGTTCAATGACGATGCCCTTGTCGGCAGCCTTGCACATGTCGTAGATGGTGAGCGCGGCCACGCTGGCCGCTGTCATGGCTTCCATTTCGACGCCGGTGGTGTAGTGTGTGCGGCACGTCGCGCGCACTTCTACGGTATGCGTGTCGTCGTCGAGCGCAAAGTCGACCCCGGCGAAAGACAGCGGCAGGCTGTGACACAGCGGAATCAGTTCGGCGCAGCGCTTGGCGGCCAGCACCGCGGCCACCCGGGCGGTGTTCAGCACTTCGCCCTTGCCCTGGCCGGGCGCCGTAAGCAGCGCGTAGGCCTGCGCGTTCATGCGCACGGCGCCGCGCGCGATGGCCACGCGGTCGCTGGCGGCTTTGTCGCCGACGTCGACCATGCGGATCTGGCCGGATTCATCCAGGTGACTGAGGGCGGGAGTAGACGAAGACATGGGGGCAGCAAATGTTAAGTATTGAAAGTACGTGGCGGCTCCGGCCGCGACTGCGGGGGCTCGCACCCTATGATAGACGAGCTGTGTCGCAGGCGCGATAATCCCCTTGCCCGTACCAGGAGCTTACGCATGGCCTTCAGAATGCCCACGTGGATTTTTACGCGGCGTTTCGGAAAAATCGTTCTGGCCACTGTGGCCGTGGTGCTCGTGCTGATGGGGCTGGCCGCCTGGCAAGTGCCCAAGGTGTTGCGCAACGCCCTGACCGCCGACGTGGCGGGCCTGCTGGGCCGGCCTGTACAGGTTGGCCACATCAGTTTCAACCCGTTTACGCTTACCGTGCGGGCCCGTGATCTTGCCATCGAACAGCCCGGCGCGGCCAGCCCGTTGCTTGATGTCGAACAACTGGAAGTCAGCGCGTCCTGGATGTCGCTGTTCTGGTTCGCGCCCGTGGTCGATTCGGTGCGGGTCCAGGGGCCGCGGCTGGCCCTGGTGCGCAACGACGCCGCAAGCTTCAACTTTTCGGATATCCAGCAGAAGCTGGCCGCGGACGCGGCGGCGCGGCCCCGGCCCGATGAGCCCGACGATGGCGCCATGGCGCGCTTCTCGCTGAACAACCTGGTGCTCGAGAACGGCGCAATTACGCTGGATGACCAGGTTACCGGGCGCCAGCATCAGGTAGACGAAATCACGCTGGGCGTGCCCTTCATTTCCACTTTCGGCTATGCCACCGATATCGACGTGCAGCCGCGCGTGCATCTGCGCATCAACGGCAGCCCTTTCGATCTGTACGGCGTGGCGCGCCCGTTCGATGTGGTGCCCGCGTCTACGCTGAATGTGCAGTTCAGCGGCCTGGAGCTTGAAAAACTGGCCGACGCGTGGCCGGTGCAATTGCCGGTAAAGGTCGAGCGCGCGCTGCTCGATTCCGACCTGCAGATCGTGTTCGAGCAGCCACGCGACGCCGCGCCCAAGATCAAGGTAATGGGCGAGCTGGGCCTGCGGCAGCTCGACGTGCGCGAAACGTCCGGCGACGCCCTGCTCCATTGGAGCACCCTGAATGTGCGCCGCATCGCGCTGGACCCCATGGCCCGACAGCTTGCCGTGGGCCAGGTCGAATTGTGGTCGCCCGTGGCGCAGACACGTCGCGATGCCAGCGCGCGCGTGAACTGGCTGCAGGTCATCGAAGGCATCCAGGCGTTGGGAGCAGGCCAGCCCCCCGACGGGACGGCGCCTGCCGGGAAGCCCGCCGAGGCTGCCGGCGATACCGCATCGGCCCCCGCATCGACATCCGCGCCAGCCGCGCCCGACATGTCGCAGGCGGCGGCGCTTGCGAGCCCGGCGCCCGTGGCGGCCGCCACGCCGGACGGCTGGCAGGTAGCGGTGGACGCCATCAATATCAATGACGCCGAACTGCGCCTGCGCGATACGCCCACCCAGCTCGACTACACGCTGGCTGGCTTGGCGCTTACTGTCGAGAACGTCCAGTTCCCGCAGCCGCCCGACCAACCCATCAATCTGTGGCTCACGATGGACAACGCGTCCGATGGCGCCTGGATCCGCGCCAAGGGGCCTTTGCATCTCAGTCCGCTGGCGTTGAACCTGGATGTCCGCGCCGGCCATCTGGCGCTGGCGCCGTTTGCCGCGGCACTGCGCAGCCAGGCGCCCATTCAGCTGCTGGACGGCAGCCTGGGTCTGCAGGCGCAGGTTCGCGTGGCCGGCCAGGAAGGGGCCACCGCCGTATCGGCCACCAATGTACAGGCAGAACTGGCCGATTTGTCGCTGCGCGACGAATCGGTGAAGCCGGCGGTGAATCTGTCGCTTGCCAGTCTGAACCTGGCGGCCGAGCGCGTGGCGCTGGACGCGCAGGCCTCGCCGTTTACGCTGGCAGCCACGGGCGTGCAGGGTGCGGGCCAATTGCAGGTACAGGGCACGCTGGCCGTGCAACCCCTGGCCGTACAGGCCCAGGTGGATCTGCAGAATCTGGACGTGGCGTCACTGGCGCCCTATGTGGCGTCCAGCCTGAACGCCACGGTGCGCAGCGTGGCCGTGGGGGCGCGCGGGCAGGCGGTATACGCCGCGCCTGCGGGCGGCAACCCCATGAAAGCCAGCTGGCAGGGCGCCATAGACATCAGCGGGCTGGATCTGGCAGACCGCGTCAACCGCGACGACTTTCTCAAATGGAAACGCCTGGCGCTGGCCAACATGCATGTGTCCGTCAATGGCGACCGCTACGCGGCCAACCTGGGCGACATCACGCTTGACGACTTCTATGGCCGCGTGGTGCTCAGCGCCGAAGGGCGGCTCAATGTGATGGACCTGGTGGCAGAGCCGGGCCAGGCGGGCGGCTCCATTACGCAAGACACGCAGACGCGCGGCCGTGCGGCGCGTCAGCCCGATACGTCGGGCCAGTTGCCCGACATTACGGTCAACAGCATTACGCTGGCCAACGGGCGCATGAACTTCACCGACCGGTTCGTCAAGCCCAATTACACGGCCGAGCTGTCGCGCATCGAAGGGGGCCTGTCGGCCGTGTCTTCGCGCAACCCCAAGCCGGCCAAGGTGAAGGTCACCGGGCGCGTCTACGGCACGGCGCCGCTTTCCATCAGTGGCGCCGTGCAGCCGTTCGCCGAGTACCTGTCGCTGGACCTGAAGGCTTCGGCCAAGGGCGTGGATCTGCCTCGCTTTACCACGTATTCGTCCAAATACGTGGGGTATCCCATCAAGCGCGGCAAGTTGTCGCTGGACCTGGAATACAAGCTCAAAGGCCGCAGCCTGCAGGCGTCGAACCATGTGGTGCTCAACCAGCTGACCTTCGGCGACAAGACCGACAGCCCGGACGCCACCAAGCTGCCGGTGATGCTGGCCGTAGCCCTGCTCAAGGACAGCCGCGGCAATATCGATATCAACCTGCCCATTTCCGGCTCGCTGGACGACCCGCAGTTCTCCGTGGGCGGCATCATCGTGCGCGTGCTGGTCAACCTGGTGGTCAAGGCCGTGAGCTCGCCGTTCTCGCTGCTTGCATCGGCGTTCGGCGGGGGCGAGGAACTGTCGTATATCAACTTCGAGCCGGGCAGCGCCATACCGGGCGCCGACGCCGACGAGCGCATCGCCACCCTGGCCCAGGCTCTGAACGACCGGCCGGGCCTGAAGCTGGACATCATCGGCCGCGCCGACCCGCAAACCGATATCGAAGGCCTGCGCCAGGCATGGGTGGATCTGCAGATACGCAAGGCCAAGGCCGCCGCCACCGCAGGCCGGGGCCGGCAGCCCGACCCCGCCGGCATCACCGTTTCCGGCCCGGAGCGCGCCAAGTATCTTGAAGAGGCCTACGACGATACCGACATCGAAGACAAGCCGCGCAACTTCCTGGGCTTTTCCAAATCAGTGCCGCCCGACCAGATGGAAGCCCTGCTGCGCCAGGCCGCGCCCGTCGGCGAAGACGACCTGCGGCGCCTGGCCGACGCCCGGGCGCAGGCGGTGTACGAGAAACTGCAGGAAACCGGCCCGGCCGACCGCATTTTTGTGGTGGCGTCCAGCCTGGACGGCGCCGCGGGCGAGGGCGAAGCCGCGCCATCCCGGGTCGATTTCGCGCTGCGGTAAGCGCGGACGGCGCCCGCGCGACCGCCGCCCGGGCGGTCAACGCCCGGGTTCCGGCAGACCGTCGGTTATCTCGCCGATGGCCTGTTTCATGGCTTCATACCCCATGGCCTGTTCCTGGCGAAAGCCTGACATCACGCCCGTGCAGCCGTCGACGCCGCGCTGCCGCATGTCCAGCATCATGTGCCGGCCTTTGTCTCGGCCCTGCTCGAATACCGGGGCCAGCTGGCCCGCGCTGTAGCCGAACTCGGCCGCATAGCGCCGCAGATTGGCCAGCATGACTTCTTTGTGGCGTGCCAGGGCCTGCGGCGTGGCGCCGCAGGCCTGTGCCGCGCCGTTGGTGGCGCCGGACGTGGCGACCAGCTGGTCGAATTCGTTCTGGGCCTGAGCCCGGGCGCCGGGGCCGCCGGCCAGGCAGGCAGCCAGCGCCAGTCCGAAAATCAGTACAGTGCGCATCGCCCGATTATGGCAAGGCCGGGCTACGGCCGTGCACCCGCCGCGGTATCCAGTCGTATCCGTGTGTGCGCGGTTTTTCCAGGGCGCAACGCGGGGCCGGGGCCTTTCCCCTTCAAGCGCCGGACTGGCACTATGATGTCGGGTTAGCGGGCGACTTCCGCCTGTTTTTGCGTTGGCCTGATCCGGAGAACAAACATGACCATCAAAGTCGGCGACCGCGTGCCCGACGGCACACTGACCGAATTTTTCGACACCGAAGCGGGCGGCTGCTCGGTTGGTCCCAACAATTTCCAGGTAGCCGACCTGGTAAAAGGCAAGACCATTGCCGTGTTTGCCGTGCCGGGCGCGTTTACGCCCACGTGTTCGGCCAAGCACCTGCCGGGCTACGTCGAAAGCGCGCAGGCGCTCAAAGACAAGGGCGTCGACGAAATCTGGTGCGTCGCCGTCAATGATGCCTTCGTGATGGGCGCCTGGGGCCGCGAGCAGAACACCGCCGGCAAGGTGCGCATGTTCGCCGACGGATCGGCGCACTGGACGCGGGCGCTGGGCCTGGAGCTCGACCTCGACGCCCGCGGCATGGGCGTGCGATCGCAGCGCTACTCCGCCCTGTTGCAAGACGGCGTGGTCAAGCAGCTGAACATCGAGGCCCCTGGCAAGTTCGAAGTCAGCGACGCCGCCACGATGTTGTCGCAGATCTAGCGTATTGTTGTGTCTTCGCCGCGCGGCGCACTAAGCGCCTCGCGGCGCCGCCGCTGGGCGGCACCCCTCTGCATTCCCCATGTTGACCACCATATCTTCCTTTTCGTCGCTGTACCTGGCGACACTGCTGATGCTTATCGGCACCGGCCTGTTCAATACATACATGGGGCTGCGGCTGACCGCCGAATCGGTCAGCGAGGTATGGATCGGCGCACTGATCGCCGGCTATTACCTGGGGCTGGTATGCGGGGCCCGCATGGGCCACAAGCTGATCATCCGCGTCGGCCATATCCGCGCCTTCGTGGCGTGCGCCGCCATTTCCACCAGCATGATCCTGGCGCAGATGCTGGTCGACTACATGCCGGTGTGGCTGGTGTTTCGCCTGGTGGCGGGCATTGTCATGGTGACCGAGCTGATGGTCATCGAAAGCTGGTTGAACGAACAAACCGAAAACCACCAGCGCGGCCGGGTGTTTTCCGTATACATGGTGGTGTCCGGGCTGGGCACCGTGCTGGGGCAGCTGGCATTGACGGCATACGCCACCCTGGACCAGGGCCCCTTGACCCTGGTGGCCGCGTGCATGGTGCTGTGCCTGGTGCCCATCGCAGTGACGGCGCGTTCGCACCCCCCCACGCCGCTGCCCGCGCCGCTGGACCTGCGATTTTTCGTGCAGCGCGTGCCGCTGTCGCTGACGGTGCTGTTCGTGGCGGGCAATCTGTCCGGCGCATTCTATGGCCTGGCCCCGGTATATGCCGCCAAGTTCGGCATGACGACCTCGCAGGCCGCCATATTCGTCGCCGCCGGCGTCACGGCAGGGCTGCTGTCGCAGTGGCCCATGGGTTGGCTGTCCGACCGCATCAACCGTGCCGGGCTGATCCGCTTCAACGCGCTGTTGCTGGTGTTGCTGCCCGTGGCGATGTGGGGCTGGCTGTCGCTGCCGTTCTGGCTGCTGGTGGTCCTGTCGTGCGTATTCGGCGTACTGCAATTCACCCTGTATCCGCTGGGCGCCGCCTTCGCCAACGACCACGTCGAGTCCGAGCGGCGTGTCGGCCTGAGCGCGATTCTGCTGATGACCTACGGCGTGGGCGCATGCCTGGGTCCCATGGTGGCCGGCCTGCTGATGTCCTGGGCGGGGCCCAGCATGTATTACGTATTCGTGTCTGTGTGTGCGTTGATACTGGTGTGGCAAGTGCGCCCTGCGCGCGTTACCGGCGTGCACCAGGTGGACGAGGCGCCCGTGCACTTTGTGCCGCTGCCCGACAACCTGCAAAGCTCGCCGGCCGTCGCGGCGCTCGATCCGCGCGTCGATCCGGATGTGGACGTCACCATGGAAATGGCGACGCCCGAACCCGGGGTCGTGCAGGCGCCGGCGCCGGCGCCCTTTGCCGTGGACGGCCGCGATGGCGATCACTCGGATGCGGCGGACGCCGGGCCGGGCCCGGATCCCGCCGACGCAGCGCCGGGCGATGAGCCCGACCTGACGCCGCCCGCCCCGCGGCCTGCCGGCGCCTGACGTGGGCCCATCCCCGCGCCGCTGCGTCGGCCGCGGTTCGAAGCATATCGGGCAGGTGTCTGACACCCTTCGGGAGTCAGACACCTGCAACACCCACCAGCACAGCCCCGGTGTCTGACTCCCGCCACAGCCCAAGTCCGGTGTCTGACTCCCGAAGGGTGTCAGACACCCACCACAGCCCAAGCCCGGTTTCTGACTGCCGAAAGATGGCAAAACACTCGCACCAGCACAGCCCCGGTGTCTGACTCCCGAAGGGTGTCAGACACCCTCCCACAGTTCCCGCAGTCGCAGCGCGCGCCGACGGGCAGCGTGGGCCTTGCCTAACAATTCCGCCTGGGCGCCTGCGCCTCACGGCATCATCAGCATGATGGCCGCCGCCGCCAGCGCCAGCCCCAGCATATTCAGCCGGCTCAAGGGTTCGCGAAACGCCAGCGCGCCCACTACGGTGCCCAGCGCAATCACCCCCATGTTCATGGCCGAGAACACCAGCGCGGGATGATGGGGCAGTTCCTGGTGCGCGCGGATGTAGGTGACGATATTGCCGAAGTTCGCCGCGCCCAGCGCCACGCCGGCGAGCAGGTGGCGCGGCTGCCAGGCGATACGGCGCAGCAGCAGGTAGCCCGTCATGCAGCATCCGGCCAGCAGGAAAGCAATCAGCAGGGCGCCGGAAAAAGCCGCGCCGGCGCGCGCCATCTGCTTGAACAGGATATCGACCGTGCCGTAGGCCAGCCACACGCCCAGCGGCCACACCCACGCGCCAGCCTGCGCCGGCGCGTCGGCTTGCGAGCCGGCCGCACGCCGGCGCAGCACGCAGAACAAGGCCGTGAAAGCCAGGGCGATGGCCGCCGCCTTGCGCGCGGTGACCGATTCGCCAAACAGCAGAAAGGCCGCGAGCAACGGCAAGAACAGCGACAGCCGTTGCGCCGCGTCGCTGCGCACGATGCCCGCGTAGCGTACCGATTGGGCCATTGCCATGAATCCGCAGGGCAGCAGCACGCCCAGGGCCAGCAGCAGCAACCATGAAGCGCCGGCCGATTCCAGCTGCGCCCCGGTCGGACGCAAGACCAGCCAGCTCAGCGCCGCGGTCACCGCGTAGTTGGCGGCGATAGCTTGCCGCACATCGATGGCGTACCGGCGCGCCAGCTTCAAGAGCACCGCCACGGTGACACTGAACGACACGCTGGCCAGCAAGAACAGCAATCCGGGCGCGAGGGGACTCATGTGCGTTCCCCGGTAGCCGCGGCCGGCGTGCCGCCATCGGGCGCCATGCCGAGCCGCTCGAGCAGGCGCTGATCGGCCTGGACCTGAGGATTGCCTGTGGTCAGGAGCTGTTCGCCATAGAACAGCGAGTTCGCCCCGGCCAGGAAACACAACGCCTGCAGCGCTTCGCTCATCGATTCGCGGCCGGCGGAAAGCCGCACGCGCGCACGCGGCATGGTGATGCGCGCGACGGCAATCGTCCGCACGAACTCGAACGGGTCCAGCGTCGGCGTGCCTTCCAATGGCGTGCCTGCCACTTGCACCAGGTTATTGATGGGCACCGACTCCGGATAGGGATCCAGGCTGGCCAGTTGCGCAATCAGCCCGGCGCGTTCGACGCGCGACTCTCCCATGCCCACGATGCCGCCACAGCAGACTTTCAGGCCGGCGCCGCGCACGTGCTCCAGAGTGTCCAGCCGGTCTTGATATGTGCGGGTAGAGATGATGCTGCCGTAGAACTCTGGCGAGGTGTCCAGGTTGTGGTTGTAGTAGTCCAGCCCGGCCTGCCTGAGCTGTTCGGCCTGGCCTTTTTGCAGCATCCCCAGGGTCACGCATGTTTCCAGCCCCAGCGCCTTCACGGCGCGCACCATTTCCGCAACCTCTTCCAGATGGTGAGGCTTGGGGCTGCGCCACGCCGCACCCATGCAGAACCGTTGCGCACCGACGGCCTGCGCAGCGCGCGCGGCCCGCACGACTTCGTCGCGCGGCATCAGTTTGCCTGCGGCCACGCCCGTGTCGAAATGGGCCGACTGCGGGCAGTAGGCGCAGTCTTCCGGACACCCCCCGGTTTTGATCGACAGCAGGCTGGACAGCTGGATGGCGTTGGCGTCGAAATGTTCGCGGTGCACCTGCTGGGCGCGAAACAACAGATCGGCGAAGGGCAGTTCATACAGCGCCAGAACCTGCTCGGGCGCCCAACGCATGGGCAGGCGGGCAGCGGGCCGTCCGATTGCGGACGCGTCAAAAGTCGATATGTGCATGGCATTTCTCCGGTGGCCCCTCGCGGCGGATAGCAAAGCGGGTCAGAAGCGGCGGATCGTAAGAAGCTGCGGCAGCTGAAGGCAATATCGAACAATGGCGTCGTTTTGGCTGTTGTTATGCGGAAATAGCGCTTTTTAGGGGATTTTGCGCATGCCGCGCTGCCAACCGGTTGTTATCTTGCCGGGCGGAGAACGTCGTCTTTTTTGTATCCAATTGAAACCAGCGGGCTAGGGCATGGCGCCTCGCCACCGGAGCCATCATTTTTTCTGATCGCTGGGCTCAGCCTTTCCTATTACCGACGCCCAGGCGTACGCGCTTACGATGCATTGCGGCACCTTGCACAACGAGAACAATGAGGGAGACGAGGATGACAAACGGCATTGACGATGCAGCATCCAGGGCGCGCCATGGCCTGCGCGATGGCGGGCGGCGGACGTGGCTGCGGGGCGCCTCGCTGCTGGCCATGCTGCCGCTGGCCGGCGCGGCGCGGGCAAGCGCGTATCCGCAACGGCAATTGAGCATGGTGGTTCCCTTCGTGCCCGGCGGCCCGGTCGACATTGCGGGCCGCGCCCTCAGCGAGCCGCTTGCGCGTCATTTGGGGCAGACCGTCATCGTGATGAACAAGGCCGGGGCTGGGGGGAATATCGGCGCGGAAGAGGTGGCGCGCAGCCAGCCGGACGGGTACACGCTGCTGCTGGCGTTGGACTCCATTCTGACGGTCAACCCGTTTTTTTATCGCCAGCGACCCGGCCAGCGCGCGCCCGCGCTATCGCCCATAGGCATGGTGGGCGAGCTGTCCAGCGTGCTGGTGGTCAGTGCCCGGTCGCCGATCAAGACGGCGGCCGACTTCCTGGACTATGGCCGCCGGCACGAACTGACCGCCGGCTCGGGCGGCAACGCCACGGCGGGTCACCTGTACGCCGAGCAGCTCAAGCGCGATTTCGGAGTAAAGCTCACACACGTCCCGTACAAGGGCTTGAGCCCGGCTGTGCAGGATCTGCTCGCAGGCAATATCGACTGCATCGTCGCCCTGATCCCTGGCGTGTTGCCGCACATCCGTGCGGGCTCATTGCGGGCGCTGGGACTGACGTCCACGCGTCCGCAGGCATTGTTGCCCGATCTGCAGCCCCTGTCGGAGCAGGGGCTGGCCGGATTCTCCGGCGCATCGTGGCTGGCCGTGATGGCGCCCGAAAAAATCGCCCCGGCGGTAGCGGACCAGCTGTCGGCCAACCTGTCGACGGCATTGCGCGAGCCCGGCGTCGTCGAACGGCTTCAATCCGTAGGTATCGACCCGTACTACGCGGACGCCGACCAGGTGCGCGCGCGCATCGCTCGCGAAGCCGCGCAATGGTCGACCTTGCTGGGCGCCATGCAACCTTCTTCACCGACTTGAGAGCCCGATGTCCTCGATTACCCGTCCGAATTTCCTGTTTCTCATGGCCGACCAGCTGACGGCATTTGCGTTGCGCATGTATGGCAACGGGGTATGCCGCACGCCGAACCTGGACCGCCTGGCTGCGCGGTCGACGCGCTTTGCCAATACCTACTGCAATTTTCCGTTGTGCGCGCCGTCGCGTGTGGCGATGCTGACGGGCCGCCTGCCAAGCTCGGTAGGGGTGTACGACAACGCGTCGGAGTTTTCTGCCGAGGTGCCGACATTCCTGCATCATCTGGCATTGGCCGGATACTCGACCATTCTGTCGGGCAAGATGCATTTCGTGGGGCCCGACCAGCATCACGGTTTCCAGGAACGGCTGACCACAGACATATACCCGTCGGATTTCGGCTGGACGCCCGACTGGCGCGAAGAAATTCCCATCGCCCCCACGGGCATGAACATGCGCAGTGTGATCGAGGCAGGTGAATGCCGGCGCAGCATGCAGATCGACTACGACGACGACGTCGTCAATCGCGGCGTGCAGAAGATCTATGACCTGGGTCGCCTGCATCGCGACCGGCCGTTCTTCCTGGCCGTGTCCATGACGCATCCCCACAACCCGTACGTTTCCACGCGCGAATTCCTGGACCTGTACCTGCCAGCGGACATCGACATGCCCGCCGTCGCGCCCATCCCTTTTGACCGGCAGGACCCCCACAGCCAGCGCCTGTGGTACATGTTCCGCCAGGACGAATACCCGGTGAGCGACGAGCATGTGCACGCGGCGCGCCATGCCTATTACGCGATGGTCAGCTACGTCGATGCGCAGGTTGGCAGGCTGCTGGATGCCTTGCACGCCATGGACCTGGACGACTCCACTGTCGTGGTGTTCACATCCGACCATGGCGACATGCTGGGCGAACGCGGCCTCTGGTACAAGTGGGTGCATTTCGACCCCGCCGTGCGCATCCCGTTGCTGATTTCGGCGCCCGGGCGAGACCAGCCGGCCGTGCGCCACGACCTGGTCTCGCTGGTCGATATATTCCCCACCATCCTGGCCCTGGCAGGCGTGCAAGTCCCCGATGACGCGGTCCATTCCCTGGACGGCCGGTCTCTCGCAGACGGCCTGGGATCGTCGCAGTCGGATCCGGCCGGCCTGGTGTATGGCGAGATGAACGGCGAAGGCGCACACGCGCCCTGCCTGATGGTGCGCGAGGGGTGGTGGAAGCTGATCGTGGCCGAGGCGGACCCCCCGCAGCTGTATCACTTGCAGCAGGATCCGCACGAGCTGCACAACCTGGCCGGCACGCCCGACGTGCGCGAGATCGAACAGCGCCTGCACGAGCTGGCGCAGCGCAAATGGGACGCGGCGCGCCTTCATCAGCAGATCCTCCAGAGCCAGGCGCGCCGCCGGCTGATACAGCAGAGCCGGCTGCAGGGTGATTTTCCGGCGTGGGACTTCCAGCCGTTCACCGATGCAACGCGCCAGTATGTGCGGGCGGGCGCGCAGTCCAGCCCTTCCGTGGTCAAGGGCAAGTTGCGGTACCCGCCCGTGGAGCCCGTACCCGCACAGCATCCGCGCAGCGCGCGCACGGAATAAGGAGAACACCATGAAGCGACGCACTTTGCTGCAGGGCGCGTTGGCCGGCGCCGCCTGTATGGGCCTGGGCATGCCGGCGCGCGCCGCGCAGTTTCCCGACCGGCCGCTGCAATGGATTGTGCCGTATCCGCCCGGAGGCGCCACCGATTCCGTGGCGCGCGCGATAGCCGGGCCGATGAGCGGACGCCTGGGCCAACCCGTGGTGATCGTCAACCGGCCCGGGGGCGCTACCAACATCGGCACCGAGGCCGCGATCAAGGCAGCGCCGGATGGCCATACGTTACTGCTTGCCGTGCCGCCGCTGGTGGTCAACCCTGCGTTGTATCCGGAACTCAGCTACCAGCCTTTGCGCGATATGCAGGCCGTGGCCCTGATTGCGCTGAACCCCAACGTGCTGGTCGTACCTGCAGAATCGCCCTATCGCACGCCGCAGCAATTGTTCGAAGCGGCGCAGACGCGTCCCGACACCATCACCATTGCCTCGCCCGGCATCGGCACGGTGCCTCACCTGGTCAGCCTGTTGATCGGCCAGGAAATGAACTTGCGCGTGGTGCCGGTGCCATACAAGGGCAGCGCCGCGCTCATGCCCGACCTGGTCAGCGGCCGCGTCGATGCGGCCATGGACAATCTCTATGCGCAAGTGGCGTCGGTGCGCGCCGGCAGGGTGCGCGCGTTGGCGACGCTGGGCGAGCATCGGTCGCCGTTGCTGCCCGATGTGCCCAGCATGACCGAGCTGGGCTTGAGCAAGCTTGCCGGCATGGGATGGATAGGGGTGGTGGCCCACAGCGGCGTCGAACCTTCGCGCATTGCCACGCTGGAGGCGGCCATCCTGGACGCCGCGCGCGATGCCGAGGTCGCCAGTCGCCTGGAAGCCATGGGCCTGATGGTGGTCGCGCAGGGCCGCGAGCCGTTCCAGCGGCGCCTGGTGGCCGAGGCCGAACTCTGGCAGGGCACGGTCCGTCGCGCGGGGGTGACGCTGGCGTAGCGCCCCGCAAGGGTTTGACTTGCCGTGCCGGCGCGTCAGGGGCGTGCCGGTTCCGCCGCCGCATCCGGGCGGCCCGCGCAGATCTCGTGCATCAATACCCGTACTTGCGCGACATCCGCGTGCGGCTCGTGCGAGCGGCGGATGGCCGTGACCAGTTCGCGGTGGAAAGCCGGATTGCAGAGCGGGGCCGCCGACACCAAGCCCTGTTCCATCTCCGGCTGATACACCATCGGCGCCAGCAGCGTGTAGCCTACGCCCTGCGATACCAGGTGCTTGATTTCGGCGATCGAATCCAGCGTGGCATGCTGCTGCAATTCGACGCCCGCGTCGCGGGCATGCGCGTGAATCAGGCGGGTCAGGCCATGCCTGGCGCTGGGCAGTATCAGGGAATACCGCGCCAGGTCGCGAAACGCTATGGGGCGTTGCGGATCCAGCGCGCCGGGCGGGCCGACCAGATCGATCGTATCCACGGCCAATGTCATGGTGTCCAGCTGGCGCAAGGGCTGGATGGCAAACAGCACGCTGATGTCGAGCCGGCCGGATTTCAGCCATTCGAGCAAATGTCCCGACATGCCCTCTACCAGCTCGACGCCGAACGTACATTCTTGCCGCGCGCGTTCAATGAGCTGCCCGGCGAAGGTGCGCGTCATGCCATTGGGTATGCCGATTCTTACGGTACGCCCCGGCTGCGCAGCCCGCGCGTGGCGGCGCTTGAGGTCTTCCACCGCTTTGAGAATGGCAGTCGCATCGCGCAGAACAGCCTCGCCGCTGGGCGTAAGGCGTACGCCGCGCGGCGACCGTTCCAGCAGTTGCGTACCCAGCTCGTCTTCCAGGGCCTTGATCTGGGCGGTAAGGGCGGGTTGCACGATGTGCAGGGCCGCCGCCGCCCGGGTGATGCTGCGGCGGTGGGCCGTTTCGACAAAGTAGCGAAGTTGGCGTAGTTCCATGGAGGACGGGCCGGCGGGCGCAAGGCGGGAGCCTGCATCGTAGCAAGTCGCGCCCGGCGGGCCCATCAGGTGTATTGCCCATGCGCGGCGATATCCGGCCCGGGCCCCGCGTCAGAACGAGATCTTTGCGCCCAGGCGCAGCGTGCGCGGCGGCGACAGCAGGGCGAAGCCGTCGGCGAAGGTGCCTTGCCAGTAGTCGCGGTCGAACAGGTTGTCCACGTTGGCGTAGAACGTCACGGGCGTGCTGGCGATCCGGGTGGCGTACTTGGCCCCCACGTCCACACGCGTCCATGACGGCATGCGCACATTGTTGGTCGAGTCCAGCCATTGCGGGCCGGTGTAGATGACCCGGCCGTTCAGGCTGAGGCCCTGCACGGGAGTCGCCCATTCCAGCCCCAGGTTGGCCAGCCAGTTGGGCGACCCGTACACCTCGTTGCCCTTCTTGCCGCCGTCCAGATCGGACCGTTGTTCGGAACGCAGGTAAGACACGCCGCCCAGCACGGTCAGCGTGCGAGTCAGCCGGCCGTTGAACATCCACTCCAGGCCCTGGTTGCGTTGTTTGCCCATGGCGAGCCGGTCGCCGGCGTCTTCATAGATTGCGCCGACAAAGTTCTTTTCGACCTGGAAGGCGCTGAAGGTATGCGTGATATCGCCACGGCGCAGCTTGATGCCGAATTCCGCCTGTGTCGATCGGGTGGGCTTGAACGTTTCTCCTTCGTTCAAATATCCGAAGCCCACCGTCTCGCCGGGCTGCAGGCCCTCGGCGTAATTGGCGTAGAACATCGTGTCTTCGCCCCATGGCTTGACCACGATGGCCGCCATGGGCGCCACGCGCGACTCGTCGTAATCCGTGTCGCGCGATTGTCGTACCCGCTGGTAGCGCGCGCCCAGGGTCAACAGCACTTTGTCATTGCCAAAGCCCAGTGTGTCGGCCAGCGCCAGCGAACTCACCAGGTTGTCGTAGCCAGCACCGTCCTTGTGATCCGGGCTGTCGGGAAAGTCCGGCTGGATGGGGTCGTAGATGTTCTGCGGGTATCCTGCATTGGGGCGGTTATAGATATCCTGCTCGTAGCTCCCGAGGTTGCCCGCCAACGTCACAGCATGTGAAATGCCGCCGGTGTTGAAGTTGCCGCGCAGGCCGATTTCGCCCACGCGCGCCTGTTCGATGCTGTCGACGTTGTACACGTATCCGAGCGCCGATCCGTCTTCCCCGGTTACCACCGTGCGGGTGCCGAACATCAGGCCGCGGCCGCGCGAGTTCGACCCGCCGAATGCGGCATATGCCGAGATCGCATCGGTGATGTCGACTTCGCCGCGCAGGGCGAAGCCATGATCGCGTTGCACGCCGCTGGTGCCAAGGAACAGGTTGGACGAGTTATTCGGGGGCGTCACCAGCTTGCCCAGCCGGCTCATCTGGTACATGGCGGGGCTGCCGTTGTGGATATCGTCGCGGCTGCTGTAGGCGTCGACGGACAGGCGCCAGCGCTCGCCGGCGTAGTCCAGACCCAACGCGCCCAGCTCGCGGCCTTTGCGCTGTCCCGACACGCCGGTCTCGCCATTGCCGTATACGGCGTTGAACCGTATGCCCAGGCGCTGCTCGTCGCCGAAGCGGCGCCCGATGTCGACATGCGCCTGGCCGTATCCCTTGGTGATATACGACGTCGTGAGCTCGGTGATGGGCTCGCGGCCCGCCCGCTTGGGCACCAGGTTGATCGTCCCGCCCAGGCTGGACGTCGGCGGCAGGCCGTTCAGCGTTGTGCTCGGGCCGCGCAGCACTTCCACGCGCTCGATGAATTCCACCGGCACGTGTGCGAACGGCATGACGCCGAACAGGCCGTTAAAGCCCATGTCGGCGCCGTCCACGTTCATGCCGCGAATGGTGAAATGCTCGTACATGTGTCCGTTGTTGGTCGTGGTGCGCACCGATGGGTCGCTCAGGAGCACATCGCCCACGGTCCGCGCCTGCTGTTCCTGGATCAGCTGGGACGTATACGACGTGGTGCTGAAAGGCGTATCCATCGTGCTCCGGTTGCCCAGGATGCCCAGCCTGGATCCCGCGGCCACCTGGCCGCCGGGGGCGGGGGCGGGCAGGGCTTCCGGGTCGGCCTGGCCCTGCACGGTGATAGGCGACAGCACGGCCGGCGAGGACTGGGCGCTTGCGATGATGGGCAAGGACATTGCCGCGCACAGCCATAGTGAAGACGGCGCGCGGCGCACGAGCACAGCTTTTGTTTTCATATTTCGCAGGTCGAAGGTAGTGACGGTTCGGCGGCAGGGGCGGGAAAAATGCGCGCCCCTTGCCGGTATCGCGCGCGGGCGCGCACCGCCAGCCAGCCCAGCAGGCCGGCTGCGATGGTGAAGAAGGCGTCCACGAATGCCAGCGCCGGCACGTATGCCGTTGGCGGCTGGGCGAAGATGAACCACAGGGCGTTGGAGGCCGGCACCAGCGCGCTCAGGGCCGCTGCGCCCCATAGCAGGCCGGCAGAAGCCCGCGCCGCGCCCTGGCGGAAGGCCAGCACAAGATACAGGCAGAAGACGGCGTAGTAGGCATAGCGTGCCGCCATGGCCTGGCCATCGGCCGCAAGCGCCAGCCAGCGCCCGGCCGACAGGCTGGCCGAAAGCCCGGCCACGCATCCCAGGCAGGCGCCCACCGTAAGCGAAGCCAGCCAGCGGACATGGCGGGGCTGTACGGCGGGGGGCTGGCCCGGGCGGCGCTTTTTCAGCCGGGCCTCGATCCACAGCAGATTGCCGGAATAGAACACCAGCGCTCCCAGCATGCCGAGCACCACATACAGGATGCGCACGGGCAGGCCGCCAAAGTTGCCGAAGTGCAGCGCAAAGAAGCTGCTCAAGGTTGCGGCCGTAGCGGTCTGCCGGCCCGGCAGATAGGTCGTGGCCCCCAGTTCGCCGGTGTATTGGTCGATGAGCGCGTAGCCCGCGCGGCCATCGCGCAGAAAGTACCGGTCGTCGGTGCCGGCAACGCGCACCCCGGCCTCTTTCACGCCCGCGTCGCCGATGCGATACATCAGGGCGTGGGGGCGGAAGCCCGGCGCCTCTTGCCGCAGGCGGGCAAGCAGCTCGGAGGGAGGCAGGGCTTGCCGGGCCTCCGAGGGGCCATCCGGCGGCGCGGCGAGATCGGCGGCATAGGGGTCCTGGCCTGGCGGATAGATCAGGTGCGACTGGGCCGAGTAGATCCATCCATGCAAGCCGAACACCGCGGCAGTCAGCGCCATCACCAGGTGAAACGGCAGGCTGGTGATTCCCAGCATGTTGTGCGCATCCAGCCACATGCGCTTCACGTTGTGAGAAATGCGCAGCAGAAAAAGGTCTTTGACCAGCGATGGCAGCAGCGCCACCACGCCCGATATCAATGCCACGGCATAGAGCAGGCTAATGATGCCTATCACGGGTTCAGCGGTGTGAGGGTCAGTGGGCAGACCGCCCGTGCGGTGCAGGTCGTCGACGAAATCCCCGACGGTGGGGCCGCTGCGCAGGTCGGCGCCTGCCGCCACCGCGTCGATGTGCCGAAGCTTGCCCTCGCCATCCAGATAAGCCAGGCGGTGTTCGCCCTGCGCCGTGTAATAGATTCGCGCGGCCGGATCGGCGGCATGGGGCAGGGCCAAGACCACTTGCCCTGCGCCGGGCGCCTGCCGGTCGAATGCCGCTGCCAGCGCGTCGATATCGGCGCGGCCCGCCGGCAACGACTGCCCGGCCTGCGTCCACATGGCGATCTCGGGCTTGAATATCGCCAGCGCGCCTGCGTAGAACGCGATAAACAACACAATGCTGGACAGAATGCCTGTCCAGGTATGCACGATCTTGAACTTGCGGACGATTTCTGCGCTGACTGCCATGTCCGCCTTATCCGATGATGCCGTAGAAAATCACTGCCGCGACCGCGCTGGCGATCAGCAAGCCCAGCCAGCAACGCACGCGGGTGCGCGCCAGAAACGCAAGCGAGATGACGGCAACCCACACCGGCACGACGCTCCACATGGCAACCTGATATTGCGCAGGGTCTTGCCCATCGCCCAGCAGGGCGTTCAGGCATCCGCTGACCAGAACCGCCAAGGGAAACCCCAGCACGGCGCCCACCAGTCCGTGATGCAGCAGCATCATGCCGGATGCCGCCGCCGGCTTGCGCGGCGCGCGGGCGCGAGACGCCTCAAGACTCATGGCGATTCCGCGCAGATGGACGACGCGAACGATTGCGATAGCCCAGCAATGCCGACACCACCGCAATTCCGGCCATCAGGTACAGCGCTGCCACCGATATTGCCACGGCAAGCGACAGATCGCGGCACAGTGCGGCGATGGCGCACACGACCAGCAGCGCCGTCAACGGCCATCCTAT
Source organism: Bordetella genomosp. 7 (assembly GCF_002261415.1). Classification (NCBI taxonomy): domain Bacteria; kingdom Pseudomonadati; phylum Pseudomonadota; class Betaproteobacteria; order Burkholderiales; family Alcaligenaceae; genus Bordetella; species Bordetella genomosp. 7. Next base: position 393,848 of record NZ_NEVI01000017.1, on the reverse strand, counting down.
GGCGGCGGGGATGCGCGGCGCAGCCCTTTCAGTTGACAGATTGGCGAGTACGCAGGCCAGCGCAAGCGCCGGCAGGCTGACCGGGCCCAGCAAATTAAAAAACATAATCGATATGAGAACCAATCTTATTAAAAATTTGGCAGGACTCTATCGGTTGCTGGTGCGCGAGTCAATGCATTGATGCCGAAAGTGCCGCATGGTGAACAGCCGTGAACAGCCGGCAAGGGGCTTGCGTGCTGGGCGCGCCTGTATGGGGCGCGCAGGACGTGCTCTGGGCAGATGGCCTGATTCCGAGAACCGGAACGGAAGACGAAAAACAAAAAGGGCTAGCGAGATCGCTAACCCTTTTTGCTGAATTCTTTGGCGGAGCGGACGGGACTCGAACCCGCGACCCCCGGCGTGACAGGCCGGTATTCTAACCAACTGAACTACCGCTCCGCAGCGGTTTACTACTAGCCAGAAATTCTGGCGTCCCCTAGGGGATTCGAACCCCTGTACTCACCGTGAAAGGGTGATGTCCTAGGCCTCTAGACGAAGGGGACTTGGACTTACTGCGTTACTGCTACTTCGCCTCGACTGGTGGAGGTAAGCGGGATCGAACCGCTGACCTCTTGCATGCCATGCAAGCGCTCTCCCAGCTGAGCTATACCCCCGTATCCCTGAACACTACCTGCAAACCCCGGTGTTTTCGCACCGTTTCTTGCCGGTTTTGTTTAGTGCCGTTGGCGAAGAAACGAGATTATGCACGAGTTTTTTTTCGTGTGCAAGTCGGGCCAAGAAAAATGTGAACGCGTTGCAAAAAAGGCCGTGTGTGCAGACCACAACCCGATGCTTCACGCGCGAATTTTGCGCCGCCCCAATGCGGCTGCGGCGATCAGCCCCGCTGCGATCAATGCCAGCACCGGCGTATCGCCAAAGCGTGCGTAGGGCGTCAGCCCCGTCATGCCTTGTACGGATACCGGCATGATGCCCGCCTGGTGCGGCGGCAGCTGTGCGGCCACGCGGCCGCGCGCATCGATCGCCGCAGTGATGCCGGTGTTGGTGGCGGCCAGCATGGGCCGTGCGGTTTCCTGCGCGCGCATGCGGCCGATCTGCAAGTGCTGGCGCAGCGCCCAGGTATTGCCGAACCAGCCCAGGTTGCTGACGTTGGCCAGGATGGTGGCGCCCGGCTCGCCCTGCGGGCCGGGCCGCAGGGCGGGCAGCAATTCAATGCCGAACAGGTCTTCGTAGCAGATATTGAAGGCCACGTACTGGCCGCCCACCGCAAAGGGCGCCTGGCGGCGTTCGCCGCGATCGAAGTCGCCCAGGGGGATGTCCAGCATGTCGACAAACCAGCGGAACCCCGGCGGCACGTATTCGCCCCAGGGCACCAGGTGTCGTTTGTCGTAGCGCAGCGCGGTCGTGCCGGTACGCAGTTGTTCGAGCGGCGTATCGCGGTCAAAGCCGATGACGCTGTTGGTGTAATGCACTTTGCCGTCGGCGCCGGCGGCGCGCAGCGGCACGCCCATGGCGATGACGGCCTGGTTGCGCGCGGCGACGGTGCGCCAGGCTTGCCAGACGCGCGGATCGAGCTGGTCCTGGAAGACGGGCAGCACGGTTTCCGGCAGGATGATCAGGTCGGCAGCCGGCGCGGGCAAGGACGTCAGTTCAAGGTGGCGCCGCAGTCCCGTTTCCATCAGCGCGGGGTCGAACTTCTGCGACTGCTCGACGTTGCCTTGCACCAGCCGCACCTGCAGCGGCGTGCCGCTGGGTTGCGACCACGAGATGCCGGCCAGGGGCCAGCCCGCGATGGCCAGCGCCAGGGCCAGCGCGCAGGCCAGGCCGCGCCGGGTGTCATGGCGGCGCAGGTGCCCCGAACTGCGCACGACTTGCCACAACCCCGCCAGGGCGGCGGCCAGGAAAGCGGCCAACAGGGCCAGGCCGTGCACGCCCAGCAGGGGCGCCCATCCGGCCAGGGGGCTGTCGACGTGCGCATAGCCGATGTTCAGCCACGGAAATCCGGTCAGTACCGTGGCGCGCAGCCATTCGAACAGGCCCCACGCCGACGCCCAGCCCATGGCAGTGATCAGCAGCCGCCGCGCGGGCGCGGGATCGGGGTCGCCCGGTTGGGCCGGCGGGCACAGCCAGCGCGCCAGCACGCACGCGACCGCCGGAAACAGCGCCAGGAAGGCCGACAGCGCCAGGACGCCGGCCACCGCCAGCGGCGCTGCCAGACCGCCGTAACGGTGCAGGCTGACGAAGATCCAGTAAAGCCCCAGGGAATAGGTGGCGAAACTGAACAGCCAGCCGCGCAGCAGGGCCTGGCGCAGGCCCGGCGCCTGTAGCGTGGCATGCGCCACGCAGGCCAGCGCCACGATCTGCACGAATGCCAGCGCAAACGCGGGCAGGGGCCCCGGCGCGAATGTCAGTGCGTGTGCCGCGCCCGCGGCGACCAGGGCCGGTGCGGCCCAGCGCGAGTGCCGGCCGGCGCTCATGTGCCGGTATTGGCCATGTCGGCGTCGGGCGTGGCGGGGGCCTGGGTGCGCTTGGCGCGCAGCCACAGGGCGCGGCGCGCATCGGCGCGGATGACCTCGATCAGCATGTCGCGGTGCACGGCGCTGTCGCCGCGGCGCGGAATGCGTCCGAGCTGCCCGCCGAGCCAGCCGCCTACGCTGTCGTATTCGTCATCGGGCAGATCGGTGGCGAACGTTTCGTTGAAATGGCTGATTTCGGTGGTGGCCATCAGACGCCACTGGTTTTCGCCTTCGGGAAAGATGCTTTGCTCGTCGTCGTCGTCGAATTCATCTTCGATATCGCCGACGATCTGCTCTAGCACGTCTTCCATGGTGACCAGGCCCGAAATGCCGCCGTGCTCGTCAATGACGATGGCCAGGTGATTGTGGCTGGCGCGGAAGTCGCGCAGCAGCACGTTCAGGCGCTTGGCTTCGGGAATGAACACCGCGGGGCGGATCAGCGAACGCAGCTCGATGCCGGGCTCGAGCATGCCGCGCAGCAGGTCTTTGGCCAGCAAGATGCCGATGATGTTGTCGCGGTCGTCTTCGTACACCGGAAACCGCGAGTGAGCGGTTTCGATGATGAAGGCCAATTGCTGGGGCAGGGGCTGAGCGACGTCGAGCAGATCCATGCGCGACCGCGGCACCATGATGTCGGCGACAGTGCGCTCGGACATGGCGAGCGCGCCTTTGATCATTCCGTACGATTCGACGTCGATCAAGTCGCGGTCGTGGGCGGCTTCGAGGACGGCCTTGATGCCTTCGCGGTCTTCGGGCTCGCGCCGCACGAGGCCCAGGATGCGGTCTAGCAGGGATTTGGTGGCGGGTTTTTGGTCGCGCGCGTGGGGCGCGTCAGTACTAGGGTAAGGGTCAGACATCGTCCGGACGGACAAGTTACGGAAGGATCAGCATAACCGAATATCGGCTGCTAATTGTTACGGTGCGGCCCCAGGCCCGGTCAGGCATAGGGGTTGGCGATGCGCATGCCGGCCAGAATGGCGGTTTCCAGGGTTTCCATGCGGCGAGCATCGCGCGCCTTGATATGGTCGTAGCCGAGCGCGTGCAGCACGCCATGAACCGTCAGGTGGGCGGCGTGGTGCAGCAGCGGCTTGCCCTGTTCGCGGGCCTCGCGCGCCAGGACGGGCACGCAGATGACGACATCGCCGCGGGCCGTGCCGGCAGGGTCGGTGCCGTACTCGAAGGTGAGCACGTTGGTGGCGTAGTCGCGGCCGCGATAGGCCAGGTTCAGGCGGCGGCCTTCGGCCTGGCCTACCAGCCGCACGCTGAGCTCGGCCCGCTCGAAGCACGCCAGGCCGTCGCCCGCGGCGCCGTCCAGCGCCCGGCGTGCCCAGCGGCGCAGCCGCCAGCGCGGCAGCCGCGGTTCATTGATGCCGTACTGCACCGACAGGGAAAGTTCAGGACTCATCCTCGGCCGCACGATCGTATGCATCGACAATGCGCGCCACCAGCGGGTGGCGCACGACATCGCGGCTGGTAAAGCGCGTGGTGGCAATACCCTGCACGTCTTCGAGCACGCGCACGGCGTGCGCCAGCCCGCTTTGCTGGCCGCGCGGCAGGTCAACCTGCGACGGGTCGCCCGTGATGACCGCCTTGCTGCCGAAGCCGATGCGGGTCAGGAACATTTTCATCTGTTCCGGCGTGGTGTTCTGGGCCTCGTCCAGGATGACGAACGCATTGTTGAGCGTGCGCCCGCGCATATAGGCCAGCGGCGCGATCTCGATGGTTTGCTTTTCGAACAGGCGCTGCACCTTGTCGAAGCCCATCAGGTCGTACAGGGCGTCGTACAGCGGGCGCAGGTAGGGGTCGACCTTCTGGGCCAGGTCGCCGGGCAGGAAGCCCAGGCGTTCGCCGGCTTCGACCGCCGGACGTGTCAGCACCAGGCGCTGCACCGAGTCGCGTTCCATGGCGTCGATGGCGCATGCCACGGCGAGCCAGGTTTTGCCGGTGCCGGCCGGGCCGATGCCGAAGGTGATGTCGTGCTTGAGAATGTTGTCGAGGTAGTCGCGCTGGCGCGGCGTACGCGGACGCAGGTCGCTACGCCGCGTGCGCAGCACGATGGCGTCGCCATCGGCGCCGTCGACGCCCGCGGCGTCGGGCACGGCGGCGGGATCGATACCGCGTGCGTCGACCGGCGGCGCATCGCGGCCCACGCCCATTTCGACCAGCCCCAGCTGGATGTCTTCGACCGACAGGGCGCGGTGCACGGCCTGGTCATGGAAGCGGCGCAGGGCGCGGCCGGCCAGCTCGGCGCGTTCGCCCTCCAGCGTGATCCGGCTGCCGCGCCGCGCCAGGCTGACGCCCATGCCATCGGCGAGCTGGCGCAGGTTTTCGTCCAGCGGCCCGCACAGGTTGGCCAGGTGGGTGTTATCGCCCTCGAGGTGGACGACGGCGGGCAGGGTGCGGCGGGTGCGGCGAGTAGGTGCCATGCGTAACCTTATGACGTGCCTTCGACGTCCGCCACGCGGGCGCGCAGCGAATTCGGGTAGGCCTGGGTAATGACGACGTCAACCATCTGCCCGATAAGCCGCGGCGGGGCAGGGAAGTTGACGATGCGGTTGTTTTCGGTGCGGCCCATCAGTTCATTGGGGTCGCGGCGCGAGGGCCCTTCGACCAGCAGCCGCTGGCGCGTGCCGACCATCGATTGCGCGATCGCGGCTGCCTGCTGATTGATCAGCGCCTGCAGCTGCTGCAGGCGGCGCAGCTTGACGTCCTGCGGCGTATCATCGGACAGATCGGCCGCGGGCGTGCCCGGACGGCGCGAATAGACAAACGAGAACGACGTGTCGAAGCCCACGTCTTCGATCAGCTTGAGGGTTTTTTGAAAGTCTTCTTCGGTTTCACCGGGAAAGCCGACGATGAAATCCGAAGACAGGGTCAACCCCGGGCGTGCCGCACGCAGGCGGCGCACCACCGATTTGAATTCAAGCGCGGTGTAACCGCGCTTCATGGCCGCCAGCACGCGGTCGCTGCCCGCCTGCACGGGCAGGTGCAGAAACGACACCAGCTTGGGCAGGTTGGCATAGGCATCCACCATGCGCTGTGTCATTTCTTTGGGGTGCGAAGTGGTGTAGCGGATGCGCTCGATGCCGGGAATTTCGTGCACGTACTCGAGCAGGGTGGCGAAGTCGGCGATTTCGCCGGTGTCGCCCATGGGGCCGCGGTACGCGTTGACGTTCTGGCCCAGCAGGGTGACTTCCTTGACGCCCTGGTCGGCCAGGTCGGCGACTTCGACGAGCACGTCGTCAAAGGGGCGCGAGACTTCTTCGCCGCGCGTATAGGGCACCACGCAGAAGCTGCAATACTTGCTGCAGCCTTCCATGATGGACACGAAGGCGGTGGCGCCGTCTACACGGGGCGGCGGCATGGCATCGAATTTTTCGATCTCGGGAAAGCTGATGTCGACTTGCGAGGCTCCGGACGACCGGCGGCGCTGGATGAGCTCGGGCAGGCGGTGCAGCGTCTGGGGGCCGAACACCACGTCAACGTAGGGCGCGCGCTTGACGATGGCCTCGCCTTCCTGGCTGGCCACGCAACCGCCCACCCCGATGACCAGCTCGGGGTTGATTTTCTTGAGGTGTTGCACCCGGCCCAGGTCGGAGAAGACTTTTTCTTGCGCCTTTTCACGTACCGAACAGGTATTGAAGAGGATGATGTCGGCGTCTTCGGGCGTGCTGGTGAGCTCCAGGCCCTGGTCGCCGCGCAGCACATCCACCATTTTGTCGGAGTCGTACTCGTTCATCTGGCAGCCGAACGTGCGGATATACAGCTTGCGGGCGCCAGACCGCGCGGGCGAAGGGGAAGGGGAAGGGGAGGCGGGCGTGGCGGCAGAGGCGCCGGCGCGCTTGATAGAGGTTTCTTGCATGGCGTGCGCCGTGACGGGTGTAGATCCCGGGGGCGTAGTTTCGAATGGGGAAGCGCCGATTTTAACGCGTCGATGCAAAGATGACTTGGTGCGGACGCAATTGGCGATTACGATGTCAGCCCGCGCGAGACGGCCGCCTCCGGGTTCCATGTGCCGGCCAGTCACCGGCGCGAGCGGTCTACCCTGTGTTTCTACTGCTTCATGTCACGAACCAGCCTGCCTTCGCAATCCATTCCTTCCGCTGCACCGCAGGCGCGCACTTTTGCGCCGCGACCATGTCGCGGGGTGGCGCTTACCGCCTGTTTCGCGGTGGTGTTGCTTCTGCTGAGCCGGTGGGTCGACCTGCCCCTGACATATGCCATCGAGCGCCACGTGTCCGAGCAGGTCAATGACGTGTTCGAACAGATCGGCGACCTGGGCGACACTGCAACGTATGTGTGGGCGGGCCTGCTGCTGTACGCCGTGTCGCTGGTGGGCATCCGGCGCGGCTGGGCCTGCCCGTTGAAGGCCGGTTTCGAGCAGCTTGCCCGCTACAGCATGCTGTTGCTGGGCACCATGACCATCGGCGGCCTGGTCACGCTGGCGCTCAAGAGAATCGTGGCGCGCGCGCGCCCCGACCTGTTGCTGGAGCAGGGGCTGCATGGCCTGGGGGCGCCTTTTGCGGGCGAGCCGTACGATTCGTTTCCGTCCAGCCATACGCTTACCGCCTTTGCCGTGGCAGCCGTCATCGGGCACATTGCGCCGCGCTGGCGACTGCCGGTGCTGGCGCTGGCAGCGGTCGTGGCGGCCAGCCGGGTCATCAACCGGGACCATTTTCTGTCCGACGTGACCGCGGCAGCGTTCATCGGGATCATGGTGGCGCACTACCTGGCGCCGTACATCCTGGGCAGCCAGTACCGCTGGATGCTCAGGACGCCGTGGCGCTGGCGTAGCAAGGACTAGGCTGAAGGCCGGGATGCTCGGTGTCAGACACCCTGCGGGAGTCAGACACCTGACGACTTGGTTTGCCGGTAGTTTGCCGGTGTCTGACTCCGCGCGAGAGGTGTCAGACACCCTGCGGGAGTCAGACACCTGACGACTTGGTTGGCTGATAGTTTGCCGGTGTCTGACTCCGCGAGAGGGGTGTCAGACACCCTGCGGGAGTCAGACACCTGACGACTTGGTTGGCAGGTAGTTTGCCGGTGTCTGACTCCGCGAGAGAGGTGTCAGACACCCTGCGGGTGTCAGACACCTGGCGACTTGGTAGGCTGGTAGTTTGCCGGTGTCTGACTCCCCGGGAGGGGTGTCAGACACCTTCCGCAGGGGAGTCCGGCACCTTTTATGCGGTCGCGGGCGGTGCGACGGCGGCGCCTTGGATTTGGTGGCGCTGCAGCGCCTGGGCGACGAAGCCGCTGGCTTTCATGTCTTCGACGAACGCGCGCAGTGTTGCGGCCGCCTGGGGGCCGCGGCTTTTGGGCGTGCCCATGGCCTGGCGGATGACCATGAAGCTGCCCGGCAGCAGGCGCAGGCCCGGCAGGCGGTTCATGTCGGCTTCGAGCTGCTGCTTCACGCCGGCGGCGACGTCGGCGTCCTGCGCCAGGAATTCGTCGACCACCGCAGGCGAGGTCGGAGCCCGCAGGATCCGGGCCTGCTTGAGCTCGCGCGTCAGGTACAGGTCGTACGCGCTGCCCTTGCCCACCATGACGCGCACGTCTGCCCGGTCGACTTCGGTGCCTTGTTGCAGCGGCGAGCTGTTGCGCACCAGATAGGCGCCTTCGATAAGCACGTACGCATCGGTAAACGCGATGTCTGCGCCGCGCACGGGGTCGATGGCGAAGAACCCGATATCGGCCTGTTCGGCGGCAACCGCTTCCACGGACTTGCCGGCGCTGTCCCACACGACCAGTTCCAGTTCCACCCCCAGGCGCTGCGCGAAGGCGCGGGCCAGGTCGATCGAGACACCCGCAGGCTGGCCGGACGGGTCGCGGCCGGCCAGGATGGGATTGCCCAGGTTGATCGAGGCCCGCAACTTGCCGGTGGGCGTAAAGGCCTGGATGGTCTGGGCGTCGAGGGTCATGGTGATTGTCGTGGCCAGGGAGGCGGCGCGCAGGCTCAGGGCGCCTCGGGCTCGCCTTCTTTCTTGACGGGTTTGACGAGGTCTTCGCGCTTGACGCCCATCCACATGGCCAGGGCGGCCGCCACGAATACCGACGAATAAATGCCGAACCAGATGCCGATCGTCAGGGCCAGCGAAAAGTAGTGCAGCGACGGGCCGCCGAAAAACAGCATGGCCAGCACCATCATCTGGGTCGAGCCGTGGGTGATGATGGTGCGCGAGATGGTTTGCGTGATGGCGCTGTTGATGACTTCCTGCACGCTGGCCTTGCGTTGCTTGCGGAAGTTCTCGCGGATGCGGTCCATGATGACCACGGATTCGTTCACGGAATAGCCCAGCACCGCCAGTACGCCGGCCAGCACCGCCAGCGAGAATTCCCACTGGAAGAAGGCGAAGAAGCCCAGGATGATGACCACGTCGTGCAGGTTGGCAATGACCCCGGCCACCGCGAATTTCCATTCGAAGCGAAAGCCCAGGTACACCATGATGCCGATCACGACGAACAGCAGCGCCATCAGGCCGTTGTGCAGCAGTTCCTGGCCCACCTGCGGGCCCACGAACTCGACGCGGCGCAATTCGGCCGAAGGGTCGACTGCCTTGAGTGCGCCCATGACGGCTTCGCTTTGCGTGGCCGACGTCTGCCCTTCGGTAACGGGCAGCCGTATCATGACATCGCGCGAGGTGCCGAAGTTCTGCACCTGGAAGTCGGTGTATCCCAGCCCGGACACGGCGCTGCGCACGCCGTCGAGCTGCACGGTTTGCGCGTAGCCCACTTCCATGACCGTGCCGCCGGTGAACTCGATCGACAGGTGAAAGCCGCGCGTGACGATGAAGAACACCGCCGCCACGAACGTGATCAGGCTGATCAGGTTCAGCACCAGGGCATGGCGCATGAACGGTATGGTGCGGTGAATGCGGAAAAATTCCATGTTCTGCCTTGCTTCTTATCGGCCGGGCGAGTATGCCGCCCGGCGCGGGATCAGTTTGTCTTGGGTTTCCAGACGGTGCCGATGGAAATCTTGGCAAGTTTCTTTTTGCGGCCGTACCACAGGTTGGCCAGGGCGCGCACGCCGACCACCGATGTGAACATCGACGTGGCGATACCCAGGCAATGCACCACGGCAAAGCCGCGCACCGGACCCGAGCCGAAGGCCAGCAGGGCCAGCCCCACGATGAGCGTGGTGAGGTTCGAGTCCAGGATGGTGCCCCAGGCGCGCTCGAAGCCGTGGTGGATGGCCTGCTGCGGCGTGGCGCCGTTGCGCAGTTCTTCGCGGATGCGCTCGTTGATGAGCACGTTCGAGTCGATGGCCATGCCCAGGGTGAGCGCGATGGCCGCGATGCCGGGCAGCGTCAGCGTGGCCTGCAGCATGGACAGCAGGGCCAGCAGCAGCAGCACGTTCATCGTCAGGCCGATGGTGGAGAACACCCCGAACAGGTGGTAGTACAGGATGATGAAGACGGCGATGGCCAGGAACCCGTAAAGGGTGGAATGGAAGCCCTTGGCGATGTTGTCGGCGCCCAGGCTGGGGCCGATGGTGCGCTCTTCGATGATGGACATGGGCGCGGCCAGGGCGCCTGCGCGCAGCAGCAGCGCCGTGTCGGCGGCTTCTTCGGCGGTCATGCTGCCGGATATCTGCACCTGCCCCCCGGCGATTTCGCTGCGGATTACCGGAGCGGTGACGACTTCGCCCTTGCCGTTTTCGAACAGCAGGATGGCCATGCGCTTGCCGACGTTGTCGCGGGTGACGTCGCGAAAGATGCGCGCGCCCTTGCTGTCGAGCGTCAGGTGCACGGCGGCCTGCTGGGTTTGCGAATCGCGCCCCGGCTGGGCGTCCTGCAGGTTTTCGCCGGTAAGGACGACCTGGCGGCGCACCAGGATGGGGCGCCCGTCGCGGTCGTTGTAGCGTTCCAGGCCGAACGGCACGGTGCCGCTTGCCAGCGCCGATTGCGCGGCCGGCGAGTCATCGACCATGCGGATTTCGAGCGTGGCGGTGCGGCCGAGCAGTTCCTTGGCCTTGGCCACGTCTTGCACGCCGGGAAGTTGCACGACGATGCGGTCTGAGCCCTGCTGCTGGATGACCGGTTCGGCCACGCCCAGTTCGTTGATGCGATTGTGCAGGGTGTTGATGTTCTGCTTGAGCGCGGAATCTTGTACGCGGGTGATCGCGGCAGGGCTCAGGGCGCCGACCAGTGCGGGACGGCCGGCGTCTTCGGTTTCGGTGAATTGCAGGTCGGGCAGGCGGCTGCGCAGGGTGGCATAGGCGCGGTCGCGCTCGTCGGCGCTGGCGAAGGTGGCGACCACTGACGTGCCGGAGCGCTCGACGCCGCGGCTGGGCAGTTTTTCGTCGCGCAGGATGGTGCGCACGTCGCCTGCAAGCGAGTCGTAACGCGCGGTGAGCGCGCCCTGCATGTCGACCTGCAGCAGGAAGTGCACGCCGCCGCGCAGATCCAGCCCCAGGTACATGGGCTTGGGCTCGAACCAGCCCAGCGCGCGCATCCAGGGCGGCGAGGCGGGCAGCAGGTTCAGGGCCACGGTGTATTGCGGGTCGTCGGCGACCGGGTTGAGCGATTTTTCGAGAAGGTCACGCGCCTGCAGCTGTACGTCGGTGGACGGGAAGCGCGCGCGGATGGTGCCCAGGGCGCCGTTCTGCTCGTAATAGACGCTGGTGGCCGTTACGCCGCCGTCGGCCAGTATCTGTTCGACACGGCCCAGCGTGGCGTTGTCGACCTTGACGGTGGCCTTGGCGCTGGACACTTGCACCGCGGGCGATTCGCCATAGAAATTGGGCAGGGTGTAAAGCAGGCCGATAACGACCGCGACCAGCACCGTAATGTACTTCCAGAGGGGATAGCGGTTCATTGGCGGCTAGGTGTGATGCGTGGAAAGGACGAAAAAAGGCCCTCGGGCGAGGGCCTGGTATGACGCTTACAGGTCTTTGATGGTTCCCTTGGGCAGTACCGCGGATACCGAGGTCTTCTGCATTACCACTTCGACGGGCTTGTCGGCCAGTTGCGCGACTTCGAGGTTGATATAGGTGTCGGTGACCTTGGACACCCGGCCCAGCATGCCCCCCGCCGTCATGACTTCGTCGCCCTTGGCCAGGTTGCTGACCAGGTTGCGGTGTTCTTTCTGGCGCTTCATCTGCGGACGGATCATCAGGAAATACAGGATCACGAACATCAGCACGATGGGCAGCATTCCCATCAGCGCGCTGCCCTCGGCGGGGGCTGCCTGGGCCAGCACGAGGCCGGCGGTGTCGATTACGGACATGGAAATCTCCTGAATGGATTGTTCGGGTCAGGTTATGGGAAATATATGTTCTGCGCCCGTCCCCGCGCGAGCCTTGGACAGGGCAAGCCGACTATTGTAGCGATGTTGGGCGGGGTATAGGCGGGCGGCGCGCCTGGGGGCGTCCCGTGCGGCCCGGGCAGGCGGGGGCCGGCGTACGTGCGTCGGGCTCGGGCGCATGCAGGCGCCCTCGGCCTGCTGCGCAGGCTGCCCCGCCGCCCAACACGCCTGCCCGGGCCGCACGGGCCGCACCGGACTCGACGGCGCTGGCGCCGCGGCCGGGGCTATTCGATGCCGCGCTTGCGGTCGGCGGCGAACCGGGCGCGCCAGGCGTCGAAGGTGCCTGCGGCGATGGCTTCGCGCATCTCGGCCATGATGGTCAGGTAGAAATGCAGGTTGTGCAGGGTGTTCAGGCGCGCGCCGGTGATTTCGTTGGCCCGCTGCAGGTGGTGCAGGTAGGCGCGCGAGAAGTGGGCGCAGGTGTGGCAGGCGCAGGTCGGGTCCAGCGGGCGGGTGTCGTCGCGGTACTTGGCGTTGCGGATCTTCAGGTCGCCATGGCGGGTGAACAGCCAGCCGTTGCGGGCGTTGCGGGTGGGCATGACGCAGTCGAACATGTCCACGCCGCGGGCGACGCCCTCGACCAGGTCTTCCGGGGTACCCACGCCCATCAGGTAGCGCGGCGCGTGGGTGGGCAGGCGCGGCGCGACATGGGCCAGCACCCGCATCATGTCTTCTTTGGGTTCGCCGACCGACAGGCCGCCGATGGCGTAGCCATGAAAACCGATGTCGGTGAGCCCGGCCAGCGATTCGTCGCGCAGCGATTCGTACATGCCGCCCTGCACGATGCCGAACAGCGCGTTGGGGTTGCCCAGGCGCTCGAATTCGTCGCGCGAGCGGCGCGCCCAGCGCAGCGACATGCGCATCGAGCGGGCCGCTTCCTCCGCCGTGGCGGGGCGCCCGTTGATCTGGTAGGGCGTACATTCGTCGAACACCATGACGATGTCGGAATTCAGGGCGCGCTGGATGCGCATGGATTCTTCGGGCGTCAGGAAGAGCCGGGCGCCATCGATCGGAGAGGCGAACTTCACGCCTTCTTCAGTGATCTTGCGCATGCCCTGCAGGCTGAACACCTGGAAGCCGCCCGAATCGGTCAGGATGGGCTTGTCCCATTGCATGAACCCATGCAGGCCGCCGTGGCGCTCCAGGATATCGGTGCCGGGGCGCAGCCAAAGATGGAAGGTGTTGCCCAGCACGATCTGGGCGCCGGCGTCTTTCAGTTCATGCGGCAGCATGGCCTTGACGCTGCCGTACGTGCCCACGGGCATGAATATGGGTGTTTCCACCACGCCATGGTTCAGCGTGACGCGGCCCCGGCGGGCGCCGCCGTCGGTGGCCAGCAGTTCGAAGTTCAGTCCGGTCATGGTCAGTGGGCAGGCGATTCGATGAACATGGCGTCGCCGTAGCTGAAGAAGCGGTAGCGTTGGGCGACGGCGTGCGCGTACGCGCGGCGGATGGGTTCGATGCCGGCCAGGGCCGACACCAGCATCAGCAGCGTGGACTGCGGCAGATGGAAGTTGGTGACCAGGGCGTCGACGACCTGGTAGCGGTAGCCCGGCGTGATGAACAGGCGCGTGTCTCCCTGGGCCGGCGCAAGCGGCGCGCCGGGCCCGCCCGGGTTCTGCGCGGCGGCCGACTCCAGCGCTCGCACGCTTGTGGTGCCCACTGCCACGACGCGCCCGCCGCGGGCGCGCGCGCGGGCGATGGCGTCGGCAGTGGCCTGGCCGACGGTGTACCACTCGGCGTGCATGACGTGGTCGGCGATGTTCTGGACCCGCACGGGCTGGAACGTGCCCGCGCCCACGTGCAGGGTGACGAATGCGCGCTCGACCCCCGCCAGGGCCAGCTGTTCGAGCATGGCCTCGTCGAAATGCAGCCCCGCAGTGGGCGCGGCCACCGCGCCCGGCTCGCGGGCATAGACGGTCTGGTAGCGCGCCTCGTCCGTGGCATCGGCGCTGTGTGCAATGTAGGGCGGCAGCGGCGTGGCGCCGTGGGCGTCCAGCAGGTCCAGGACCGGGGCTGGAAAGCGCAGGTCGAAGAGTTCGCCCTGGCGGCCCAGCACGGTGGCGTCGAACGCCCCGGCCAGGTGCAGCGTGGTGCCCGGCCCGGGCGACTTGCTGGCGCGCACATGCGCAAGCGCGCGGTCCGGCTCGGTGATGCGCTCGACCAGCACTTCGACCTTGCCGCCGGACGCCTTGTGGCCCGCCAGGCGGGCCTTGATGACCTGGGTGTCGTTAAAGACCAGCAGGTCGCCTGGCCGCAGCAGGCCGGCCAGGTCGGGAAAGCGCAGGTCGTGCAGGGCGCCGGCGCCGTCAAGGTGCAGCAGGCGGCTGCCCGCCCGCTGCGTCGCGGGAGTCTGCGCGATGAGCTCGGGGGGCAGGGCGTAGTCGAAGTCGGAAAGGGTGAAGGACGAGGGCACGCGGGGAGATCAGGTAAAGCGCGCGGGGCCGCGGGCGCGGCGGCGCAAACAGCGGGGTATTGTAGCTGCGCCGGCTGGCGCGGCCGCCGCCTTCCCGCGGGGGCGCCAGGTTTCTGTATGCTTGCGTTTTCGACACAACGGCAGCATGGTGGGCACGGTATGGCGGCAGGGGTGGTTCGGCGGGCGGGGCGGTTCGGGCGATGGCTGGCGGCGTGCGCGCTGCTGGGCGCAACCCTGGCAGCCCAGGCGCAGGGCCTGCCCGATGAACTGAGCCGCGCCTGGAAGGCATCCGGACTGCCGTCGTCGGCGCTGTCGCTGGTGGTGCAGGAACTCGGCGGACACCGCATCGTGGCGGTCAACGCGCAAGAGCCGCGCAATCCGGCATCGGTCATGAAGCTGGTCACGACCTGGGCGGCGCTGTCCGAACTGGGGCCGAACTATGTCTGGCGCACCGAATTCCTGACCGAGCCCGGCGCGCGGCCCGACGCGCAAGGCGCATTGCCCGGCCCGCTGTACCTGCGAGCGGGCGGCGATCCCTACCTGCTGGTGCAGGACCTCTGGGCGTTGCTGCGCGAACTGCGGCTGCGCGGGGTAAAAAAGATCAACGACCTGGTCGTCGACCGCAGCATTTTCGGGCAGGTGGCCATCGACCCGGGGGCCTTCGACGGCGCGCCCGACCGGGCCTACAACGCCAGCCCGGACGCATTGATGGTGGGTTTCGGCGCCCTGCGGCTGCTGTTCACGCCCGACCACGTGGCACGGAAATGGGTGCCGATCATCGACCCGCCGCTACCCGGCCTGCGCATCGAAGGGCAGGTCGACTGGAGCGAAATCCGTTGCCCCGGCCCGCCCGTAGTCACCACCGAGCCCATCCTGACCCAGCAGGGCGTGTCGATCCGGCTGGGCGGCACGGTGGCCGGCTCCTGCGGGGAATTCAGCCTGTATCGCCTGGCGCTGTCGCAACCCGAGTTTGCCGAATCGCTGTTCCGTGTACTGTGGCGCGAACTGGGCGGCACGTTTACGGGCCGCATCCGCACGGGCATGGTGCCGGGCGATGCCGTGGCGCTGGCCACGCACGAATCGCGCCCCCTGGGCGAAGCCATCCGCCAGATCAACAAGCGCAGCAACAACGTCATGGCGCGCACCCTGTTGCTGACGCTGGGCGCCGAACGCGGCCGCCGGCCCGCCACCACCGACAGCAGCGAGGCCGTGGCCAAGGCAGTGCTGGCCGGGCAGGGCCTGCACATGCCCGAGCTCATCATGGACAACGGCTCCGGGCTGTCGCGCGAGGCGCGCGTCTCGGCCGAGAGCCTGGCGTCGATGCTGACCCTGGCGTGGCAGACGCCCATGATGCCGGAATTCGTGTCGTCGCTGGCCATCGCCGGCGTCGATGGCACCATGCGCCGCCGCCTGAAAGACGAATCCACGGCCGGCATGGCGCACCTGAAAACCGGCTCGCTGCGCGATGTGCGGGCAGTGGCCGGGTACGTCATGGGGGCCAGCGGCAAGCGCTATGTGGTGGTCAGCATTGTCAACCATCCCGACGCGGCCGCCGTGCGGCCCTTTGACGACGCGCTGATCGCCTGGTTGGCCGGCCAGTAGGCCGCCGGGGCTCCAGACGGTTTACGATTGCGCTGTCTGGCGCGCCCGCGCACGCCGCCTTTATTGTTTCCTGGAGACCTCCGCACATGCCCGTGCACGAAATCCGCCATCCGCTGATCCGCCACAAGCTCGGGATCATGCGCCGCGCCGACCTCAGCACCAAGAGCTTTCGCGAACTTTCCCAAGAAGTCGGCGCACTGCTGACTTACGAGGCGTCCAAAGACCTGCCGCTGGCCGAGTCCACCGTCGAAGGCTGGTGCGGCACTGTGAAGGTCGAGAAAATTGCGGGCAAGAAGGTGACGGTGGTGCCCATCCTGCGCGCCGGCATCGGCATGCTGGATGGCGTGCTCAGCCTGATCCCCGGGGCCAAGGTAAGCGTCGTGGGTGTTGCGCGCAACGAAGAGACGCTGCAGGCGCATACCTACCTTGAACGCCTGGTGGGCGAGCTGGACCAGCGCCTGGCGCTGATAGTCGATCCCATGCTGGCCACGGGCGGCTCGATGGTGGCCGCCATCGACATGCTCAAGCGCGCGGGCTGCCGCGAGATCCGTGCGCTGGTGCTGGTGGCCGCGCCGGTCGGCATCAAGGCGGTGCTCGACAGCCACCCGGACGTGCATATCTACACCGCGTCGATCGACGAAGGCCTCAACGAGCACGGGTATATCATGCCGGGCCTGGGCGATGCGGGCGACCGCATATTCGGCACCAAGCAGAAGCCCGAATAACGGCGCCGGGGCCGGCGCGCGCCCGGCGGGTGTCAGGCGGCCAGGGCCGCGGGCGTATCCGGCAGGTGCCGGCCGTACCAGTGCAGCGAATCGGCCAGCGCGGCGACCTCGCCCACGATCAATAGCGCCGGCGATCGCACGTCGTGGCGGCGGGCCACGCGAGCCAGGTCCTGCAACTGTCCGCTGACCACCCGTTGTTCGGGCCGGCTGCCGTTTTCTACCAGGGCAAATGGCGTGCTGCCCGCGCGGCCGTGCCCGATCAGGCGAGACGACAGGGTTTCCAGCTGCCCCACGCCCATGTAGAACGCCAGCGTCTGGTGGGCGCGGGCCAGGCCTGCCCAGTCCAGCGTGTCTTCGTCTTCGCGGCAATGCGCGGTAACCAGCGTGACCGACTGCGCATGCTCGCGGTGGGTCAGCGGAATGCCGGCATAGGCTGCGCAGGCCAGCGCGGCGGTAATGCCCGGCACGACTTCAAAAGGCACCTGGTGGGCGCGCAAGTGCTCCAGTTCTTCGCCTCCCCGGCCGAAAATGAACGCGTCACCGCCCTTCAGGCGCACAACGCGCCGGCCGGCGCGCGCGTGCTCTACCAGCAGGGCGTGGATGCGCGCCTGCGTGGCGTCGTGGTCTTCGCCGGGACGCTTGCCTACCGCGATGCGGTCGGCGTCGCGCCTGGCCAGCGACAGCACCGCCGGGCTGACCAGGCGGTCGTACAGAATGACATCGGCCTCGTTCAGGGCGCGCAGGGCCTTGAGCGTCAGCAGCCCCGGGTCGCCCGGGCCCGCGCCGACCAGCACGACGCTGCCCTGGCTCTGAGGTTGCGGACGCGCCAGTTCTTCGTCCAGCACGCGCGCCGCTTCGTCGGGCTGCTGCTGGCGCAGCAGGGCGGCCACCGGGCCGTCGAGCAGCCAGTCGTAGAAGGCGCGCCGTTGCTTCAGGCCGGGCCGGGCGGCGCGTATGCGAGGCCGGTAGCGCGCCGCCAGCGAGGCGAGCGCGCCCAGCGAATGGTCGAACATCGATTCCACGCGCTCGCGCAGCCGCCGCGCCAGCACGGGGGCCACCCCCGAGGACGAGATGGCCACGATAAGCGGCGAGCGGTCGACGATGGACGGCACCTGGAATGACGACAGCTCTGCATCGTCCACCACGTTGCTGAAAATGCGGCGGGCCCCGGCAGCCTCGGCCACGGCGGCATTGACGGCGCGATCGTCGGTGGCGGCCACCGCCAGCCACGCGCCATCGAGCCACTCGGGCCGGAACGTGCCGGACAGCACATGTATGCGTCCTTGTTGCGCCCATTCGGTCAATTGGGGCGCCAGTTCCGGCGCTCCCACGTGTACGTCGGCCGATGCTTCGAGCAGCA
Organism: Bordetella genomosp. 7; assembly: GCF_002261415.1. Lineage (NCBI taxonomy): Bacteria > Pseudomonadati > Pseudomonadota > Betaproteobacteria > Burkholderiales > Alcaligenaceae > Bordetella > Bordetella genomosp. 7. Next base: position 375,926 of record NZ_NEVI01000017.1, on the reverse strand, counting down.
ACTGCACTTTGCGCGCCGCGATCTCGCCGCCGCCCACCACGAGAACGCGGCGGCCCTGCAGATCGGCAAATAGAGGAAAGAGCTTCATGAACATCAGTCAGCGGGTGTGCCCGCAATCGGTCCAGTCGATCATAGGGACTGCCTTACATCCCCACAACTTTTGATTTATTGGATTGATATATCGATAAGTGATTAAGCGCCGCCTCCGCTTTGAGCGCTCAGCCATTGCGCCATGTCGACGACTTCGCGCGCCACCTCGCCCAGCCGTTTGCGGCTTTGCATGGCGCGCTCGCGCAACAGCCGGTGCGCCTGCTCTTCAGAGACCCCGCGCAGTTGCATCAGCAAGCCCTTGGCCTTTTCCAGCGCCTGCCGGTCTGCCAGCCGCTGGCGCGCCTCGGCGAGCTCCATGCGGCGCGCCCGCTCGACCCGCCCGCGTTCAATCGCCACAGTCAACAGCGGTTCGATGCGCTCGGGCGGGACGGCGCCCACCACATAGGCGGCGACGCCGGCGCGCAGGGCGGCCCGGATGGTTTCGCGGTTGTCGTCGTCCGTGAACATCACCACCGGCCGCTCGGTGGATTCGCTGGCCACGCAGATGTCTTCGAGCGTGTCGCGCGCCGCCGCGTCCGCATCGATCAGCACCACGTCTGGCGCCAGCCGCGTGATGGCTTCGGCCAGATCGATGCCGGCCGCACGCTCGGCAACCACCTGCACGCCGGCCGCCGCCAGCGTGTCGCGCAGTGATGCGGCGCGGCCGTCCCCATCGTTCAACAGCATGATCTTCAGCATGACTACTCCCTGATCATCAGGGAAATGCAATATCCATGCCATGCGTGGCCGCACGCCGCCCGTGGCGACGGCACGCGCGCCGGCCGGGCGCAAGGCACGCGGAAAAGCGAGCCGGCACGCAAATGGTGCATTGCGCAATGCATCGCGCACCAAAGTGGCTCGCCTTGCGCGGCCCGGCGGGCCTGCCGCCGGGCAGGCACAGATGGCATGGACTTTGCTTAAGTCTCTGCATGGCGGCCAACGGCGGTCGCCTGGCCGACGGTGTCGGCGCGCAATCCTGAACAACGGCGTTCTGCAGATCCGACGGGAAAACCCCGGCGGCGCGGAACGTTTTTTTATTTTGAAGAGGCCTTTATGCGAAACAAGCCTGGCAAGACCGACATCACCAATACCGGGCGACGTGACTGGCTGGGCAGCGCCGCGAAAGCCGTGGCGGGCGCCGGCTTGCTGGGCCTGGTCGACCCGCTGGTGCGGGCAGGCGCCTGGGCCGCCGGCAGCGACGCGCCCGAAAAGGCCGAAGTGCGCATCGGCTTTATACCCTTGACGGATTGCGCCTCGGTCGTGATGGCGTCGGTGCTGGGCCTGGACAAAAAGCACGGCGTGAAAATCGTGCCGTCCAAGGAAGCCTCGTGGGCCGGCGTGCGCGACAAGCTCATTAATGGCGAACTTGATTTCGCGCACGTGCTGTACGGGCTGGTGTACGGCGTGCACCTGGGCATAGGCGGCCCGCGCAAAGACATGGCGGTGCTGATGGGCATCAACCAGAACGGGCAGGGGATTACGCTGTCGTCCAAATTGCACGAAGCCGGCGTGACCGACGGCGAGTCGCTGCACAAGCATATGCAGGCCGAAAAGCGGGCCTATACCTATGCGCAGACGTTCCCCACCGGCACGCACGCCATGTGGCTGTATTACTGGCTGGCCGCGTACGGTATCGACCCCATGCGCGATGCGCGCGTGATCACCGTGCCGCCGCCGCAGATGGTGGCCAACATGCGGGTGGGCAACATGGACGGCTTCTGTGTGGGCGAACCCTGGGGCGCCCGCGCGATCATGGATCGCATCGGCTTCACGGCGGCCACCACGCAACAGATCTGGGCCGACCATCCCGAGAAAGTACTGGGCGCGACCGGCGAGTTCGTGGCATCGCACCCCAACACCGCGCGCGCGGTGACCGCGGCAATTATCGAGGCCGGCAAGTGGATAGATGCCTCGCCGGCCAACCGCCGCAAGACGGCCGAGACGATTGCGGCCAAATCGTACGTGAACACGGCGGCCGACGCCATCGTGGACCGCATGTTGGGCCGCTATACGGACGGGCTGGGCAAGACCTGGGACGACGCGCATCCCATGCGCTTCTATGCCGACGGCGCGGCGTGCTTTCCCTATCTGAGCGACGGCATGTGGTTCCTGACGCAGCATAAGCGCTGGGGCTTGCTGAAAACGCATCCCGACTACCGCGCGGTGGCTGGCGCCATCAATCGCATCGATATCTACCGGCAGGCAGCGGCCGCCGCCGGCGCGCCGCTGCCTGCCAGCGAAATGCGGCAGTCGGTGCTGATGGACGGGGTGCGCTGGGACGGCGCGGACCCCGCCGCGTATGCCGACGCGTTCAGCATCAAGGCCTGAGGAAGCTGCCATGCGAACCACGACCCTGTTCTCTTCAATGCCTGACGCCGCGGCCTGCCGCGACGCAGCCGATGCACTGTTGCGCGCGGTTGCCGGCCCTGTGGCGGGCTTTGCCCTGTTTGTATTGGTCTGGCAGGCCATTGCGCTGCTGGTGCCGGAGATCCCCACCCCCGGGGCCACCTGGGCCGCCGCGCGCGACTTGTTTGCGGACCCGTTCTATGACAACGGGCCGAACGACCGGGGCATAGGCTGGAACGTGCTGGCGTCGTTGCGGCGCGTGGGCATCGGCTTCGGCCTGGCCGCGCTGGTGGGCATTCCTGCCGGCTTTGTGATGGGCCGGTATGCCGCGGCCAATGCGATGTTCGCGCCCATCGTCAGCCTGCTGCGTCCGGTGTCGCCGCTGGCGTGGCTGCCGCTGGGCCTGCTCTTGTTCCGGGGAGCCGACCCGGCCGCCATCTGGGCGATTTTCATCTGCTCGATCTGGCCCATGGTGATCAACACCGCGGCGGGCGTGGCGCGTGTGCCGCAAGACTACCTCAACGTCGCCCGCGTGCTGAACCTGTCCGAATGGCAGGTGGTGACCAAGGTGCTGCTGCCGTCGGTGCTACCGCACATTCTTACTGGCGTGCGGTTGTCGATCGGCACGGCGTGGCTGGTCATCGTGGCGGCCGAGATGCTGACCGGCGGCACCGGCGTGGGCTTCTGGTTGTGGGATGAATGGAACAACCTGAAGGTCGAGCACATTGTCGTGGCCATCTTCCTGATCGGCATCGTGGGGCTCGCCCTGGAAACCATGCTGGTGCGGCTGGCGCGGCGCTTTGCCTACAGCGAGGAATGAACATCATGCAGAAATTCGTGCGTATCGAGGGCGTGGGCCAGACCTTCTCAACCTCCCGCGGCCGCTTCGTGGCCTTGCGCGATATCGACCTGGCCGTGGCGCAGGGCGAATTCGTTTCGCTGATCGGCCATTCCGGCTGCGGCAAATCTACCCTGCTGAACCTGGTGGCGGGGCTTACGCTTCCCACCGAGGGCGTGCTGCTGTGCGCGGAGCGGGAAATCACCGGGCCCGGCCCGGACCGCGCCGTGGTGTTCCAGAACCATTCGCTGCTGCCCTGGCTGAGCTGCTACCAGAACGTGCACCTGGCCGTGCAACGGGTGTTCGGGGCACGGGAAAGCAAGGCGCGCCTGGCCGAGCGCACTCATGCCGCGCTGGAACTGGTGGGCCTGGCGCATGCCAGCGCCAAGCTGCCCGGCGAAATCTCGGGCGGCATGAAGCAGCGCGTGGGTATTGCGCGCGCGCTGGCCATCGAACCCCAGGTGCTGCTGATGGACGAGCCGTTTGGCGCGCTGGACGCGCTGACGCGCGCGCACCTGCAGGACGAACTGCTCAAGATCGTGGCGGCCACGCACAGCACCGTCATCATGGTCACGCACGATGTGGACGAGGCCGTGTTGCTGTCTGACCGCATTGTGATGATGACCAACGGCCCCGCGGCCACCATCGGGCAAGTGCTGGATGTGCCGCTGCCGCGCCCGCGCGACCGGCTGGCGCTGGCCTCGCACCCGGGCTACCTGGCATGCCGCGCGGCGGTGGTTGATTTCCTGCATCGCCGCCATGGCAACCCGGCGGCAGCGGCCGCCGCCGCGCCGGCCGCCGCCGAAGCTTGATGTATGACGCAGGCAAGAGAGAGACATTATGGAAAAGAAGTTGAAGCTGGTAATGGTCGGCAACGGCATGGCCGGCGTGCGCACGCTGGAAGAGCTGCTGAAGCTGGCTCCGGATCTGTACGACATCACGGTGTTCGGTTCCGAGCCGTATCCCAACTACAACCGCATTCTGCTGTCGCCCGTGTTGACCGGCGAGCAAACCGTGCAGGACATCGTTCTCAATGACGAAGCGTGGTACCGCGACAACGGCATCGACCTGCGCCTGAACTGCAAGGTCACCAGCATCAACCGCGCGCGGCGCACCGTCCTGGGCGAGGACGGCAGCCAGGTGCCCTATGACCGGCTGCTGCTGGCCACCGGCTCGAACCCGTTCATCCTGCCCATCCCCGGCAAGGATCTCGACGGTGTGGTCACGTTTCGCGACATCCGCGATGTAAACCTGATGATCGAGGCCGCGCGCGTGCACAAGCGCGCGGTCGTGATAGGCGGCGGCCTGCTGGGGCTGGAAGCGGCCGCCGGCCTGGCGGCGCGAGGCATGGACGTGAACGTCGTGCACCTGGGGTCGGGCCTGCTGGATCGCCAGCTGGATCCCAAGGCCGCCCTGCTGCTGCAGCGCAGTCTGGAAGCGCGCGGCCTGAAGTTCCTGATGCCGCGCCAGACCGAGGCGCTGTTGGGTGACGAACAGGGGCGGGTGCGCGCGGTGCGCTTTGCCGACGGCGACGAGGTCGAGACCGATCTGGTGGTCATGGCCGTGGGCATCCGGCCCAATACCGAACTTGCGCAGGCCTGCGGGCTGTACGTCAACCGCGGCATCGTCGTCAGCGATACGCTGCAAACCTACGACCCGCTCATTTACGCGGTGGGCGAATGCGTCTGCCATCGCGGCACCGCCTATGGCCTGGTGGCGCCGCTGTTCGAACAGGCAAAAGTGGCGGCGAACCACCTGGCCCTGTACGGCATCGGCCGCTACGAGGGCAGCGTGACTTCGACCAAACTCAAGGTCACGGGCATCGATGTGTTCTCGGCCGGCGATTTCATGGGCGGACCGGGTACGGAAGAAATCACGCTGGCCGACCCCGTGGGCGGCGTGTACAAGAAACTGGTGCTTAAAGACGAAAAGCTGGTGGGCGCGTGCCTGTACGGAGATACCGGCGACGGCGCGTGGTATTTCCGGCTGATCCGCGAGGGCAAGCGCATCGACGCGCTGCGCGACCAGCTCATGTTCGGCGAAAGCGCCATTGGCGGCGACACCGGCCACGCCGGGGAGAATCGCGCCATCGGCATGGCCGACACAGCGGAAGTCTGCGGCTGCAATGGGGTGTGCAAGGGCACTATCGTCAAGGCCATTCGCGACAAGGGCCTGTTCACGGTCGACGAAGTCAAGAAGCACACCAAGGCGGCCAGCTCGTGCGGATCGTGCAGCGGACTGGTCGAGCAGATCCTCATCAACTGTGTGGGCGGCGCGGCCGATGTCAAGCCGAAATCCGAGAAAGCGCTATGCGGCTGCACGGACCTGACGCATGGCGAAGTGCGCAAGGCCATACGTGATCACCATCTGGTCACGATCGCGGCCGCCATGCATTTCATGGAATGGCGCACGCCCGACGGTTGCAGCACCTGCCGACCGGCCCTGAACTATTACTTGATCTCTACCTGGCCTGGCGAGGCGCGCGATGACAGTCAGTCGCGGCTGGCCAACGAACGCATGCACGCCAATATCCAGAAGGACGGCACGTATTCCGTGGTGCCCCGGATGTGGGGCGGCGTGACCAACCCGTCGGAACTGCGCCGCATTGCCGACGTTGCCGAGAAGTATGCGATTCCGATGGTGAAGGTCACGGGCGGCCAGCGCATCGACCTGCTGGGCGTGAGGAAAGAAGACTTGCCGCACGTGTGGGCCGACCTCGACATGCCTTCTGGGCATGCATACGGCAAGAGCCTGCGTACGGTCAAGACATGCGTGGGCAGCGAGTTCTGCCGCTTCGGCACCCAGGATTCCACGGCGATGGGTATCGCCCTGGAGAAAGACCTGGTGGGCATGTGGAGCCCGCACAAGGTAAAGCTTGCCGTGTCGGGATGCCCGCGCAATTGCGCCGAATCGGGCATCAAGGATATCGGCATCATCGCCGTGGAATCAGGCTGGGAGCTGTACGTGGGCGGCAACGGCGGCATCAAGACCGAAGTGGCGCAGTTCTTCGCCAAGGTGAAGACCGCGGATGAAGTGCTGGAGTACTGCGGCGCATTTCTGCAGCTATATCGCGAAGAAGCCTTTTACCTGGAGCGCACCGTGCACTACCTGGCGCGCGTGGGGCTGGACCATGCCAAGGCGCGGGTGGTCGACGACGCGGCCAATCGCGCCGAACTCTATGCGCGCCTGAAATTTGCGCTGTCGTTCGAAGCCGACCCATGGGAAGAGCGTCGCGCCGCCGCCCCTGCCGCCCGTGAATTTCAATCCCTGACCCTGTGAGACCCGACATGCAGCCAGCCGAAACCTGCCAGTGGCGCAGCATCTGCCATATCGAAGAAATCCCGGTGCAAGGCGCCCGCGTGCTGCGGCGCGAGGGACAGGACGACATCGCCGTCTTTCGCACCAGCGACAACGAGGTGTTCGCAGTCATAGACCGCTGTCCGCACAAGGGCGGCCCGCTGTCGGCCGGGCTGGTGCATGGCCGGTCGGTGTCGTGCCCCTTGCACGGCTGGGTGCTGGATCTGGCCACAGGCAGCGCGCAGGCGCCCGACGAGGGGTGCGTGCAGACCGTGCCGATCAAAGTGGATGGAGGCGCGGTGTACCTGGAGGTATGACGCGGACCGCATCGCAGGTTCTTTATCCCTACAAGGCAGGCATGGTATGAGCGCATCTGGGCACCATCACGAGTCCGGGGCCGCCGGCGAACGCACGGTGGCCTCGGTATGCTGCTATTGCGGCACCGGCTGCGGCGTGCGTGTCACCGCCAAGGACGGCCGCGTGATCGCGGTGCAGGGCGACCCGGAGCATCCGGCCAACCGCGGCCGCCTGTGCAGCAAGGGGCTGGCGCTGGCCGACACGGTGCGGCGCGACACCGCGCGCGTGCTGCAGGCCGAGTGGCGGCCCGAGCGGGGGCGCGAGCGCATGCCGGTCTCGCTGGACAACGCACTCGACCTGGCAGCCGGCAAGCTGGCGGCCACGCTAGACATGCATGGCCCCGACGCGGTGGGCTTCTATCTGTCGGGCCAGTTGCTCACCGAAGACTATGCCGTTTTCAACAAGCTGGCCCGTGCGCTTGTGGGCACCAATAATATCGACACGAATTCGCGGCTGTGCATGTCCAGCGCGGTGTCGGGCTACAAGCTCACGCTGGGCGCGGACGCGCCGCCGGCGTGCTACGACGATCTGGAACTGGCCGACACGGTGCTGATCGCCGGGTCCAATATGGCGTATGCGCATCCGGTGCTGTTCCGGCGCCTGGAGGCCGCCAAGGCGGCGCGCCCCGGCATGAAGATCGTGGTGGTGGACCCGCGCCGCACCGATACGGCGGCGCTGGCCGACTTGCACCTGCCCATCTTGCCCGGCACCGACGTTGCGTTGTTTCATGCCATGCTCAACGTCATGGTCTGGGAAGGCCTGGTCGACGCCTCTTACATCGCCGGCCATACCCGGGGCTTCGACGCGCTGAAGGCGCGCGTGCACGAATACACGCCGCGCGCCGCGCAGGATGTGTGCGGCGTGCCTGCGGCCGACATCGTGCAGGCGGCCCGCTGGTTCGGCCAGGCCGGCGCGGCGCTGTCGCTCTACACCATGGGGTTGAATCAATCCAGCAGCGGCACCGCCAAGAATGGCGCGCTGATCAATCTGCACCTGGCCACGGGGCAGATCGGCAAACCCGGCGCGGGGCCGTTTTCGCTGACCGGCCAGCCCAATGCGATGGGCGGGCGCGAGGCGGGCGGCATGGCGACGTTGCTGCCGGGCCATCGCGATCCGGCCGACGCGGACCATCGCGGCGAAGTCGCCGGCCTGTGGTCGGTGCCGAGCCTGCCGTCCCGCCCGGGCACGCCCGCGCTCGAGATGTTCGACGCAGTGCTGGAAGGGCGCATCAAGGTGCTGTGGATCGCCGCGACCAACCCGGCCCAGTCCCTGCCCGACCAGGCGCGCGTGCGGGCGGCATTGCAGAAGGCGGAATTCGTCATCGTGCAGGAGGCCTATGCCGGAACCGAAACGCTGGCGTACGCAGACCTGGTATTGCCGGCCGCAACCTGGCCCGAGAAGTCCGGCACGTTGACCAATTCCGAGCGCCGCATCAGTCGTGTGCGCGCCGCCATCGCGCCGCCCGGCGACGCGCGGCCGGACTGGGAACTGGCCGCCTCGGTGGCCCGCCGGCTGGCCAGGCTGGTGGCGCCCGAAAAAGCGCCGCTGTTTCAATACCCGGATGCGGCGGCCGTGTTTGCAGAGCATGCCCGCATGACCGCGGGGCGCGACCTGGACTACAGCCGGATCGACTACGCCTTGCTCGAGCGTACGGGCCCGGTGCAGTGGCCGTACCGCGGCGACAGCGGGACGGCGCGCCTGTACGCCGACGGGCGTTTCCCCACTGCCGACGGGCGCGCGCAGTTCTACGACACTGGTTATACGCCCACGGCCGAGGCAGTATCGGCGCAGTATCCGCTGCGCCTGACGACGGGCCGTCTGCGCGACCATTGGCATTCGCTGACGCGCACGGCGATGGCCCCCGTGCTGACGCGGCATGTGGAAGAGCCCTGGCTGTCGCTGCATCCGCTGGACCTGCAGCGGCTGAAGCTCGAGCCGCACGCGCTGGTGCGGGTGCGTTCCCGGCGCGGCGCCATCGTGTTGCCCGTGCGGCCGGACGACACCGTCAGGCCGGGCCACGCCTTCCTGCCCATGCACTGGGGCAGCGCGTACATGGGCGGCCACGGCATCAACGGCCTGACCAACCCCGCCCGCGATCCCGTTTCGCGCCAGCCCGAGCTGAAGCACGCGGCCGTGGCGGTGGAGCCGGCCCGCCTGCCCTGGCAAGCCATGGCCTGGGTGGCAGGCGACACGGCGGTGTTGCGCGCGCAGCTGGCGCCATGGCTGCGGGGCTTCGAGTATGCGGCGCTGCTGCCTTGCGCGGCAGGGCCGGGCGTGCGCCTGCGGCTGGCCGCCGCCGCGCCCGCACCGTCTCACGTGGTGGACGCGCTGGCGCAAGCGTTGGGCCTTGACCAGCCCGATGCCGCCTTCGACGATGTGTCGCGCGGCATTGTGCGGCGCGTGCGGCTGGCCGCCGATGCGTCGGGCGCCGATGCGTCGGGCGCCGTTGCGTCGGGCGCCGTTGCGTCGGGCGCCGAGGCGCCGGGCGCCTTCATGCTGGCCGGCGATGTACGGGCCCACGACGGGCTGATGGCATGGGCCGAAGGGGGAGCGGCGCCGGCCAGCCTGGCCACCTTGCTGATGGCCCGCGCGCCGGCCGCTCCCCGAACGCGCACCGTTTGCGCATGCGTCGGCGTCAGCGAAGCGGCCATCCGGTCGGGCATCGAATCCGGCATGGACGTTGCCCAATTGAAAGACCGCCTGGGCTGCGGCTCCGGCTGCGGCTCGTGCCTGCCCGAGGTGCGCCGCATGGTTGCCCTGCACGGCGCCTGAACCCCGCCGGGCGCGGCTTGCCGGGGCCCGGGCCGCGCCTCTCTAATATTTGGAAACCCATTTACCGGATTGCTAGCCGTGCCCGGGCGGGGCGCGGTGTAGTATCGAACCGCCACATGGCTGAGCCTTTCCTGGAGTTGCGCGTGACACTACGCATTTTTTCCTTTGCCTTGCTCGCGGCCGCGGCCGGCTGGCTGGGTCCGGCCCACGCCGGCGTCTGCGATGCACGCTTCATGCACGATGGCGGCGCGGTGCAGCTGACCGGGTCCGGCAACCTGAGCCTGGGCGCAGACCTGACCTTTGCAGAAGTGTCCAAGGCCGACTCGTCCAATTGCCGCGCCCGCGTGCAGGGCACGGCCAGTTTCAGCTATGCCGGGCTGCCTGCCGGCAAATCGCGGCTCGACTATCTGATGACCATCAAGAATGGCCAGGCCGAATTCGTCCGCTACGACAAGGCCGGCGAAGAGCCCGGGCGCGGCGGGCAATTCGACTTGCGCATGCTGGGCCTGTTCGCCTACGACGGCAAGATGGCCGAAGGCCAGACCATGCCCGGCGGCACCTATCGCCTGAATATCGGCAAGGACGCGCCCGTGGGCGGCCAGCCCACCACGGTGGTGCGCATCGGCCAGAAGGCGGTCGGGGCGCAGCAGACGCTGGACACCGCGCTGGGGCGCCAGTCTTGCTGGCCCATCCGCTATACCCGCGATACTGATCCCACCCTGGCCACGTTCCAGGGCATTTCGCTGCCGATCCCGGGCATGAAAACCGTGGTCACCGATTGGTATTGCCCGGCAGTCAACCTCGTCATGCGCCAGGACATCGACCAATCGGGCATGAAGTCGGCGGTTGAGATTACCCAGATCAAGTAGCAGTCGGTATCACCACAGGCTGCGAAATGTGACCTGGCGCTGGTATGATGATTTCGTCACCGACACATCAACAGGAGCCTGTATGACCACCCGACGTTCCGAGGAAGTCGCCAAAGAAAAACTCATCGACAGCGTCAAGAGCAGCCTGACCGATGCAGAGAACCTGTTGCGCGAAGCCGCATCCAGCTCGGGCGACAAGGCCAACGAGCTGCGCGACCGCGCGATCATCTCGCTCAAGCGCACCCGCGAAGCCCTGTACGACGCGCAGGACGCCGTGCTCGAGCGTGGGCGCAAGGCTGCGCGCGCCACCGACGACTACGTTCATGACAATCCCTGGCAGGCCATCGGCATCGCAGGCGTGACCGGCCTGCTGCTGGGTCTGCTCATCGCGCGCCGCTAAGACGCCGGGCCGGCCGCCTGGCTGCTGGCCCGCTCTAGCCCATGAGCTTGCGCACATCTGTATTCGGCGTGGCCGGCAGCCTGGTCGGGCTGCTGCGCACCCGCCTGGAATTATTCGCCCTTGAAGCCGCCGAAGAAAAATCCCGGCTGATCAAGGTGTTGGGCATGGCCTTCGCCGCCTTGCTGTTCCTGACGCTGGCGGTGCTGGTGTTCAGCGTGACGGTGGCGGTGGCGTTCTGGCCTACCGAAAACCGCTATCTGGCCCTGGGCCTGCTGGCAGGCCTGTACGCCCTGATCGGGCTCGGGCTGTTCCTGGCGGTACGCCGCGAACTCTTGTCCGGGCCCGTGCCGTTCGCGGCCACGTTCGAAGAGCTCGGCCGCGATGCCGACCTGCTCAACAGCGTGCGCACGGCTCAGGCCGAACAGGACGCCCAGGCCGCCCGCCGGCACGACGAGGGCTGACCACCATGGCCAACCGGTCTTCTTCCATCGACCGCGCCGTGCGCATCGAACTGCTGCGCGCGCGCGCGGCCATCGAACGCGAATCGCTGGCGCACGACATCGCATCTGCCAGCCGTTCGTTGCAGCCGCGCAATCTGGTCAAGCGCTGGTTGCCCGGCCTGTCGGGGGGCAACCTGTCGGGGCTGGTGTGGCAGGGCGTCGCGCTGGCGCGTCGCTACCCGTTCATCAGTTCGACGGTGTCGGCGCTGATCATGGGGCGGGGCAAGCGGTCGCGGCTGTTGCGCCTGGCGGGCGGTGCGCTGCTGGGCTGGCAGGCGCTCAAGGCCTGGCGCGGCTCGCGCCAGGACGACCCAGCGCCGCCCCCGCGCTGATCACAAGCCCAGTTCGCCCCATATGTCATCGACGCGCTTTTTGACCGCGGCGTCCATGGCGATGGGGCGGCCCCATTCCCTGTCGGTTTCGCCCGGCCACTTGTTCGTGGCGTCCATGCCCATCTTGCCGCCCAGTCCCGATACCGGCGACGCGAAGTCCAGATAGTCGATAGGGGTGCGGTCGACCAGCACCGTATCGCGCACCGGGTCCATGCGCGTGGTAATGGCCCATACCACTTCAGTCCAGTTGCGCGGGTCGATGTCTTCGTCGACGACGACGATGAACTTCGTATACATGAACTGGCGCAGCACGCTCCATAGCCCGAACATCACCCGCTTGGCATGGCCGGCGTACTGCTTGCGTATCGATACGACGGCCAGGCGGTAGCTGCAGCCTTCGGGCGGCAAGTAAAAGTCGACAATCTCGGGCAGCTGGCGGCGCAGCAGGGGCACGAACACTTCGTTCAGCGCCACGCCCAGCACGGCTGGCTCATCGGGCGGCTTGCCGGTGTAGGTGGAATGGTAGAGTGGGTCGCGCCGCATGGTGATGCGGTCCACGGTAAAGACCGGAAACCAATCCTGCTCGTTGTAGTAGCCGGTGTGGTCGCCATACGGGCCTTCCAGGGCCATCTCGTAGCCGGTATCCGGCGGGGGCGGGGCGCCTTCGGGAACCACCGGGGCGGCCGCGCGCGGGTCCGACGCCGGCAGCAGGTGGCCTTCGAGCACGATTTCAGCCCATGCCGGCACCGACAATTCACTGCCCAGCGCCTGCCCGACTTCGGTGCGCGAGCCGCGCAACAAGCCCGCGAACTGGTATTCGGACAGGCTGTCGGGCACCGGGGTGACCGCGCCCAGTATGGTGGCGGGGTCGGCGCCAAGCGCCACGGCCACCGGGAAGGGGGTGCCTGGATACGCGCGCGCGTGCTCGCGGAAATCCAGCGCGCCGCCTCGGTGCGACAGCCAGCGCATGATCAGCTTGTTGGGCGCGATTGGCTGTTGGCGGTAGATGCCCAGGTTCTGGCGCCGCGCGTTGGGGCCACGGGTGATGACCAACCCCCACGTCAGCAGCGGGGCCACGTCGCCGGGCCAGCAGGTCTGGATCGGCAGGCGGCCCAGGTCCACGTCTGCGCCTTCCCAGACGATTTCCTGGCAAGCGGGGCTGCGCACGCGCCGGGGCGCCATGTCCCACAGGGCCGACTTCAGCATGGCCACTTTGCCCAGCGCATCGCGCAGGCCGCGCGGGGCCTCGGGTTCGCGCAACGAAGCCAGCAGTTCGCCCGTATCGCGCAGCGCGCTGACGTCATCGGCGCCCATGCCCCACGCCACACGCTGCGGCGTGCCGAACAGATTCGCCAGCACGGGCATGTTGGCGCGCTGGCCCTGGTGCACGGCGTGCTCGAACAGCAGGGCCGGGCCCTGCGCGCGCAACACGCGATCGGAGATCTCTGTCATTTCCAGATGCGTCGACACCGGCGTGGCAATGCGCTTGAGCTGTCCGCGACGCTCTAATTGCTGCAAAAAGTCTCTAATGTCACGATATTTCACTACAAATCCTGGTTATTTCGTTACATTTTTCTGGCTGAACAGAGGTTAACATCCAGTGCTTCTTTCCACGCAGGAGGTCACCATGCCCGATGCGTCAGTGGCGGGCCTGTTTCGTCAGGCCGCCCAAGGAGTGCACCACCAGTTTGCCGAATGGCTTCGGATCTGCTGTACCTACCTTGGTATAGCGGTAATCGTCACGGTAAGCATGGGATTCGCCGTACCTGGTTTGCGCGACCAGGCCTTGCAGGTGCACAAAGCCTTGTTGACCGCTCTCGCGCCTACATCCGCCCCGTCCGGCTTCGCCGAATCGGCCTACGATCCCGCCTATGACACCCCTTCAGTGGTTGCCATGGCGATTCCCGCTGCGCCCACCAGCAACGCCACAGGCTTTCTGGGCCCGCTGCGCAGCGACCTGCCGCCCGCGCCGCCCAAGGCAAAGGTGCGCAGCACCGTCTCCGGCCCTCAGGTTGAGGCGTTGCGCAACTATATCTCGCGCAAGTACCGCGTGGCGTACGATGCGACGTCCGTACTGGTAAGCACGGTATACAAAGTCGCGCGTGAAAAAGAGCTGGACCCGCTGCTGCTGTTGGCAGTGATCGCCATCGAATCCCGCTACAACCCGTTTGCCGAAAGCTCGATGGGCGCGCAGGGCCTGATGCAGGTCATGACCCGCGTGCACCAGGACAAGTTCGACAAACTGGGAGACGGCCTGAACAATCCGCTGGACCCGATCGCCAATATACGCGTGGGCACTACCATCCTGCGCGACTGCATCGACCGGCGCGGCTCCATCGAAGGCGGGCTTGCCTGTTATGTAGGGGCCACCGGCCCCAGCGATGGCGGTTACGGCGCCAAGGTACAGGCCGAACGCCGACGCCTGGCGCTGGCCGCAGGCATCGCGCTGGCGCGCGACTGACCGACACCGGGACTCGTTCGTGGGTGTCTGACACCCTGCGGGAGTCAGACACCGACGGGGTGCTGCCGCGCCGTCATTCCGGTGTCTGACTCCGAAGGTGTCAGACACCCTGCGGGAATCAGTCACCAACTGGGTGCTGCCGGGCCGTCATTCCAGTGTCTGACTCCGAAGGTGTCAGACACCCTGCGGGAGTCAGACACCGACGGGGTGCTGCCGTGCCGTCATTCCAGTGTCTGACTCCGAAGGTGTCAGACACCCTGCGGGAGTCAGACACCGACTGGGTGCTGCCGCGCCGTCATTCCGGTGTCTGACTCCGAAGGTGTCAGACACCCTGCGGGAGTCAGACACCGACTGGGTGCTGCCGTGCCGTCATTCCGGTGTCTGACTCCGAAGGTGTCAGACACCCCCTGCCGCCTACAACAACACCCCCTGCATCCGGTGCACCGCTTCTTGCAGGCGGTCCAGCCCGGTGGCGTACGACACGCGCAGGGTGTGGTGCCCGTGCGCCGGGCCGAAATCCACGCCCGGCACGGCGGCTACCCCGGCTTCGTGCAGCAGCCGGTGCGACAGCGTCGGGCTGTCCATGCCCAGCCCGGCGATGTCGGCATAGATATAAAACGCGCCGTCGGGCTTGACCGGCACGTGCAGCCCCAGTTTCTCGAATTCCGGCAGCAGATAGTCGCGCCGCTGCTTGAACGCGTCGCGGCGATGTTCGTAGATCTTCAAGGTGTCGGGCGCAAAGCAGGCCAGCGCGGCGTGCTGCGCCAGGGTGGGCGCGCAGATTGCCAGGCTGGCGGCGATCTTCTCGACCGCGGCCGCCAGGCGCTGCGGTACGATCATCCACCCCAGGCGCCAGCCGGTCATGTGGAAGTACTTCGAAAAACTGTTGATGACGATGATATCGTCGTCCAGCGTCAGCGCAGATCGCGGCGCGTGTTCGTAGCTGAGCCCCAGGTAGATTTCGTCCACAATGGCAAAGCCCTGGCGCTCGCGCACCGCGTGCAGTAATGCGGCCAGCTCGTCGCGGGCGATCGAGGTACCGGTGGGGTTGCTGGGCGAGGCCACCAGAACCCCGCGCGTGGCGTCCGTCCAGTGGTCGCGCACTTGCTGCGCCGACAACTGGAAGCGTGTCTCGGCACTGCCGGGTATCAGCCGCGGCCGCCCGCCGGCGGCCAGGATGAAATTGCTGTTGGCGGGGTAGGACGGGTCGGGCATCAGCACTTCGGCGCCTGCGTCGACCAGCGCCGCGCACGCCAGCGACAGGGCACCCGAGGCGCCCGCGGTAACGATCACGCGCGACGGGTCCACCGTCGCGCCGAATTCACTTGCGTAGAATCCGGCTATGGCCTCGCGCAGCCCTGACAGGCCGGCTGGCGCGCTGTAGCCGCTGAGGCCAGCGCGGGCGGCGCGTTCGAGCGCTTCCACCACTTGCGCGGGCGCGGTAAAGTCCGGTTCGCCTATACCCAGGCTGATGATGTCTCTTCCCGCGGCTTGTAATGCCTGGGCTTCTTTGAACAGTTCTACGACTTGAAAGGTAAGGAAATCCCGGGCGCGGGACGCTAGGCGCAGCATGATGGTTCTCGCAACGAAAAAGGAATTGTAGATGCAGCCATCGCGGCGCGCTTTCTTGTTCGGCCGGCGGCTGCCCGCCACCCCGTGGGACACGTTCCGCCAACGCCTGGCGCGGGCGGCGCAAGGCCCGCTGCAAGAATTGCATCCGGGGCCGGCGGGTCGCGCGCGGCTGGCGCCGGCGCGCCCGGAAGATGTGCGCCACGCCCGTGCGTTGTGCGCGGAGTATGGCGTGGCCCTGTTGCTGGAAGGCTGCGGCGATCCGGCCGGTCTCGAGGGGCGCCCGGTCTTGCAGGTTGATCCGGCCGGTCTTGCGGAATTGGCGCCGGGGCCGGGGCCGGGCCTGTGGCAGGCCGGCCCGGGTTGCCGCCTGCGCGATCTGGCAAACGCCGGACTTGACCAGTTCAGCGCTGCGCCGCCCGACGCCACGCTGGCGGCGTGGCTGGCCGGCCCGCAGCCCTGGCTGTCGGGCGCCACGGCGGCCAGCGGCGTGCTGGGGGTGGATATGCTGTTGAGCGACGGTACCGCCGAAACCCTGGGGCCCTTCGGCCCCGGCGACCAGCGTCCGCTGCGGTCGGCTGCCATACAGCGCCTGGTGCCCGCGTTGTTCCAGCTGTCGGCTACCCCCGATGCCGCGGCCTGCCGGCAAGAAACCGCCTGGGCCTGCCGTTTCCGGCTGGATGCCCTGTTGCCCGACCCGCCGTCCGAGGTGAACCTGGCCCATCTGCTGCTGGGCCAGGGTGGGGCGCTGGCCTGGATCGAGCGTGTCGTACTGGCGCCGCGCGCCGGCGCGCCCGCCGGCTCAGTCACCCCAGTCACCCCCGTCGCCCCGCCGCCCGAACTGGCCGGGCCGGCGCGCCGCCTGGAAGTGCGCATCAAAGACCTCTTCGATCCGCTGGATCTGTACGCGCCCTAAAAAAAGAGCGCCGCCGGCCGATATACAGGCCCGGGGTAAGATAGTTGCGGCGCTAAGCGCTAGAATCGCCGCCTGAGTCTAGAATCCCTTTTTCGTGTACTTACCGAGTAGCCCGCCTTATGGACGCCACCTTTCGCAAAGCCGCGCTTGAATATCACGAGTCCGGTCGCCCTGGCAAGATCTCAGTCACTCCGACCAAGCAATTGTCGAACCAGCGCGACCTGGCATTGGCGTATTCGCCCGGCGTGGCTGCCGCTTGCGAAGAAATCGTGGCCGATCCGGCCAACGCAGTCCGCTATACCGCACGCGGCAACCTGGTAGGCGTCATCACCAACGGCACGGCCGTGCTGGGGCTGGGCAATATCGGCGCGCTGGCGTCCAAGCCCGTCATGGAAGGCAAGGCGGTGCTGTTCAAGAAATTCGCCGGGCTCGATGTTTTCGACATCGAAATCAACGAAACCGACCCCGACAAACTGGTCGAGATCATCGCCGGCCTGGAGCCGACCTTCGGCGGCATCAACCTCGAAGACATCAAGGCCCCCGAGTGCTTCATCGTGGAACGCAAGCTGCGCGAGCGCATGAAGATCCCGGTGTTCCACGACGACCAGCACGGTACCGCCATCTGTGTTTCGGCGGCCTTCATCAATGGCCTGAAAGTCGTTGGCAAGCCGCTGGACAAGATCAAGCTGGTGACCTCGGGCGCCGGCGCCGCGGCGCTGGCCTGCCTGAATCTCATCGTGGATCTGGGCGTGCCCATCGAGAACATCTGGGTCACCGACATCGAGGGCGTGGTATACGAAGGCCGCACCGTGCTCATGGACCCGGACAAGGCGCGCTTCGCCCAGAAAACCGACAAGCGCACGCTGGCCGAGGTCATTGAAGGCGCGGACGTGTTCCTGGGGCTGTCCGCCGGGGGCGTGCTCAAGCCCGAAATGGTCAAGACCATGGCGCCGCGTCCGGTGATCCTGGCGCTGGCCAACCCCAATCCCGAGATCCTGCCCGAAGACGCCCATGCCGTGCGCGACGACATCGTCATGGCCACGGGCCGTTCCGACTACCCGAACCAGGTCAACAACGTCCTGTGCTTTCCGTACATTTTCCGCGGGGCGCTTGACGTCGGCGCCACCACCATTACGCGCGAAATGGAAATGGCCGCGGTGTACGCCATCGCCAAGCTGGCCCAGGAAGAGCAGAACGAAGTGGTGGCGGCCGCCTATGGCACTTACGACATCAGCTTCGGCCCCGAATACCTGATTCCCAAGCCGTTTGACCCGCGCCTGATCACCCGCATCGCGCCCGCGGTGGCCAAGGCGGCCATGGAAGGCGGCGTGGCCACCCGGCCGCTGGCCGACCTCGAGGCATACACCGAGCAGCTGCAGCAGTTCGTGTACCACTCGGGCGCTTTCATGAAGCCGGTGTTCTCGGCTGCCAAGAGCTTCGTGCGCGAGGGCGGCAAGGCGCGCGTGGTGTTTACCGAAGGCGAAGACGAGCGCGTATTGCGCGCCGTGCAGGTGGTGGTGGACGAAGGCCTGGCCAAGCCCATCCTGGTGGGTCGCCCGGCCGTGCTGGCCGCGCGCATCGAAAAATACGGCCTGCGGCTGCGCCTGGGCGAAGACGTCGAAGTCACCAACCCCGAATACGACGAGCGCTTCCACCGCTACTGGACGACGTACTGGGAAATGATGTGCCGGCGCGGCATCACCAAAGAAATGGCGCGCGTGGAAATGCGCCGCCGCCTGACCCTGATCGGGGCGATGATGGTGCACCTGGGCGACGCCGACGGCATGATCTGCGGCACCGTCAGCACGTATGCCGAGCACCTGCGCTTTGTCGATCAGGTCATCGGCAGGCGGCCGGGCGCCAATGTGTACGCAGCCATGAATGTGCTGCTGCTCAACGAGCGCATGGTGGCGCTGGTGGATACCCACGTCAACGATGAACCCACTGCCGAGCAGATCGCCGAGTTCACGATCGCCGCGGCCGAAGAAATGTCGCGCCTGAATCTGGTGCCCAAGGTGGCGCTGCTGTCGCGTTCCAACTTCGGCACCGGTAGTTCGTCGTCGGGCGCGAAGATGCGCGACGCGCTGGCCCTGATACGCGAAGCGGCGCCGCACCTGGAAGTCGATGGCGAGATGCACGGCGACTGCGCGCTGGACGAGGCGCTGCGCCTGCGCATCCTGCCGTCATCGACCCTGAAGGGCGAGGCCAACTTGCTGGTGTGCCCGAGCGTGGATTCCGGCAACATCGCGTACAACCTGCTCAAGACGGCCGCCGGCGGCAACGTGGCCGTGGGTCCGTTCCTGCTTGGCGCCAATGCGCCGGTCCATATCCTGACATCGAGCTCCACTGTGCGCCGCATCGTCAACATGACGGCGTTGGTCGTCGTCGATGCCAACGTCCCCAGGTAGCAAACCGGCCTCCATGCACGCGCGCGGCCCGGTAACCGGGCTGGTGCTTACCGGGGGCGGCGCGCGCGCCGCCTACCAGGTCGGCGTGCTGCACGCCATTTTCGATATTCTCGATCCTGGGCAGCGGCACGGGCTCGCAAATCCGTTTCCCATCATCTGCGGCACCTCGGCGGGCGCCATCAATGCGGCCGCGCTGGCGTGCCGCGCCGACCGTCCGCACCTGGCCGTGCGGCGCATCCGGCGCCTATGGGAAGCGCTGGGTACCGACATGGTGTACCGCGCCGACGCGCCCGGCCTGATCAAGACCGGGGTGCGTTGGCTGGGGCTGCTGACGCTGGGCTGGATGTTCTCGGGGCTGGCGCGCGAGCGCCCCCGCTCGCTGCTCGACAACCGGCCACTGGCCGACCTGCTGACCCGTGCGCTCGATTTCAGGCACCTGCAGGCCAACCTGGCGGGCGGCGCGCTGTCGGCGGTGGCCATTACGGCGTCCGGCTTTACCAGCGGCGAACACCTGACCTTCTACCAATCCAACCATCCCATCGAACCCTGGCGCCGGTCGCTGCGGCGCGCCGTGCCGACGCGCATCGGCGTCGATCATCTGATGGCGTCGTCGTCTATCCCCTTTGTGTTCCCCGCGCAAGCCATCGACGTGCACGGGCAGACCGAATGGTGCGGCGACGGTTCGATGCGTCAGCTGGCGCCCATCAGCCCGGCCATACACCTGGGGGCGCAACGCGTGCTGATCATCGGCACCGGCTACCGGGACGACACCCATCCCGAAAAGCGCGCCGAAGCGCCGCCGTATCCCTCGCTGGCGCAGGTGGGCGGCCATGTGCTGTCCAGCATCTTCCTGGACGGATTGTCGATGGACGTGGAACGCCTGGAGCGCATCAATGAACTGGTCGAACGGACATCGTACGAGCCCGGTTCGGGGCCAGATGTCCGGCGGGTGAACGTTCTGACCATTACGCCGAGTCAGTCGCTCGATTTGCTCGCGCTCGACTATCTGAAAGAAATGCCCTACGAGGCCCGTACACTTTTTCGGGTTCTCGGTGTATCGTCCGACCCTGACCGCCCGGGTGGCGGCGCATTGATGTCATACCTGTTGTTTGAAAGTGCCTACACCCGGCGATTGATTGAACTGGGTTATGCCGATACGATGCGGCGTATCGAAGAGGTCGCGGGCTTTTTCAAGGAGGGCCAGGCATGACGCGAAATGGCCAGTCTACGCTGCAACGCCAGCTGAATCGGGGCGGCGCGCTCGAGCATGACGGTTTGCAGAAAGAGGCCGTGGTCGAGGCCTCGCGCGAACTCGGCCTGGCATTGCTGGTGGCCGATTGCGACCGGGCGCGCAGCCGCTCGGCCGTACTGCGCGCCATCGCCAAGGCGGTGGATTTTCCCGAGTATTTCGGCGGCAATCTCGACGCCCTTTACGATTGCCTGTGCGACACCGTGCTCGATCAGAAGGTGGGCGTGGTGCTGTGGCTCTATCGCCTGCATTCGGGCGATCCTGCCCTGGAAGCAGACTCTGTCCAGATCGAGGCCGTGTGCGCGGACGCCGCCGAATTCGCCCGTGACAATGGCCGCGTCTTCACGTATGTAATCGAACACGCAGGCAAGCACCCCGACCCCGAACCCGGCGTCGCGGCCGCCCCGTACGGCGAAAGCTGAATCCCCCTTCGGCCAGGTGTCACCAAAGCGCCCCCGTGCGGGCACCGAGGTGTCTGACTTCCGAAGGGGTCAGCATCGTGCGGGAGTCAGACACTGGCCGGGGACCCGCGGCGCCGCCGGCAAGATACCCGCCCCGCCGCCGCGCGCCGGTGTCTGACTCCGAAGGTGTCAGACACCCTTGCCTGCCTCGACACCTACCATCCGAGCAGGGCAGTCGTGGCCGCGATGAGCGCCAGCCCTGCGGTTTCCGTGCGCAGCACGCGCGGCCCGTAGCGCACGGCCAGCACATTGTGGTGCGCGGCCAGTTCCAGTTCTTCGTCCGACCACCCCCCTTCGGGACCCACCAGCAGGCTGACCTGCTCAAGCCCCGTGTGTCCGGCCAGCGCCTCGGGCAGGCTGGGCACGGCCTCGGGGTGGCACAGCAGGCGCACGCCGTCGCATGGCTGCTCCAGCCAGGTGCGCAGGTCGGTGGGGGCGTCGACCGCCATGACGCGGTTGCGGCCACATTGCTCCGAGGCGGCCTGCGCCACGCGCGCCCAATGCGCCAGGCGCTTTTCCAGCCGCGCGCCGGACAGTTGCAGCACGCTGCGCTGCGCGGCAATGGGGCTGACCCGGCAGGCGCCCAGCTCTACCGCTTTTTCCACGACCCAGTCCATCTTGTCGCTTGCCGGCAGGCCCTGCACCAGCACGACGCGGCCCGCCAGTTCGGCCTCGCGCGGGTTGTGCGCACCCAGCAGCGCCCAGGCGTCTTTCCCTTCGGTGTGCAGCGTGGCGGGGTATTCACCGCCTCGGCCGTCGAACAGCACGATCTGCGCGCCGTCGCGCAGCCGCAGCACGCGTACGGCATGGTGCGCCAGCGCGGCCGGCAGAAGCAGGCGGGCGCCGGCCGAAAGGGGCGCTTCACAGAAAAAACGCGGCAAGGACATAGCAGGCATGCGGGGCGCGACGGGGCGCCGGGAACCGGTCAAGCGCGTAAGCCTACCACTGTGCGCGCCGGGCTGGCAGCCCTGGCGGCGCGGGCCCGACCATGTTCCAGATGGTAAAATCATGAGCTTCGCAACCCCGCCCAAGCTGGCCCGTCTTTGCGGCGCGCCAGCGCTTACGACCCTATTTCCGCATGAGCCTATCCACCGCCCAACCCCTCGCCCTGGCGGATGCCATCCGCGTCCTGGCAATGGACGCCGTCCAACAAGCTAATTCGGGGCATCCCGGCGCACCGATGGGCATGGCGGAAATCGCCCAGGCCCTTTGGCTGGGGCATATGCGTCACAATCCCGCCGACCCCGCCTGGCCCGACCGCGACCGCTTCGTGCTGTCCAACGGCCATGGTTCGATGCTGATCTACGCGTTGCTGCACCTTACCGGCTACGACCTGCCCATCGAAGAGATCAAGCAGTTCCGCCAGTTGCATTCGCGCACGCCCGGCCACCCCGAAGTCGGCATCACCCCAGGCGTCGAAACCACCACCGGGCCGCTGGGCCAGGGCCTGGCCAACGCGGTGGGCATGGCCCTGGCTGAAGCGCTGCTGGCCGCCGAATTCAACCGGCCGGGCCTGCCCATCGTCGACCACTACACCTACGCCTTTACCGGCGACGGCTGCCTGATGGAAGGCATCTCGCACGAGGCCTGCTCGCTGGCGGGCACGCTCAAGCTGTCCAAGCTGGTGGTGCTGTACGACGACAACGGCATCTCCATCGATGGCCATGTCGAGCACTGGTTCGCCGACGATACCGCCACCCGCTTTGAAGGCTACGGCTGGAACGTCATCCGTGGCGTCGATGGCCACGACGTGGCAGCTGTCGACGCGGCCATCGCCCAGGCGCGCCAGCAATCCGAAAAACCCACGCTCATCGTGTGCCGCACCATCATCGGCAAGGGTTCGCCCGCCATGGCCGGCACGCACAATGTGCATGGCGCGCCGCTGGGCGCCGAAGAAATCGCCGCTACCCGCGTGGCGCTGGGCTGGACGGCCGCGCCGTTCGAAATCCCGCAGGCCGTGCGCGAAGCCTGGGATGCCCGCGACACCGGGGCGCAGGCCCAGGCCGCCTGGCAGGCCACGTTCGATGCGTACGCCGCGCAATATCCGGACGAAGCCGCCGAGTTCATGCGCCGCATGAAGGGTGAACTGCCCGCCGACTTCGCCGAACGCCTGCAGGCCTTCGTCGAAGCCACCAGCCAAAAGGCCGAAACCGTGGCCACCCGCAAGGCCTCGCAGTTCGCCATCACGGCCCTGGCCGGCATGCTGCCCGAACTGCTGGGCGGCTCGGCCGACCTGACCGGTTCCAACTACACCGACTGGAAGGGCGTCGCGCCGGTGCGCGCTGGCGACAACGGTATCCAGTTCGGACGCCACATCAACTACGGCGTGCGCGAATTCGGCATGGCCGCCGTCATGAACGGCATCGCGCTGCATGGCGGATATCTGCCGTTCGGCGGCACCTTCCTGACATTCTCCGACTACTCGCGCAATGCCATCCGCATGGCCGCGCTCATGAAACAGCGCGTCGTGCACGTGTTCACGCACGACTCCATCGGCCTGGGCGAAGACGGCCCCACGCACCAGTCCATCGAGCACGCGGCCAGCCTGCGGCTCATTCCCAACCTGTCGGTCTGGCGTCCCTGCGACACCACGGAAACCGCGGTTGCGTGGGGCGCGGCCGTGTCCCGGCCCGCCAGCATCGGCATGGACGTGAACGATGGCGGCCCCACCGCGCTGCTGCTGTCGCGCCAGAACCTGCCCTTCGTGCCGCGCGATGCCGCCACGGTGCAGGCCATCGCCCGCGGCGGCTACGTTTTGAAAGACCCCGAAGGCGCGCGTGCCGTTATCATCGCAACGGGTTCCGAGGTTGCCATTGCGCTGGCCGCGCAAGAACAACTGGCGGGCGAGGGCATTGCGGTGCGCGTGGTTTCCATGCCCAGCACCGACGTCTTCGATCGCCAGGACGCCGCCTGGAAGCGTTCCGTGCTGCCGCCCGGCTTGCCGCGCGTGGCCGTCGAGGCCGGCACCACCGGGCTGTGGCACAAGTACGTGGGCCTCGAAGGCGCCGTGGTCGGCATCGACCGCTACGGCGAATCGGCCCCCGCAGGAGCCTTGTTCAAGTTCTTCGGGCTGACCGCCGACAAGGTGGCCGAGACCGTCAAGCAAGTTTTGTAAAAAGGAGCTCTAGTCATGACTATTCGCGTCGCCATCAACGGGTACGGCCGTATCGGCCGCAACATCCTGCGTGCCCACTACGAAGCTGGCAAGAAACACGACATCGAAATCGTGGCCATCAACGATCTGGGCGACCCCAAGACCAACGCGCATCTCACGCGCTTTGACACGGCGCACGGCAAGTTCCCGGGCACGGTCGAGGTCGATGGCGACTTCATGGTGGTCAACGGCGACAAGATCCGCGTGCTGGCCAACCGCAACCCGGCCGAACTGCCTTGGGGCGAACTGAACGTCGACGTGGTGCTCGAGTGCACCGGCTTCTTCACCTCCAAGGAAAAGGCCAGCGCCCACCTGAAGGGCGGCGCGAAGAAGGTCATCATCTCGGCGCCCGGCGGCAAGGATGTCGACGCCACCATCGTGTACGGCGTGAACCACGGCGTACTGAAGGCCACCGACACCGTCATTTCCAACGCGTCGTGCACCACCAACTGCCTGGCCCCGCTGGTCAAGCCGCTGCATGACAAGCTGGGCATCGAAAGCGGCCTGATGACCACCGTGCACGCCTACACCAACGACCAGGTCCTTACCGACGTCTACCACGAAGACCTGCGCCGCGCGCGTTCGGCCACCATGAGCATGATCCCCACCAAGACCGGCGCCGCCGCCGCGGTGGGCCTGGTACTGCCCGAACTGAACGGCAAGCTCGACGGCTTCGCCATCCGCGTGCCCACCATCAACGTGTCCATCGTCGACCTGTCGTTCGTGGCCAAGCGCGAAACCTCCGTCGATGAAATCAACAGCATCCTGAAGGCGGCCTCCGAAGGCGAGCTCAAGGGCATCCTCGACTACAACACCGACCCCCTGGTATCGGTCGACTTCAACCACAACCCGGCCTCCAGCACCTACGATTCCACGCTGACCAAGGTGTCGGGCCGCCTGGTCAAGGTGTCGTCGTGGTACGACAACGAATGGGGCTTCTCGAACCGCATGCTCGACACCACCGTCGCGCTGATGTCGGCCAAGTAAGCAGCATGGCAAAGGTCCAAACCCTGTCCGCGCTGGCCAAGGCCGGCGCGCTGCACGGCAAGCGCGTATTCATCCGCGCCGACCTGAACGTGCCTGTCGATGACGCCGGCAATATCACCGAAGACACGCGCATACGCGCGTCGGTGCCGGGCATCCGCCTGGCGCTCGACGGTGGCGCCGCCGTCATGGTGACGTCCCACCTGGGGCGTCCCACCGAAGGCACGCTGACCCCGGCCGATTCGCTCGGCCGCGTGGGCCAGCGCCTGTCGCAGCTGCTGGGCATGCCCGTGCAACTGGTGCAGAACTGGGTCGATGGCGTCAATGTCGATCCGGGCCAGGTGGTGCTGTTGGAAAACTGCCGCGTCAATGCGGGCGAGAAAAAGAACGACGAAGCGCTGTCGCGCAAGATGGCCGCCCTGTGCGACGTCTACGTCAACGACGCCTTCGGCACCGCGCACCGCGCCGAGGCCACCACGCATGGCATCGCGCGTTTTGCGCCGGTAGCCTGCGCCGGCCCGCTGCTCGAAGCCGAACTCGAGGCTTTGGGCCGCGCCCTGCATGAACCCGGGCGTCCGCTGGTGGCCATCGTGGGCGGTTCCAAGGTGTCTACCAAGCTGTCCATCCTGAAGTCGCTGGCCGACAAGGTCGACCAGCTTGTCGTGGGCGGAGGCATCGCCAACACGTTCATGCTGGCCGCCGGCCTGCCGATCGGCAAGTCGCTGGCCGAGCCCGACCAGGTCGACGAAGCCCGCGCCGTCATCGAGCTCATGAAAAAGCGCGGCGCCGAGGTTCCCATTCCTGTAGACGTGGTGTGCGCCAAGTCGTTCGCCGCCGATGCGCAGGCCACCGTCAAGGCGGCCGACGCGGTCGCTGACGACGATCTCATCCTCGACATCGGCCCGCAGACCGCCGCGCAATTGGCCGGCATCCTGCAGGCTGCCGGCACCATCGTATGGAACGGGCCCGTGGGCGTGTTCGAGTTCGACGCGTTTGCCCAGGGCACCGAAGTGGTGGCCAAGGCCATCGCCGGCTCGTCCGCGTTTTCCATCGCGGGCGGCGGCGACACGCTGGCGGCCATTGCCAAGTACGGCATTGCCGACAAAGTGGGGTATATCTCCACCGGCGGCGGCGCGTTCCTCGAGTTCCTGGAAGGCAAGTCCCTGCCCGCCGTGGCCATCCTCGAAGAACGGGCAGCTTGACCCCAAGGGTGTCTGACACCTACGGAGTCAGACACCGGCTTGCGGCGTAGCGCTATTCAGGTGTCTGACACCTACGGAGTCAGACACCGACTTGCGGCGTAGCGCTATTCAGGTGTTTGACACCTACGGAGTCAGACTCCGGCTTGCGGCGTGGCGGTGGTCAGGTGTCTGACTCCCGCAGGGTGTCAGACACCATACGCCTTCGAGACGCCATACCCTTACGCTCGTTTGCTTCGGCGTGCGGTGGTTGCCTTGCGCGGCGACGGTTGCTTTGTAGACGGCCTGGCTGCTGAGCCTGCCGCCGCCTTTGCCGCTGGCCTGGTCGACGGCTTCGCTGCGGTTTTCCTCGTTGCCTTGCGGCGCCCCGCCGATTTGCCCTGATCGGCGGGCATTTCGCGCGCCAGCGCCCGTTCTGCGGCGGCGCGGAAAATCTGTTCCATTTCTTCCATGTGCGCCTGCGCGCCTTCGCTGAGCGGCCCGATGGCTTGCAGCACGTGGCGCATGGTGCCGAATGCATCGCGGATCTGAGCGGCGGTGGCGTTCTGCAGCAGTGTCGGCATGGCCTGCAATGCGGCCTTGCTGTCCAGGCGCATCATCAGAGCCTGGTCGCGCGCGACGTCCTTGAACTCTTGCAGCGCAAGGGAAGAATCCGCATCGGCCCGCATCTTGCGCAGCATCGCGAAGCTGCGCTCGTCGAAGCTGCCTTCGGCGCTGGACACATACAAAAGCATCCGCATGGCGGCTTCGCGTACGCCGCCCTGGTCCATCAGGGCGTGCAGTTCACCGGCGCGCTCCTGCATGAATGCGTGGTGCTCGGGCGACACGCCGGGATGCTTGCGAGGCGCCCCGCTGCGCGCGCCCAGCCCGGCCCAGTCCTGCACCAGCGGCGAACCATACACGTTCATGAACAGTTGCTCGCCCGCGGCGTCGCGCCATTCCCTGAACAGGTCCAGCCCGGCCTCGATCGCGTTGGACGCCATGCGTTCCAGCGCCAGATAAGGATTGTCCGGCGACACGGGCTGGCGGTGCAGGCGCGCCTGCGCGGCCGCCTGCGCCGCGGGTGCAACCCAGGGGTTGCGATCGGAAATCAGTTCGTAGGGCAGGCGCAGGGGGTGCATGCGCTGCAGCCATTGCGCCGACTGCGGCGTGACCAGGGCGCGCACCCATGGCCGCACAAAGCTGCGGTACAGCCCGAGATTGATGTCGGAAATGCGCGCTACCGCGGCGAAGCGGCGGTCGTCTTCTTCGTTGGGCTGCACAATGGCGCGCACGTCCTCGACCTTGCGCCGCGCGAACGACAGCACGTAGTCGCCCCGCGCAAGGTCGGCGTTGGGGGTGTCGGGCGTCTTGTCGGCGATTTCCGCCTGGTAGATGCCGGCTGGCAGCACGTCGATCAAATCGATATTGGCGGTGAATTCCTGGTGTTCTTTGCGCGCCACGCTCCCGGACACAAAAATGCCCAGGTGGCCGATGCTTTCATGTACCGCGTAAACAATCGTCTGGTTGTGCGCCACTACTTCGGCATCGTCCTGGTACAGGTCGGGAATCCAGCCCAGCGCCTGCGGCGGCGGAGTGATGTTGTCGCCCTTGGAGCAGAACACAATAA
The DNA here is from genome assembly GCF_002261415.1 of Bordetella genomosp. 7. NCBI lineage: Bacteria > Pseudomonadati > Pseudomonadota > Betaproteobacteria > Burkholderiales > Alcaligenaceae > Bordetella > Bordetella genomosp. 7. The sequence continues at coordinate 348,115 of NZ_NEVI01000017.1, read as the reverse complement.
TGGGCGAGCGGATATTGCGCAGGTCGATGCGTATGCCGTCGGACGTGACCAGGCCCGCGGTGGCCAGCCGATTGCCGATGAACAGGTTGTCGACGATGTACTGGATCTCGGGGGCATTCAGGAACACGTGGCCGCCCCACCATTTTTCGAAGCTCAGGTAGCGGGACGCTTCCGTGTCCACGTTTGCGTACAGGTTGTACTGCTTGCTCCACAGCGTATTGGCCGGGTTCAGGTTCTCGAAATTCTGCACCAGCCATGCGCCGTCGAAGCTGCCATTGCCCAGGTCGCTTGCCAGTTCGGTCAGCCAGCTGCCGCCCAGCAGCCCGCCGGTATAGCGCATGGGGTTGCGGCCTCGCCAGCCCGCCCAGTAAGACAGGGGCGCGCCCGCCACGATGATGGGCCCGAACAATTCCGGGCGCATCGCCGCCGTCATCATGATCTGCCAGCCCGCCTGGCAGTTGCCCACCACCACGGGCTTGCCTTCCGATTCGGGGTGTCGCGCGATGATTTCTTCAAGAAAGCGCGCCTCGGCGCGCATGACGTCTTCGACCGTTTGCGTAGGCGTGGGCTGGGGCAGGAACGACGCAAAATAACAGGGGTGGCCCGCGCGCACCGCCACGCCGATCTCGCTTTCGGGCTTGAATCCGCCGATGCCGGGGCCATGGCCGGCACGCGGGTCCACCACCAGGAAAGGACGCTTCTGCGGGTCTACCGCCACGTCGTCGGGCGGCAGGATGCGCAGCAGGCCGTAGTTCACCGGGCGGGCGAATTCACGGCCATCAAGCACCAGTTCGGACTTCATGCTCAGCACATTGGGCGCGCGCTTGGCCATGTGGCTGTGATACTGGTTGCCGCGCTGGCGCATCACGTCTGCATAAAGAATGCTGCGCTGCAGCGCGTCCACGGCGTATTCGTAAGCGCTGGCCCAGGGGTTGAAGGGCGTGGCAGCGCTGTTGGCGGGGGAAGCGGTCATGATGGGGGAATCCAGTGGGGGGCGGCGGGCGGCAACAGCGGTTGTCGCGCCGAACAATAAACATCAGGCCCATTACAACGTAATCTATGCTGCGACGCAACAAAAGACGGGCGTGGCCCCCCGGCACGCCCGTCGACTTGGTGCAACGACCAGGGTAATGCTCAATTCACTTTCAAGCCCGCCTTGACGGCAATCTTGGACCAGCGCTCTACATCGCGCGCGACATCGGCCCGCAACTCGTCCGAGGAAGAAGGGGCGGGCGTGGCGCCCGCGGATTTCAGGAAGGTGGCAAATTCCTGTTCGCGCACGATGGCGGCGATTTCCTGATTCAGCCGCTCGCGAACTTCCTTCGGCGTGCCGGCGGGTGCAAAGACGCCCCACCAGAGTTCGACCACATAGTCCAGCCCGGACTCGCGTATGGTTGGAATTTCCGAGAAGTCAGGGTCGCGCTGGGCCCCGGTAAATACCAGCTTGGGAAGCTGGTCTGCGACAGTGCCGCGGATGGACGCGATAGAGGTGATGGTGAAGTCGATTCTTCCCGCCACCAGATCAAGCAACGCCGGACCCGTACCCTTGTAATTCACCGCCATGGTACGAATGCCGGCCAGATCGTTCAACAGCTCGGTTGCCAGCTGGCTGTTGTCGCCCAGACCGGCGCTACCGTAGTTCAGCTTTTCTGGATTCGCCTTGGCATAATCGACAAACTCGGAAAATGTTCTGGCCGGGAAATCCGTGCGCGTGACCAGCAGGAAAGGGGCCGCCGCCACGCGCGAAACCGGGTCGAAAGCGGTGACGGGATCGTATGGCGTCTTTTGCACGGCGGCCGAGGTCGCCAGCGAACTGGACATGAACAATAAGGTGTAGCCATCGGCAGGAGCCGAAGCGACGACCTGTGCGCCGATGGTGCCACCGCCCCCGCCCCGATTTTCCACGACAACGGGCTGGCCCAGGCGTTGGGACAGCTCTTGCGCAATGCGCCGCCCTATTACGTCGTTACTGCCGCCCGTTGCAAACGGCACCACCATCCGGATGGGCTTGGCGGGCCATCCGTCCTGCGCCATTGCAGATGAGACGGGCGCGGCTGCCATGATGCAGGCGGCCGTCACGCCGAGAACCGACACTAGCTTGCGAAAATGCATTTTGATGTTCCCCTTGTCGAAGTAGTGGTGTTATATGGCGGATAGTTACTCGCCCAGAATCAGCTCGCGCGCGGCATCGATGTCCGTTATCAATTTCGCGACCGTAGAGATGGCCTGCCGTGTTCCCTCGGTGATCGCCTCCAGGCCCATGCGCAGCCCGTCCGGATACATCATCAGGCGGTACACGCACGCCGAGCCGGGCATGCCTGACGCGGGAATCGTGATGGCGCCTGCGCTCTGCAGTAGCACCATTGCGGCGGCCGCAGTGGCCTCGATGGGAACCAGCTCGCATCGTGCCGCGCCGCTTTCCTGCAAGGCGAGCTCCAGCAGATCTTCTCCTGACACTGCAACGCCAGCGCCGGCGCGGTAAGCCTTGCCTTTGACAATGGGCTGTATGGCTTTCATGACTTCTTCCGCAAACAACCCCGCTTCGCGGATGGGGGCGGCATTGAAGTCCGTCATGGCATTCAGCCCGGCCACGATCGAGCCCAGTTGTGCTTCAAGTCCGAACATGAACGCGATGGTGCGGACCTGCGCCACCAGATCGCGCCGGCCTGCCAGCATGCCCGAGCGCGGGCCGGTCAGGTGCTTGTCCAGCGACCAGAAAGCCACATCGGCGCCCATTGCAAGCGGCGGGGTTTCGCCGTAAAGCGAAATCCGCGCCGCCATGTGGGCGTCATCCAATACAACGATCGCCCCTGCGGCCCTGGCCGACGCAATGGCGGCGCGGACATCCGGCTCAGGCATGTGATGCTTCGAAGGCGATATGGTGGTGATCACCACCATCGCCGGCCTGGCACCGCCGTGTTGAAGGCCCTGCGCGAATGCCTGGGGGCCGATGTATTCGACAAACTGCCCTCCCGCTGCTGCAACGGAGTTCTTTATCGAAGGGTGGCATCGGTCTGCCGCGACCACCGAATGAACCATCTGCCCTGGCTTAATGAGCGCCAGCATGGTCGCCAGGGCGGCCGAGCTTACCCGATTGCACAATAAGGCATCGTGCATGGGCGTCGATCCCCCCATGAACTCCAGAGCGGTGGGGACGATCTGGTTCGTATCGATCGCGGCGAAATCAATGTACGAGCGCAGCTTTGGCGAGTCGTCGGGACGGAAGCGGAACCCTCGGATCAATCCCGTCAGGTTGAACAGCGACCCGTCGCCCAAGGCCGCATGGCGCTCGTGCGCCATGCGGTGTGCCTTTCTTTGTCGTACCACCTCGTCGGCATTGCTACGCAGAATCCGGCCGCGAGCATAGGAAACGGTGGGGTCGATGGGGTTGCCAAAGCGATCCGCGGCGGCTGAAGGCGCCGCGCCATATTGGGGGTGGCTCACTGAGTCTCCATTTACGTGACGTTGTCAGGCCGGGCTGGCCTAATAATTTGTCGTATTGTACGGGCAACCATACAATAAGGGGCAAATATTTGATATGCCTCGAAGGCCCCAGCTGCTACGTCTGTACGTTTCTCGCCCCCCGGCTCGCGGTCGCGCCGCGCTTAGCCGCCCCGCCCACCGATTTACGGGCGGGCGTTCGGGATACGTCGGCGATGTTCAAGCTGTAGTAATAGCGGTCCGCGCGATAGTACGAATGAAATAGCACCAGGGGAGCTCCGTCTGCCATACGGAAAAATCGCGACAGATAAAGCACGGGAGCGCCGACAGAGATGTCGAGCAGCTCGGAGAGCTCCGGCGAGGCAATCAAGGCCTCGATCTGTTGTTTTTCTTCGAAGTGCGGAATCTTGAGTTCCGTGGCGATCAGGCTGAGGATGGAAACGACTTCAAAGTCGGCATGTTGGATCTGCTCGCCGATAACGGGAGGAAAGTAGGCATAGTGCAGGGCCAGCGGACTGTTCTCAAAATAACGGACCCGCTTGACCATGAACACCATGTCCGACGGTGACGCTAAAAGCTTGGCGATGTCCGGCATGGGCACGTTGCCGGCGCCGAGCAGCTTCGAGCTCGTGTCGAGCTTCATGGCGGTATAGTCTTCGCTCATCCCGGTCAGGCGCTGCTCGCCACGCTGCTCGAAACGCCGGGCAAGGAACGTACCCTGGCCCTGGCGGCGGACGATAATGCCTTCTTCTTCAAACGATCGTAGGGCCTCGCGCACCGTTTCCCGCGAAACCGCGAACTCCTTGCATAACGCTTCTTCGGTCGGCAGCCGGTCGCCTACCTCGTAGCCCGATTGCATGCGTTTGCGCAAAATTTCGCGCAGTTGCAGGTATTTGGGAAACGGGTTGAAGAACTTCTTCATTGAGAGATGGTCTGTGGCATCGCGCGCATGAAACATTATAGCTATCGCGTTTTGCTTGCCGTGCCCCGGTGTGAAGTGATCGGACGCGCACGGCGATGCGGAGGGCTGCGCAAATGCCGAAGCTGCAGCCGCAGAAGACTAGCTGCCAGCCAGATGGCAAGCCGCCTCGATACGGTTGCCCGCCGGATCGGCCAGGAACGCGGCGTAGTAATGCGCGTGATAATCGGGCCGAAGGCCCGGGGCGCCTTCGCTGTGCCCGCCATGCGCCAAGCCGGCCCGATGGAAGGCGTCTACGGCCCGCCGGCTGGGGGCCTTGAAACACCAATGGCGACGGGGGTCGCGGGCCCAGGCAGGTGACTGCAGCACCGAAAAATAGCTATGGCCGGGGGCATGCGCCGCGCTGCGCTCGCCGTACCCCAGGGCGTCGGCCCGGTCGTACACCTTGACCGCGCCCAGTGCGACCATCACGGCGTCGTAGAAAGGGCGTGCGGCTTGCAGGTCCGGCACGGTGATCGATACGTGGTCAAGCAACTGCATCAGCCGCGCGCGTCCTGGTTGAATTGCAGCCAGGTCTGGACGCTGGGGCGTTGCCATTGGCTGTCTGCATAGGCGCGCAGCGGTTCGGGCATTTCGTCGCCATCGCAGGACAGGCGGCGCAGCATAAGCGCCAATTCGGTGTCGACAATGCACCACTGGTCGAACAGCTGCGCCTGGCCCTCGGGCAACAGAGTTTGCGCCACGCGCAGCAGTTTGGCGGCGGCCGCCTGTGCCGCATCGCCTAGGGGCGTGCAGGGCGCGCCGTAGAACACGACCTCGGTGGGGCGTTCCTGGCGCAACGCGGCCAGGTCGCTGCGCAGCCACGCCTGCATCTGCCGGGCGCGCGCCCGCTGCTGCGGCGCGCGCGGGTACAGGGCGGGGTACTCGGGCGGGCCGAAGACGTCTTCCAGGTATTCGATGATGGCGCTGGATTCGGTCAGGTGGAATTCGTCGTGCGTCAGGGCCGGAACGCGGCAGGTGGGCGCGCGCGTCGCATACGGCCGCAGCCGCTGTTCGCCGGCGCTCAGGTCAACCAGCCGCAACTCTACGGGCAGGCCTTTTTCGGCCAGGGCGACATAGGCCGCCATGGCGTAGGGGCTGAGCAGCAGCGAATCGACGTAAAGAGTAAGCGGCGTGGCAAGCGGCGCAGGCAATGTGGTCTCCGTGGCAGGCAGGTGTAACGCAAGCGGCCGTCGCGGCAGCAAGCCCTGTGCCCACAGGGTACCGCAATCGGGCCGCGGCGGCACGGCCCGCCGTGCTCCTGCCGCGCGCTCAGTCGACGATGAACAGGCGCGCCCCGGTGGGCGTGGACGAACGATGGGCTTCGGCCTGGTCGGCGACCTGATAGCTCATGCCCGGCGTCAGCACGACGCGTCGGCCGTCTTCGAGTTCGGTGTGCAGTTCGCCTTCCAGGCACAACAGGATATGGCCCTTGCTGCACCAATGGTCGGCCAGATAGCCCGGCGAATATTCCACCATGCGCACGCGTATGTCGCCGAATTGCCGGGTGCGCCACAACGCCTGGCCGGTGTCGCCGGGATGGACGGTGGGCTCGATGGTCTGCCAGTCGGTCGTGCCGAAGGGGATGTTGTGCAGGTTCATGGAAAGGGTCGAAAGAAATTCAGAAAGCGTGGCCAGTACGTGGGCGCCCGTTATGCCGCCAACTTTTTTTGCCAGAACATGGCCTGGCCCGATTCGTCGGCCAGGGCATAGCCTTCGTAGCCGATCTTGCGGTAAAGCGCCTGGGCGGGCGCGTTGCCCTGCAGCACTTCAAGCGTGATCTTGCAGCAGCCGCGGCGGGCGGCGACGGCTTCCAGCGCCTGCAGCATGCGCTGCGCGATGCCCTGGCGCTGGTAGCGCTCCGAAACCATGAAATCGTGCAGATTCAGCAAGGGCTGGCAGGCAAACGTGGAAAAACCTTCGAAGTAAATCGCCAGGCCGGCCGGCTGGCCGTCGTGCAGCGCCAGCAGCGCGCCAGCGGTGGGGCGGCGCGCCAGCTCGGCCACCAGATTCGCGCGCGCGCGGTCGGACAGGGGCTGGCCCCCGCCCATGGGGCCGCGGGCGTATTCGTCTAGCAGCGCGACGATCATGTCGCCGTGGGCGGGGTTGTTGAAGTCGGCGTCGATGATGTTCAGCACGATCAGCTTCCGGATGAAAGGCTGCGGCGGCAGCCGGGGGTGGGGCATTGGCCGTCATTATGCCGCGCCAGGCGCCCCGGCCACTGGGTAAACTGCCGCCTTGGCTGTAGCAGGAGTATTGCATGAACCCCCCGATGGCGCCGGCGAAACGCCCGCGCGTGCCAGGCGGCGCCGGCCTGGCTGGCCTGAAGGCGTGTGTGCCCGTCATGATCGGCTATTTTCCCGTGGCGGTGACTTTCGGAATGGCCGGACTGGGCACCGGCCTGGCGCCGGTACAGATTATCTTGATTTCGGTGCTGGTCTACGCGGGCGCGAGCCAGTTCCTGTTGTTGGCGTCCATCAAGTCGGGCACGCCGTGGCTGTGGGTGGTGGCGTTGTGTTCGCTGCTGAACGCGCGGCATTTGCTGTATGGGCCGTTGCTGTCGCGGTTCTTGCCGCAGCGGCTGCGGTCGCGCCTGACCATCGCGTTTCTGCTGACCGACGAGGTGTTCGCCACCAGTTTCAATCGCATCGAACGGGTGCCGCTGGCCCACCGCAACCGCTGGATGACGGTGCTGGGCCTGGGCGCCTGGCTGACCTGGATCGCGGGCACCGCCGTAGGCGTGTATGCCGGTGACGGGCTGGAACGCCATTTTCCGATGCTGTCGCAGGTGATGCGGTTTGCATTGCCGGCCCTGTTCCTTGCGCTGGTGTGCCAGTGCGCCACGCGCGCGCTGCGCGTGCCGGTGCTGGCCGCGCTGGCGGTAAGCGGCGCGTGCGCGGCGGCCGGCTACACGACGCTGGCCATTCTGGCCGGGGCCGCCGTCGGATGCCTGTGCTATCGGCCCCGGAAGGAGGCGCAATGAGCGGCCAGCTGGAGTTCTGGGGCGCGGTAATCGCCATGGCAGCCATTACCTATTTGACGCGTGCCCTGCCTTTTTTGCTGTCGTCGCGCAGCCGCCTGATGCGCCGCCTGACCGAAGGCTCGTCGATGGCCGCGCTGGGTCCGGCGCTGCTGGCGGGCATTGCCGGCGCGGTTATCGTGCCCGACATGCTCGCGCTGCAGGGCGGGGCCGAATGGCTGCCCTACGCAGGCGGATTGCTGGCCACTGCGCTCGCGGCGCGTCGCCTGGGCAACGCGGGCCTGGCGGTGATAGCCGGCGTGGTGGTGTACGGCGCGTTGCTGGCCCTTGCCGGCGCGCAGGCCTAGCGCAAGGTAGCGGCCAGGCCGCCGCCCCGGGGCGGGCGGCCGGCGGTGGGAAGCTGTCCCGCCGGCGCGCTCCCGGGGGCAGGCTTACTTGGCGAACATCATGCCGACCCAGAAGAGGGCGGCCGAAAGCAGCATCGATGCCGGCAGGGTCAGCACCCAGGCAAGCAGGATGGTGCGCACGGTGCTGTGGTGCAGGCCGCTCTTGTTGGCGATCATGGTGCCCGCCACGCCGGACGACAGCACGTGCGTGGTCGACACGGGCAGGCTGAACACGTTGGCCATGCCGATGGCCCCAACCGCGGTAAGCTGCGCGGCCATGCCCTGGGCGTAGGTCATGCCTTGCTTGCCGATTTTCTCGCCCACGGTAAGAACCACGCGGCGCCAGCCCACCATGGTGCCCAGGCCCAGCGCCAGCGCCACGGCCACGATTACCCACAACGGCGCATATTCGGTGGTTGCGGTCAGGTCGGCCCGCAGGCGGCTCAGGTCCTGGCGGTCGGCGTCCTGCAGGCCCTCGATGTTGGCGGCCTTCTTCGCGGTGTCGTCCAGGCACAGCAGGTAGCGGCGGATGGCGATGCGATTTTCGGCCGGCAGGTCGGAATAGTGCACGACGCCTTGCAGGTTATCGACCAGCGCGGCAATGGTGGGCATGGTGAGTTTGGGGTCGCACCGGAAATGCTCCGGCAGCACCTGTTCCGACGAGCCCGGCGCGGACAGGCCCAGGTAGCCGTCAAGCGTCGCATGATTGCGTTCATAGAACGCCGCAAGGTTCGTGGCCGCGTCGCGGGTACGGTTGATCTGGTAGGTGGTGCTGGCTTCATTGAGCACGAACTGCGCGGGCACGATGCCGATGAGCACCAGCATGATCAGGCCTATGCCTTTCTGGCCATCGTTCGAGCCGTGCACGAAGCTCACGCCCATTGCCGACAGCACCAGCACCAGGCGGTTCCAGAACGGAGGGTGCTTCTTGGAGTCGATCTCGCGGCGCTGCTCGGGCGTCTTGTGCATTTTCGAGACTGGCCACCAGCGCTTGAAAAGCAGAAGCAGGCAGCCGGCCACCAGGCAGCCCGCCAGGGGCGAGACCACCAGCGACAGGCCGATGTCGATGGCCTTGTTCCAGTTGACCCCGTCGCGCAGCGGCAGGTCGGTCAACAGGGCATTGGCCAGGCCCACGCCCAGGATGGAGCCGATCAGCGTATGGGAGCTCGAGGCCGGAATGCCGAAATACCACGTGCCCAGGTTCCAGGCGATGGCCGCGGTCAGCATAGCAAACACCATGGCAAGGCCCTGGCCGGTGTCTACGTTGATCAGCAGCTCTACGGGCAACAGGTGGACGATGGCATAAGCGACCCCTACGCCGCCCAGCAGCACGCCCAGGAAGTTGAAAATTCCCGACATCACCACCGCCAGGTGCGGCGGCATGGCCTTGGTATAGATAACGGTGGCAACGGCGTTGGCGGTGTCGTGAAAGCCGTTGATGAATTCGAAGGCCAGGACGAAAAACAGGGCGAGCAGCAGGCTTGCGCCTATCCAGAAGTCCAGGCCGGAAAATATATGGAGCATTGGAGAAAATGGGAGATGGGGGAGGCGGTTGCGGGAACGGCAGGCGGGATTATTGCAGATTTGTGACGGCCACTGGCGTCAGGAAAGGTGTAATTCCGTGACGCGGCACGGGGCGGCATGCCGGGCAAGCGATGCCTCTGCGACGTTCTGTGGCGCCCGGCAACCGAACCGGTGCGCCGGGCGGAATGCGATAGCATCAGCCTTTTCGGCTTTTATCTGGATACCGCCATGCCTGCTCCCTCGCAACCCGTTATCCGCCGCCACCCTGACGATCTCATCGTCGGGCTGGTTTCCATCTCCGACCGTGCCACATCCGGCGTTTACCAGGACCAGGGCGTGCCGGCCCTGCGGGAATGGCTGGGCACGGCGCTGTCGTCTTCATGGCAGGCGGTCGAGCGGCTGGTGCCCGACGAGGCCGATGCGATTTCGGCGGCGCTCATCGACCTGGTGGACAACTGCCATTGCGACCTGGTGCTGACCACCGGCGGCACAGGGCCCGCACGGCGCGACGTGACGCCCGAGGCCACGCTGGCGGTGGCTACCAAGGAAATGCCGGGGTTCGGCGAGCAGATGCGGCAGGTCAGCCTCAAGTTCGTGCCCACCGCCATTTTGTCCCGGCAGGTTGCCGTCATCCGCGAAACGGCCGACCACGCGGCATTGATCATCAATCTGCCCGGGCAGCCCAAAGCCATCCGCGAAACCCTGGAAGGGCTGCGCGACGAAAGCGGCGGCGTGGCGGTGCAAGGCGTGTTTGCCGCGGTGCCATATTGCATCGACCTGATCGGCGGCCCCTACGCCGAAACGCACGACCAGGTGGTCAAGGCGTTCCGCCCGAAATCGGCCGTGCGCAAGCCTGCGGCGTGAGGCTCGTGCGTTATAGTTCTTCGGATTTACTCGTCTGATTACGGGCACATCCACATGAAATTGCGATACCTCGCCGTCCTGGCCGCGGCCGCCGTGCTTGCCGGCTGCGCGAACGTCAAAGATGTGCGTGCGCGCGATCCGGTGTTCTACGGCTCTACCGCGCGCACGGCCGACGACTACATCACCTGCGTACAGACGGCATGGCAGGGTTCGGGCACCCCATCGCGGCGCCAGCCCGTGCACAACGGCCACGAGCTGGTAGTAGACGGCACCATGGGCGTCGAGGCCGTGCTGACCGCCACTACCTGGAGAGGCAAGACCGACGTCAGCCTGTCCACCCGCATTCCGCGCTACACCAGCGCGCTTACCGAGGCGGCCAACCTGTGCATGTAGGGCGTTCGTCGCTGCGCCTGCACGTGGCCCGGGTATTGAGCCGGTGGTTGTTGCCGGCTTTGGCCTGCTTTGCCACGGTTGCCCAGGCGCAGGGCTATATCAGCCGCAAGCTCGATATGCCGGTGCCGGGCGGGGTAGCAGTGGTAGGGCTGGGAACGGCCGAACAGGCGCCGCGCGCCAGTTTCGATGGACATCGCGTCATGGTGGTGCGCGACAGCGACGGGCAATGGATCGCCATCGTGGGCATCGCCCTGGACACCGCGCCCGGAAGCCATGCGCTTCAAGTACAGGGCCGCGAGCCGGCGGCCTTTCAGGTGCGCGATAAAGAATACGCAGCCCAGCATATCAAGCTGAAAAACCGCCGGCAGGTCACGCCCAACCCCGACGACCTCAAGCGCATCGAACGCGAGCTCGAGGCGCAGATGGCGGCCTATCGCAATTTTCGCGACGGTGTCGTGCCCAGCAACGTGCTGCTGGACCGGCCCGTTGACGGGCGCCTGTCCAGCCCCTTTGGCCTGCGGCGTTTCTTTAACGGCCAAGAGCGCAACCCGCACTCGGGCCTGGATTTCGCCGTGCCGACGGGCACCCCGGTCAAGGCGCCGGCGGCCGGGCGCGTGGTGCTGGTGGGCGATTACTTCTTCAATGGCAAGACCGTGTTCCTGGACCACGGGCAGGGCTTCATCAGCATGTTCTGCCATCTGTCGGCCATCGACGTGAAGCCGGGCGACGACGTGCCGCGGGGCGCGGTGGTTGGCAAAGTGGGCAGTACGGGGCGCGCGACGGGCCCGCACCTGCACTGGAACGTCAGCCTGAACGGCGCGCGCGTCGACCCCGCCATTTTCATCGGGGCGGCAACAGGGCCCTGAGCACCATGAACGGCCGGCGTTGCGCGCCGGCAGGCGGCATCAGGAATCGGCCAAGGGGTGCGAGGGCAGTTGCCCGTAACGCCGTTCGGCGTACTGCAGCCGGTCGAGGGCGGCCTGCTGCAGGCGCAGTTGCTCTTGCAGGCAGTTGTCGAATTTGATGCATGCCTGCGCATAGCTCAGGCCAGTGGCGCGCAGGCTTTGTATGAAGGCCGCGCGCGATTGCCTGAGTTGCTGCAGGCCTCGCTCGCCGTGCTCGACTGCCTGCCGGGCCTCGGCAAGGCGTTGCGCGGCGGCAAGTGACGATTCGTGCGTATCCAAGACAGGCGGCATGCGGGTGCGGCCCGGCCGTGCGCAGATCAGCGGCGGCGTTGGGGCGGGCGTGCGAAGCTGGGGGCGCGTTCGTCTTTGTGGCGGAAATTGATGCGGCCCTTGGTCAGGTCGTAGGGAGACATTTCCAGGGTGACGCGGTCGCCCGCCAGGATGCGGATGCGGTGTTTGCGGATGCGGCCGGAGGCGTAGGCGCCCACTTCGATGCCGTTGTCCAGGGTGACGCGATAGCGGCTGTCGGGCAGCACTTCATCAACGATACCGTCAAGTTCGATCAGTTCTTCTTTTGCCATGTATGACTCTCCTTGGTCGATGCGCGCGGGCGCCGTGGCGCCCGCACCGCCCGCAGGCGGCATGCGCGGGACCCAAGCGGATCTTGGGGCCAGCGATGGAACGTAAAACGTCCCGGCTGGTACGGGGTACAGGACCCGGGAACCTGTAGGAACCCGGGCGGTACTCGCGCCGCTGGGGGCAATATGCGCGCTTGTCGCGGCTTGGTCGCGACGCTGCAAGTTCTGCAACGCCGGAAGAAGCGGGATAGTGCGAACCGTGCTTATGTTCACAACTCGTACACGGAATAACCAAAGATATTATCGCAAACCAGAGTATTTGACCAGGGTTTTCCCCAATTTCCACGGGTTTTCGCGGCGAGACGTCGTTTTCGGCCGGATTCGTCCGTCGTGGCAATAAGAGGGCCGGTCCGGCCCTTGCCCGATCAAGGAGATACAAATGCGAGTCATGGTACTGGTAAAAGCCACCCGGGAAAGCGAAGCGGGCGAGATGCCGTCGCCCGACCTGCTGCGCGCCATGGGCGAATTCAACGAGCAGCTCCGGCAGGCGGGGGTGCTGCTGGCGGCCGACGGCCTGAAGCCGTCGTCCCGGGGCAAGCGCGTGGCGTTCGATGGAACGGCCCGCCATGTCACCGACGGGCCGTTCGCCGAAACCCGCGAGCTGGTGGCCGGGTTCTGGCTGTGGCAGGTCAGGGATATGGACGAAGCCGTGCAATGGGTAAAGCGCTGCCCCAACCCCATGCCCGGGCCCAGTGAAATCGAAATCCGGCCGCTGTACGAGGAAGCCGATTTTCAATAAGGAGGCAGGTCGCCGCCCGCGGGCGGCGCGCACGGCCTATTCTTCGTGGCCGGGCGCACCTTGCGGATATTGCGGCAGGCCGTCGGTAATGTCGTACCAGGGCGCCTTGTTGGCCACGAACATGTGGCAGGCGGCCCTGATGCCGGGGTCGTCGTCCAGGGCTCCCAATGGCAGGCCATAGGCCTCCGGCGCATGGTCGAAGCGCGACAGCAGCGGGGTGCCGCAGGCGCTGCAAAAGCCGCGGTAGTGGCCCGGCGACGAGCTGTACCACGTAACGTCGCCTTCCCCGCGGGTCCAGGCGAAATCTTTGGCCTGCACCGTGGCGCGCGTGCGGAAGGCGGACCCATGGGCCTTGCGGCACATGATGCAATGGCAATGCCAAGCCTGGGTGAGCGGGCCGGAAATTTCATAGGCCACGCGGCTGCACAGGCAAGAACCTTTCAGCATGTTCGTGCTCCGGGAACGCCTAAAACTTGACTATATACCGGCGCGACGCGCCGCGCGCCGGATGTGACAGGCAGGTTGCACGACATCCGGACGGCGGCCGCAGGATGCGTCGCGCCGTCGATGATGGTCATCACCCTGTCACCGCGCGTGCACAGAATCCCCTTGCAGATTTCCACAAGGGGATTCCTCATGACCAACGCGATCGAAGTGCGCGGTCTTACCAAGACATTCCGCGCGGGCGCCAAGGCGCTGGACGACGTGAGCCTGACAGTTGCCGCCGGTGAAATGGTGGCCTTGCTGGGCGCCTCTGGCTCGGGCAAATCGACGCTGCTGCGTCACCTGGCGGGTTTTGTGGCGGCCGATTCGGCCACCGGGGGCAGTGTGTGGGTCAATGGCCGGCCCATACAGCACAACGGGCGCATCAGCCCGCGTGTGCGCGCCGCCCGGGCAGGCATCGGCTTCGTGTTCCAGCAATTCAACCTGGTGGGGCGGCTGCCGGTTCTCACCAACGTGCTTACCGGCCTGTTGCCGCGCGTACCGCTGTGGCGCAGCCTGATGCGCTATTTCCGCCACGACGAGGTCAGGGCGGGGCTGGAAGCGCTTGCCCAGGTTGGTATAGACGACTACGCGTTTCAGCGTGCCTCGACGCTGTCGGGCGGGCAGCAGCAGCGCGCCGCCATTGCGCGCACGCTGGTGCAGAACGCCCGCGTGATCCTGGCCGACGAGCCCATTGCGTCGCTCGACCCGGAATCGTCGCGCCGGGTGATGGATACGCTGGCCCATATCAATCGCAGCCGCAAAGTAGCCGTCGTGGTGTCGCTGCACCAGGTAGACGTCGCGTTGCGCTACTGCCCGCGTGTGGTGGCGTTGCGCCACGGCCGGGTGGTCTATGACGGCCCGGCGGCCAGCCTGACCGAAGCCATGTTGCGCGACCTGTATGGCGCCGACGCCAACGAGCTGCTGCCCCGGGACACCGGGCGCCTTGCTCCGCTGGCTACGGACGTGGCGCCCACCCCGCTGGCCGCCGCGGCCTGACTTCCTACCCTTCTTTCCACCACGGAGCACTTGCATGCTACGCAGATCTTTCTACGCGCTCGCCGCGGTCATGGCCATGGCCTCTTCCGCCTGGGCGCAGGACCCCGACACGCTGAACATCGGCTTTATTTCCACCGAATCGTCCACCAATCTGAAGCAGGCCTGGCAACCGCTGATCGACGATCTGAGCAAAGCCCTGGACAAACCCGTCAAGCCGTTCTTTGCCTCGGACTACGCCGGCATTATTGAAGGCATGCGCTTTAACAAAGTGCACCTGGGCTGGTTCGGCAACAAGTCGGCCATGGAGGCCGTGGACCGCGCGCAGGGCGAAGTGTTCGCGTCTGTCATCGATAAGGACGGCAACCCGGGCTATTGGTCGGTGCTGCTGGTCAACAAAGACAGCGATCTGCGCACGCTCGATGATGTGATCAAGAACGGCAGCCAGCTCAGCTATGGCGCGGGCGATCCCAACTCGACGTCGGGCACGCTGGTGCCGGGCTACTTTCTGTGGGCGGCGCGCGGCATCGAACCCAAGACCTTCTTCAAGACGGTGCGCGCGGCCAATCACGAGAGCAACCTGCTGTCGGTAATCAACAAGCAGGTGGATGTGGCCATCAACAACACCGAAATGCTGGAACGCTATCGCCGCAACACCGGCAAGGACGCCAACGAGTCGGTGCGCATCCTGTGGAAGTCGCCGCTGATCCCGGCCGACCCCATGGTGTTGCGCAAGGACCTGTCGCCCGAACTGAAAAAGCGCATCCAGGAATTCTTCGTCAACTACGGGACGGGGCCCGATGCGCAGCATCAGCTGGCGGTGCTGGCCGAACTTACCTACAAGGGGTTTCGCGCGTCGAGCAACGCCCAGCTGGTGCCGATACGGCAGATGGAACTGGCCAAGCAGAAGATCAACGTCGAGTCGGACACCACGCTGAGCGAGGCTGACAAGAAGCAGAAGCTTGCAGACATCGAACAGCAGCTGTCGGAACTGGACAAGCTGGCCGCCAAGCCGCAGTAACACCCCGCGCCGGCCCGCGCGGCCGGCGCCCTGCTTATTTTTTCCGTACGGAATCCCGACATGAGCGTTGTCGCTACACCTGCCCGCCATCTTGCCGAGCCTCGATCGTCCCTGCCCGTGTTGCTGGGTTGGGGCCTGATGCTGGCATTGCTGATGCTTTCATGGAACGGCGCGGATATGCGGCCCATGGACCTGGTGTCCCAGTCCAGCAATATGGCCACCTACGCGGCGGACTTCTTTCCGCCTAACTTCCGCGACTGGCGCATGTACCTGGACGAAATGCTGGTGACGATCCAGATCGCCATCTGGGGAACGTTCCTGGCCATCGTCGTGGCGGTGCCGCTGGGGTTGCTGTGTTCGGCCAATATCGTGCCCGCCTGGGTGTATCAGCCGATGCGCCGCCTGATGGACGCCTGCCGGGCCATCAATGAAATGGTGTTCGCGATGTTGTTCATCGTCGCGGTGGGGCTGGGCCCGTTTGCCGGCGTGCTGGCCCTGTGGGTGCACACCACCGGCGTGCTGGCCAAACTGTTTGCCGAAGCCGTCGAAGCCATAGACCCGCGGCCGGTAGAAGGCGTGCGGGCAACCGGCGCCAATGCGGTGGAAGAGGTGGTCTACGGCGTCATCCCCCAGGTGTTGCCATTGTGGATCTCGTACTCGCTGTACCGGTTCGAATCGAATGTGCGCTCGGCCTCGGTGGTGGGCATTGTGGGCGCGGGCGGCATCGGCACGGTGTTGTGGGAAATCATCCGCAGCTTCCAGTATGCGGAGACTTGCGCGGTAATGATCATCATCGTGGCTTTCGTGGTCTTGATCGACCTGGTGTCCGCGCGTATCCGGCGCGCACTGGTCTGATCCGCATAGCAGGCAATGACGGCCGCGGCTGCGCAGGCGCAGCTGCGGCCTGCGTGCATCTGCGCCCAGGCCGGGAACAGGTTATCGCTTGCGGTCAGGCCGCGGCCGCCGCCAGTTCCAGGCGCACCAGCCGCAGCAGGCGCTGCGCGGCATGATCGGGCGTATCGTTATTAGAAAGCCGGGTGGTCCGGCACCCCGGCGGCACGGCAAAGGGATGGGCCGCCTGGCGCAGTCGCGCCTCAATCTGCTCGGGCGTCTCGCGGCCGCGCGCGGCCAGCCGCCGTGCCAGGATGTCCGTGTCGGCCACCACTTCCACCGCGACCAGGCCAGGATACCGCCGGAAAGCCTGGGCAAGATGGGTGCGGGAACCATTGATGATCACCGCCGCGCCCCTGGCCAGCCAGCTGTCGATTTCGATGCCGATGCCATATCGCAGCCCGTGGCTGTCCCAATGCAGCGCAAAGCAGCCCATGGCCAGGCGCCGCTCGAATTCCACCGCGCTGAGGTTGACCGACGCTTCATCGGCCCCGCTGGGGCGTGTGATGTAGCGATGCGCCACCAGCACGGGTTCTTGCGGCTGCACGGCCAGGCGCACGTGGCGCAGCAGGGTGTCTTTGCCGCTGCCAGAAGCGCCCATCAGGTAGATCAGCCGGCCGCGCAGGCAGGCCTGCGGCGCGGCGTGCAGCGGCATGGCGGCGGCGCTCATGCGCACTCTCCATCCAGGTAACGGACGCCGCAGCCGTCGGTACACGAGCCGTCGAAACCGTAATGGCGCGCCACGACAAAGTCGGCGCCGGGCTCGGGCTCCACATACAGGCTCACCGCGCGCACGGGCATGGGCGCCTGAAGGGCGGGGCCATCCAGTGCGTCCAGGCGGCGCCCGGCAGCCGTCAGGTCGGCCTCGGCCAGCTGGCCGGTAAGCGTGATGTGAAACGTGTACGTGTCGAAAGCGTATGGGTAGCCCCAGCGTTGCAACATCATTCGTTGCGCGGGCTCCAGCAGGTGAATCTGGCGGCGCTGCAGTTCGTCGGGCAAGGGCGGGGCCCGGTATTCATCCAGTGCGGTCACTGCCGCACCGGCCAGCGCGTTCATGCGCTGCCGCGCCCGATCGTCGGCGATACACCATGCCAGAAAGCCACGTAGGCGCACGCGCTGCAAGGGCAAGCCGAATGCGTTGCCGGTACGCGCAAACCGGCGCACGGCCTGGTCCAGGCTGGCGGGGGTGGCGTCGGCGCGCAGTCGGAAAGGCGCCTTGATCGTGGCGTGCAGCCCATACCGGCGCGGCGCCTGTGTCCATGACGCCTCGCGAGGGTCGGCGCCTGCGCTGCGCGCCAGAGGCAGGCCGGTGTCGGCGCAGCGGCCGAGCCAGCGCTGGCCGACTTCGCGCAAAGACCCTGCAGGCGCCAGGTACAGGGCGTATCGGTAGGCCGTCGGCATGGCGGCTACGCGGCGATGCGGTGTGCGGCGTGCATGCCGAAGCTGCGCGTCGCGTGACGCAACACGCCGCCCACGATGGCCGCGCAAACCCGCGGCAGCCCCGGAACGCTGTCGTCGACGACGATGACATCCGCGGCCTGCCCGGGTTCAAGGGTGCCGCGGTCGGCCAGGCCCGCTGCGCGGGCCGGATTGCGCGAGACCAGGCTCCAGGCTTGCTCCAGCGGCAGGACGCCGCGTTGCGCCAGCTGCAGCGCGGCGGTCAGCGGGGCCGGATAGTAGTAATCCGAAGCCAGAATGTCGCACAGCCCCGCGCGTATCATCGCTGTCGCATCCGGCGCATTGGTGTGGCTGCCGCCGCGCACGACATTGGGCGCGCCGAACACAATGGCGTCGCCCAGTTCGCGTGCGGATTGGGCGGCATCGGAAGTCAGCGGGAATTCCGCCACCCGGCAGCCCAGCCGGTGGTAATGGCGGCGCGTCCCGGCGTCGGGGTCGTCGTGCGAAGCGACGCACAGGCCCGCTTCCCGGGCGCTGCGCGTCAGCTCGCGCATGGCCGCGGCCACCTCGCCGCTTGCGGCCATGGCATCGCGGATGCGCGCCTGAAAGGCATCCAGGCCGCACTCGGCCCGGTCGGCATACTGCAGCAGCTTTCGATCATCGCCCAGCCGTCGCGCCATGGCGGGCAGATGGTCGTTGAGCGCCAGGAATTGCACCCGCCCCTCGCGCATCCATCGCTGGGCTGTGCCGACACCGCCGACATGGTGCGTCTCGAAGCGCAGATGCACGCAGTGGCGCGCCGCCAAGGCGCCTTGCAGGCGGGCCAATGAATCGAACATGCGTTCGGCATAGGCTTCGCCGCGCAGGCCGCCTTCCCACGACAGCGTGACGCCGTGGAATTCGGTAGTGATCCCGTGGGCCAGCAACTGCCGGTCGACGTCGTGCAATGCCGTGTCGTAGGGAAAAGTGACGCCTGGCCGCGGCATGACCGCGCGTTCGAATGCGTCGCCGTGCAAGTCCACAATGCCTGGCAACACCAGCAGATCGCCCGCGTCGAGCCATGCTCCGCCGGCCGGCATGCCGGCGCCGATGCGGCCGTCGTGAAACGCGAGTTCGCCGCCGCCCACACCTGATGGGGCAAGCAGGCGCCTGCCGGCAATGCCGGCCAATGCAAGGGGAAAACCAGCTGTGGGAATCATGCGCGCACCTTGTTCGGGAAGCCTTGCGCGCACGTTACAGGCTGACTGTGACACCCGGATGTCTAGACGTCCAAGGCGCGCCCGCATGCGTGTCAAAAGCTTCAGGTGGCGTCGTCCGACACCAGCAATTGCACCAGGTCGCCCGCGAACCGCGTGACGCTGTATTGCAACGGTGCGCCGGCGCTGTCGACGCTGAGCGCTTCAACCTGCAGGATGGGGCGCGTCTTGGGCTGGCCGAGCAGCCGCGCGGTGTCGGCGCTGGGCAAGGCCGCCGTGATGCGCGACCATTTGCGCGTGTAATCCGCCACGCCGTAATGCGCGTAGGCGCGCGAAATCGATCGCGACTTTCGCAGCTGTTCGATAAAACCGGGAAAGCGCCGTTCGTCCAGATAGTGTTCGGAAACGTCGATACAGCGGTTGTCGGCCTTGCCCAGCGCCTGTACCCGCAGCACGGACGCCGTGCGAGACAGGCCGAGATGGCGCGCAATCTCGGCACTGCGCAGGCTCTGGCCGCCCATGACTTCGAAATGCCCGCGCATCCCCTGGCTGAGCAGGTTCTCGGAAAACCGGGTGCGCTTGCCGATCGTGTAATCAATGGCGTGTTCGTGCACAAAGGTTCCGCGGCCCTGCTCGATGCGCACCAGCCCCGATTGTTCGAGCTCTGACATGGCGCGCCGTATGGTGTGCCGGTTGACCGCGAACTTGGCGGCCAGCTCCGGCTCGGGCGGCAAGCGCTCGCCTGGCGCATAAAGCCTGCCGCGTATGTCCTGGGCGAGCTGTTCACCGATCTGTCGCCATATCGCAATGCCCGAGCCTCGTTCAACCATGGTAATTCCGTTCCGGTAATGACGGCTTCATATTAGAAGGCCATGATTTTGCCAGCACAGACGGGCCCGCATCGCCTGATGCATGCGTTGTCACGAAAAGTTCACGCCGCAATGGTGTACTGCGTGCAGAAAGCCCCGCTTCAAACCTGCCAAATCATCTAGACGTATAGAGGAACTATGCACTCTGATTCCCCTCCCGAAACGGCTGCCGTGGCGCGGCGCCGTGCCTGGATGCGCGTGCTGGCGCTTGCGGACCCCGGCATGCTGGAGCGTGCCGTGCAGGGCCTGGGCCCGTTGCCCGCGCATTCCCGCCTGCGCGCACCTGAAAGCGGCATGACGATGGTGCGCGCGCGCAGCGGCGGAACGGGCGCCCAGTTCAACCTGGGAGAGATGAGCGTAACCCGCTGCGCCGTCGCGCTGGAAGACGGCACGATGGGCGTGGCCTATGTGCCGGGACGCTCGCAGCGCCATGCCGAACACGCCGCGGTGCTGGATGCGCTGCTGCAGAACGGCGACTGGCACGGGCGCATACAGGCGGACGTTATCGAGCCGCTGGCCCGGGACCACGAAGCGCGGGCGCGGCACCGTGCCGGCGTGGCCGCACAGACCCAGGTGGAATTTTTCACGCTGGTACGAGGAGAAGATTGAATGTTGTCTCTTGCAACCGCGCCGCCGGCTCCCGGCTTTGATGACGGCGCAAGCCGCGCCCAACAGACCTTCCGCGTCGCGCTGCAGGCCATGGCGCAGCCCGGAATCATCCAGGAAATCAATGCGCAGTGCGGCGTGCCGGCGGGCCTGTCGCCTGGCATGACGGCAATGCTGCTGACCCTGGCCGATGCCGATGCGCCCGTATGGCTGCCCGCCGGGGTATCGGAGGATGTGCGCCGCTACCTGCGGTTCCATTGCGGCTGCCCGTTGGTCGAAGACCCGGCGCGCGCCCGCTTTGCTGCGGTGCCGGGCGGCCTGGCGGCGCCCGCCTTGCAGCGCCTGCACGCGGGCGATGCCGCCTATCCGGACACGTCGGCCACGCTGCTGATCGAGGTCGAAGCGTTCGGGCGCGGCCCGCGCGTCACCCTGTCGGGGCCCGGCATTGCCACGCGCCGCGAACTCAGCATCGCCGGCCTGCCGGAAGGGTTCTGGGCGCAATGGCGCGCCAATCATCAACTGTTTCCCCTGGGGGTGGACGTATTCCTTGTCCAGGGCAACCGGCTGTGCGGGCTGCCGCGCACGGCTCAAGCGGAGACCTGATATGTACGTGGCCGTAAAAGGCGGTGAGCGCGCCATCCTGAATTCTTATCGCATGCTCGATATGTACCGGCGGGGCGACACGGCCGTGCCGGAACTGACGCTTGCGCAGATTCGTCAGCAGATGCCGCTGGCGGTATCGCGCGTCATGGCCGAAGGGGCGCTCTATGATCCGCAGCTTGCCGCGCTGGCGATCAAGCAGGCCGCGGGCGACCTGATCGAAGCCGTGTTCCTGCTGCGCGCGTTTCGCACGACATTGCCGCGCTTCGGCGCCACGCTACCCGTGGATACCGCGCGCATGCGGTTGTCGCGGCGCATTTCTTCCACGTTCAAAGATGTGCCGGGCGGCCAGATTCTGGGGCCCACCTACGACTACACACAGCGGTTGCTCGACTTTTCGCTGCAAGACGACAGCGATTCGCCCGAGCCGCTGGCGCCGGCGGCCCAGCCCGTGGCGGCGTCCATGCCGCGCGTCACTGACCTGTTGCAGCACGATGACCTGGTCGAGCCTGAAGCGCCGCCGCCCGGCGACCCGGCTCCCTTCGACCTGACCCGCCAACCGCTTGCATTCCCGGCCGGCCGCGATGCGCGCCTGCAGAACCTGGCGCGCGCCGATGAAGGGTTCCTGCTGTCGATGGGTTATTCCACGCAGCGCGGTTACGGCAACACCCATCCTTTCGCGGCCGAGATCCGCTATGGCTCGCTGGAAGTGGACATGATGATCGAAGAACTGGGCTTTGCGGTGACGATAGGCGAGATCGAAGTCACCGAATGCCAGATGGTCAGCCAGTTTTCCGGAAACGCGCGCCAGGCCCCCAAGTTCACGCGCGGCTACGGCCTTACCTTCGGCTATGGCGAACGCAAGGCCATGTCGATGGCGCTGGTGGATCGCGCCTTGAAGGCCGACGAACTGGGCGAAGCCGCCGAAGCGCCGGCCAACGACCACGAGTTCGTGCTTTATCACAGCGATAACGTCGAAGCCTCCGGCTTTGTGCAGCACTTGAAGCTGCCGCATTACGTCGACTTCCAGGCCAACCTGGAACTCTTGCGCCGGCTGCGCCAGGAATACGCGGGCGCGACCCCCTGCGGGCCGGCGGATGATGAACCGGCCGCCGAGCGCGCGCCCCTCGCCAATGAGGCCATACCCACATGAACCAGCCAGAAACGATAAGCCCGCGCGACCCCGTGGCGCGCGATGCGAACTACAACTTTGCCTACCTGGACGAATCCACCAAGCGCATGCTGCGCCGCGCACTATTGAAAGCCGTGGCCATACCCGGGTACCAGGTGCCGTTCGGCAGCCGCGAAATGCCGCTGCCGTACGGCTGGGGGACCGGAGGCATTCAAGTCACTGCCGCCATCATCGGCGCGGATGATGTGTTGAAAGTCATCGACCAGGGTTCGGACGATACGACCAATGCCATCAACATCCGGCGGTTCTTCCGTCGCGTGACCGGCGTGCGCACCACCGAATCCACGCGCGACGCGACCATCGTGCAGACGCGCCACCGCATCCCCGAAACGCCGTTGCGCGAGGGGCAGGTCATGGTGTTCCAGGTGCCCATACCCGAGCCCTTGCGCTGGCTCGAGCCCAGCGAAACAGAAACCCGCACGATGCATGCGCTGTCCGAATACGGAGGCATGCACGTCAAGCTGTACGAAGACATTGCGCAGCATGGGCATATCGCCACGACCTACGACTATCCGGTGATGGTGAACGAACGCTACATGATGCGTCCGTCGCCGATTCCGAAGTTCGACAATCCCAAGCTCGACTGCAGCCCGGCGCTGATGCTGTTCGGCGCCGGCCGCGAGAAACGCGTTTATGCCGTGCCGCCCTATACCAGGGTGCGCAGCCTGGATTTCGAAGACCATCCCTTTCGCATCGAGCAATGGGATCGGTGCTGCGACTTGTGCGGGTCCACGCAGAGTTTTCTGGACGAGATCATCCTGGATGACGAGGGGACCCGCAGCTATGTATGTTCGGACACGGAATATTGTTCCGGCCGCCAGGAGGCCGCAGCATGACTGGCGAACAACCATTGCTTTCCGTGCGCGGCCTGACGAGCACCTGGGACGGCGTGCATGGCTGCCGCGACATCAGCTTCGACCTGCATCCGGGCGAAGTGCTGTGTGTCGTGGGAGAATCCGGGTCGGGCAAGAGCACGCTGCTGCAGGCCGTGTCGCGGCAGCTGCCGCCGGATTCGGGCAGCGTCTGGTACGACACGCGCGACCGGGGCTTTGTCGACCTGGCTTCGCTTTCGTCCGCGCACTTGCGGCTGCTTGCGCGCACCGACTGGGGCTTCGTGCGCCAGAACCCGCGCGACGGGCTGCGCATGCAGGTCAGCGCGGGCGCCAATATCGCCGAACGCCTGATGGCCGTGGGCCGGCGCCACTATGGCGCGCTGCGCCAGGAGGCGTGCGGCTGGCTGCAGAAAATGGAAATCGACGCCGGCCGGCTCGATGACGCGCCCGCGGCATTCTCGGGCGGCATGCAGCAACGGCTGCAGATCGCCCGCAACCTTGTCACGCATCCGCGCATGGTGTTCATGGACGAGCCTACGGCCGCCCTGGATGTATCGGTGCAGGCCCGGCTGCTGGATCTGCTGCGCCAGCTGGTGGCCGACCTGGGCCTGGCCGCGATCGTCGTGACGCACGACCTGGCCGTCGCGCGATTGCTCGCGCATCGCACCTTGGTCATGCGTGGCGGCCACGTGGTCGAAAGCGGCCTTACCGATCAAATCCTGGACGATCCCCAGCATCCCTACACGCAGCTGCTGGTGTCTTCCATTTTGCAGAACTGAACCCTTATGAACGCCACGACTTCCCTGATCCAGGTGCGCGGCCTGGGCAAGATGTTCACCCTGCACAGCCAGGGCGGCATCCGCCTGCCCGTGCTGGACAACATCAGTTTCGATGCCGGGCCGGGCGACTGCCTGGTGCTCGCCGGCCCGTCGGGCACCGGCAAGAGCACGTTGCTGCGCTGTCTGTACGGCAATTATCTGGCCACGGCCGGCAGCATACGCGTGCGCGACGGAAACGAATGGGTGGAACTGACTCATGCCGCCGAGCAGCGCGTGCTGCGCCTGCGGCGCGACGTGATCGGCTATGTCAGCCAGTTCCTGCGGGTAATACCGCGGGTAAGCGCGCTGGACGTCGTTGCCGAGCCGCTGCGCACGGCGGGGCACGACGCCGAGGCGGCGCGCGCCAAGGCCGCCGCGATGCTCGAGCGGCTGAATGTGCCGGCACGCCTATGGAGCCTGCCGCCCGCCACGTTTTCGGGCGGCGAGCAGCAGCGCGTCAATATCGCGCGCGGCTTCATCGGCGCCCATCCGCTGCTGCTGCTCGACGAGCCTACTGCATCGCTGGATGCCGACAACCGCGCCGTGGTGGTGGCGCTGATACGCGAGGCCGCTGCCGCCGGACGATGCCTGATCGGGATTTTCCACGACGAAGCCGTGCGCGACGAGGTCGCCACGCGCATCCTGCCCATCCAACCCGCCGTGCTTGCCGGCGACCAGGAGTGATCATGTCCGCCGTATACATCACCCATGCCCGCATCGTGCTGCCCGACAGCGTGCTCGAGGACAGCGCCTTGCTGGTCGAAGACGGCGTCATCGCCGCTATCGAGCCCGCCGGCGCGGCGGGTGCCTGCGAGGTCGACCTGCAAGGGCAGGCTCTGCTGCCCGGGCTGATCGATCTGCATTGCGACGCCATAGAAAAAGAGGCCGAGCCGCGATCCCGCGTGCTGTTTCCGCTGGATTTCGCGGTGGCGCAGGTTGACCGTCGCAATGCGGCGGCGGGCATCACCACGCCGTTTCACGCATTGTCTTTTGCCAACAACGAATGGGGCGTGCGCAACAATGACGTCGCGGCCGGCGTGGCCCGTGCCGTGCACGCGTTCCGCAGGCAGGGCCTGGTGGACAACCGTGTGCATTGCCGCTACGAGGTCACCGACCCGACCGCCATGCCGGTCTTGCAGGCGTTGCTGGAAGAAGGCGTGGTGGACCTGCTGTCGGTCATGGACCATTCGCCCGGCCAGGGCCAGTTCAAGACGCTGGAAGCCTACCTGCAGTACATGATGGGCAACCACGCCATGAGCCGCGGCGAGGCCGAAGAAGCGGCGCGCACGAAACTGCAGGCGCGCGAAGGCGCGGTGTCGCGCGTCGAAACCCTGGTGGGACACGCGCGGCGCCTGGGCGTACCCACCGCCAGCCACGACGACGACTCGGTGCAACGCGTGGCCACGATGCGCAACCTGGGCATCTCGATGAGCGAGTTCCCGATCAACCTGGATACGGCGACGGCGGCGGTATCCTGCGGCCTGCCGACGATATTGGGCGCCCCGAATGTCCTGCGCGGACGCAGCCAGAGCGGCTCGATGCGCGCCATCGACGCCGTGCGCGCAGGGGTCGCGAGCTGCCTGTGTTCGGACTACCAGCCGTCCACCCTGATCGCCGCCGCATTCGCAGTGGCCGCGCAAAGCGACCTGACGCTGCCGCAGGCCATGGCCCTGGTCACGGCCAACCCGGCCGACGCATGCGGCCTGGCAGACCGCGGGCGCATCGCCGTGGGCGCGCGCGCCGACCTGGTCGCCGCGACCGTAGTGGGGCAGCAGCCGCTGGTCAGCCGCACCTGGACGGCGGGGCGGCTGGTGTTTTCGGCGCATTACCCCGAAGTGCGCGAGCCCTTGCTGGCGAAGGCGGCGGCGTGATTGCAGGACCGGGTGCGTATATTCCTCGGCGCGCGCGGCCGGGGTCTGGTTAAATGGGGCATGGGCCGGCCCGTCCCGGGCGGGCCCGCAACAGCGGCATATGCGGCTGGCGGAGACCATCGTGGCGACGCTCAATTTCATCCAGGACCCCGAAACGCCCGAATTGTGGGCGGCGGCAAACGTCGAGGCCGGCCCGGGCCGGCCGCCCATCCATGTCATGGTGCAGACCGACGGCGACGAGCCGGGCCCCGATGCCTCGCGCGCGGTGCGGGGCTTGCTGGCCAGCCTGGACGAACAGGTGCTGGCGGCGGCCGATTTCCTGCTGGATCACTACCAGCCCGAGGCGTGGCTGAAGCGGGGCATCGACCCGTCGCGCTGGCTGCGCGCCGAAGACGCCGAAGCCATGGCTGGCTGCGCCACGTTGCGCGCGATCTGGCTGTTTGACGAGTCGGCAGAGGACTACGAACTGTGGTTCACCGTGCCCTGGGACGACCGGCACACTTACGATGTCGAGTTCGACAGCGGCCAGCCTGTGGGCTGCTCGGTAAGCGATTGACCGGCGCGTGTTGCGCTGCAGCGCAACGCTGCGGCAAAGCCTGACACCTTCCGTGACATTCCTTCGGGAAGCCCTGGGCAATCCCGGCTAAAATCGCCGTGTTCAGCAGGCTTCCAACCTATCATTCCCTTGCCATTCAGGAGGACCACCCCATGGCCCTAGTTTCCATGCGCCAGTTGCTTGACCATGCCGCCGAGCATGGTTACGGCATCCCCGCGTTCAACGTCAACAACCTGGAACAGGTCCAGGCCATCATGGAAGCCGCCGCTGAAACCGACAGCCCGGTCATCATGCAGGCGTCGGCCGGCGCGCGCAAGTATGCGGGCGAAGGCTTCCTGAAATATCTCATCCAGGCCGCCGTCGAGTCGTATCCCCATATCCCCGTCGTCATGCACCAGGACCACGGGCAGTCGCCCAAGGTTTGTCAGGGCGCCATCGACCTGGGCTTCTCCAGCGTCATGATGGACGGCTCGCTCGAAGAAGACGGCAAGACCATCGCCGACTACGAATACAACGTCGACGTCACCAAGAAGGTGGTCGACATCGCCCACAAGCTGGGTGTTACGGTCGAAGGCGAACTGGGCTGCCTGGGTTCGCTTGAAACCATGAAGGGCGACAAGGAAGACGGCCACGGCGCCGAAGGCACCATGACGCGCGAGCAGCTGCTCACCGACCCCGAGCAGGCGGCCGACTTCGTGCGCCGCACCCAGCTCGATGCGCTGGCCATCGCCATCGGCACCAGCCATGGCGCCTACAAGTTCACGCGCAAGCCCACCGGCGATATCCTGTCGATCTCGCGCATCAAGGAAATCCACGCCCGCCTGCCCAACACGCACCTGGTGATGCACGGCAGCTCCAGCGTGCCTCAGGACTTGCTGGCCGAAATCCGCGAGTTCGGCGGCGACATGAAAGAAACCTACGGCGTGCCCGTGGAAGAAATTCAGGAAGCCATCAAGTACGGCGTGCGCAAGGTCAATATCGACACCGATATCCGCCTGGCCATGACCGGCGCCATACGCCGCTTCTTTGCCGAGAACCCCAGCAAGTTCGACCCGCGCGAATACCTGAAGCCCGCGCGCGCGGCTGCCAAGGCCATTTGCGTGCAGCGCTACACCCAGTTCGGCACCGCCGGCAACGCCAGCAAGATCAAGCCCGTGCCGTTGTCGGAAATGGCGCAGCGTTATGCGTCGGGCGACTTGAAGCAAGTCGTGCAATAAGCCGCAGGCCGTTTTTCGGCAGGTACGCCGCCTTCAGGGGCGGCGTATTTGTTTGTGCGCCGCGCCGGCGGTCAGCCTGCGGCCTTGCCTTCGTAGGTCGGCACGCTGCGGTCGATGTGGTGCCAGGCAGGCGCCGAGCCGGCCCATAGCGTCATCTGCGAGCGGAACCGGCCGGGATCGTCCAGCGAGCCGACCTTCACGATGACATAGTCCTGGCCTGCGGTGTGCCCGAACAAGGGCGTACCGCACGCCGGGCAGAAGCTGCGCACCACGGTATTGCCCGAATCCCCCTGGTATGTGTATTCCTGCGCCTGCCCCTGCACGACGCGCAGGGCCTGTGGCGCGAACAACAGCGCATGCGCAGGCGCGCCGCCGCTGGCGTACTGGCAGTCCCGGCAATGACAGGTGGCGGCCGTGAGCGTGTCGCCCACGACCTCGTACCGTACCGCGCCGCAGTGGCAACCGCCCGTGAACGTGGCGGAATCGGCTTGCTGTGACATAGGTTCTCCTTTGATGTACGCGCAAGCTTAAAAGATGCGCCCCGGGCTGGCCAGTACGCTGGTCCCGGACTTGCGCTGCCGCTTGGGGCAATGGGGGCGGCGCGTTGGGCGGCGGGGCAGCCTGCGCAGCAGGCATCGGGCGCCTGTATGCGCCCGAGCCCGACGCACGTGCGCCGCCCCCATTGCCCCAAGCGGCAGCGGACACCCGAGTCTCGAACGCGATCCCCGGCCCGGCGACGCCGCCTGGGCATTTGCAGTAATCTATGCTCATTTTTCCCATAGGCCGATTCGTGACTTCCGCCCTGCATCAATCCAGCATCAAGTCCTTGCCGCTACTGGGTCGCGGCAAAGTGCGCGACATGTACGCCGTGGGCGACGACAAACTGCTGATCGTCGCCTCCGACCGCATCTCCGCCTTTGACGTCATTCTTGACGACCCCATCCCCGGCAAGGGCCAGGTCCTGACCGAACTGACCGATTTCTGGCTGCACAAGCTGGCGCACATCCTGCCCAACCATTCCACCGGCATCCGGCCCGAAGATGTCGTGGCGCCCGATGAGCTCGAGCAGGTGCGCGGCCGCGCCGTGGTGGTCAAGCGGCTGAAACCGATTCTGGTCGAGGCCGTGGCGCGCGGTTACCTCATCGGATCGGGCTGGAAAGACTACCAGGCCACGGGCTCGGTCTGCGGCATTGCGCTGCCTGCGGGGCTGCAGCAGGCCAGCCAGCTGCCTCAACCCATTTTCACGCCGGCGGCCAAGGCCGAATTCGGCCTGCACGACGAAAACGTCGACTTCGCCCACGTTGTCAACGAAGTCGGCCAGGAAATGGCCGAGCGCATCCGTGATGTGACCCTGCGGCTGTACACCGAAGCGGCCCAGTTCGCGGCCACCAAGGGCATCATCATCGCCGATACCAAGTTCGAGTTCGGGCTGGACGACGACGGCACGCTGCACCTGATGGATGAAGTGCTCACGCCGGACTCGTCGCGCTTCTGGCCCGCCGACGGATGGCGCGTCGGCATCAGCCCGCCGTCGTTCGACAAGCAGTTCGTGCGCGACTGGCTCGAGACGCAAACCTGGGACAAGACCCCGCCCGCGCCGCGCCTGCCTCAGGACGTGCTGCAGAAAACCGCGGCCAAGTACCGCGAAGCCCTTGATCGCCTGATCGCCTGAACCCGGCGGCCCGGCCGCGCAGCGCCGGGCCAAATGCCGAAAAAGCGGGAATTTGCCGGCCTTATTTGCCCGCCAGCGCAACGCAATATTTCGTATCGTAACGATCGACCTCGGGAGATCGCCGCATGATCATGATATTGCCCTTTCTTACCAGCGCGCTGGCAGTTTGGTACGGCATGCTTGGCAAGCGCCGCCCCTGCTTCACGTTGTGGCTGGCCACATTGCTGATTTTTGTGGCGGGCGCGGGGCCTCATCTGGCCCGACCTTTTGTGCTTGCCCTGTAGCGCGGGCCTGATGAGCCTGCTTTTTTCGCTGAATCCGGCCCGCGGTTCGCGCGTTATCAATACCCTGGCCTTGCTTGGCATCAGCGCGCTGCTGTATGGCGCGTTCGCGTGGCAACTGCTGTTCGGCAGCGAGCCTTGCCCCTTGTGCCTGCTGCAGCGCGCCGCCTTCGTCATGGCCGGTGTGGGCATGGTGCTGAACATCCGCCTGGGCCCGTCTCCGCTGCATTACGCGATGATCCTGGCTGCGGCGCTGGGCGGACTGGTGGCCGCGGGCAACCTGTTGCTGGCCCCGGCAGGGCCGCCGCGCGCCGGTCCGCCGTTGCTGGGGATGTCGGTGCATTCGTGGACTTTCCTGGCATTTTGCACCCTGCTGGTGTTCTGCGTGCTGATGCTGGCGGCCGACCGGAAATGGGGTGATAACGCCCTGAAAAAGCCGGTGGCGCTGCCCGCGTTGATCGTCATGGGCCTGTTTCTGCTGGCCATCCTGGTCAATGTGGCCGCGACGTCGCTGCAGTGCGGGCTGGGCGAATGCGGGCCCGTAAGCGGCATTGCGCCCGGCGCGCCAGCGCCGTCCGGCGGCGGCGTTTGAGCTGTCCTGCACGGCCTTGCGGCCGGGCCGGGTAAAATATCGGGTTTCCCGCTGGCGGCGCCCTGACCTGGGCGCCGCGCCCGCCTTCTCAGCCTGCCGATTCTGCCATGACGACTTCTGCCTCTGTAGCCGCCGCGCCCGCCACGCCCGTGGTGGGCGTGATCATGGGTTCTTCCAGCGATTGGGACATCATGCAACATGCCGTGGCCATGCTCGAGGCTTTTGGCGTGCCCCACGAAACCCGTGTGATCTCGGCGCATCGCATGCCGCAGGACATGGCCGATTATGGCGCGGCAGCGCGCGCACGCGGCCTGCGCGGCATTATCGCCGGCGCAGGCGGCGCCGCGCACCTGCCCGGCATGATGGCCGCGCTGACCGAAGTGCCGGTGTTCGGCGTGCCGGTTCCGTCGCGCTACCTGCGAGGCGAAGATTCGCTGTTGTCCATCGTGCAGATGCCCAAAGGCGTGCCGGTGGCTACCTTCGCCATCGGCGAGGCCGGCGCCGCCAACGCGGCGCTGCATGTCATTGCCACGCTGGCCGCCACCGACGATGCGCTGCATCGCCAGTTGGTGGCCTTTCGTGCCCGCCAGACCGAAGCGGCCCGCAACATGGTGGTGCCCCCGCAGCCCTGACCTTGCCACGCGCCCTGACCGGGCGCGTTTTTCCGTATGACATCCTCGACTGATACTTTCTTGATCGCGCCCGGCGGCTGGCTGGGCCTGCTGGGCGGCGGCCAGCTGGGCCGCATGTTCTGTCACGCCGCACAAAGCCTGGGCTTTCGCGTCGCCGTGCTCGATCCGGCCGCCGATGGCCCGGCGGCCATGGTGGCCGACCGCCATATCCACGCAGCCTATGATGACCCGGCCGGCCTGGCGGAACTGGCCCGGCTGTGCCGCGCCGTCACCACCGAATTCGAGAATGTGCCGGCCGACAGCCTGCGCGCACTGGCCTCGCAATGCCGCGTCAGCCCGGCGGCCGACGCAGTCGCCATTGTGCAGGACCGCATCGCCGAAAAATCGTTTATCGCGGCGCAGGGCATCGCCGTTGCGCCGCATGCCGCCATACGCAGCGAGCAAGATCTGCGCGACGCGCCCGACGCGCTGTTTCCCGGCATTCTGAAGGTGGCCCGCCTGGGCTACGACGGCAAGGGGCAGGCGCGCATCGCGTCGCGCGAAGCGGCCCTGTCGGCGTACGCGGACTTCGGCGGCGTGCCTTGCGTGCTCGAGGCCCTGATGCCGCTCGACTACGAGATTTCCGTCGTGCTGGCGCGCGGCTTCGATGGCGCCGACGTGGTGTTTCCGGTGGCGCGCAACCTGCACCGCGATGGCATTCTTGCGGTGTCCACTGTCGTTGCAAACGACGGCGACCCCGCGCATGCGCGTCGCCAGGCGCAGGCCACCGAGGCGGCCCGGGCCATAGCCAGAGGCCTGGATTACCACGGGGTGTTGTGCGTGGAGTTCTTCGTGCTCACGGACGGCAGCCTGGTCGTCAACGAAATCGCGCCCCGGCCCCACAACAGCGGGCATTACACCATCGATGCCTGTGTCACCAGCCAGTTCGAGCAGCAGGCGCGCGCCATGGCGGGGCTGCCCCTGGGCGGCACGACCCTGCTCGCCCCGGCCATCATGCTGAATATCCTGGGCGACGTGTGGTTTTCGCCCGGCGCCACGGCGCCGCGTGAACCCGACTGGGCCGGCGTGCTGGCCGTGCCCACCGCCAAGCTGCACCTGTACGGCAAGCGCGAAGCCCGGCCGGGCCGCAAGATGGGCCATGTAACCGTGGTGGCCGCCACGCTTGACCAGGCTCGAGCCGATGCAGCCCGGGTCGCATCCGCGCTTGGCATGGCGGCGCCGGACTGACACTGCTATGGCCACGTCCACTCAAGCGTCGTCCGACGCCGTCGCCATCGAGCTGGCCGCGCAACGCCTGCTCGCGGGCGACTTGGTGGCGTTTCCCACCGAAACCGTATACGGCCTGGGCGCCGACGCCCAGAACCCCGACGCCGTGGCGCGTATTTATGCGGCCAAGGGGCGGCCGTCGAACCACCCGATAATCGTGCACGTCGCGCCTGGGGCCGACCTGAATTACTGGGCCAGCAGCATCCCGACGCCGGCCCGGCAGCTTATCGACGCCTTCTGGCCCGGGCCGCTGACCCTCATTCTGCCGCGTGCGCCGCATGCGGGCGCGGCGGTAAGCGGCGGACAGGACAGTATCGGCCTGCGTTGCCCGTCGCATCCCGTGGCGCAGGCCTTGCTGCGCGCCTTCGCGGCGGGCAAGCCCGGCGGTCATGCAGGCGTGGCGGCGCCATCGGCCAATAAGTTCGGCCATGTCTCGCCCACGCTGGCCGAACACGTGGCCGGCGAGTTCCCGGACGAAGTGGCGCAGGGCATGATCGTGCTCGATGGCGGCCCGGCGCAGGTAGGCATTGAATCCACCATTGTCGATCTGTCCCGGCTGGGGCAGGGCGTGGGCCCCGTGCTGCTGCGGCCCGGCCATGTCACGCCCGCGCAGATCCAGGCGGTGCTCGGCGTGCCGTTGGGCCTGCCGGACGCCGCCGCCCCGCGCGCATCAGGCACGCTGAAGGCGCACTACGCGCCCCGGACGCCGCTCGAGCTAGTGTCCCAGGCGGCCTTGCTGGCGGCCATCGGCGGCCAGGGCCAGCCTGCCGGGCCGGTGGCCGTCGTGGCGTTCGGACCGGCTCCCGCAGGCGCGCATGCGCGCGTGGCCTGGCGCCAGGTTCCGGACGATCCCGTCCGCTATGCGCAGGCGCTGTATGCCATGCTGCGCGAACTCGATGCCGGCGGATATGCCCGCATCCTGGTGCAGGCGCCGCCCGCCGACGATGCGTGGCGCGCGGTCAACGATCGCATTGGCCGTGCGGCGGCCGCATTCACGCTCGACACCAGCGGCCTGCAGGCCACCTGAGCACGCGGCGGCACGCGCCGCGGCGCGTTTTTCACAGCACCAGGAATTGGCCCAGTTTTTCTGCGGCCGCCTGCATGGGCGCCAGGAATTCGCTGCTGAACCGCGCCAGGGGGATGCGCGGCGATTTCACGCTGACGTTCAGTCCGGCGCACGTGCGCCCGCTGGCCGCGCGTACCGGCACGCCGATGGCCCGCACGTTCAGGCCGAGTTCCTGGTCTACGACGGCGTAGCCCTGGTCGCGCACGCCGGCGATGATTTCCCGCAGCCGCGCGGGCGAGGTCTCGGTGAATTCGGTGTAATGGGCAAGTTCCACCGTTTCGAAATAACGCTCCAGCGCCTGGGCCGGCAACTGCGCGAGCATGACGCGTCCGATGGTGGTGCAATAGGCCGGCAGGCGGCTGCCCAGACCCAGCGACGTCGCCAGGATGCGATGCACTTCCGACCGCGCCAGGTACAGCACTTCATTGCCTTCCATGATGGCCAGGGCGCACGTTTCGCCCACCGTGGCGCTTAATTCGTCGAGCACCGGCTGGGCCAGCGACACGAACGGCGTAGACGAAAAGTACGCATGGCCCAGGCTCAGGATCAGCGGGGTGAGCACGTAGTGCCGGCCGTGCCGTTCGGCGAAGCCCAGGCGGATCAGCGTGTGCAGGCAGCGCTGCGTGACGGCGCGCGGCAGCCCGGCCCGCCTGGCCAGGTCGGCCGCCGTCTGCGGGTAGCGACGTTCGCCGAACGCGCGTATTACGCGCAAGCCGCGAGACAGCGTCAGCATGAAGTCCGGATCGCCGCGAAAGCGATCGGGGTGTTCTTCGGCGGGCAGGGGCGCGGCGTAGTCGGGCGGAGGCGGCGGAATACGCATCAGGCGGCAAGCAATGGCGCGTCGGTACGCGACTGCAGGGTTTGCAGGGTAAGGCCATCGATCATATCGCGTACCACCAGGCCGTCGGGCGTTACGTCCAGCACCGCCAGATCGGTATAGATGCGGTTGACCACTCCCATGCCTGTCAGCGGCAGGGTGCACTGTTGCACAATCTTGGGCGCGCCGTTTTTGGCGTTGTGGTCCATCATGATGTACACCTGTCGCGCGCCCACGGCCAGGTCCATGGCCCCGCCCACTGCCGGCGGTTCGCCGGCCCGGCCCAATGACCAGTTCGCCAGGTCGCCCCGCGCCGAAACCTGCATGGCGCCCATGACGCAGATATCCAGATGGCCGCCGCGCATCATCGCAAAGGAATCCGCGTGATGGAAGTATGCGCCGCCGGGCAGCAACGTCACCGGCTGCTTGCCGGCGTTGATCAGGTCAGTGTCGGCCGCTTCGGGTGAGGGGGGCGGCCCCATGCCCAAAATGCCATTTTCGCTGTGCAGCACGATTTCGCGGTCGGGCGGCAGGCATGCGGCGATCAGCACCGGCATGCCGATGCCCAGGTTGACGTAGCTGCCGTCGGGGATGTCCTGCGCCACCCGGCGTGCCAGTTCCGGGCGGGCGAGGGGTCGGAAGGAGGGTTGCCCGGCCACAGGTCAGCTCGAAAAACCGGGATCTGGCACGACGACCAGGCGATTGACGAAGATGCCCGGCGTTACGATGGCCTCGGGCTCCAGCTCGCCCAGCCCGACGCGCTGGCGCACTTGCACGATGGTGGTGGCGGCCGCGGTGCACATCACGGGTCCGAAGTTGCGGGCGCTCTTGCGGTAGGTCAGGTTGCCCCACCGGTCGGCGCGGTCGGCCAGCACCAGAGCGAAGTCGCCATGCAAAGGCGTTTCAAAGACGTAATGCAGGCCGTTGATCTCGCGCGTTTCTTTGCCTGCCGCCAGGTCGGTGCCGTATGCAGTGCGGGTGTAGAAACCGCCCAGGCCTGCGCCGGCGGCGCGCAGGCGTTCGGCGATCGTACCCTGCGGCACGCATTCCAGCTCGATTTTTCCGCGGCGGTACAGGTCGTTGAACACCCAGGAATGCGAAGCGCGCGGAAACGAGCAGATCATCTTGCGCACGCGGCCCGCCTTGATCAGGGCGGCCAGGCCCGTTTCGTGATTGCCGGCGTTGTTGTTGACCACGGTCAGGTCGCGCGCGCCCTGGTCGATCAGGGCATGCAGCAAGTCGGTGGGCATGCCCGCGCCGCCAAAGCCGCTGACCAGCACGGTGGCGCCATCATGAACGTCCCGGACGGCGTCGGCGAGCGAGGCGACGAATTTGTCGATCATGATGCCGGCGGCCCCGTTCAGTTCACGGTGATACCGGCTTCTTCGATGATCTTGGCATAGCGGTCGGAGTCTTTGCGCATCAACTCCGTGAACTCCGCAGGCGTGCTGCCAGTGGGAAGGAAGCCGGCGGCGATGAACTTCTGCGTGACATCCGGCTCCTGCACGATGGCGCTGATTTCCTTGGCCATGCGTTCGATGACCGGCCGCGGCGTGCCGGTCGGCGCCAGCAGGCCTACCCATGAGCCGGTGACGAAACCGGGAAAGCCGCCTTCTTCCATGGTTGGCACGTCTGCCGCGTCCGGCCAGCGTTGCTTGCCCGTGAAAGCCAGCACTTTCAGCTTGTCCTGCCTGACGTACTGCATGGGCACCAGCACCGGGTCGAACACCATGGACACGCGCCCCGCCAACAGGTCGGCCAGGATAGGGGCGCTGCCCTTATAGGCCACGTGCGTCATTTTCAGCCCGCTCTGCAGCGCGAAATCCGCGCCGGTCAGGTGCGCGCTGGACCCGGTGCCGCTGGAAGCATAGGTCAGCGTGTCGGGATGTTTGCGGCCATGGGCGACCAGCTCCTGCAGCGAGTTCGCGGGGACGTCTTTGCTGACAAACAGGAACAACGGCAGGTCGGCCATGTGCACGACCGGTTCGAGTTCCGACGGCGAATAAGACAGCTTGTACAGGTGGGTATTGATGACGTAGGCGGGCAGGATGCTCAGGAAGGTATAGCCGTCCGGCTCGGCCTTGGCCGCGATGGCCGCGCCCAGGGTGCTGTTTGCGCCGGGCTTGTTCTCGATCACGATGTTCTGCCCCAGCCGGGCTGCCAGTTTGTCCATGACAATGCGCGTCACGGTGTCGGTGGCGCCGCCCGGGGTATAGGGCACGATGACTTTGATCGGCCTGTCGGGCCAGGCCCGGGCTGGCGCCGCGCTGTCCGTGGACGCGGCCGATGATGGGGCGGCCATGGTCGTGGCGGCCAGGATCGTGGCGGCCAGCAAGGTTTGCAGGGCGGTGCGCCGGGCCGGTCGGGCGCGGGTCGGGGCAGGGGTAACACGCATGGATTTGTCTCCGCCTATGGGCAGTGGCCCGCCGCCGCGCCGTGCGCGGAACCGGACCTGCCGGTTGGTTTTGTTCAGCGAACAACGTCGCCGCGAAAAGTATGCGCGGTTTGGCTCGCCCCTACGATGGGGCGGGGTGTTTTTGTGTTCGATCACCGAACTGCGCCAGCAAGGGGCGGTCATGCCATTGCCCGCGCCGCCGGCGCGGTTGCGGGGCAATGGTTCTATTGCCGCGTGTGGGAGTGGACCTACCCCGGAACGATCCGCTTTCCTATGATGCCTTACCGACGCGCGGCCGGCGGCCGCGCTTTTCTGTGCAACCCGCTTTACGGAATCACCATGAACGGCGCTGATAGCCTTTGCGACACCCTGTTGGCCAACGATGTAGACGTCTGTTTTGCCAATCCCGGCACGTCCGAGATGCATTTCGTGGCGGCGCTGGATCGCAAGCCGCGCATGCGGTGCGTGCTGGGGCTGTTTGAAGGCGTCGTGACGGGGGCGGCCGACGGTTATGCCCGCATGGCCGACAAGCCCGCGGCGACGCTGCTGCACCTGGGCCCCGGCCTGGGCAATGGCCTGGCCAATCTGCACAACGCCAAGAAAGCGCGCACCCCGATGATCAACGTAGTGGGCGACCACGCGACATATCACGCGCAATACGATGCCCCGTTGTCCAGTGATGTCGAAGGGGTGGCGGCTCCCATGTCGCACTGGGTGCGCCGCACCCATGCCGCGGCCGACCTGGCCGCCGACGCGGCCGAGGCGGTGCGGGTGGCACGCCAGGCCCCGGGCAATATCGCTACGCTCATTCTTCCCGCCGACGCGGCTTGGGGCGAATTGCCGGGCGGCGCGCCGGCCGCCCCCGTCGTGCCGCTGGCCGCGCCGCCGCAGACGACGCACGATGCGGTGCGCGCCGCGGCGCAGGCCATCCGCGCAGGCGAGGGCGTTGCGCTCATGCTGGGCGGCATGGCGCTGCGCGAGCCCGCACTGAAAGTGGCCGGGCGCATCGCCCGCGCAACCGGTGTGCGCCTGCTGTCGGCCACGTCCAACGGGCGCACGGAACGCGGCATCAACCGTACGCCGGTCACGCGCGTACCGTATCCGGTAGACCAGGCCGTGGCCATGCTGAAAGATGTCAGGCAGCTGATTCTGGTGGGCGGCGTCGAGCCGGTGGCGTTCTTTGCCTACCCCGGCAAGCCCAGCCTGGTGGCTCCGCAGGACAACGCGCCCATCGAGCTGGCGGCGCCCGAGCATGATCTGCTGCACGCGCTGCAATGGCTGGCGGACGAACTCGGCATTGCGACCGACGCGCCGGGCCTGACGCCCGTGGCGTCGGCCGTGGACATGCCCCGGTCCGGCGCGCTGACGGGTTCTGCCGTCAATATCATCACCGCCTGCCTGCTGCCCGAGAACGCCATCGTGTGCGACGAATCGATTACGCAGGGGCGCGAGTTTCCGCTGATCAGCGCCACATCTGCCCCGCACGACTGGCTGCAGCTCACGGGCGGCGCGATCGGCATCGGCCTGCCGCTGGCCACGGGCGCGGCAGTGGCCTGCCCCGATCGCAAGGTCATCACGCTGCAGGCGGACGGCAGCGGCATGTACACGGTGCAGGCGCTCTGGACGCAAGCGCGCGAACAGCTCGACTGCCTGACCATCATCTTTGCCAACCGCTCGTATGCCACCTTGCACGGCGAAATGAAGAACGTGGGCGTCGAACAGCCGGGCCGCAACGCCAAGCGCATGCTCGACCTGCATGAGCCTTGCCTGGACTGGGTGAACCTGGCCAACGGCATGGGCGTAGAGGCCGTGCGTGTCGATACGGTCGAAGGCTACACCAAGGCGCTGCAGGCCGGCCTGGCGCGCAAGGGCCCGTTCCTGATCGAGGCCCTGATCTAGATAAGCGGGCAAGCCGGACGCTGCGGGTGGTGTCTGACACCCTTCGGGAGTCAGACACCGAAGGTGGCGTGGTGGCGTGGTGTGTGGGTTTGGGGTGGAGGGCTGTGTCTATCGGGGGGTGTCTGACTCCCGAAGGGTGTCAGACACCGAGGTGAACGGTATGACCAGGCGCCAGCTCACCGCGCGGCGCTTGCCTTACACCCCCAGATACCGCGCCAGCTGCCCCGGATCCGCGGCCAGGGCGGGGCTGGCGCCCTGGTGCACGATGCGGCCTTTTTCCATGACCAGGCATCGGTCGGTATGGGACAGCACGGCGCGGTAATTGCGGTCCACAATCAGTGTCGATATGCCCGACTCGCGTATTGACGCAACGATGCGCCATATCTCGGCAACGATCAGCGGGGCCAGTCCCTCGGTGGCCTCGTCCAGTATCAGCACGTCGGGGTTGGTCGTCAGCGCGCGGCCGATGGCCAGCATTTGCTGTTCGCCGCCCGAAAGCTGTTGCCCGCCGTGATCCAGGCGCTCTGCCAGGCGCGGGAACGTTTCCAGCACCCGGTCGTATGTCCAGTCGCACTGGCCGCGCCTGCCGGGGCGCGCGGCGACCTGCAGATTCTCGCGCACGCTGAGGTTGGGGAATATGCCGCGCCCTTCGGGCACATAGGCCACGCCCAGTTGGGCGATGGCGTGCGGCTGCGCGCGCGTGCAGTCGCGCCCGCCCACCGTGAGCCGGCCGTGGCGGCTGCGCACGTGGCCCATCAGCGTGCGGATCAGTGTGGTCTTGCCCATGCCGTTGCGGCCGACCAGGCCCACCGATTCGCCGGGGGCGATGCGCAGGTCGACGCCGCGCAGCACGTGGCTGGCCCCATAGTAGCTGTGCAGGCCGCTGGCATCGATCAGTGCGTGCATGCTTCGTCCCCCAGGTAGGCTTGCTGCACTTGCGGGTTCGCGCGGATCTGCGCAGGCGTGCCGC
Source organism: Bordetella genomosp. 7 (assembly GCF_002261415.1). Lineage (NCBI taxonomy): Bacteria > Pseudomonadati > Pseudomonadota > Betaproteobacteria > Burkholderiales > Alcaligenaceae > Bordetella > Bordetella genomosp. 7. The sequence continues at coordinate 309,150 of NZ_NEVI01000017.1, read as the reverse complement.
AAGCGATGGCGGCGCCGTTGACCATGACGGTGATCAGGTCGGCATTGCCGAACACGGCGTCCATGTCGTGCTCGACCAGCAGGATGGCATGCTCGGATTTCAGCGACTGCAGCAGCGACAGCATGCGCTCGGTTTCCTCGGCCCCCATGCCCGCCAGGGGCTCGTCCAGCAACAGTACTTGCGGCCTGCCTGCCAGGCACATGGCGATCTCGAGCTGGCGCTTGTGCCCATGCGGCAGCAGGCCCGCCTGTACCTGCGCGCTGGCCTCCAGCCCGGTGCGGTGCAGGGCGTGCCGGGCGGCCTCGGCGCTTTGCGCGCAGTCGGCGGCGCGCCGCCACCAATGCCAGAAGCGTTGGCGTGCCGCCTGCGCGGCCAGGCGACAGTTCTCATACACCGTCAGCGTGGGAAATATGGTCGAGCGCTGATAGCTGCGGCCCAGGCCGCCCCGCGCGCGCTGGGGCTGCGTCCATGCGGTGACGTCGCGGCCTTGCAGCCACACCTGGCCGGCGCTGGCGTGCAGCTCGCCCGACAGGATGTTGATCAGTGTGGATTTGCCTGCGCCGTTGGTGCCGATCACTGCATGCACCTCGCCGCGTCGCAGTTCCAGCGATACGTCATTGACGGCGACCAGGCCGCCGAAGCGGCGCGTGATGCCGCGTGCGAACAACATGGCGTCAGGCATGCGGCTCTCCGGACAAGGGCAGGGACGATGGCGCATCTTCGGCCTGCAAAGGGGGCGCGGCCGCGGCGTTGCGGCGGGCGTCGCGCCTTGCCCGCCATTGGCCGGGCATGCCGGCCAGCCCGTCGGGCAGCAGCGCCACCAGGGCGATGATGGACAGCCCCAGCGACAAGTGCCAGTGCTGAGCGTAATCGCCAAACAGCACTTGCGACTGGAACAGTTCCTGCAGCAGTATCAGTGCGGCCGCGCCCAGCACCGCGCCGCCCAGCCGGCCCATGCCGCCGAGAATGACCATCAGCAGCACCAGGCCCGATTGTTCCCAGGCCAGCAGCTCGGGGGTCACGAAACCGTCTTTCAGGGCGTACAGGAACCCCGCCAGCCCCGCCAGCGATGCGCCCACGACATAGGCGGCAAGTTTGTAAGGGTAGGTGGAATAGCCCGCCGCCCGCATGCGCTGTTCGTTGATCCGTATGCCGGCCAGCGCGGCGCCAAAGGGCGAGCGTTGCAGCATGGCCAGGAAGGCCCATGTCGCAGCCAGGCAGCACAGGACGAACAGGTAATAGACAAGCGGTTCATCCAGGTCGAAGGGGCTGACCCCGCCCAGGCTGAGTTGTGGACGGAAGTACAGATAGATGCCGTCGCTGCCGCCGCCTACGTCGGTGTCGTGGAACACGTAATACGCCATCTGCGCGAAGGCCAGCGTCACCATGATGAAATACACGCCGCGCGTGCGCAGCGCCAGCGCGCCCGTCAGCAGCGCGTAGAGCGCGGCGCCGAGCACTGCGGCGCCCAGCAGCCACAACAGGCCGGCGGCTTCGCCTTCGGGCGACAATAGCGCCGCGGCGTAGGCGCCGATGCCGAAGAACGCGGCATGCCCCAGGCTGACGAGTCCCGCGCCGCCCACCAGCAGCTGCAGGCTGAGCGCGAAGATGGCGTAGATCATGATCTTTACCGCCAGCCCCGTGTAGTAGTCGAAGCCCAGCAGCGGAAACACCGCGAGCGCGGCCAGTACGGCGATGGGAATCAGTTTGCGCAGCTTGCTCATTGCCTAGCCCTGTTTGAACAGCCCTTCGGGCTTGCACAGCAATATCACCGCCATCAGCAGGTACACCAGCACGCCGGCCGCGGCCGGAAACAGCACCTGCCCGAATGTTTCTACCGTGCCTACCAGCATGGCGGCCAGGAACGCGCCGCGGATGGAGCCGATGCCGCCGATCACGACCACCACGAAGCAGACGATCAGCACGCTATGGCCCATGCCGGGATAAACCGACGACACCGGGGCTGCGATGCTGCCGGCCAGCGCGGCCAGGGCCACGCCGGCGGCGAACACGATGCGGTACAGGCGGTTGATGTCGATGCCCAGCGAACCGATCATCTCTCGGTTACTGGCGCCCGCCCGCACCATCATGCCCAGGCGCGTACGCGTGATCACCCAATACAGCAGCAGGGCGACGACGATGCCCACCGCAGAGATGAACAGCCGGTAGACCGGATAGGTCATGACCCCGCCCAGCGATACCGTGCCCGACAGCCAGGACGGCATCGGCACGCCGTGCACGTCATTGCCCACCAGCAGGCTGCGCACTTCTTCAAACACCAGTATCAGCCCGTAGGTCATCAGCACCTGCTGCAGGTGGTCGCGACGGTACAGATAGCTGAAGAACGCTGCTTCCAGCAAGTAGCCCAACACCGCCGCGAGCAGCACGCACAGCGCCAGGGTTGCGATGAAGCCGCCGCCCAGCCAGCGGTCGACCAGGGGCGACAGGCCGAACGCCATGTATGCCCCTATCATGTAGAAGCTGCCGTGGGCCAGGTTGATGATGCCCATGATGCCGAATATCAGCGTAAGGCCGCTGGCCACCAGGAACAGCAGCAAGCCGTGCTGCAATGCGTTCAGGCACTGGATGAGGAAAATGCTGGCGTCCATGTCGGCCTCGCGCAGGCGTCAGAGCTTGCAGCCCCGAGCGGGGTCGGCCAGTTCGGGCACCGCGATGTCCACCATCTTGTTTTCCAGCCCGGCCACCTGGCGCAGGTAAATATTCTGCACCGGGTTGCCGGCGCGCGACAGGGTGAACGTGCCGCGCGGGCTGTCGATGGTGGCGCCGCGCATGGCCGCGTGCAGCTTGTCTTTGTCCGACACATCGCCCTGAACCGCCTGCAGGCCGGCCTGCAGCAATTGCGCAGCATCGTAGCCCTGCACCGCATATACATCGGGCGGCAGGTTGTCGTAGGCCTTGGTATACGCCTCGCGGAAGGCGGTGTCGCGCGGGGACCCCAACCCATCGGCGTAGTGCAGCGTCGTAAGCAGGCCCTGCGCGGCGTCGCCCTGCGCCTTGAGCGTGCCGTCGGTAAGAAAGCCGGTGCCGTACAGCGGAATGCTCTTGCCCAGGCCGGACGCGTGGTAGTCCTGCACGAACTTCACCGCCCCGCCGCCGGCAAAGAACGCAAACACCATATCCGGCTTGATGGACGCGATCTCGGTCAGCAGCGGCTGGAACTCAACATTGGGAAACGGCAGCGTCAGGTCTTTGACGATCTTGCCGCCGGCCTTCTCGAATCCTTCGCGAAAGCCGTTCATCTGTTCTTCGCCCGCCGCATATTTCCACGTGATGGTGACGGCGGTCTTGTGCCCCTTGGTCGCCGCTACGGGGCCCATGGCATAGCCGGGCTGCCAGTTCGAGAACGACGTGCGGAAGATGCCCGGCCCGCACATGGGCCCCGTGATGGCGTCGGCGCCTGCGTTCGTGACCAGCAGGGTGGTGTTGCTGGCCTTGGCCGCCTTGGCCAGCGCCATCGCCACGCCCGAATGCACGGTGCCCACCAGCACGTCCACCTGGTCGCGCTTGATCAGCCGGTTGGCGTTTTCCGACGCCTTGGCGGGGTTGGATTCATCATCGACCTTGAAGTATTCCAGTTCCCGGCCGCCCAGCTTGCCGCCTTGCTCGGCCACGTACAGCTTGAAGCCGTTCTCGATGGCGTTGCCCAGAGCGGCATACGTGCCGCTGTAGGGCAGCATGAATCCGACCTTGATCTTGTCGGCCGCCGCGGCGCCGCCGGCGGCCAGGGCCAGGGCGCCGGCGAGCAGGGCGCGGTTCAGGGCATTGTGCATGGTCTGTCTCCTCGTTATGTTGGCTGGCCGTGGGCTCAGCCGGGTCGGTTCAGGCTGTCGACGAAGCCGGCGACGGCCGTGATCACCTGGTCGGGCTGGTCTTTGTGCGGCGAATGTCCGCAGTCGCCCAATTCCATCAGCTGCGCGTGGGGCAGCGCGCGCTTGATGCCGCGTATTTGCTCCAGCGTGCCGTATTCGTCGTCCAGCCCCTGCAGCGCCAGCACCGGGCAGCGGATGCGGGGCAGATCCGTGCGTATATCCCAGGCGCGGAACGCTGGATCCAGCCAGATGTCGTTCCACCCCCAGAAGGCCGAATCCACATCGGCGTGGTAGCGGGCCAGCCGCGCGCGCAGACCGGACTCCAGGTAGGCGCGCCGGGCCAGTTCAATGCTTGCGATGCTGATGTCTTCCACGAAGATATGCGGCGCCGCGGCAATCACGCCGCACACGTTGTCGGGGTGCATCGCCGCGTACAGCAGGGCGATAGAGCCGCCGTCGCTGTGGCCATAAAGCACCGGCCGGTCGCGCGCCGCATCGATGCCCAGCGCGTCGAACAGCGCCGGCAGCACCTCGCGCGCCTGGTCGTGCATGAAGCTCACGGGCCACTTCTCGCCTGCGGCGCGTGGCGTCGACTGACCGTAGCCGTAGCGCGAAAACACCAGGCCGCGGCAGCCCGCCGCCTCGCACGCGCGTTGGGGCCAGTCTTTCCACATGCTTGCCGAGCCCAGCCCCTCATGCAGGAACACAAGCAAGGGAGCCTGGCGGCGTTCGGGCGCGATCCACCGGTATTCCAGGCGCAGGCTGCGGCCCAGCGCGCGCAGTTCCGCCCAGGCGGGCGCATCGGCAAGCAAGGCGGTCGTCATAGCGAGGCCGCCTCCATCTGCCGCAGCCGGAACCGCTGGATCTTGCCCGTGGCGGTCTTGGGCAGCTCTTCCGTGAAGTTGATCTGGCGCGGATACTTGAATGGCGCCAGGTGCTGCTTCACATACTGCTGCAAGGCGGCGCCAGTGTCATCGCTGGGCGTATAGCCGGGCCGCAGCACGACATAGGCCTTGGTCTTGACCAGGCCGTCGTGGTCGGGCACGCCGATCACCGCGGCCTCCAGCACGGCTTCGTGCTGGATCAGCACGTTCTCGACCTCTACCGGCGACACATACTGGCCGCTGACCTTGATCATGTCGTCGCTGCGTCCGGCATAGGTGTAGTAGCCGTCGGCGTCGCATACGTACTTGTCGCCGCTCTTGAGCCATTCGCCCTGGAAGCACTGGCGCGATTTGTCGCGATTGTTCCAGTACATCAGCGCCGCGCTGGGGCCCTTGATGTACAGGTCGCCGATCACATCCGCGGGCACCGGCCGGCCGTCCTCGTCGCGCAGCTGCACTTCGTATCCCGGCACCGGCTTGCCGGTGGTGCCATAGCGCAATTGGCCGGGCTGGTTCGACAGGAAGATATGCAGCATTTCGGTAGATCCGATGCCGTCGAGGATGTCGCAACCGAAATGACGCTTGAAGCGTTCGCCGATGTCGCGGGGCAGCGCCTCGCCGGCGGACGTACAGACGCGCAGCGCCACCTGTTCGCGCGAAGGCAGGTCGGGGCTGGCCAGCATGCTCGCATACAGGGTGGGCACGCCGTAGAAGACGGTGGGGCGGTGTTGCACCAGGCGCTGGAATACCGCTTGCGGCGTGGGCCGTTCGCCCATCACGACCACTGTGGCGCCGACCGACAGCGGAAAGCTCAATCCATTGCCAAGGCCGTACGCGAAAAACAGCTTGGCCGCCGAGAACACCACGTCATCTTCGCGGATGCCCAGTACCGGCTTGGCGTAGAGTTCCACGGTGTGCCACAGGTTGCCGTGCGTGTGCACCACGCCCTTGGGCTTGCCGGTGGACCCGGACGAATACAGCCAGAAGGCAATCTCGTCAGCCAGCGTGCGTACGGCCGGGGCCAGCGGCGCGGCGGCCAGCAGGTTTTCGAATTCGTGCGCGTGCGCCGGCAATTCGCCGGCCGGCCGCGCCACGATCATGTGTTCGATTTCGTGCGGGCCCTTGGCCATTGCGGCATGCAGCGTATCCAGCAGCGCTCCCGACACGATCGCGGCGCGCGCCCGGCAATGGTCGGCAATGTAGGCATAGTCGTCCGCCGTCAGCAGCGTGTTCACCGCCACGGGCACCACGCCGGCGTGCAGGGCGCCCAGGAACGCCACCGGCCAGTCCACGCTGTCGTGCATCAACAGCAGCACGCGCTCTTCGCGCCGCAGGCCCAGCTGGCGCAGCGCGCCGGCAAAACGCGCCACGCGCTCGGCCAGTTCGCCGTATGTCAGGGTGCGGATGTCGTCGATGTAGGCCGGCTTGGATGCGCGTGGCGCATTGAGCGCGGCCAGGTGGCTGGCGAAGTTCAGTTCAAGGGGGCAGGGTGGCATGTCTTGTCTCCCGTATGTTCTCTTGGTGTCGTCCGGGTCGGCTAGGAAGCCTGGCCCATCGGGCCGGCCAGGGCCTGCAGGCGTTCGGGCGCTGCCTGCACGGCGGTGCGGCGGTGATAGAACGACAAGGCGCGCAAGCCGCCCAGTTCTTCTCCGCCTCCGGCGCGGCCGGGGCCGCCGTGCAGCGATTGCGGCATGACATTGCCATGGCCGGTATGGGTCTTTGCGGCTTCGGGGCTGACCCAGTGCAGTCGTCCATGGCTGTCGGCCAGCTCGTGTGCGCTGCGCGCAAAGAAGGCGGAATCGTCGCTGTATATCGATGCCACGAGCGAGCCCTGGCCGCGCCGCGCCAGGTCAAGGGCATGCTCGGCGTCGCGGTAGGGCATCAGCGTGGCCACCGGGCCGAAGACCTCGAGCTGGTGCGCCAAAGGGTGGGTGTCGGGCTCCGGGGCGCCCAGCAGCCAGGGCGCCACGCATGCGGCCACCTTCGGATCGGCGTCGATCAGCCGGACCGCGTCGCCATTGAACAACACCTGGCTGTGCGCGCGCAGGGCCTGGATGCCGGACTGCACGTCGTCATGCTGCCGCCTGCTCACCAACGAGCCCATGCGCACGTCCGGGTGGCGCGGATCCCCCACCGTGACAGCGGCCAGTTCCGCCGCGATGGCCTGCGCCGCCCGCTCATATGCCTCCTGCGGCACGAGAATGCGCCGGATGGCGGTGCACTTCTGGCCCGACTTGATGGTGATTTCACGCACCACCTCGCGCACCATCGCATCGAAGGCCGGTCCGCCCGAGGCGGCATCGGGGCCGAGCAATGCGCAGTTCAGGCTGTCGGTTTCGGCGTTCATCCGCACGCCATCGTGCGTGACCCGCCGGTGGGCGCGCAGCAATGCAGCGGTATCCGACGAGCCGGTGAACGACAGCAGGTCGCCGGGCGCCAGCGCGTCCAGCAACCCGGGATGGCTTGCGCACACCAGGCTGAGCGCGCCCTGCGGCAATATCGCGGCGGCCAGTACGTCGGCCACCATTTCGTGCGCAAGCCAGGCCGTCGCCGTGGCCGGCTTCACAACAATGGGCACGCCGGAAAGCAGCGCGGGCGCTGCCTTTTCCCACAGGCCCCACGATGGAAAATTGAACGCGTTGATCAGCAGGGCCAGGCCGCGCGCCGGCGTGCTGATGTGCTGCACGGCGTAGGCATTGTCACGCGCCAGCGCCACGGGCTCACCGTCGGCCATCATCGCCTGCCCGGACAGGCGCGCGCCGAGCCGGGCGTAGTACGACAGGGTGTAGATGCCGCCATCGATGTCTATCGAGGAATCCTGTCGCACCGTTCCCGAATTGCGCATAGCGATGTCGAAGTACTTGTCGCGATTGGCTTGCAGCACTTCGGCCACGCGCGCCAGCAGGGCGGCGCGGTCGGCGTATGTCAGCGCGCGCAGCGCGTGGCCGCCATGGCGGCGCGCCCATTCGAAGCCGGCGGCCAGGTCCAGCCCGGCGCTGTCCGCGCGCGCCAGGGCGGCGCCCGACAGCGGATCGCGCAGCGTGGCGCCCGGGCCATTGCCTGCCGCCCACTGGCCGGCCAGGAAATTTTCAAGTTCAAGCATGCCGGTGTCCTGTGCGCGCGTCAGGGGCGCGTGAATTCAATCGCGCCGCCGGGCAGCAGGTACAGCACCAGCGCCTGCCCGCCCGTCACCGTGGGGCTGTGGGCGCTGCCGGGCCCATACACCAGCCAGCCCGCGCCGTGCCCGTCAAAGCGGGCGCCGTCCGACAGCGGCATGATCAGATCGATTTCGCCATGGGGGTGGCTGTGATGGGGGCCGGCCAGGCTGTCCATGTCCACCACGTCCACCGAGAACCCGTGCAGACTTTCATCGGCCTTGATGACCCGCCCGTAGCGGATGCCCGCGCCTTCGCGCGCACACATCCATCCATCGGCCACGCCCTGCCGGCAGGCGTCGAATACGTCGCGGTACAGCGCGCTGTCCGGGCCGATGTCGCGATTCAGCCGGGCCTGTAGGGCGTCGTCCAGGGGCAGGCCGGCAATCGGAGCAGTGATGTCGCGCATCAACTGCACAAAAGATGCGGGCGTACTCATGTTTGTCTCGTCCTTTACACTGTCCGCCGCGCCTGGTACGGCGCATGCAATGCAATGCTTATCTATGATGGCGCTCGCGTATTACGGGCCGCCTGAACAGAAAAATAGTGCTTCACAGCCTAAGCGTCAAGCACTATAGTGCATAAAACTGCGAAAGTCAGGGTTTCCTCGGAGTTCAAACAGCATGATCCAAGCGCTAGACAAGGAATCGCCAGAAACCCGCCGCGAGCCGTTTCTGGTGGCTCTGGGCGAACGGGTCCGGCGCCTGCGCGCCATTCGCGGCATGACGCGCAAGAGCCTGTCGCAGGCCACGGGGGTGTCCGAGCGGCATCTTGCCAATCTGGAACATGGCGTCGGCAATGCTTCAATACTGGTGTTGCTGCAGATCGCCCGCGCATTCAACTGCGCCCTGGCCGAACTGGTGGGCGACGTCACCACCGAATCGCCCGACTGGCTGCTGATCCGCGAACTGCTCAGCGGACGCACCGAGTCGGACTTGCAACGCGCGCGCGAAGCCCTGGTGCAATTGTTCGGCGTGGGCGGCGGCGCCCAGCGGCCCAACCGCTTCCAGCGCGTCGCGCTGATCGGCCTGCGCGGCGCCGGCAAGTCCACGCTGGGCCAGATGCTGGCCGATGACCTGGGCTATCCGTTCGTCGAGCTCAACCGTGAAATCGAAAGAGTGGCCGGCTGCAGCATCCTTGAAATCCACGCGCTGTATGGGCCCAATGCCTACCGGCGCTACGAACGGCGCGCGCTCGAAGAGGCGGTGCAGATCTATCCCGAAATGGTGCTGGCAACGCCGGGCGGCCTGGTATCCGAACCGGCCACCCTGAACCTGCTGCTGACGCATTGCTACACCGTGTGGCTGCGCGCGACGCCCGACGAGCATATGTCGCGCGTCATGGCGCAGGGCGATTTCCGGCCCATGTCGGGTAACAACGAAGCCATGGCCGATCTCAAGCGTATCCTGGCCGGACGCGAAGCCTTCTACGCCAAGGCCGACCTTACCTGGGACACCAGCAATATCAGCTTGCAGGAAAGCTTCGGCGGCCTGCGTACCAGTGTGCGCAAGGCTTGCGGCCTGCCGCTCTGATCTGCATTTTTATGCATCGCCCGCTTGACGGGCGTTTTTTTGTGCACTAATCTGCACTTTAATTCATTAACTGCAGTATTGTTCATATGCAGGAGACAAGCATGAGCAGCTCCGCCCCCCGCGTGGATTTCCAGACGGACCCCAGCCGCTACCGGCACTGGAAGCTGAGTTTTGATGGCGCAATCGCCACACTGGCGATGGACGTGGATGAAAACGGCGGGCTGCGGCCCGGCTACAAGCTGAAGCTGAACTCTTACGACCTGGGGGTGGACATTGAGCTGCACGATGCGCTGCAGCGCATCCGCTTCGAGCATCCCGAAGTTCGCACCGTCGTGATCACCAGCCTGAAAGACCGCGTGTTCTGCTCGGGCGCCAACATCTTCATGCTGGGGCTGTCGTCGCATGCCTGGAAGGTGAACTTCTGCAAGTTCACCAACGAAACGCGCAACGGCATCGAAGATTCGAGCCGGCACAGCGGCCTGAAGTTCGTGGCGGCGCTCAATGGCGCCTGCGCGGGCGGGGGCTACGAGCTGGCGCTGGCTTGCGACGAGATCTTCCTGGTGGATGACCGTTCTTCGGCGGTGGCTTTGCCCGAGGTTCCGCTGCTGGGCGTGTTGCCCGGCACCGGCGGACTGACCCGCGTTACCGACAAGCGCCGCGTGCGGCACGACCTGGCCGACATTTTCTGCACGCTGGTAGAAGGCGTGCGCGGCCAGCGCGCCAAGGATTGGCGCCTGGTGGACCATGTGGTCAAGCCTGCCCAGTTCGATGCGGCGGTGCGCGCGCGCGCCGCCGCGCTTGCCGAACAGAGCGATCGCCCGGCGCACGCGCGCGGCGTCAGCCTGACGCCGCTGTCGCGCACCATTGCCGATGACCGGTTGTCGTACCAGCATGTACAGGTGACGCTGGACCGCTCGCGCCGGCTGGCCACCTGGACAATACGCGGCCCGCAAAGCGAGGTAGAGCAGGACATCGATGCCATTGTTGAAGCCGGCGCGGCGTGGTGGCCCCTGCAGATGGCGCGCGAACTGGATGACGCGATCCTGAACCTGCGCGCCAACGAACCGGACCTGGGAACGTGGGTGTTCAAGACCGAAGGGGATATTGCGCGAGTGCTGGACGCCGACGCCGCGCTGCAGCAGCACGCCGACCACTGGTTCGTGCGCGAGACTGCCGGGCTGTTGCGGCGCACGCTGGCGCGGCTGGACGTGACGTCGCGGTCGATCTTCGCGCTGATCGAACCGGGCTCGTGCTTTGCCGGCACCTTGTTCGAACTGGCGCTGGCCGCCGACCGCATCTACATGCTGGACGATGAAGACGCCGACGCGCCCGCGCAGATCGTCGTCAGCGACCGCAACTTCGGCGCGTATCCGCTGTTGAACGGCCAGACCCGCCTGCAGCGGCGGTTTTATGAAGAAACACTGCCGCTGGAAGCCGTGCGGGCGGCGGCCGGACAGCCGCTGCCCGCTGCGCGCGCGCTCGAACTGGGCCTGGTGACCTTCGCGCCCGACAGCATCGATTGGGATGACGAAGTGCGTCTGGCCCTGGAAGAACGGCGCGCCCTGTCGCCGGACGCCCTGACCGGCCTGGAGGCCAACCTGCGCTTCGGCGGACGCGAAAGCATGGAAACGCGCATCTTCGGCCGTTTGACGGCATGGCAGAACTGGATTTTCAACCGTCCCAATGCGGCCGGCGAAAAAGGCGCTTTGAAGCTATATGGCAAAGGCGAGCAGGCCGCGTTCGACTGGAACCGCGTCTAGCGCCGGCTGGTGTTTCCGGAACCGCCCGGGCGGGCCGCAGGGGCCGCCCCACCAAGGAGAGAGAGCAGACATGTCAGGCATCAACTACACGGACAAAATCCCCAACAACGTCAACCTGTCGGGCGACCGCGCGCTGCAACGCGCGCTGGAGCACTGGCAACCCAACTACCTGCAATGGTGGCAGGACATGGGCCCGGACGGCTCGCACGATTTTGATGTCTATCTGCGCACGGCGGTCAGCGTCGAGCCCGACGGCTGGGCGCACTTTGATTACGTCAAGATGCCCGACTACCGCTGGGGCATCTTCCTGGCCCCGCAGGACGGGCAGCGCAAGATCCACTTTGGCGAGAACCTGGGCCGGGACGTATGGCAGGACGTGCCTGGCGAGCATCGCGCCAACCTGCGCCGCATCATCGTGACGCAAGGCGACACCGAGCCCGCGTCCATCGAGCAGCAGCGCCACCTGGGCATGACGGCGCCGTCGCAGTATGACCTGCGCAATCTTTTCCAGATCAATGTGGAAGAGGGCAGGCACCTGTGGGCCATGGTTTATCTGCTGCACCGGTACTTCGGCCGCGACGGGCGCGAAGAGGCCGACGCGCTGCTCGAGCGCAGTTCGGGCGACGCCGACAACCCGCGCATCCTGGGGGCGTTCAACGAGAGAACGCCCGACTGGCTGGCGTTCTATATGTTCACGTACTTTACCGACCGGGACGGCAAGTTCCAGCTGTGTGCGCTGGCCGAATCCGGCTTTGACCCGCTGGCGCGCACAACCAAGTTCATGCTGACGGAAGAAGCGCACCACATGTTTGTGGGCGAGTCGGGCGTGTCGCGCATCATCCAGCGCACCTGCGAAGTGATGAAGCAGCTCAAGACCGACGATCCGGCCACCGTGCGCGCCGCCGGAGTGATCGACCTGCCGACCATCCAGCGCTATTTGAATTTTCACTACAGCGTCACCATCGATCTGTTCGGCGCCGACCAGTCTTCCAACGCAGCCATTTTCTACAGCTCGGGCCTGAAAGGCCGCTACGAGGAAAGCAAGCGCAATGACGACCACCAGCTCAAGAACGACACCTACCGCGTGTTGACTGTGGACGGCGGGCGGCTGCGCGAAGTGGAGGTGCCCATGCTCAACGCGTTGAACGAGGTGCTGCGCGATGACTTCATCCGCGATTCGAACGCGGGCGTGGGGCGCTGGAACAAGGTTATCGAGAAGAGCGGGTTGCCGTTCCGGCTGACGGTGCCGCACAAGGCGTTCAACCGCCAGATCGGCACGCTGGCAGGCATACGCGTGTCGCCCGAAGGCGATGTGCTTTCCGAAGAGCAATGGCAGGCAAACAGCCACAAGTGGCTGCCCACCGCGCAAGACAGGGCTTTCGTGGCTTCGCTGATGGGGCGGGTGGCAGAGCCGGGCAAGTTCGCCAATTGGATCGCGCCGCCGGTAATGGGGGTGAACCGCCAGCCGGTGAATTTCGAGTATGTGCGTTTCAACTAGCGCATGCGCGTCACGATAGGAGCCCGGCCATGAATGCGCGCTTGCCGCCCGAAGTGCTCAGGCAGCATCTCATCGACCCCGAGGTCTGCATCCGCTGCAATACGTGCGAGGAAACTTGCCCTATTGATGCCATTACCCACGATGGCAACAACTATGTGGTCGACCCGGATATCTGCAATGGCTGCATGGCCTGCGTGCCGCCTTGCCCCACCGGGTCGATCGACAATTGGCGGCTGGTGCCGCGCGCGCAGGCGTACAGTTTGCAGGAGCAGTTCGGCTGGGATGAGCTGCCCGCAGAGAAGCCGCTGCCGGCGGACGCGGCGGGCGAGCCCGCGCAGGTAGCGGCGATTGCAGACGGGGACGTTACCGGGGCCGTGGTGGCGGCGCCGGCAGCGGGGGCTGCGGTGCCGCCCTGGTCGGCCGCGCACCCGTATGTAAACCTGTACACGCACAAGGCGCCGGCCGTCGCCACGGTGGTGGGCAATTATCGCGTGACGGACGAGGACACGGACAGCGACATTCACCACATTGTGCTGGATTTCGGCAATGTGCCGTTTCCCGTGCTGGAAGGCCAGTCGATCGGGATCCTGCCGCCGGGAACCGATGCGCAGGGCCGCGCGCATCACGCTCGCCAGTATTCGCTGGCCAGTCCGCGCGACGGCGAACGCGCGGGCTACAACAACCTGTCGCTGACGGTAAAGCGCGTAACGCATGATCATGCCGGACAGCCGGTGCATGGCGTATGCTCGAACTATCTGTGCGACCTCGCCCGCAACGATACGGTGCGGGTGATCGGGCCTTTCGGGCATACGTTTTTGATGCCCAATCATGCCGGTGCGAACCTGATGATGATCTGTACGGGCACGGGTTCGGCGCCGATGCGGGCGATGACGGAACGCTATCGGCGCCGGATCGCGCGTGGCACCAACGGGCGCCTGATGCTGTTTTTCGGGGCGCGCACGCAGCGCGAGCTGCCGTATTTCGGGCCGTTGATGAAGTTGCCGCGTGACTTTATCGATATCAATCTGGCGCTGTCGCGCGAGCCGCGGCAGCCGCGCCGCTATGTGCAGGATCTTATCCGTGAGCGCGCCGGCGATGTCCGCGATTTGCTGGCCGACCCGGATACTTGCATTTATGTATGCGGGTTGAAGGGCATGGAAGCGGGGGTGCTGGAGGCGTTGCGGGATGTGGTGGTGCAAGGCGGGCAGGATTGGACTATCCTGCATGATGTGTTGCGCCGCGAAGGGCGGCTGCACTTCGAGACGTATTAGCCCCGTAGGGCGCGGCCCGGCGCCCGGCTACCCTGTGACGTTCAGGCGTGCCACGGCACGCCGTTCTTTTTTGAGAAGTTCATCATGAAGTTCGCGGAATTCAAGGAAGGGATGATCATTCACGGCGGCCCTGTGGTGGTGACCGAGGCCGAGATTCTGACGTTTGCACGCCAGTACGATCCGCAATGGTTCCATACTGATGTAGAGCGCGCGAAGCAAGGCCGCTGGGGCGGGTTGATTGCCAGTGGCTGGCATACCTGTGCGCTGGCGATGCGGCTGGCTGTGGAAGCGGCGCTGCATGATTCCGAGTCTTTCGGCTCGCCGGGGCTGGGGCAGGTGCGCTGGCGCGTGCCGGTGCGGCCGGGCGATACGCTGCGGTTGCGGGCGCGTGTGCAAGGGGTGCGCCGCTCTACGACGCGCGATGACCTGGGGATTATTTCGTGGGCGTGGGTGGTGATCAACCAGCATGATGAAGCGGTGCTGGAGCTGGACGCCACGAGCTTGTTCGATTTGAGCTGATCGCCCCAGGCCGTTGTTCGGTTCTTCGTCAGGTGTCTGACTCCCGAAGGGTGTCTGACACCGGGACATCGGCAGTAACCCGGAACGTTGTTCGGTTCTGGCGCCGCGTCAGGTGTCTGACTCCCGAAGGGTGTCTGACACCGAGACATCAGCAATAACCCGGGACGTTGTTCGGTTCCGGCGTCGCCGTCAGGTGTCTGACTCCCGAAGGGTGTCTGACACCGAGACATCAGCAGTAACCCGGGACGTTGTTCGGTTCTGGCGCCGTCCCGCGCCGTGTGGGCTTGCAGGGCGCCGCACGTGCGCCGGGCTCGGGCGCATGCAGGCGCCCTCGGCCGGCTGCGCCGGCTGCCCCGCCGCCCAACGCGCCGCCCCGCAAGCCCACACGGCGCGGGACTGTGTCAGGCAGGCCTCGAAGCGGTGCGATTCTAGCGTCGGATCGGTGTTCTGCTGCCGGCTTCAAGACAGAGACGTGGATCTGCAGACTTGGCAGGTGTCAGACACCCAAAGGGTGTCAGACACCGAGATGCCCCCCGCTGCCGGCAAGCCCCCGCGCTATTCGCCAGGTGTCAGACACCCAAAGGGTGTCAGACACCGAGATACCCCCGCTGCCGGCAAGCCCCCCGCGCTATTCGCCAGGTGTCTGACTCCCGAAGGGTGTCTGACACCGAGATGCCCCCCGCTGCCGGCACCCCCTGCGCTATTCGCCAGGTGTCTGACTCCCGAAGGGTGTCTGACACCGAGATGCCACCCACCCGCTTCTTTAAACGTCCTGGTATGCCGCATGTCCAAAAAAAACCGGGCCCCACTACAGGACCCGGTTTTTACAAGGCGGCGGCCGGTTTAGTAGAAGGCCTGGATGCCGGTCTGGGCGCGGCCCAGGATGAGGGCGTGCACGTCGTGGGTGCCTTCGTAGGTGTTGACGACTTCCAGGTTGACCAGGTGGCGGGCGACGCCGAATTCGTCGGAGATGCCGTTGCCGCCCAGCATGTCGCGGGCCATGCGGGCGATGTCCAGCGCCTTGCCGCACGAATTGCGCTTCATGATGGACGTGATTTCGACCGCGGCGCTGCCTTCGTCTTTCATGCGGCCCAGGCGCAGGCAGCCTTGCAGCCCCAGCGTGATTTCGGTCTGCATGTCGGCCAGCTTTTTCTGGATGAGCTGGTTGGCGGCCAGGGGGCGGCCGAATTGCTTGCGGTCCAGGGTGTACTGGCGCGCGGTGTGCCAGCAGGCTTCGGCGGCGCCCAGGGCGCCCCAGGCGATGCCGTAGCGGGCCGAGTTCAGGCAGGTGAAGGGGCCGCGCAGGCCGGTGACGTTGGGCAGCATCTGGTCGGCCGAAACTTCGACTTCATCCATGACGATTTCACCGGTGATCGAGGCGCGCAGGCCGACCTTGCCGTGGATGGCGGGGGCGGACAGGCCCTTCATGCCTTTTTCCAGGATGAAGCCGCGGATCTTGCCGTCGAATTCGCCGCCCACGCATTTGGCCCATACGACGAAGACGTCGGCGATGGGGGAGTTGGTGATCCACATTTTGTTGCCCGACAGCTTGTAGCCGCCGTCGACCTGCACGGCGCGGGTTTCCATGCCGTTGGGGTCGGAGCCGTGGTTGGGTTCGGTCAGGCCGAAGCAGCCGATCCATTCGCCGCGGGCGAGCTTGGGCAGGTATTTCTGCTTCTGGGCTTCGCTGCCGAATTCGTTGATGGGCACCATCACCAGCGACGACTGCACGCTCATCATCGAGCGATAACCGGAATCCACGCGCTCGACTTCACGGGCGATCAAGCCGTAGCTGACGTAGTTCAGGCCGGCGCCGCCGTATTCGGACGGAATGGTGGCGCCCAGCAGGCCCAGTTCGCCCATTTCGGCGAAGATCTCGGGATCGGTCTGTTCGTTGCGGAAGGCGTTGAGCACGCGCGGCGCCAGTTTGTCTTGCGCATAGGCCACGGCCGCGTCGCGCACCATGCGCTCTTCGTCGGTAAGCTGCTGGTCCAGCAGCAGCGGGTCTTGCCAATGGAAGGTGGGGTTCGACGACATGAAGGTCTCCGGTATGTAAGGGTAGGGGTGGGCGCTGCGGCCGCTTATTTGCGGGCTTGCAGCGCCGATTCGCGAATTTTTTCCAGCGTGGTCGACGGGGTGATGGTTTCCGGGTCGATCAGGCAATGCAGGATGGCGGGCTTGCCGCTGGCCACGGCGCGCTCGAAGGCGGGGCCGAACTGCTCGGTGGTCTCGACGCGCTCGCCGTAGCCGCCAAAGGCCTGGGCGTAGGCGGCGAAATCGGGGTTCTGCAGCGCGGTGGCCGATACACGGCCGGGATAGTGTTTTTCCTGGTGCATGCGGATGGTGCCGTACATGCCGTTGTCGACCAGCACCACGATGATGGGCAACTGGTACTGCACCGCCGTGGCAAATTCCTGGCCATGCATCATGAAGCAGCCGTCGCCGGCGAAGCAAACCACGGTTTTATCCGGTTGCACGCGCTTGGCGCCGACGGCCGCCGGCAGGCCGTAGCCCATCGAGCCCGACGTAGGCGCCAGTTGTGTGCCGTAACGCGTAAAGCGGTGGAAGCGGTGCAGCCAGGTGGCGTAGTTGCCCGCGCCGTTGGTCATGATGGCGTCGGCCGGCAGGGTGCGTTCCAGGTATGCCATGACTTCGCCCATTTGCAGGGCGCCCGGCGTGCGCACTTTGGCGGGATCGCTCCAGTCCAGGTAAGACTGCCGCATGGCCGGCGTGCCGGCGGCCCAGGCGGGCTGCGCCGGACTCTGCACGCCCGCCAGCGCCGCCGCGAAGGCGGCCGGCGAGGTGTTGATCGCCAGGGTGGGACGGTATACGCGGCCCAGTTCGGCGCTGTCGGGGTGTACGTGCACCAGCTTCTGGCGCGGCACCGGGATGTCGAGCAGGGTGTAAGCCTGGCTGGGGTTTTCGGACATGCGTCCGCCCACGAGCAGGATCAGGTCGGCATCGGCCACCCGCTTGGCCAGCGCAGGGTTGATGCCCAGGCCGACGTCGCCGATAAAGCAGGGGTGGTCGGCCGGAAACAGCATCTGGCGGCGGAACGACACCGCCGTGGGCAAGGACAGCCGCTGCGCGAAATCGGCAAACTGAGCCACGGACTGGGCGTTCCAGCGCGTGCCGCCCAGGATGGCCACGGGGGCCTGCGCCTGCGCGAGCAATTGCTGCAGTTCGTCGAGCTGGCCCGCTGCGGGCGCGGCGTCGATCACTTCGTAGCGCGGCGCGTCGGGCACGCTGGCCGTCTCGGTGAGCATGTCTTCGGGCAGCGCAATCACCACCGGACCGGGGCGGCCCGACGTCGCGACATGGAAGGCGCGCGAGATAAGTTCGGGAATGCGTTCGATCTGGTCGATTTCGGTGACCCACTTGGCCTGCGTGCCGAACACGGCGCGGTAGTCCATTTCCTGGAACGCTTCGCGCTCGCGCATACCTCGTTCGATCTGGCCCACGAACAGGATCATCGGCGCGGAGTCCTGCTTGGCGATGTGCACGCCTGCCAGTGCGTTGGCCGCGCCCGGGCCGCGCGTCACCATGCAGATGCCGGGCTCGCCGGTCAGCTTGCCATGGGCGTCGGCCATCATGGCCGCGCCGCCTTCCTGGCGGCACACCGTGACTTCGATGCTGGCGTCATGCAGGCCGTCCAGTACGGCCAGGTAGCTTTCGCCGGGCACGCAGAAAACATGCTTGACGCCGTGGGCGGCCAGTTGGTCGACCAGAATGTGTCCGCCCAGCCGGGGCGCGCGGGGGGGTGAAGAGGGATTCGTCATAATGAACCGGTAATACAAGCCTTGGTCAGCCGCGAAATTCCGCCACGGTGGGCGGAATGCAAGCTGTCGAGCATAATGTTCCTTGCCTGCACAAGGCAATTGATAAAATTGCACAATATAGTGACCTGCGGGCACGTCGCCCGCAAGCCGCGTGTTTCCGCGCGGCCAGCCGTCGGCCTGGCGCCGCGCAGCTATCTTCCCATGACATGAGAAACGGCATTCCCAACCTTAGCGCATTGCAGGCTTTCGAGGCATCGGCCCGGCTGGGCAGCTTTTCGCGAGCCGCCGAAGAGCTGGCGCTGACGCACAGCGCGGTGTACCGGCAGGTGGCCAGCCTGGAAGAGCGCCTGGGCGTGCAGCTGTTCACCCGCGTGCGGCGGCGCATCGTGCTCACGGACCACGGGGCCGAGTACGCGGGCCGCATACGGCATCACCTGGAACAGATCGAAAAAGACACGTTCGGCCTGGTCAGCCGCACCGGCATGGGACGCAGCATCCACATTGCCGTCGTGCCCACCCTGGCCACTACCTGGCTGATACCGCGTCTGGCGGATTTCCATCGCCTACATCCGGACATTACGGTCAGCCTGTCGGTGCGCACGCTGCCGTTCCAGTTCAAGGACCAGCCGTTCGATGGCGCCCTGTATCACGCCAGCGGGATCTGGCCCGGCACCCAGGGGGTGTTGCTGTTTCCCGAGAAAGAGCTGGTGCCGGTATGCGCGCCATCGTTGCCGCGCCAGCCCGACGATGGCCTGGCCGGCCTGACCCACCTGCACTTGAGTTCGCGTCCCGAGGCCTGGCGCCAGTGGTACAACGCGCAGGGCCTGGCCTACGGGCCCCAGGCGGCCGGCGGGCCGCGCTATGAGTTGTTCACCATGGTGCTGGCGGCCGCCCAGGCGGGCCTGGGGGTGGGGCTGGTGCCGCACTTTCTGGCGCAGCCGGCGCTGCAGGCGGGCGTGCTGGTGCAGCCCGTCGCCCAGGTGCTATCGGTGGGGCAGGGTTATTACTTCGGTTATCCGCAAAGCGACGACCGGCCCGACGCGCTGCGCGTTTTCGAGACCTGGTTGAAGTCCACGGCCTGATCCGTAGAATCCATGCCTGTGCCGCACCACACAGATGTTCCGCTGGCTTCGCAAGCCGATATCGACGCCTTCATCGATGCCGTGTGGCTCGAAGACGGGCTGGCGGCCAATACCCTGGCCGCTTACCGCCGCGACCTAACCGCCTTCGCGCAATGGCTGGAAACGCCGGCCGAGCACCTGGGCGCGGCCGCTGCGGGCCAACTGCGCGACGCAACCACCGCCGATATCCAGGCCTGGTTTGCCGCGCGCCATGCCGACAGCCGCGCCACCACCGCCAATCGCCGGCTCGCGGCATTGCGGCGCTTTTACGCCTGGGCGTTGCGCGAGCACCGCTGCCAGAGCGACCCCTGCCTGACGCTCAGCGCGGCCAGGCAGCCCCCGCGCATGCCCAAGACGCTGACCGAGGCGCAGGTCGAGGCGCTGTTGCGCGCGCCCGACCTGAACCGCGCGCGGGGCCTGCGCGACCGGGCCATGCTCGAGACGCTGTACGCAACCGGGCTTCGGGTGTCCGAGCTGGTCAACATCAAGGTGCTCGAGGTCAGCCTGAACGAAGGCGTGGTGAGGGTGGTGATGGGCAAGGGCGGTAAAGACCGCCTGGTGCCGCTGGGCGCCGAGGCCGCGCACTGGATCGACCGGTACCTGCGCGAGGCGCGGCCCGAACTGGCCGGCGGGCGGGCCAGCGATGCCCTGTTCCTGACCGCGCGCGCCGAGCCCATGACGCGCCAGGCCTTCTGGCAACTGATCAAGAAGTACGCGGTGATTTCAGGCGTGCGCGCGCCCCTGTCGCCGCACGTGCTGCGCCACGCGTTCGCGACGCACCTGCTCAATCACGGGGCCGATCTGCGTGTGGTGCAGATGCTGCTGGGGCACGCCGATATTTCCACCACGCAGATCTATACGCACGTGGCCCGGGAACGGCTCAAGGCCCTGCATGCCGCGCACCATCCGCGCGCGTAGCGTTGCGCGGTGGGGTGGCGCATGCCTACACTACGGGCTCCTCTACCCGCCGCGACGCGCCAGGCCCGCGCCATGAGCAAAGCCCGCCACGTTTCCGAAACGCCCGCCACGCAGATGTTGAAGCGGCACAACGTGCCCTTTACCGAGCACGTCTACGATTACGTCGACCATGGCGGCGCGCAGGAGGCCGCGCGCCAGCTGGGCCTGGATCCGCATTTGGTGGCCAAGACGCTCATCATGGAAGACGAAGCGGCCCGCCCGCTCGTGGTCATCATGCACGGCGACCGCGAAGTCTCCACCAAGAACCTGGCGAGCCAGGCGGGGCTGAAAAAGGTCGCGCCCTGCCATCCCGAGGTCGCGCAGCGCCATTCCGGATACCAGGTCGGCGGCACATCGCCCTTCGGCACGCGCAAGCGCATGCCGGTATGGGTGCAAGCGCAGGTGCTCGAATATCCTCTCATCTATATAAACGGCGGGCGGCGCGGCTATCTGGTCGGCATCGCGCCGCAGGCGCTGGTCGACCTGCTGCAGGCCAGGCCGGTATCGGTGGCGCTGGAATAAGCCGCGTCTGCGGTATTCCGTTACTACCCCGCGCGGCAGCGATTGCCGCACAATGGCCCGATCGGTACCAGACTTGCAGCCGTGCTGCCTTGGCGGGCATATGGCTTGCAACGTAAACACAAGGGGCGTCGCGCGATGTCGCCACGGCAGTCGGCCACCGCCCCGCAACCAGGAGACGGATATGGGCAAGAAGCTGCTGATGCTGGTGGGCGATTACGCCGAAGACTACGAAACCATGGTGCCCTTCCAGGCGCTGCAGGCGGTGGGGCACACCGTGCACGCCGTGTGCCCCGGCAAAAAGGCGGGCGACAGCGTCGCTACCGCCATCCACGATTTCGAAGGCGCGCAAACCTACAGCGAAAAGCGCGGGCACAATTTCGCGCTGAACTACGATTTCGAGCAGGCCGATGCCGATGCGTACGACGGGCTCGTCATCCCCGGGGGCCGGGCGCCGGAATACCTGCGCCTGAACGACCGTGTCTTGCAGATCGTGCGGCAGTTCGACCAGGCCGGCAAGCCCATCGCGGCCGTATGCCACGGTGCGCAGATACTCGCGGCGGCAGGCATCCTGACGGGGCGCACATGTTCGGCTTACCCGGCGTGCGCGCCCGAAGTCCGGGCAGCAGGCGGCACCTACGCGGAAATCGCCATCGACCAGGCGCACACCGACGGCAACCTGGTCACCGCGCCTGCCTGGCCGGCCCACCCGGCATGGCTGGCGCAGTTTCTCGCCGTGCTGGGCACGACCATCACCCACTGATGCCCTTGCGCGCGGCGCTCGGGCGTGCGCCGCCGCGCGCGGCCGGCTTGCACCGAGAGCTCGCGCAATCGTACAGTGGGGTCCTGCCCACTGATGAAAGGCCCGCGCCATGTGCGAGATTTTCGTTCGTGCCCATCCCGACTCATATGCGCCGGAAACCCGTTCGCTGCGCCTGCACGGCGTGGCCACCAGCGTGCGCCTCGAGCGGCTGTTCTGGGCGGTGCTGGAAGAAATCGCCACGCGCGATGGCATGCGGGTCAACCAACTGATCGAACGGCTCTATGACGAGCTGATCCAGTATCGCGGCGAGGCGGCGAATTTCACGTCGTTCTTGCGGGTATGCTGCCTGCGCTACGAGATACTGCAGGCCGACGGGCGCATTCCCGTCGATGTGGCGGTGCCGATCCGCACGCTGGATGCTCGCGCCGTGCTGGCCGGGCTGCCCGACGCCTTGCCGGAAACCCCGCCGCCGCGGCGCGTGGCTGCCTGATCGCGCCGGGGCGCCCAGGCCCTAGAGCATTGCCACGTCGCTTTGCAGAATGCGGCGCAGGCGCACGGCATCGCCGATGCGCGACAACTTGCCTTGTGAATCCAGCAGCACCATGGCCACGTCGCGGCCGTTGATGCGGGCCAGCATGACCAGGCATTCGCCGGCCTCGTTGATATAACCGGTTTTCGATACCTTGATATCCCAGTCGGACTTGCGCACCAGCAGGTTGGTGTTGCGGAACACCTGCGTGCGATTGCCGATGTCGACCTCGTACTGGTCGTCGGTGGAATAGCGGTGTATCAGCGGACGCTGCGACGCGGCGCGCAGCAGGCGCGCCAGGTCGCGCGGAGACGAGACATTGCGGCTGGACAGGCCCGTGGGCTCGGTGAAGCGGGTGCTGGTCATGCCCAGTGCGCGCGCCTTGCTGTTCATGGCTTCCACAAACGCCGGCAGCCCGCCGGGGTAATGGCGGCCCAGCGCATTGGCGGCGCGATTTTCCGAAGACATCAGCGCAAGATGCAGCATATCGCCGCGGCTCAGCCGCGTGCCCACCGTCAGGCGCGACGACGTGTGCTTGAGCGTGTCGATGTCTTCTTCGGTGACTTCCAGCATTTCGTCCATGGGCTGATGGGCGTCCACCACCACCAGGGCCGTCATCAGCTTGGATATCGATGCAATGGGGCGCACCACGTTGTCGTTCTTGGCGAACAGCACCGTAGAGGTTTCCAGGTCTTGCACGTAGGCGGTGCTGGACCGCAGCGCTTCGATGTCGGCTCGCACCGATGCCGCCGACGATGCGGCGGCAGCCGCCACCACGCTGGCGCGCTGGCGGGCAGTGGCGGTCTTGGCGGTTTTGGATTTTGCGGCGACGCTGGTTTTCTTGGTCGCCCTGGATTTGGTGGCGCCTTTCCTGGAAGCGCCTTTGCTGGCTACCGCCTTTGTGCCGGACGTTTTCTTGGCAGTGGCCTTTTTGGCAGCGGCCTTATTGGTAGCGGTTTTCTTTGCAGTGGCCTTTTTGGCAGTGGCTTTCTTGGCCGTGGCTTTCGCGTTGGCGCCTTGCCTGGCGGCGGCCTTCTTGGGCGCGGCCTTGGCGGCCGTGCCGGAAACGGACGTCTTGGCCCGGGCCGCCTTGCAGGCGGCCGATTTCGCATTGGCCTTGCAGGGGTCGCCGGCCTTGGCTGCCAGCGCCGCTTCCGGCACCAGCCCGGACAGTGCCAATGTCAGCGGTACCAATGCGGCCGCGAAGACGCGCTTCCAACGAAAAACCATAGCACTACCAGGGAAAATGGCGAAAGAGGGGGCGGCTTGAGCGGAGCCGGGAAAAATCCAGTTGAATTATAGGGTTACGCGCCAGATTTAAACAGTTTTTTTAACTGTGGGGCGGGTCGGCGCGATAGCCGGGGCGCAACACGGGGGTGGGGATGGCCTCGCCGGGTGGAATCGAACCACCAATTGACCCTTAGGAGGGGCCGGTTATATCCATTTAACTACGGCGAGTTGCCAGGCGATCGGCAGCCGGGCGCAGGCTGCGGGCAAGATTGGAATTCTAGCATCGGCTTATGCCGCTGTACGGCGTTGCGCGGGCCCGCGGGGCATCCACAAGAGCCAGACTTGTATATCATCACGGATGCCGATCCCCGCCGTGCGGGGTCTTCCGCATGTCGAACCACTCCCAGGCAGGCCAGATGTCCCACCCCGAATCCATATCGTTGCGTACCGTGCTGCTGGGGACGCTGGTCGTGCTGCTCGCCATGGGCGTGCGCGCCACTTTCGGCCTGTTCATGCAACCCATGGGGCTGGCCCAGGGTTGGGGCCGCGATGTCTTTTCCATGGCGTTCGCCCTGCAGAATCTTGTGTGGGGCGGGGCCAGCATCCTGATGGGCATGCTCGCCGACCGCTACGGATCGGGCCGCACCGTGACACTGGGGGCCTTGCTGTATGCGGCCGGCATGATAGGCACGCGCTTCGCGACCGACGAATTCAGCCTGTACATGACGGCCGGCGTACTGGTGGGGCTGGGTCAGGCCGGCACCACTTTCCCTGTCATCCTGCCCGTGGTGGCGCGTTCTGTCCCGGCCGCCTACCGCAGCACGGCCATGGGCATTGCCAGCGCGGGCGGTTCGATGGGGCAGTTCCTGGTGGTGCCGGCCGGCCAGCTGCTGATCGGCGGCCTCGACTGGACGGGCGCACTGTGGGCGCTGTCGCTGCTGGTGGCCGCGGGCATGCCGCTGGCTTACTTCCTGCGCGGCAAGCCGGGGGCGCACGCCGGCGGGCAGTCTTTGTCGGCAGCGGTGCGGCAGGCCATGCAGCATCCGTCCTTCCACTTTCTCTATGGCAGCTATTTTGTCTGCGGTTTCCACACGGCTTTCATCACGCTGCACCTGCCGGCCTACGTGACCGATGGCGGGCTCAATGCCAGCCACGGGGCCACGGCCATCGCGCTGATCGGCTTGTTCAACGTGGTGGGTTCTTTCTATGCCGGCAAGCTGGGCGGCCACCACAGCAAGAAACTGCTGCTGGCCGGTGTGTACGGGTTGCGCGCGTTCGGCATGCTGTTGCTGCTGGCGGTGCCGCTGGCTCCCTGGGTACTGTACGTGTTCGCGGCCTGGATGGGCCTGTTCTGGCTGGGCACTGTGCCGCTTACCCAGGGGCTCATTGCGCAGATCTACGGGCTGCGCTATGCCGCCACGCTCTCGGGCATTGCCTTTCTGGGCCACCAGGTGGGCAGCTTCATCGGGGTCTGGCTGGGTGGCTACATATACGCCAGCACGGGCAATTACGATCTGATGTGGTGGATAGGCGTGGCGCTGGCCGTGGCGGCGGCGCTGTTGTGCCTGCCCGTGCGCGAGCAGCCGCTCGCGCCGCGGGTGCCCCAGGCGGCCTGAGCCATGGCGCGCAAGACTTGGCGGATTCTGGGCGGTATCGCCCTGGTTGCCGTGCTTGCGCTGGGCTTCCTGGGTTACACCATGCCCGGCCTGCGCCTCAATTGGGAGACGCTGGCCGCCATGTGCGGCTTCTGACCGCCGTACCGTCCGGTTATCCTTGGCGCTCTGTGCCATCTCCATGCCCGACATGTCTTACCCCCCGGCATCCCGCACGCTGATTTCGCTGGAGCAGGCCGGCCAATTGCCGGCCGCGCATACGCTCGTGCTTACCGTGAACAACCGGCTCGCGCGGCGCCTGACACTGGATCTCGCCGCGCAACTGCGCCGGGAGCGACAGGTCAGCGAACTGCCGCGCGTATTGCCGCTGGCCGCCTGGATCGCCGAATCGGCCGACGCGCTGGCGTTCACGCCGGGCGCGGGCTTGTCGGCCTATCGGCTGGATACTTTCGCGGCGCAGATGGTATGGGCCGATGCCATCGGCGCCGAAGAAGCCGGCCGCGTGCTGCTCGATACCGCGCAGGCCGCCGCGCTGGCGATGGATGCCGATTCACTCATGGACGAATGGCGCCTGCAGGTGCCGCCGGGTTCCGACACCGACGAATACCGGGGCTTTACGCGTTGGCGCCGCCGCTATCGTGCGCGGCTCGCCGACATCGACGCCGAGGACGCCAACCTGGCTTACGCGCGCGTCGTGCAGGCCCTGCAACAGGGCTCGCTGGCCGCGCCCGGCCATCTGGTGCTGGCGGGCTTTACGGATATTTCGCCGCGGTTTTCCACGCTGTTGCAGGCATTCGAACGGGGTGGCGCCGCCCTGGCCTGGCTGGGCGAAGCCGCGGGCGAGCCGTCGCGGCCGCTGCGCTACGGCGCGGCCGACCGGGGCGCCGAATGGCGGGCCGCCGCTGCCTGGGCCGCCGAGCGGCTGGCTGGCCAGCCCACCGGACGTTACGCCATCGTGTCGGCCCAACTTCAGGACGAATCGCCGTTCGCGCGGCGCGTGGTGGGCCAGGCCCTGGCGCCCGGCGGGCATGCATTCAACGTGGCGGTGGGGCGGCCGCTGACCGAATGGCCGGCCGTGCGCGCCGCCCTCGCGTGGCTGCGCGCGCTGGCCGACATGGCACACGCGGGCGAGGCTGACGCCCCGGTGCTGGGCGCGGCTTTGCTCGCGGGCCATTGCGCCGGCGACCGGCGGGATCTGGCGCGGCTGGCCGCCATCGACGCCCGCTGGCGCCGCCAGGCCCGCGCCCGCATCGACGCGGCGCGCTGGCAGCGCGACCTGGCCGATGACACCGCGCTGGCCGCGGCGTGGCCGCATGCCATGCAGATCTGGCAGCAGGCGGGCGATGCCGCCACGGCCGACCTCTGGATGCCCGTCATCCGCGCGGCGCTGGTGGCGTTGGGGTTCCCCGGCGAACGCGCCCTGGATAGCGTGGGTTACCAGGTCATGGGAGCCTTTGGCGAACTGCTGGGGCGCTATGCGGCGCTGGCTCCCGCCGCCGGGCCGCTGGACGGCCGGGCCGCCGTGCGCCTGCTCGCCAATGCGGCGGCCGCGTCGGCATTCCAGCCCCAGCGCGATCCGCTGGCCCGGCTCGACGTACTGGGCCTGCTCGAAGCCGAAGGCGGGCACTGGGATGGCATCTGGATCCTCGGGCTTACCGACGATGTGCTGCCCGCCACGCCCCAGCCCAATCCGCTGCTGCCCCTGAACGTGCTGCGTCAGACGGGGGCGCCCCGCGCCACGCCCGAGCGCGAACGGCAGTGGGCCGAGGCGCTGTACGCCGCGTTGTGCCGTTGCGCCCCGGAAGTCGTCGTCAGCCATGCCCACCTGGACGGAGAGCGCGAGTTGCGCCCGTCACCATTGATCGCCGATGTGCCGGCCATGGCATGGCAGGCGCCGGCCCCGCCGGCCGCGGCGCCGCTGCCGCAGCAGGTGCTCGACGACGAGCGCGGCCCCGCGCTGGCCCCGGTCGCGCCGGATGCGGCGCACGCCGGCGCCAGGGGCGGGCTGGATGTGCTCGACACCCAGGCGCGCAACCCGCTGTGGGCGTTTGTGCGCCACCGTCTCGGCGCCCGCGCCCTGGCCGATTATGCCGATGCCGCCAATCAGAATGTGCGTGGGCAATTCCTGCACCGTGCCCTGGAACTTGTATGGCGCATGCTGCCCGGGCAAGACCCTCTGCACGAAGCCCTGCGGCAAGGCCGGCTGCAGGCCCTGCTTGCGCAGGCGGTAGAGCAGGCCGCCGAAGAAGAGCTGCAGGCCTATCCGCCCGCCCTGCGCGAACTGGAGTGCGAGCGCGCCGGCACGGTGCTGTGGAACTGGTTCGACCTGGAGGCCCAGCGGGTGCCTTTCGAGGTTGCGCAGGTAGAAGAAACCCACCAATGGTCGCGCGGCCCGCTCACCCTTACCGTCCGCCTGGACCGGCTGGACCGGCTGGCCGATGGCCGCGCGGTGATCCTCGACTACAAAACAGGCATGGCGCCGGGCAACCCGGAATCCGACTGGGCGCGTGCGCGGCCGGTGAACCTGCAATTGCCGTTCTACGCCTCGGTGCTGTCGGGCGACACGCCGGACGCCGACGTGGCGGCGCTGGTGCTGGCGCAGGTGCACGCGCGCCAGGTTGCCGCCGTGGGGCTGGCCGATGCCGACCTGGGCCTGCAGGGCGTGCGCATGGCCGACGCCAGCAAGGGTTTCGAGGGCCAGCAATGGCGCGACATCCTGCTGCGCTGGCGCACCGCCGTCGAAAGCCTGGCCGACGAATACGCATCGGGATACGCGGCCAACGTGGTCTATAGCCCCAACGACTTGAAATACTGCGACGCCATGCCGTTCCTGCGGCTGCATCTTGAAGACGACGAGGACGCGGAATGACGGTATCCGCCCGCCAGCCTTCCGACCACGCGGCGCGCGCACGCGCCCTGGACCCGTCCGCCTCCTTCCTGGTGCAGGCGCCGGCCGGTTCCGGCAAGACCGAACTGCTTACCGACCGCATCCTGGCATTGCTGGCCACCGTGAACCGGCCCGAGGAAATCGTGGCCATCACCTTCACCCGCAAGGCGGCATCGGAAATGCACGCCCGGGTGCTGGGCAAGCTGCGCGACGGCGGCGGCCCCATGCCCGACACCGAGCACGGCCGCCGCAGCTGGCAACTGGCGCGCGCGGCGTTGCAACGCAATGACGAACTCGGCTGGAAGCTGCTGCAACACCCGGCCCGCCTGGCCATCCGCACCATCGATTCGTTCTGCGCGGGGCTGGTGCGCGGCATGCCGTGGCTGTCCGAGCTTGGCGGCATGCCCGACATTGCCGACGACGCGCAGGCGCACTACGAAGCCGCCGCACGGGCCACGGTGGCCTTGGCCGACGACTTCGAAGCGGTGCGCATCCTGCTTGCACACCTGGACGTCGACACCCAGGCCGCCGTCGAAGCCATCGCCGCCATGCTGGGCCAGCGCGACCAATGGCTGCCGCTGCTTTCGCGCGGCAGCGACCGCGAGGCGTTGCAGGACGCCCTGGCCGAAGCCATCGGCGAAGACCTGCGGGCGCTTGCCAGCGCCATGCCCCTGGGCTGGCAAGACGCCCTGCGCGGGCCCGCCCGCATGGCCGCCGCGGTACTGGACGAGTCGGGGCCCGGGCATGTGCTGGACGCCTTGCGCGACTGGAGCGAGCCGCTCGAGCCGCATGCCGCCGCACTCGATAAATGGAAAGCCGTGCGATGCCTGCTGCTTACGGGCGAAGGCAAGCTGCGCCGCGCGCTCAACAAGAATCTTGGCTTCCCGCCCAAGTGCGCACACAAAACGGCGCTTACTCAGTGGCTCGATGCCGCAGATCCGCAGGCGGCCTGGATCTGGATGCTGGATGCGGTAGACACGGTGCCGCCGGCCGAGTTCACCGATACGCAATGGCGCGTGCTCGGCGCGCAGCTGATGACCTTGAAGCTCGCGGTGGCGCAATTGCACCTGCGCTTTGCCGAGACGCGCGAAGTCGATTTCATCGAAATTGCCCAACGCGCCGTGCACGCGCTGGGCAGCGCCGATGACCCCGGCGAACTGCTGCTCAAGCTCGATGCGTCGATCCGGCATTTGCTCATCGACGAATTCCAGGACACCAGCCTTACCCAGATCCACCTGCTGGCCACCCTGACCGCCGGCTGGCAGCCGGACGACGGGCGTACGCTGTTCCTGGTGGGCGACCCCATGCAGTCGATCTACCGCTTCCGCAAGGCGGAAGTCGGGCTGTTCCTGCAGGCGGCCGAGCAGGGGGTGGGCGAAATCACTCCCGCCTTCCTGCAACTGACCGATAACTTCCGGTCGCAGGCGGGCGTGGTGGAATGGGTCAACGCCACCTTCCGGGGCCTGCTGCCCGCGCGCAACGACGCAGCGGCTGGCGCGATCGCGTATACCGATTCGGCGGCTTTCAATGAGCAGCTGCCCGGCGAGCCCGTGTGTTTCCATCCTGCGTTCAGTGCCGACGGGCCCGCCGGCGCCGACGCCGCGGCCCAGGCGCTCACCGTTCAGCTGGTGCGCCGCGCGCTGGACGAGCGCGACCCGGCCAGCCGCCATCCGGTGGCCATTCTGGTGCGGGCGCGCGGCCACCTGGGCCAGTTGGTGCGCAAGCTGACGCAGGCGGGCATCCGCTGTCGGGCGGTCGACCTGGTGCCACTGGCCCAGCGCCATGTGGTGTCGGATCTGGTGCAATTGCTGCGCGCCCTGGCGCACCCGGCGGACCGCATGGCCTGGCTGTCGGTGCTGCGCGCGCCGTGGTGCGGGCTGACCTTGCATTCGTTGCATGCGCTGTTCGGCCACGACCCGGCCACGCCCGTACCGGTGTTGCTCGCCGATGCGCTGCGCGCGCCGCAGCCGGCCGCCCAGCCCGTGAATGCGGGGCAGGGCCTGCCGCTGTGGGATGCCCCGCAAGTGCAGCCCTGCCGCGCCCGGCAGGTGCTGGCGGCCGATGAGTACGCGCGGGTGCGCCATGTGGCGCCCATTCTGCTCGACTCGTCCAACGCCAGCGGCGCCATGCCGCTTGCGGCATGGCTGGAATCGCTCTGGCGCAGGCTGGGCGGCCCGGCGCTGTATGCCAGTCCCAGCGCCGCCGAAGATGCCGAAAGCCTGTTCCGGCTGGTCGAACGCCTGGCGCCGCATGGCGGCCTGGACCCCGCGCGCCTGGATGCCGCGCTGGCGCGCCTGTATGCCGCGCCCGAAGCGGCAGACGATGATGCGGGCGTGGTCGAGATCATGACCATGCACAAATCCAAGGGGCTGCAGTTCGACACGGTCATTCTTTACGGGCTGCACAAAGCGCCTCGCGCCGAGCGCCCGCCGCTGGTCAGCTTCGAGCAGACGGGCGAAAGGGTGCTGTTCGGGCCGGTAAAGCCTCGCGCCGACAAAGACGCCGATCCCGTCTCACGTTATCTGGGCCTGCGCGAAAAACGCCGCGCCGCCTACGAGACCGACCGGCTGCTCTACGTTGCGGCCACGCGCGCGCGCCACCGCCTGCACCTGGTGGGCAACGTTGTGGTTGATCGCGCCACGGGCCAGGCCAAGCCGCCGCCGCCCGCCAGCCTCCTGGGGCGCCTGTGGGAATGGCTGCCGGCCGACAAAAAGTCCCCGCCGCCGGGCTGGCAGGACGACGCGCCCGCCGCCGATGCCGCAGCAGCGTCAATGGGCGAGCCCTTGCGGCGCCTGGCCAGTGAAGCCATCGTGGCGCTGGATCAGCAACGCCATGCAACGGGCAATCCCGGTTTCGCGATAGGGGCGCCGGCGCAAGGCGGCGAACATCCGTCATGGCAGCTCGACACCGCGCACGATGCCGCAATCGGCACACTCGCCCACGCGTGGCTGGCCCGCATCGGCCAGGACGGCGTGGACGCCTGGCCCGCCGAGGCCTTGCGCCGCTATCTGCCGGTGATGCAAAAACAGCTCACCCGCGCGGGATTGCCGGCGGCGCAGGCGCCCGATGCCGCGCTGGCGGTGCTGGACACCCTGCTGGCCACGCTGGCGCACGAGCGCGGGCGCTGGCTGCTGTCGCAATCGGCGGCACGGCGCGAATGGCCGCTGATCGACGCCACCGGGCGCGTGTCGGTAATCGACCTGGCGCTCAGTACCGAAGACGGCTGGCTCATCGTCGACTACAAAACCGCGCGGCCGCATCCCGACGAATTGCCCGAGCAGTTTGCATCGCGCATGCGCGAGCGCCATGCCGAGCAGTTGGGGCGCTATTGCGCGCAGGTCACGGCGCTGGACCAGCGCCCGGCCCGCGCCGCGCTGTACTTTCCGCGCGCCCGCCTGTGGATCGATATCTAGCGCGCCTGCGGCAGGCGGGCGGCCTGTCGCACGCCTTGGCCCAGGGCGCCAGCGGCGTCGTGCCCGCTCTGTTAGAATTCGGGTTGGCGGGCCCCTTCGCATGGTTCGGCGGCGAACCTGGTCAGGTCGGGAACGAAGCAGCCATAGTCGTTTAGGATCAGTGCCGGAGTAAGGCTCGCCTACCGGTTTCCCCAAAGGGGCGCCGTAATCGGAACGAACTGTCGTGGTGTCTGGCAGTTCGCGCCCTGGTTGCGGCGCCCCTTTGCATTTCCGGCGCGCCGGCCGCGCGCAACTGGCTCTACAATCCGCCCATGACTTATCTGGTACTGGCCCGCAAGTGGCGGCCGCGCTCGTTCGATACCCTGGTAGGCCAGGACCACGTCGTGCGTGCGCTCACGCACGCGCTAGATTCGCAGCGCCTGCACCATGCCTGGCTGTTCACGGGCACGCGCGGGGTGGGCAAGACCACTCTGTCGCGCATCCTGGCCAAGTCGCTCAACTGCGAAACCGGCATCACCTCCAGGCCTTGCGGCCAATGCCGGGCCTGCACCGAAATCGATTCGGGCCGTTTTGTCGATTACCTGGAGCTCGACGCCGCCTCGAACCGCGGCGTGGACGAAATGACCCAGCTGCTCGAGCAGGCCGTGTATGCGCCCGGAGCAGGGCGGTACAAGGTCTACATGATCGACGAAGTCCACATGCTGACCGGCCATGCGTTCAACGCCATGCTCAAGACGCTCGAAGAGCCGCCCCCGCATGTGAAGTTCATCCTGGCCACGACCGATCCGCAGAAAATTCCCGTCACGGTCCTGTCGCGCTGCCTGCAGTTCAACCTGAAGCAGATGCCGCCCGACGCCATCGTGGGGCACCTGCAGGCCGTGCTGGCCGATGAAAGCGTCGCGTGCGAAACGCCGGCCCTGCGCCTGATCGCACAGGCGGCGAGCGGGTCCATGCGCGATGCCCTGTCGCTTACCGACCAGGCCATTGCCTACAGCGCCGGCAACCTCACCGAAGAAGCGGTGCGCGGCATGCTGGGCACCATCGACCAGCGCCATCTGGTGCGCCTGCTCGACGCCTTGCCCAAAGGCGATGCCGCCGGCGTGCTGGCCGTGGCCGACGAACTCGCCACGCGCGGGTTGTCGTATGCGGGGGCGCTGGCCGACCTGGCGGTGCTGCTTTCGCGCGTGGCCATCGAACAGCGCGTGCCCGGCGCCACGCCGTCGGACGATCCGCTGGCGGCCGACATCTCGCGCCTGGCGGGCATGCTGCACCCAGACGCCGTACAGTTGTTCTATTCGGTGGCGGTGCACAGTCGCGGCGAACTGTCGCTCGCGCCCGACGAATACGCGGGCTTCGTCATGGCCTGCCTGCGCATGCTTGCGCTCTGCGGGCAGGCCGGCCCGGTCACCGAGGCCCGGCCGCCGACGCCGGGTGCCGCGCAGCCGGCCGGCGCGCCTGCGGCGGCCCCGCCTGTCGCGGCTGCCGCGGCCCCCGCCCCGCAAGCCCGCGCGCCCGCAGCGCCCGCGCCCGATGCCGCTGACACGGCCAAGGCGGCCGGCGCCGCCGCCCGGGCGACGCCCGATCCGCAAGGCACGGGCTCGCTGCCTCAGGCGGCGGATCCCGCGCCGACCGACGTTTCGGCGAGTACGCCGCCGCCGGCCGCCGCGCAGGCCGCCGACACGCCGCCATGGGAAGACCTGCCTGCGGAACCGGCCGCACAGTCCGAGCCTGCGCCGGCCCGGCCGCCCGCTGCCGCGCTGGCCGTTACACCGCCCGCCACGCACAGCAAGCCGGCGCCTGCGGCCGTCGACGGCCCGCCGTCCTGGGTGGACGAAGACATCCCCGACGACGCCCAGGCCGGCTATGTGCCCACAGACGAATTCACCGCCGACCCGGACGACGAATTCGAAACGCTCGCCACCGGTGCAGAGCCGGCCGAAATCGCCGCCGTGCCGCAGCCCCGGCAGCGCCCGCCCGCGCGCCGCGCCAGGCAGGCGCCGGCCAAACTGAACAGTATTACCGCGGCCGACTGGCCGGCATTGGCTGCACGTCTTCCCGTCACGGGCCTGGCTGCCGAACTGTCGCGCCAGAGCGAATGGGTAGGCGTGCAGGGCGACGCAATCGTGCTGCGCGTCGCCGTCAAGACGCTGGCAGAAAGCGAAAGCCGCATACGCCTGCAAACCGTGCTGTGCGAACATTTCGGGCAAGGCCTGCGGCTGGAAGTCGAAGTCGGCGCCACGGGCGATGCCACCGCGCATGCGGTGGCGCAGGCCGAGCGCGCGGCGCGCCAGCAGGCCGCCGAAGCCGCCGCGGCGGCCGATCCCTTTGTCCTGGCACTGCAGGCCGATTTTGGCGGCCGGGTGGTGCCGGGTTCGGTACGCGCAGTTCATCCACCGGCGTGAGCGGCCGCGCCGCCGCAGCCGGTTTTTCGGAAATTCCCCTTCTCCAAGGAACTCTCATCATGATGAAAGGACAACTTGCCGGTCTGATGCGCCAGGCGCAGCAGATGCAGGAAAACATGAAAAAGGTCCAGGATTCCCTGGCCGAGATTCTCGTCGATGGCGAGTCCGGCGGCGGGCTGGTCAAGGTGTCCATGAGCTGCCGTCACGACGTCAAGCGCGTGTCCATCGATCCCAGCCTGCTGGCCGACGACAAAGACATGCTCGAAGACCTGGTCGCTGCCGCGTTCAACGACGCCCTGCGCAAGGCGGAAGCCACCGCGCAGGAAAAAATGGCCGGCGTCACCGCCGGCATGCCGCTGCCCCCGGGCATGAAGCTGCCGTTCTAAGGCGCCGGCCGCACCGCAATGGAACCGCAACTGCCCGAACCCGAACCGCTGACCACGCTGATCGAGGCGCTGCGGCGCCTGCCCGGCGTGGGCGTGCGCTCGGCCCGGCGCATGGCGTATCACTTGCTGCAGCACGATCTGCAAGGCGCAGACATGCTGGGGCGCGCGCTGGCGGGCGCGGTGCAGAACCTGCGTCATTGCGCGCGCTGCAACAGCTTCACCGAAGACCCCATCTGCGCCACCTGCGCCAACCCCAAGCGCGACGCCACGTTGCTGTGCATCGTCGAGACGCCGGCCGACCAGAACATGATCGAAGCCAGCCATGGCTATCGTGGCCTGTACTACGTGCTGATGGGCCGGGTGGCTCCTCTCGAGGGCATCGGCCCGCGCGAGCTCGACTTCGAGCGGCTCATCCAGCGCGCCTGCGATGGCGTGGTGCAAGAGGTCATCCTGGCCACCAACTTCACCGCCGAAGGCGAAACCACCGCGCACTTCCTGGGTGAAGTGCTTGCCGGCAAAGGGCTGAAGATCACCCGCCTGGCGCGCGGCGTGCCGGCCGGCGGCGAGCTCGAGTACGTCGACGCCGGCACCATCGCCTGGGCCCTGATGGAACGCAGAACCACGTAGCCGGCCACCAAGGAGACTCCCATGTCCGCGCTCAAGGGCATCAAAGTCCTCGAACTCGGCACGCTGATCGCCGGGCCCTTCGCGGCCCGCATGCTGGGCGAATTCGGCGCCGAAGTCATCAAGGTCGAAACCCCGCACGGCGCCGATGGCACGGGCGGAGGCGACCCCATCCGCAGCTGGCGCCACCTGCACGAAGGCAACTCGCTTTGGTGGACGGTGCAGGCGCGCAACAAGAAGTCCATCGCGCTGAACCTGAAAGACCCGCGGGGCCGCGAGATCGCCCGTCGCCTCGCGCTCGACGCGGACATCGTGATCGAGAACTATCGTCCCGGCGTGCTTGAAAAGTGGGGGCTGGGGTACGAACAGCTGCGCCAGGTCAATCCCGCGCTCATCATGGTGCGCCTGTCGGGCTACGGGCAGACGGGCCCCATGCGCGACGCGCCGGGATTCGGCGCCATTGCCGAATCCATGGGCGGCCTGCGCTACGTTTCGGGCCACCCCGACCGCCCCCCGGTGCGGGTAGGCATCTCGGTAGGCGACTCCATCGCCGCGCTGCATGCGGTCATCGGCGCCATGATGGCCCTGCGCCATCGCGACGCCACCGGCGGCCGCTGGAACGGCAAGCCGGGCCCCGACAGCGTGGCGGGGCAGGGCCAGATGGTGGATGTGGCGTTGTACGAGTCGGTATTCAACCTGATGGAAAGCCTGGTGCCCGAGTACGACGTGGCCGGCGTCGTGCGCGAACGCACCGGCGGGGCGCTGCCCGGCATCGTGCCATCCAATACCTACACTACGCGCGACGGCCAGAACGTGGTCATCGCGGGCAATGGCGACGCCATCTTCAACCGCCTGATGCGCGCCATCGGCCGCGACGACCTGGCCAACGACCCGCAATTGGCGCGCAACGACGGCCGCGCCCGCCGGGTCGAAGAAATCGATGGCGCCATCCAGGCCTGGTGCGGCACCCGTACCATCGACCAGGCGCTCGAGGTCATGCGCGCGGCCGATGTGCCGGTGGGCAAGATCTACAGCGTCGCCGACATGTTCGCCGACCCGCAGTTCATCGCCCGGGGCATGATAGAGCAGCATCGCTTTCCCGACGGCAGCCCGGTCAAGCTGCCGGCCGTCGTGCCACGGCTGTCCGAGACGCCGGGAGGCACGCGCTGGCTGGGCCCGCGCCTAGGGGAACATACTGAAGAAGTCCTGAAATCGCTGGAGTATGATGCAGCGGCAATCGTTGAACTGGCCCAGGCCGGCGCCATAGGCCTGCCCCCGCAGCCAGCTTCGCCGGCCGGCGCTTGCCGCCAGCCACAAGACGGCCTGCCTGGCCGCACCACATAAACAGGCCGCCCGAGCGGCAAAGGAGACCCCCAATGTCAGTCACTCGTCGTGATTTGCTCAAGCTGGCCGGAGCCGCCGGCGCCCTGGGCGTGGCGCCGGCCATCGTGCGGGCGCAGCAGCTGGAAAAGAAAAGTGTGCAGATCGCCGTGGGCGGCAAGCCGCTCATCTATTACCTGCCGCTTACCATCGCCGAGATCAAGGGCTACTTCAAGGACGAGGGGCTGGATGTCCGCATCGCCGACTTCGCCGGGGGCTCCAAGGCATTGCAGGCTGTCGTGGGCGGCAGCGCCGACGTGGTGTCCGGCGCCTTCGAGCACACGCTGCACATGCAATCCAAGGGCCAGATGTACCGCTCGTTCGTGCTGCAGGGCCGCGCGCCCATGATCGGCTTCGGCGTGTCCAAGAAAAACATGCCCGACTACAAGGGGCCGGCCGATCTCAAGGGCAAGAAAATCGGCGTCACCGCGCCGGGCTCGTCCACCAACATGGTGGTCAGCTTCTTCCTTGCCAAGCATGGCCTCAAAGACAGCGACGTCTCGATCATCGGCGTGGGCGCGGGCGCCGGCGCGGTCACGGCGCTGCGCAGCGGCCAGATCGACGCCATCTCGAATACCGACCCCGTGGTTTCCATGCTGGAAATGCCGGGCGACATCCAGGTCATCGTCGACACGCGCACCCTGAAAGACACGAAGGAAATCTTCGGCGGCAACATGCCGGCGGGCAGCCTGTATGCGCCGCAGGCCTTTATCGACGCCAATCCCAACACCGTGCAGGCGCTTACCAATGCCATCGTGCGCGCCGACAAGTGGATCCAGCAGGCCGGCGCCGAAGAAATCGCCAAGACTGTGCCCACCCAGTACCTGCTGGGCGAGCCCGCTGTATACAAGGCCGCGCTCGAAAAGAGCATGGAGGGCCTGTCGCCCGACGGGGTCTTCCCCGAAGACGGCGCCGCCACGGCCACGCGAGCGCTCGCGGCCTATGTAAAGGGCTTCGACGCGTCCAAGATCGACCCATCCAAGGCGTGGACCAACGAGTTCACGCGCCGTGCCAACGAGAAGTATCCCAATGGCTGAAGCCGCGCTCGCGCTCGACCGCATCACGTGTACCTTTGTGTCCCGCGACGGCGGCGGCCGCTACACCGCCGTCCAGGACACCAGCCTGGCCATCGCCCCCGGCGAATTCGTGTCGGTCGTGGGGCCCACGGGTTGCGGCAAATCCACGTTGCTCAACGTGGGGGCCGGCCTGTTGGCGCCCTCGTCCGGCCAGGTCAAGGTGTTTGGCCAGCCGCTGGCGGGGATCAATTCCCGCGCGGGCTATATGTTCCAGGGCGAAGCGCTGCTGCCCTGGCGCAGCGCTCTCGAAAACGTCATTGCCGGCCTGCAGTTCGCGGGGCAGCCGCGCGCCGAATCGATCGAGCGCGGCCGCGAATGGATGCGGCGGGTAGGCCTGGGCGGCTTCGAAGACCGCTACCCCCACCAGATGTCCGGCGGCATGCGCAAGCGCACCATGCTTGCGCAGACGCTCATCCGCGACCCCGACATCATCCTCATGGATGAGCCTTTTTCTGCGCTCGATATCCAGACGCGCCAGCTGATGGAAAACGAAGTGCTCGAACTCTGGATGGCCAAGCGCAAGGCGGTGCTGTTCATTACGCACGACCTGGACGAGGCCATCGCCATGAGCGACCGCGTGGTGGTGCTGTCGGCCGGGCCCGCCACCCATCCTATCGGCGAGTTCGCCATCGACTTGCCGCGCCCCCGCGATGTGGCCGAAGTGCGCACCCATCCGCGCTTCGTGGAACTGCATGCGGCCATATGGGCGGTGCTGCGCGAAGAAGTGCTCAAGGGCTATGCCCAGCAGAAGCGTGCCTGATGTGGCGGTGACGCGTGCCCGGGGTCGGGCGCGCCGCAATGGAATACAGATATGAAGATCAAAACTGGTTCGGCCAGCCTGCGATTCTGGCAGGTACTGTTGCTGGTGGTCATCCTGGTCATCTGGCATGTGGTCACCCTGGACCCGAAAATCGCCTTCTTCTTCGGTCAGCCGCTCGAAGTCTGGGGCCGCATCTGGGCGTGGTTCGTCACCAACGGCGATATCTACCGCCACCTCTGGGTGACCCTCTCGGAGACCGTGCTGGCGTTTTTCATCGGCACCATCGCCGGACTGGGTTTTGGCCTGTGGCTGGGGCTGTCGACCACCGCCAGCGCCATTCTCGACCCCTACATCAAGGCGGCCAATTCCATGCCGCGCGTGATTCTCGCGCCGATCTTCGGCATGTGGTTCGGGCTGGGCATCTGGTCCAAGGTGGCCCTGGCCGTCACGCTGGTGTTCTTCATCGTTTTCTTCAACGTTTACCAGGGGGTGCGCGAAGTCAGCCCCACATTGCTCGACAATGCGCGCATGCTGGGCGCGGGGCGGCGGCAATTGCTGCGCCACGTGTACCTGCCCTCGGCCACCAGCTGGGTGTTTTCCAGCCTGCACACTTCCGTGGGCCTGGCATTCGTGGGCGCCGTGGTGGGCGAATACCTGGGGTCGGCCAGCGGCGTCGGCTACCTGATCCTGCAGGCCGAGGGCACCTTCGACGTCAATACGGTGTTTGCCGGCATCGTGGTGCTGACGGCATTTGCCCTGGTGCTGGACTACCTCGTCGGCCTGGGCGAAAAACGATTGATGAAATGGCAGCCCAAATCGGGCGAAACTGAAAAAATCTGAACCCCGCGCGGCCCGACCGGGCCGCGCTTTATTCCGGAGTCCCTCGCATGGCGCGCCTGCCTTATGCCGATTTGAACCATCCCGAAGCCAAGCCCCTGGTCGAGCGCATCGTCGCCGAGCGCGGCAGCGTGCTGCACCTGTACCAGATGCTGCTGCACAGCCCGGCCGTGGCGGGCGGCTGGCTGAACTACCTGACGTCCATCCGCCAGCTCAGCACGCTGCCCGGCGACCTGCGCGAACTCGTGATCATGCGCGTGGCCGCCATCAACGGCGCGCCGTACGAGGCCGACCAGCATGCGCCCATCGCCCTGCAAGAAGGCGTCACCCAGGCTCAGCTCGATGCGTTGCCGCAGTGGGAAGCCTCGGATCTGTTCAGCGAGCGCGAGCGCGCGGTGCTGGCCTACACCGACGCCATGACACGGCACGTGCAGGTCCCCCAGCCGGTCTTCGACGCCGCCCGCCAGGCCATGGGCTCCGACAAGCTGATGGTCGAACTGACCGCCACCGTGGCCGCTTACAACATGGTTTCGCGCTTCCTGGAAGCGCTGCAGGTGCATTCGCACGACGAGCGCTGACGCGCCCCGCGCCCGGCCCCGTGCCGGCCGGGCGTCCGGTACGCTCAGGCCGCGGGGCCGCCCAGCATGGCGTCCAGCTTCAGCGCGTCGGCGGAAAACAGCCGGATGCCTTCGGCCAGTTTTTCGGTGGCCATGGCATTGGCGTTGAGCTCGGTGCGGAACCACACTTCATCGGCGGTGCGGCGCGCGGGCACGTCGAGGTCGTCGCGGCGCGCCAGGCTGGCAGGCACGTCGCCCGGCGTGCTGTCCAGTTCGGCCAGCAGTTCGGGGCTGATGGTCAGCAGGTCGCAGCCGGCCAGCGCCCGGATCTGCCCGGCATTGCGAAAGCTCGCGCCCATGATTTCGGTGGTGATGCCGTGGCGCTTGTAATAGTGGAAGATCTCGGTCACCGAGCTCACGCCGGGGTCATTGGGGCCGGCGTGGTCGGCCTCGACCCAATCGGCTCCGGCCGCCTTCTTGTACCAGTCGTAGATCCGGCCGACAAAGGGCGAGATCAGCTGCACGCCGGCGTCGGCGCATGCCACCGCCTGCGGCAGCGAGAACAGCAGCGTCAGGTTGCAGCGGATGCCGTCGGCCTGCAGGATCCGCGCCGCCTGGATGCCCTCCCAGGTTGACGCCACCTTGATCAGCACGCGTTCGCGGGGTATTCCCGCGGCTTCGTACAGGGCGATCAGCCCGCGGCCGCGCTCGATCGTGGCGCGCGTATCGAACGACAGGCGCGCATCCACCTCGGTGGACACCCGGCCCGGCACAATGCCCAGGATCTCGCGCCCGAACGCCACCAGCAGGCGGTCCGTCAGTTCGGGCAGGGGCGCGCCGCGGTGGTCGCGCACCACTTGCTCGAGCAGGGGCCGGTAGGCGTCTTTCTGCACGGCCTTCAGGATCAGCGAGGGGTTCGTGGTCGCGTCGGTGGGGCGCAGCGCGCGCATCACTTCGAAATCGCCGGTATCGGCAACAACGGTGGTATGGCGACGCAGGGCTTCAAGCTGGCTGGACATGGGCTGCAAAACGGCAAGGGTTGGCGACAGGGCTAGGGTATCACTACAAACCCCCGGGTCGCGGCCATGAAACCTCGGCGCTCAGCCTTATTCGGCGCGGTTCCCGGGGGAAAACGGCCTTACAGAGTATAATTCCAAGGTTTAATTATCGATTCTGAAACCGGGGTTTACTGTGCTGCCGCAACTTCTTTCCGAGGGAGCCAACCGCTTCCCTCCAGCAATTCTGGCTCTGGCGGACGGTACCATTTTCCGGGGAGTGTCCATCGGTGCGCCGGGGCACACGGTCGCCGAGGTAGTGTTCAACACGGCCATGACCGGCTACCAGGAAATTCTGACCGATCCCAGCTACAACGGCCAGATCGTAACGCTTACTTACCCGCATATCGGCAACACTGGCGTCAATCCCGAAGACGTCGAAACGTCGCGCGTGCTGGCCTCCGGCCTGGTGGTGCGCGACTGCCCCGCGCGCGTTTCGAACTTCCGCGCCCGTCAGTCGTTGCCCGAATACCTGGCAGCCCAGGGCGTGGTGGCCATCTCCGACGTCGACACCCGCAAGCTTACCCGCATCCTGCGCGAGACGGGTGCGCAGGGCGCCTGCATCCTCACGGGCGATGACGCCGACCGCGCCGTCGAGCTGGCGCGCGGCTACGCCGGCATGTCCGGCGTCGACCTGGCCAAGGTGGTGTCCGTCAAGTCGCAGCAAAACTGGACGGAAGGCACCTGGCAACTGGGGCAGGGCTATGGCCAGCCCTCGCAAGACCGCTTTCACGTCGTGGCCTACGACTTCGGCGTCAAGTACAACATCCTGCGCCTGATGGCCGACCGTGGCTGCCGCATCACGCTGGTGCCGGCCCAGACGCCCGCCGAAGAAGTGCTCAAGCTCAATCCCGACGGCGTATTCCTGGCCAACGGCCCGGGCGACCCGCAGCCTTGCGACTACGCCATCGCGGCCACGCGCGTGTTCCTCGAACGCAAGCTTCCCGTGTTCGGTATCTGCCTGGGTCACCAGATCCTGGGGCTGGCCATCGGCGGCAAGACCGTCAAGATGAAAACCGGCCACCACGGGGCCAATCATCCGGTGCAAGACGTGCAGTCCCGGCGTGTGTTCATCACCAGCCAGAACCACAGTTTCGAGGTCGATGCCGCCAGCCTGCCCGCCAACGCGCGGGTCACGCACGTGTCGCTGTTCGACGGCACGCTGCAGGGCTTCGAGCTCACCGACCGCCCCGCCTTCTGCTTCCAGGGCCACCCCGAGGCCAGCCCGGGCCCGCACGACATCATCGTGCTGTTCGACAAATTCATCAGCCTGATGGCCGGCCAGAAATAATCATCGCACCATGCCCAAGCGTACAGACATAAAAAGCATCCTCATCATCGGAGCCGGCCCCATCATCATCGGGCAGGCCTGCGAGTTCGACTATTCCGGCGCCCAGGCGTGCAAGGCGCTCAAGGCCGAAGGGTTTCGCACCATCCTGGTCAACAGCAACCCGGCCACAATCATGACCGACCCGGAAACGGCAGATGTCACCTACATCGAGCCCATTACCTGGCAGGCGGTCGAAAAAATCATCGAACGCGAAAAGCCCGATGCCCTGCTGCCCACCATGGGCGGGCAAACCGCCCTGAACTGCGCGCTCGACCTGGCCCGCCACGGTGTGCTGGCCAAGCACGGCGTGGAACTCATCGGCGCGAACGAACACGCCATCGAAAAGGCCGAAGACCGCCAGAAGTTCAAGCAGGCCATGACCGACATCGGCCTGGAATCGGCCAAGTCGGGTGTTGCCCACAGCATGGACGAAGCCTGGGAAGTCCAGCGCCGCATCGCGGCCGAAACCGGCACCTCCGGGTTCCCCACGGTTATCCGGCCCAGCTTCACCATGGGCGGCTCGGGCGGCGGCATCGCCTACAACGCCGAAGAATTCGAGATCATCTGCCGTCGCGGCCTCGAAGCCTCGCCCACCAGCGAACTGCTCATCGAAGAGTCGCTGCTGGGCTGGAAGGAATTCGAGATGGAAGTCGTGCGCGACAAGGCCGACAACTGCATCATCGTGTGCTCCATCGAGAACCTCGACCCCATGGGGGTGCACACCGGCGATTCCATCACTGTCGCGCCAGCCCAGACGCTGACCGACAAGGAATACCAGATCATGCGCAACGCCTCTATCGCGGTGCTGCGTGAAATCGGCGTCGACACCGGCGGGTCCAACGTACAGTTCGCGGTCAATCCCGATAACGGCCGCATGATCGTCATCGAAATGAACCCGCGCGTGTCGCGCTCGTCGGCCCTGGCTTCCAAGGCCACCGGCTTCCCCATTGCCAAGGTCGCCGCGCGCCTGGCCGTGGGCTACACGCTCGACGAGCTGCGCAACGAGATCACCGGCGGCGCCACGCCGGCCTCGTTCGAGCCCTCCATCGACTACGTGGTCACCAAGGTGCCGCGTTTCGCCTTCGAGAAATTCCCCCAGGCCGATTCCCGCCTTACCACCCAGATGAAGTCGGTGGGCGAAGTCATGGCCATCGGCCGCACTTTCAAAGAATCGTTCCAGAAAGCCCTGCGCGGTCTTGAAGTCGGTGTCGACGGCCTGAACCAGAAAACCACCGACCGCGAAAAGCTCCAGGTCGAGCTGGGCGAACCCGGCCCCGAGCGCATCTGGTACGTGGGCGACGCCTTCGCTCAGGGGTTCACGCTCGACGAAGTCCACAACATCACCCGCATCGACCCCTGGTTCCTGGCGCAGATCAAAGAAATCGTCGACATCGAACTCGCGCTCGAACAGAAGACGCTGGCCGACCTTGACTACGGCACGCTGTGGCAGCTCAAGCGCATGGGCTTCTCCGATCGCCGCCTGGCGTTCCTGCTGGATTCCTCCGAATCCGAGATCCGCAAGCTGCGCCACCAGCTCAACGTGCGTCCCGTGTACAAGCGCGTCGATACCTGCGCGGCCGAGTTCGCCACCCGCACCGCGTACATGTATTCCACGTACGAAGACGAGTGCGAGGCGCAGCCCACCGACCGCAAGAAAATCATCGTGCTCGGCGGCGGCCCCAACCGTATCGGCCAGGGCATCGAGTTCGACTATTGCTGCGTGCACGCCGCCTTGGCCCTGCGCGACGACGGGTACGAGACCATCATGGTCAACTGCAACCCGGAAACCGTCTCCACCGACTACGACACTTCCGATCGCCTGTACTTCGAGCCGCTCACGCTCGAAGACGTGCTCGAAATCGTCCACAAAGAAAACCCCGTGGGCATGATCGTCCAGTACGGCGGCCAGACCCCGCTGAAACTGGCACGCGCGCTCGAAGCCAACGGCGTGCCCATCATCGGCACCAGTCCCGAATCCATCGACGTGGCCGAAGACCGCGAGCGCTTCCAGAAGCTGCTCAACAAGCTGGGCCTGCGCCAGCCGCCCAATCGCACGGCGCGCACCGAGGCCGAAGCCATGTCGCACGCCGCCGACATCGGCTATCCGCTGGTGGTGCGCCCCAGCTATGTGCTGGGCGGGCGCGCCATGGAAATCGTGCACGAGCCGCAAGACCTCGAACGCTACATGCGCGAGGCCGTCAAGGTCAGCAACGATTCTCCCGTGCTGCTCGACCGCTTCCTGAACAACGCCACCGAGGTCGACGTCGATTGCCTGGCCGACGGCACAACGGTGTTCATCGGCGGCGTCATGGAACACATCGAGCAGGCCGGCGTGCACTCGGGCGACTCCGCCTGCAGCCTGCCGCCGTACTCGCTGTCCGACGAAGTCATCGCCGAGATCAAGCGCCAGACCACCATGATGGCCCGCGCGCTCAACGTCAGCGGCCTGATGAATGTGCAGTTCGCCATCCAGGATGGCGAAGTCTATGTGCTGGAAGTCAATCCGCGCGCCTCGCGTACCGTGCCTTACGTGTCCAAGGCCACGGGCCTGCAGCTGGCCAAGATCGCCGCGCGCGTAATGGCAGGCCGCACCCTGGCCGACCAGGGCATCACGCGTGAAGTGGTGCCGCCTTACTTCTCGGTCAAAGAGGCCGTGTTCCCGTTCGTGAAGTTCCCGGGCGTCGACACTATCCTCGGTCCCGAAATGAAGTCCACCGGCGAAGTCATGGGCGTGGGCACGAGCTTCGGCGAAGCCTTCGTCAAGTCGCAGCTGGCCGCGGGCGTGAGCCTGCCCGAGAACGGCACCGCCTTCATCAGCGTCAAAGACCAGGACAAGGCCCGTGCCGTCGGCGTGGCGCGCGGTCTGCACAACCTGGGCTTCAAGCTGGTGGCCACGCGCGGCACCGCGGGCCAGATCGAGGCAGCCGGCATCCCCGTGCAAGTGGTGAACAAAGTCACCGAAGGCCGCCCGCACATCGTCGACATGGTCAAGAACGGCGAGATCTCGCTGGTGGTCAACACCGTCGAAGAGCGCCGCAACGCCATCGCCGATTCGCGCACGATCCGTACG
The DNA here is from genome assembly GCF_002261415.1 of Bordetella genomosp. 7. Taxonomy (NCBI): domain Bacteria; kingdom Pseudomonadati; phylum Pseudomonadota; class Betaproteobacteria; order Burkholderiales; family Alcaligenaceae; genus Bordetella; species Bordetella genomosp. 7. Next base: position 264,413 of record NZ_NEVI01000017.1, on the reverse strand, counting down.
CAGGCGCTGGCCAACCGCGTCACGTTCTTCACGACCATCGCCGGCGCGTGCGCCGCGGTCGAGGGCATGCAATACCTGCGCCAGGGCCTGGGCCTGCAGGTGTACCCGCTGCAAGAGCTGCACGCCAGCCTCGCGCAGCAATAAGCGGCCAGCCTGCCTGGCGCTTGCCTTAAACGGGCCCTTCGGGGCCCGTTTTCATGGCCGGCCACCTTGCCGATCGCGTAGACGCACGCCGCCCGAGTCCCTATCATGCAAGTCCCGCATACGCCGCGCCGCTTCCTGCTGCCATGACCTCTGTTTTTATTACCGGTGCTTCCAGCGGCCTGGGCCGCGCCCTGGCCGAACGCTATGCCCACGCCGGCGCGCGGCTGGGCCTGGTGGCGCGCCGCGGTGAATTGCTGGGCCAGCTGGCCGCCTCCTTGCCGGGGCAGCACCATTGCTATGCGCTGGATGTGCGCGACCGCGCCGCCCTGCATGCCGCCGCCGCGGATTTCCTGGCCCGTAGCCAGGGCAGGGTAGACGTGGTCATCGCCAGCGCCGGCATCAGCGCGGGCACACTTACCGACCACGCCGAAGACTTCGACGTGTTCAAGGCCATCGTCGACACCAACCTGTTGGCCACGGTTGCCACGTTCGAGCCTTTCGTCGAGCCCATGCGGCGGGCGGGAGCAGGGCGCCTGGTGGGCATCGCCAGCGTAGCCGGGGTCCGCGGCCTGCCCGGTGCGGGCGCCTACAGCGCGTCCAAGTCGGCGGTGGCCACCTACTGCGAAAGTCTGCGCGTGGAACTGGCCGGCGCCGGAGTCAAGGTGGTGACGATCGCGCCGGGCTATATCAAGACGGCAATGACGGCGCAGAACCCGTATTCCATGCCTTTCCTGATGGACGCCGACAAGTTCGCCGCTCGCGCCCGGACAGCCATCGAACGCGGCGTTTCGTATACCGTGATTCCGTGGCAAATGGGGGTCGTGGCGCGCCTGATGCGGCTGCTGCCCAACGCGGTCTACGACCGCGCCGCGCGCAACGCTCCCCGCAAGCCGCGGCGGTAATTGCCTGGTCCGTTCCCGGTCTGGACTGATCCTGGCCGGACATGGCGGCAGCCGAACTGCGGCGAGCCTTTGTCCGAGGGGCAAGCCGGGGGCGGCCATTTGGAGAGAGGGCAGCCTGCGAAGCAGGCCGAGGATGCCTGTATGCACCCGAGCCGAACGACTTGGCCGCCCCCGGCTTGCCCCACGGACAAAGGCGCTCACGAACCAGCAACCGCCCGACTACCGCATATACCGCTAGTAAAACGGCAGCTTGATTTCCCGCACGCGCCCACCTGTTCAACCCGCCCGGGCATCACCGTATTGCGGCCAGCCTCGCCGCCCCCTACACTTCGCCCCGCCCATCAATCATTCCTGGATACACAAGAGATCCTATGCCCAACTCCTATTTCCCGCGCTGGAAGCTGGTCGACGATTCGACACCCGGCGCCATCATCGCGCCCGACGAACGCCTGTCGGGGCCCAAGAGCATCGCCATGGGCGCACAGCACGTCGTGGCCATGTTCGGCTCCACCGTCCTGGCGCCCCTCATCATGGGCTTCGATCCCAACGTCGCCATCCTGATGTCCGGCATCGGCACGCTGATTTTCTTTCTGTTCGTCGGAGGCCGCGTGCCCAGCTACCTGGGCTCGAGTTTCGCCTTCATCGGCGGGGTCGTGGCCGTTACGGGGTATGCCGGCTCCGGCCCCAACCTGAACATGGGCGTCGCGCTGGGCGCCATCATTGCCTGCGGCCTGGCCTATACCCTTATCGGCGTGCTGGTCTGGATCGCCAACTCGCGGTCCGGCGGCGGCGCCGACTGGATCGAAGCCCTGATGCCGCCGGTGGTCACCGGCGCCGTGGTCGCCGTCATCGGCCTGAACCTGGCGCCCATTGCGGCCAAGGGCGCCATGGGCGGGTCCACCTTCGACGCCACCATGGCCATCGTCACCATCCTGTGCGTGGGCGGCGTGGCCGTCTACACGCGCGGCACGGTGCAGCGCCTGCTCATTCTGGTGGGCCTGTTGCTGGCCTGCGTCATCTATGCCATCTGCGCCAACGGCCTGGGGCTCGGCAAGCCGATCGATTTCTCGGCCGTGGCCGCAGCGCCCTGGGTGGGCCTGCCGCAGTTCACTGCCCCCGAGTTCCGGCTCGATGCCATGGGCCTGATCGTGCCGGTGGCCGTCATCCTGGTGGCCGAGAACCTTGGGCACATCCGCGCGGTCAGCGCCATGACCGGCCAGAACCTCGACCGCTACCTGGGCCGCGCCTTCGTGGGCGACGGGGTGGCCACCATGGTGTCCGGCGCCGTGGGCGGCACCGGCGTCACCACCTATGCCGAGAACATCGGCGTCATGGCCGTCACGCGCATCTACTCCACCCTGGTCTTCGTGGTGGCGGCGCTCATCGCCATTGTGCTGGGGTTCTCGCCCAAGTTCGGCGCGCTGATCCAGACGATACCCGGCCCCGTGCTGGGCGGCATGTCGGTGGTGGTGTTCGGTCTTATCGCCGTGGCCGGCGCGCGCATATGGGTGGTCAACCAGGTCGACTTCAGCGACAACCGCAACCTTATTGTTGCCGCCGTCACGCTGGTGCTGGGCGCGGGCGATTTCACGCTCAAGCTGGGCGACTTCATGCTGGCCGGCATCGGCACGGCCACCTTCGGCGCCATTATCCTGTACGCCCTGCTGCAGCGTAGTGGCCGCCGAGTCATCTGAAAGCCAATCCGGAAACGACGGCGCTGCCAACTTGCGCCGTACTGCATTTAACTGCGATCAACGTGGCGTTTTCCGGATGGCTTGCAATTCCTGCGAATTTTGACCACAATGAAGCTTGTTTGCCCCGGTTCTGACCCGAGCCGGGGTTTTGTTTTGGTCGCAGCCTTGCCGGTGCACGGGCACAGGCCGATCAGAGCGGATGGTCGGGAACCACGGATATCGGGTCCGGCTTCGTTCCCGCCTGTTCGACCCTAAGCACGTAACACCGGCTTGCCCCCATCCGGGCGGCGCAAGCATCACAACTGCGACCTTTTACCGAAACGCTCCATTCGGGGCGTTTTCTACTTTTTGTTTGGGAAACGACATGTCTGCCATTCCTTTGACCGCGCGTGGGGCCGAGCGCTTGCAAGCCGAGTTGCATCGGCTGAAAACCGTCGAGCGTCCCGCAGTGATCAACGCCATCGCCGAGGCTCGTGCCCAGGGCGATCTGTCGGAAAACGCCGAATACGATGCCGCCCGCGAACGCCAGGGCTTCATCGAGGGGCGCATTGCCGAGCTCGAGGGCACGCTTTCCAACGCGCACATCATCGATCCGGCTTCCCTGGATGCCGAAGGCCGCGCCGTTTTCGGTGCCACGGTCGAAATCGAAGACCTGGATTCGGGCGACCGCCTGTCATACCAGATCGTGGGCGACGTCGAAGCCGACATCAAGTCGAACCTGATCTCGGTCTCCAGCCCGGTGGCTCGCGCCCTGATCGGTAAATCCGTGGGCGACGTCGTCGAAGTCAAGGCGCCGTCCGGCGTGCGCGAGTACGAAGTCCTGGGCGTCCGTTACATCTGAACCGACGCCGTCGCCCCCCCGGGAACCAACGATGCTGCTACACCTGCCCCCTGTCCTGGTCTGCCCGACCACGGCCTTGCGGTGCGGTCCGCTGCGCAGCATCGGCGCGCTGTGCGCGCCGGCCTTGTCTTGCGCGATGCAAGCCGCCAATGCGGCCAGGGTCGTTGCCTTGCTGTTCCGGGCGCTCGTCTCGTACGGGCTGGGGGGCGCGGTATTTATCATTCTTCACCGCCTGGCGCATGGCCGGGCGATGGTGGCCCCCGGGCGCCGCACCGTGCCGGATGGGCCGGTGGGCGCATGCCAGGGGCAGTGTGCGTCTGGCGCTTCGGGCGCCGCACGGCCGCGCATGGGCCGTTGCAGTGCGCAAGTCATGGCTGCCGCTGCCGCGGTCTAGCGGCGCAGCCTGGCCCACGCTTTTTTATCTTTTGGTAGTCTTGCCAGCCCGGCGCCCCGTGGCGGCGGCCCGGCAGGTGCGCGCACCGGCGCGCAGGCTCAGGGCGCTGCCGGCGCGTCGCGGGATGCCGTGCGCCGCCGGCGTGGTTTTGCGGGTGCTGGGACGCTCGGGGCGGCCTGCCTGGTTCAGGGCAACCCGGGCAGGCTTGGCCGGCTCGGCTGCCGCCTTGCGCGCGGCGGACGGGCGGGGTTTCTTGGCCAGGCTCTTGCCTTCGGCGGCCATTTTCTTGGGCGTGTATGGCTCGGACGGCTTGCGGCGCGCCGGCGTGCTTTCTGCCTGAGGGGCCACGTTGCCCGGCAACGGGCGGAACAGGATCAGGATTTTGCCCAGGTGATGCACCGGGGCGCACGACAGGGTGTCGCAGATATTCGCCAGCATGGCGTCGCGCTCGTCGCGGTCGTTGCCGCCGGCGCGTACCTTGATCAGCCCGTGCGACGTCAGGGCGCGGTCGATTTCTTTCAAGACCGCGTCGGTCAGCCCGTTGTCGCCGATCAGGACGACCGGGCGCAACGGATGGGCGGCCGAGCGCAAATCGCTGCGCTCGCGAGAGGTGAGTTCTAATATAGGCATGCTCGGAATTGTACGGTAATGGCCAAAAAGAAATTCTCTAAAGACTGGATCAACCAGCACATCAACGATCCCTATGTGAAGATGGCGCAACAGAAGGGCTATCGCGCCCGCGCCGCGTTCAAGCTGATCGAGATCGTCGACACCGAAAAACTGCTGCGCCGCGGCGATGTCGTGGTCGACCTGGGCTCGGCCCCCGGCAGCTGGTCGCAAGTGGCGCGCGAACGCCTGGCCGGCCCCGGCGGCGTGGTGGATGGGCGCATCATCGCCCTGGACCTGCTGCCCATGGAGCCGGTGGCCGGGGTGGAATTCATCCAGGGCGACTTCCGCGATGACGCGGTTTTGCAACAGTTGCAAGAATTGGTGGGCGACCAGGCGGTCGACCTTGTCATTTCGGACATGGCCCCCAACTTATCGGGCGTGGGCGTCGCGGATTCTGCTCGTATCCAGCATGTATGCGAACTGGCCCTGGAGTTTGCCTGCAACCACCTCAAGCCCGACGGGGCGCTGATTGTCAAAGCCTTCCACGGCAGCGGGTTCTCCCAGATCGTGCAGGCCTACAAGCAGCGCTTCAAGCGCGTCGTCGAGCGCAAGCCCAAGGCGTCGCGGGATAAATCTTCCGAAACCTTCCTGGTCGCGCGCGATTTGAAGTAGGCGGCCAGCCACGCCGGGCTTCGCCGCCCGGCATACCCGAATTCGCCCCTGTCAGGCACGGCGCGCGTCAAGGTTCCAACATGTATCAGCGCCGCTCCCGGCGCCAGACGGAACCGGTCCCGACAGGGTAGAATGAGCTATTGACATACTTGTGACTGTGCCATATGAGCGGGGCGGTCGCCGGTCGGAATCGAAAGCAGGAGATCGACCTTGAATAATTCATTTTCCAAAGTCGCGGTCTGGATGGTGATCGCGCTCGTCCTGTTTACGGTGTTCAAACAGTTTGACGGGCGGGCCCAGACGCAGGACGGCGTCAGCTACACCCAGTTCATGGATGACGCCAAGGCAGGGCGCATCCGCAAGGTCGACGTGCAGGGCGACGTGCTTTATGTCACGCCTGACACCGGTCGCGCCTATACGCTGACCTCGCCGGGCGACCTCTGGATGGTTTCGGATCTGCTCAAGTACGGCGTGGACGTCTCGGGCAAGGCGCGCGAAGAGCCGTCGCTGCTCATGAGCATCTTCGTTTCGTGGTTCCCCATGCTGCTGCTGATCGGCGTGTGGGTGTTCTTCATGCGCCAGATGCAGGGCGGCGGACGCGGCGGTGCGTTCAGCTTCGGCAAGTCGCGCGCGCGCATGCTCGACGAAAACACCAACCAGGTAACCTTCGCCGATGTGGCCGGCTGCGATGAAGCCAAGGAAGACGTCCAGGAACTGGTCGATTTTCTGCGCGACCCCAGCAAGTTCCAGAAGCTCGGCGGCCGCATTCCGCGCGGCGTGCTGATGGTGGGCTCGCCCGGTACCGGCAAGACGCTGCTGGCCAAGGCCATCGCGGGCGAGGCCAAGGTGCCGTTCTTCAGCATTTCCGGTTCGGACTTTGTCGAAATGTTCGTGGGCGTGGGTGCGGCCCGCGTGCGCGACATGTTCGAAAACGCCAAGAAGCACGCCCCGTGCATCATCTTCATCGATGAAATCGACGCCGTGGGCCGCCAGCGTGGCGCCGGGCTGGGCGGCGGCAACGACGAACGCGAACAGACCCTGAACCAGATGCTGGTCGAGATGGACGGTTTTGAATCCGGCCAGGGCGTTATCGTCATCGCCGCCACCAACCGCCCCGACGTGCTCGACCCGGCGCTGCTGCGCCCGGGCCGCTTCGACCGCCAGGTCGTGGTGCCGTTGCCCGACATCCGCGGGCGCGAACAGATCCTGCGCGTGCACATGCGCAAGGTGCCGTTGTCGCCCAACGTCGACGCCACCATCCTGGCGCGCGGCTGCCCCGGCTTCTCGGGCGCCGACCTCGCCAACCTGGTCAACGAGGCGGCGCTGTTCGCGGCGCGCCGCAACGGCCGCACCGTCGACATGTCCGACTTCGAAAAGGCCAAGGACAAGATCATCATGGGCGCCGAGCGCCGCTCGATCGTCATGCCCGAAGAAGAGCGCAAGAACACGGCCTACCACGAGTCCGGGCACGCGATCGTGGCCAAGATGCTGCCCAAGACCGACCCGGTGCACAAGGTCACCATCATCCCGCGCGGCCGCGCGCTGGGGGTGACCATGCAGTTGCCCGAGAACGACCGCTACAGCATGGACAAAGAGCGTCTGCTCAACACCATCGCGGTGCTGTTCGGCGGCCGTATCGCCGAAGAGATCTTCATGAACCAGATGACCACCGGCGCCTCGAACGACTTCGAACGCGCCACGGCCATCGCGCGCGACATCGTCACCCGCTACGGCATGAGCGATCTTGGCCCCATGGTGTACGCCGAGAACGAAGGCGAAGTCTTCCTGGGGCGCAGCGTCACCAAGACCACGCATATGTCCGAGGCGACCATGCAGAAGGTCGACGCCGAAATCCGGCGCATCATCGACGAGCAATACATGGTGGCGCGCAAGATCCTCGAGGAAAACCGCGAAATGGTCGAAGCCATGACGCGTGCACTGCTCGAATGGGAAACCATCGACGCCGACCAGATCAACGACATCACGTCGGGCCGCCCGCCGCGTCCTCCCAAGACGCCCGAAGGCACCCCCGACTCGCCCGATACCCCGCCCACCGGCCTGGCCACGGGCGGCAGCGGCACTCCCGCGGCGGTCTGATCACGCCGGTCGTCCTTCATGGCCAACACCTTTTTGTGCGGGCGCTACGAGTTTGATCTCGAGCGCCCGCTCGTGATGGGCATCGTCAACATCACGCCCGATTCCTTTTCCGACGGCGGCCAGCATGCCGATGCCGATGCGGCCATTGCGCACGCCCGCGCCCTGATCGCCGAGGGCGCGCATATCCTGGACCTGGGCGGCGAGTCCACCCGGCCGGGGGCCGCGCCGGTGCCGGCGTCGGAAGAACTGGCCCGCCTGCTGCCCGTGATCGAGGCCTTGCGCGATTGTGGCGTGCCTTTGTCGGTCGATACCTTCAAGCCCGACGTCATGCGCGCCGTGCTAGATGCGGGCGCCGACATGATCAACGACATCTACGGGTTTCGCCAGCCCGGGGCCATCGAAGCCGTGGCGCCCACGCGCTGTGGTTTGTGCGTGATGCACATGAAAGGCGAACCGGGCACCATGCAACAGGCGCCCGAATACACCGACCTGCTGGGCGAGATCGGCGTGTTCCTGGGCGCGCGGGCGCAACGGCTGCGCGCCGCCTGGGTAGACCCTCGCCGCATCGTGCTGGACCCGGGTTTCGGGTTCGGCAAGACGGCCGAACACAATTTTCAACTGTTGCGCAGGTTGTCCAGCCTGCGTGTGTCCAGCTATCCCCTCTTGACCGGGTTGTCGCGCAAATCCATGATCGGCGAAGCCACCGGCAGGCCGGTATCCGATCGCCTGGCCGGCAGCATTGCCGGTGCGCTGGCGTGCGTCGCGCGCGGCGCCTCCATCGTGCGCGTGCACGACGTGGCGGCCACCATAGACGCCCTGAAGGTCTGGCAGGCGGCCGAACAAGGAGCTATACGAGCATGACGCAACGCAAGTATTTCGGCACCGATGGTGTCCGGGGCGAAGTGGGCGGCGAAGTCATCAACGCAGCCTTCGCCCTGCGCCTGGGCTACGCGGCGGGCCGTGTCCTGGCCCGCCAGCATGGCAGTCGCGGCGGCAGCCCGCAGGTTGTCATCGGCAAAGACACGCGCGTTTCGGGCTACATGCTCGAATCCGCGCTCGAGGCCGGCCTGTCGGCTGCGGGCATCGACGTGTTGCTGGCGGGCCCCGTGCCCACGCCGGCCGTGGCCTACCTTACCCGCGCCCTGCGGCTGGTGGCCGGCATTGTCATCAGCGCCTCGCACAATCCCTACCAGGACAACGGCATCAAATTCTTCTCGGCCAGCGGCATGAAGCTGCCCGACGAGATCGAGGCCGAGATCGAGGCGGCCCTGGACGAGCCGCTGGGCTGCGTGAAGTCCGAGGCGCTGGGGCGCGCGCGCCGCATGCAGGACTCCCAGGGGCGGTATATCGAGTTCTGCAAAAGCACGTTTCCCAACGATCTGGACCTCAATGGCCTGAAGCTCGTGGTAGACGCCGCGCATGGCGCGGCCTACAACGTGGCGCCTCACGTGTTCCAGGAACTGGGCGCCGAAGTGCACGCCATAGGCGTGTCGCCCGATGGCCTGAACATCAACGACGGCGTCGGCGCCTTGCATCCGGCATCGCTGGCGCAAGCCGTGCGCGAGCGCGGCGCCCACCTGGGCATCGCCCTGGACGGCGATGCCGATCGCCTGCAGATGGTCGACGGCGACGGCCGCATCTACGACGGCGACGAGTTGTTGTATGCCGTCGTACGCGAGCGCATGACGCGCGGCCCGGTGGCCGGCGTCGTGGGCACGCTCATGACCAACTACGGATTCGAACTGCAGATGCAGCGCCTGGGGGTGGGGTTCGAGCGCGCCAAGGTGGGCGACCGCTATGTGCTCGAACAGATGCAGGCCCGGGGCTGGCTCTATGGCGGCGAAAGCTCGGGCCACTTGATCTGCCTCGATTGCCACACCACTGGCGACGGTATCATCGCCGCGCTGCAGGTGCTTACGGCTCTGCGGCGCCACGACGTCACCCTGGCCGACTGGGTGGGCGACCTGCGCATGTATCCGCAGAAGATGATCAACGTGCCGCTGGCGCCCGGAACCGACTGGTCATCGCACGCCGGGCTGGCTGCCGCCCGGCAGGCCGTCGAGGCCGAACTGGCCGGCCGCGGCCGCGTATTGATCCGCGCATCGGGTACCGAGCCCAAGCTGCGGCTCATGGTCGAAGCCGAAGAGGCCGCACTGGCGGCATCCTGCGCAGAAAAGCTGGCCGCCAGCCTGGCCTGAACGCCCATGCCGTGCCACGAAGGCCGCGTCCCGCACAGGGGCCGGCCTTTTTTCATTTCGCCATGACACCAGTGCCGCATTTCGCTGGTACGCGCCAGGACCGGATACGGCAGGCTTATCGGCATTTCCTCACACGATGGAAAGAACTTCTGTCAACGCCCGGCGTGGCTTCTGCGGCCAATTGTCATCGGCGGCGTAGCCCACCGTGACGATCATCACTGGAAGCTCGGTTGCATCCAGATCAAACGTCCGGCTCACCTGCTGTGCATCGAAGCCACTCATCGCGCACGATCCCAGTCCCATGCCTTGTGCCGCCAACATCAGCGTCATTGCGGCCAGCGAGGCCGAACGGACAGCTTCGTCGCGCTGCAAGACGAGATTGCCTTGGTGCGTTGCAGTCGCCTGGGCCACCCAGCCATCGACCATGTGCGGCTCCATGATTTGCGCATCCATGCTGGGTTGAAGCGCGCAAGCCAATTGCGAATAGGCTTCCAGCGTGCCGCAAATGATGAAGGCCACCGACGCATCCACGATCTTCTGCTGCTCGTAGGCTGCGGATTTCAGGCGGGACTTCGCATCGGGCGTGCGCACGGCGATGAATCGCCAGTTTTGCAGGTTGTACGCGGAAGGCGCCTTGGTCGCCTGGCTGATAAGGAATTCGATGACGCCATCCTCCAGCGGCCGGCCGGGCTGGAAGTGATTGACGGACGTTCTGGTTTCAATGACGTTCTGTATGGAATGGTTCATGGCAACAGCTGCTTGGGTGAAATAAAAACGTGATGCCGGGTACGCGCCGACGTCCATTGCACGGCGAAGACGCTGGCGAGTACGACCACCAGCCCTGCCAGCGGCATGCCCTTGATCGACTGCGACAGCAGCCCCCACCCCAGCACCACGGCAGTGAGCGGACTGAGCAAGCCCAGCGATGCGACGGCCACCGCCGGCAACCGCACGAGGCCCCGGAAAAACAGTACATAAGCCAGCACCGCGCCCGCCAGGCTCAAGTAGGCATAGGCCAGCCATTGCGATGACGACAGCGGCGGCAAGGGGGGATCTGCCAGCCAGGCAACGGGCGCGAGCATCAGGCCGCCAATTACCAGTTGCCAGCCGGTAAGTGCCAATACCGGCAAATCCAGCCGCCAGCGTTGGGTCAGCCACATGCCGGTTGCCATGCACACCGCGCCCAGCAGCGCCGCCGCAATGCCCACGGGCTCAAACACGGTTTGCGGCGACAACAGCAGCACGGCCATTCCCGCTATACCCGTGACAGCCGACCACAGCGTGGCCTGTGCTGGTGATCGCCGGTCGGCCACCCAGGCCAGGGCCATCACGACCAGCGGCTGCACCGAACCGAGTACCGCTGCCAACCCGCCCGGAAGACGATAGGCCGCCACAAACAGCAAGGCCTGGAAGATGCCGATATTCAGTGCGCCCAGTACCAGCAAACGCCACCAATCCCGGCGCGCGGGCATTCGGCGCGTATACGCGAGCAACAGCAGGCCGGCGGGCAGGGCGCGGATGAGAGCAGCGGTAAATGGACGATCCGGCGGCAGCAGCTCCGAGGCGACGATGTAGGTCGAACCCCAGATCACGGGCGCGAGCGCGCTGAGCAGCACATCGCGCCAGTAATTGGTGGAAGGGTTAGCGGGCATGGTGATTATCTTTAATTCAAGATATATTGGCGCCATTGTGTTCGCCACTTATCTTGAAGTCAAGATATATGAAGAAAACCAGCCAACGCCTGCCCGATGCGGTAGACGCGATCCTCGACCAGTGGGCGCGAGCGCGGCCCGATCTGGACGCCAGTCCGATGGGGCCGATCGGTCGCATCAAGCGATGCGCCGCCCTGCTGGAACAGCGTCTTGAATCGTGCTTCGCTGAATTCGATTTGAGCCTCTGGGAGTTCGACATGCTGGCCGCGCTGCGGCGCGCCGGCGAGCCGTGTCGCCTGAGTCCGACCGAGCTGTTCTCCACCTTGATGGTGACTTCGGGCACGATGACCCATCGGCTCAAGAGCCTGGAAGCCAAAGGATGGATCGAGCGCGTGCCTAACGCCCAGGATGCGCGCAGCATGCTCGTTCAACTGACCCGCAAGGGCCGCACGCTTATCGACCGCGTAGTCGAGGCGCACATCGCCAACGAGCGCCAGATTTTGTCCGCTCTGCCGGCTGCAGCGCTTGCCGAGCTGGACATGCGCTTATCCGAGTTGCTGCTCAGTCTGGATGCGCCCGGCCGCCCCTAGGCAGCTGCCCCTGGCCGGCCGGACCTCGCCGGCCGCACCTCGCCGCCCTGCGGCGATAGGCGTAAACTTCATGGTCATGTAACATTTTCTTCAAATACCTGACACATCCGGTCTCCACACTGTCGCCATACTTCAGGAGTTCCGCGTAATGCTCGAATTAGCACGTATCGATCCCAGGCCAGCCAAACCGCAGCCGTGGGCAGGCTCACAGTCGCGGATTCTGGTAGTGGGGCTGGCGTGTACCCCCGAAGAAATCGAAGAAGTGCAGCGCCTTCGGTACACGGTGTTCACGGAAGACATGGGCGCGGTGTTTCCCGATGCGCAAGACGGCATAGAGCGCGACCGCTACGATCCCTGGTGCGAACACTTGATGGTGCGTGAGCTTGATACGGGCCGCGTGGTGGGCACTTATCGCATCATGACGCCCGACAAAGCCCGCCAGGCGGGCGGCTATTACTCCGAGTCCGAATTCGACCTTTCCGGTCTCGCCGCCTTGCGCAACAACATGGTAGAGGTCGGGCGGTCCTGCACGCACGCCGACCATCGCAGCGGCGCGGCCATTATGCTGTTGTGGTCCGGGCTGGCCGAATTCATGAGACGCGGCGCATACCGCTACATGCTGGGCTGTGCAAGCGTCAGCCTGCGCGATGACGGCGTGACGGCCGCCGAGGTCTGGCGCAACGTGGCCGGCCAAGCGCAGATACCTGGCGCGCCGCGCGTCACGCCCTTGCATCGTTACCCGGTCGAACGCCTGGACAGCCCGTTGCCGGCGCGCGTGCCGCCGCTCATCAAGGGCTACCTGAAACTGGGCGCCCGCATTTGCGGCGAGCCCGCCTGGGATCCGGATTTCAATACGGCCGACTTTCCGGTCTTGCTCGACATGGAGCAAATGGACGACCGCTACCGCCGGCATTTCGGTCTGGACGTTGCGGCGCCGGCCATCGCCTGACCATGCGCCGCGCGCTCAGGCGGTGGCGCATGCGGCTGCTTTGCCGCGCCACCCGGCCATTGCGCCTAGAACTCAAGCAACTCGAAAGAGAAGCCCACCTTTCGCCATTCTGACTCTTCGGAGCGCAGTGTGAAGTCGCTCAGGGGATGCTTGGCCAGCCAGGCGCGGTCGATGCGCACGACAATGGAGTTGTCGCGTATGGACACCGTCAGGGGCAACTGGGCGATATCCGTGCGCCGGCGCAGCAGCAACACCGCGATCCGCAGGCACAGGATGGCCGCCCATTCGTTGCGGTCGTGCACCAGCGGTTCAACTTTGGAGAGCTTGCCGTGGTGCCCCAGGGCCAGCAGCGCCAGCAATTGCTGGTCGACGCGCGAGAAACCGGGCATGTCGGCGTTGTCCAGCACGTAGGCCGTGTGCTTGTGATAGCCGTTGTGCGCAATGGACAAGCCCACTTCATGCAGGTCGCAGGCCCAGCCCAACGCCTGGCGCAGCTCGGTGCGGCCTTCCTCGGGCGGGCAGATGGAATCGAAGAACGCCAGCGCCGCCTTGCGCACGCGTAGCGCCTGGTTGGCATCCACGTGGTAGCGCTTCATGAACTGGCGCACCGTTTCGTCGCGCTTGTCGTGTTCGGCGTCGCGTCCCAGCAGGTCGTACAGCACGCCCAGCCGCAGCGCCCCGTCGCCGGTGTGCATTACCTCGATACCCAGTTCGTCGAACAGGGCGCTCATGATGGCCAGGCCGCCCGGCAACACGTCGGCGCGTTCCAGCTTGATGCCCGGCAGTTCCTGGGGAATGACCCGGCCCGAACGGATGATGCGTTCTTTCAGGCGTTTCAGGCCCGCGCGGGTGATGCCCCGGTCTGAGAAGCCGCATTCGGTAAGAATGGCGTACAGGGCCTTGGCGGTGCCCGATGAACCGTACGCTTCTTTCCAGCCGGCCTTGCGGTATTGCTTGGCGATGACTTCGATTTCGCGCCGCGCGGCCAGCTCTGCCAGCTTCATCTGGTGGGCATCCACCGTGCCGTCGGGGAAGAACTGCCTGCTGTACGTGACGCAGCCCATGTACAGCGACGACATCAGCCCCGGCTCGAAGCCTTTGCCGATAATGACTTCAGTCGAGCCGCCGCCGATGTCGATGACCAGGCGCCGGTTCAGCGACGGCGGCAGCGTGTGCACCACGCCCGAGAAAATCAGGCGGGCCTCTTCGCGCCCCGCGATGACCTCGATGGGAAAGCCCAGGGCAGCCTGGGCGCGCGGCAGGAACTCGGCCGTGTTGCGGGCGACCCGGAACGTGTTGGTGGCCACTGCGCGAACCCGGCTGGGGTGAAAGCTGTGCAGGCGTTCGCCAAAGCGTTCCAGCACGGCCACGGCCCGTTCCACGGCCGGCTCTCCCAGGCGTTTATCGCCATCCAGCCCGGCAGCCAGCCGCACGGTTTCCTTGAGGCGGTCGATCTGGTAGATGGTCTGTGCGCCGCCTTGCTCGACGACTCGCCCGATGGAAAGGCGAAAGCTGTTTGAGCCGAGGTCTACGGCGGCCAGTAGATGATTCATGCGGGCATGTGGGTAGGGCTGTCAGTGGGCCGATTATAGAGAACCGATATGACAGCCCCTGCGCAGCGCACCGCAACCGGCCGATTTGTCGTACGCTCTGAGGTTGCGCGACGCCGTCATGGAAGCGTCACGAAACTGCAGTAAAACCAGGGTCTTGTCCGTCTGCTTGGAATCTCGTATGTCGACTCGTCCGTCTGTTGAACGTCCGTTCCTGAACCGCGAGCTTTCTTTATTGAAGTTCAACGAGCGGGTCCTGGCGATGGCGGAAAACCCGCAGGTGCCGCTGCTCGAACGCCTGCGCTATGTGTGCATCGTCAGTTCCAATCTCGACGAATTCTTCGAAATACGCATATCCAGCCTGAAAGAACAGCAGCGCCAGAATCCCGGGCTTACGGGCCCCGACGGCCGTACCCCGGCCGAGGTCTTCCAGCGCGTGCAGCAAAAGGTCCATGCCCTGGTGGCCCGCCAGTACGACCTGCTCAACCACAACATCCTGCCCAGCCTCGATGCCGAGGGCATCGCCCTGCATCACGCCTCCGAATGGAACGAAGCGCAGCAGCGGTGGGCGCACGACGTGTTCAAGCGCGATGTCATGCCGCTGCTCACGCCCATCGGGCTCGACCCCGCCCATCCGTTTCCGCGCGTCTATAACAAAAGCCTGAATTTCATCGTGGCCTTGTCGGGCGCCGACGCTTTTGGCCGGCAGGCGTCCATTGCCGTGGTGCAGGCCCCGCGCGCGCTGCCCCGGCTGATCAAGATGCCGCCCGAGATTTCGGGCAAGCCCGATGGCCATGTCCTGCTTACGTCGCTGATGCGCGCCTTTGTGGGCGAGCTGTTCCCGGGCCTGGAAATGCTGGGCTGCTATCAGTGGCGGGTCACGCGCAACAGCGACCTGTTCGTCGACGAAGAAGAAGTCACCAACCTGCGCCATGCCCTGCAGGGCGAACTGTCGCAGCGCAATTTCGGGGCCGCCGTGCGGCTTGAAATCGACCGCCTGACGCCGCCCGACCTCGAAGCCTACCTGCAGCGTGAATTCTCGCTTGTGGCCGAGGATACTTACCGGGTCAACGGTCCGGTCAACCTGTCGCGCCTGATGCAGCTGTGCAATTCCGACAGCCGGCCCGATCTGCTGTTCCCGCCGCACCACGGTTCGGTGCCGGCGCCGTTCGACATGGTGGCGGGCAAGCCGGCCGAGCTTTTCGCGGCGGTGGCCGAGGCCGACCGCCTGTTGCACCATCCGTACCAGTCATTCCAGCCTGTCATCGACTTCCTGACGGCGGCCGCGCTCGATCCCGATGTCATGGCCATCAAGCAGACGATCTACCGTACCGGCGAAGATTCCGAGCTGATGCAGATCCTGCTGGCGGCCGCGCGCGCCGGCAAGGAAGTCACCGTGGTAGTGGAGCTCATGGCCCGCTTCGACGAGCAGACCAACATCAACTGGGCGGCTCGCCTTGAAGAAGTCGGCGCGCACGTGGTGTACGGCGTGGTGGCCCACAAGACCCATGCCAAGATGGCGCTGGTGCTGCGCCGGGAAAAAGGCCGCCTGCGCCGGTACGCCCATCTGGGCACGGGCAACTACCACCCGCGTACCGCGCGCCTGTATACCGACTTCGGCCTGCTTACTGCCGACCCGCGCATCTGCGAAGACATGGACCAGGTCTTCACCCAGCTTACGGGCCTGGGCGCGCGCCGCAGCCTGAAGGCGCTGCTGCAGTCGCCCTTTACCCTGCACGATGGCATGCTCGCGCATATCCGCGCCGAGATCCGGGCTGCCAAGGCGGGCCGCAAGGCGCGCATTCTCGCCAAGATGAACTCGCTGCTCGAAGAGCAGATCATCGCCGAGCTGTACCTGGCCAGCCAGGCCGGCGTCAAGATCGACCTTGTCGTGCGGGGCGTGTGCGCCTTGCGGGCCGGCGTACCCGGGCTTTCCGACAACATCAGGGTGCGGTCCATCGTGGGGCGCTTTCTCGAACACTCGCGCGTGTTCTACTTTTATGCCGATGGGCAGGAACTGGTCTACCTGTCGTCGGCCGACTGGATGGACCGCAATTTCTTCCGCCGGGTAGAGGTCGCCTTCCCGATTTATGACAAGGCGCTCAAGAAGCGTGTCATCGACGAAGCGTTCACCTTTGCCCTGCGCGACAACCAGCTGTCGTGGCAGCAGCAGCCCGACGGCACCTATCTGCGTGTGCGCAACCGCCGGGCGCCTCTGAATCTGCACGAATTCCTGGCTACCCGGCTAGGGTAGTGTCCCTAATAATTGCCTGCTTGAAGCGTATGTGACTGTCACGGTCTTGTCATGTTGGCCTTCTAACATTCGTTACGTCGATGATCAGACGGGCCGCCAGCCCGCCGCGACTTCCTCAACGAGCACAGAAGGAACCCGCATGTTCAACCGTGTTTTCAAGCAGATTTCCCTGGGCGCCGTGCTTGCCGGCGCCGTCTTTGCGGTGCAGGCTGCCAATATCACCGGCGCCGGAGCGTCGTTTCCGTACCCGATCTACGCCAAGTGGGCGTCCGACTACAAGGCGGCTACCGACAATGCCGTGAACTACCAGTCGATCGGCTCGGGCGGCGGGCAGCAGCAGATCAAGGCCAAGACGGTCGATTTCGGCGCTTCGGACGATCCCCTCAAGGCCGAAGACCTGGAAAAAAGCGGTCTGCTGCAGTTTCCCGCCGTTATCGGCGGCACCGTGCCGGTAGTCAATATCAACGGTATCCAACCCGGCCAGCTGAAGCTGTCGGGCCCCGTGCTGGCCGATATCTTCCTGGGCAAGGTCAAGAAATGGGACGACGCCGCCATCAAGGCGCTGAACCCGGATCTGAAGCTGCCGTCGTCCGACATCATCGTGGTACACCGCTCGGACGGCTCGGGCACCACCTTTGGCTGGACCAACTACCTGTCGAAAGTCTCGCCCGAGTGGAAAGAGAAGGTAGGCGAGGGCAAGGCAGTGAAGTGGCCCACCGGTCAGGGCGGCAAGGGTAATGAAGGCGTGGCGGCCTATGTGGGCCAACTGAAGAACTCGATCGGCTACGTCGAGTACGCCTACGCCAAGCAGAACAAACTGTCGTGGACCCAGTTGCAGAACCGCGACGGCAAGTTCGTGCAGCCCGAGCAGTCGGCATTCGCTGCCGCGGCCGCCAACGCCGACTGGAAGGGCGCTCCCGGCATGGGCGTGGTGCTGACCAACGAGCCCGGCGCCGAATCGTGGCCTGTCACCGCCGCCACGTTCATCCTGGTGCACAAGGTGCAGGACAAGCCCGAACAGGGCCGCGCGGTGCTCGAGTTTTTTGACTGGGCCTTCAAGAACGGCAAGGAATCTGCCGCGGCGCTGGACTACGTGCCGCTGCCTGACTCGGTTACCGCCGAAATTCGCGCCGCCTGGGGCGAAATCAAGAGCGCCGACGGCAAGCCGGTCTGGCAATAATCGGTCTGCCATCTTCGGGCGCGCGGGCCGCGGCGGCTGCGCGCGCCGCGCCGCCCGGCCGGGCGGCGCGGTTTCCGGACTCTTCCCAAGGAAAACCCATCCATGAGCGCGGTATTGGATAATACGGTGCTGCAGCCGGCCCCCGGGTCGGAAACCGTCACCACCGGCACGCCTTCGCCTATGAAGCAAAGCAAAAACGCGCTAATGGATGCGCTGTTCAAGAACCTGACCCGCCTGTTCGCCTTCCTGGTGTTCATTCTGCTGGCGGCCATCATGTTGTCGTTGATCTACGGTAGCCGCGAAACCCTGTCCGAATACGGGCTGGCGTTTCTCTGGACCAACGACTGGGATCCCGTGCAGCGGAACTTCGGGGCCGTCGTGCCCATCGTCGGTACGCTGCTGACCTCGTTCATTGCGCTGGTCATCGCCGTGCCGGTGTCATTCGGCATCGCCATCTTCCTGACCGAACTGTCGCCCGCGTGGCTGCGCCGCCCGCTGGGCACCGCCATCGAAATGCTGGCCGCCATCCCGTCGATCATCTACGGGATGTGGGGGCTGTTCGTGTTCGTGCCGATTTTCCAGCAGTACGTGCAGCCCGGGCTTATCGCCACGCTGGGCAGCCTGCCGCTTATCGGCGGCATTTTCGCCGGGCCGCCGTTCGGCATCGGGATATTCACCGCAGGGCTGATCCTGTCGATCATGATCATTCCGTTCATCGCCGCGGTAATGCGCGACGTGTTCGAACTGGTACCCGCCATGCTCAAAGAGTCCGCATACGGGCTGGGCAGCTCGACCTGGGAAGTCATGTGGCGCGTGGTGCTGCCGTATACCAAATCGGGCGTGATCGGCGGCATTATGCTGGGCCTGGGCCGGGCATTGGGCGAAACCATGGCGGTCACCTTCGTCATCGGCAACGCGTTCCGCTGGCCCGATTCGCTGTTCTCGCCGGGCAACTCCATCGCGTCGGCGCTGGCCAATGAATTCAACGAAGCCGGGGGCATGCAGAAATCGGCGCTGCTCGAACTGGGCCTGATCCTGTTCCTGATCACCACCGTGGTGCTGGCCTTCTCCAAGGTCCTGCTCGTCCGTCTTTCCAAGGCGGAAGGCCTGAAAACCTGACCCCATACCCGGAATCATCATGGCTGAATCTGTGCTCAACATGAACAACGGCATCTACCGCCGCCGGCGGCTGGTCAACCGCGTGATGCTGACCATCTCGCTGGCGGCATTGCTGTTCGGGTTGTTCTGGCTGTTCTGGATCATTCTTACGCTGGTGTTCAAGGGCGCGCCCGCCTTGTCGCTGACGCTGTTCACCGAAATCACGCCGCCGCCCGGGCAACAGGGCGGGCTGATCAACGCCATCGTGGGCAGCCTGCTGATGGCCGGCGTAGGCACCTTGGTGGGTACGCCGGTGGGCATCCTGGCCGGCACCTACCTGGCCGAGTACGGGCAGCGCGGCTGGCTCGCGCCGGCCACCCGCTTCCTGAACGACGTGCTGCTGTCGGCGCCTTCGATCATCATCGGCCTGTTCATCTACGCCGTGTATGTGGCGCAGGTGGGCCACTATTCGGGCTGGGCGGGTGCGCTGGCGCTGTCGATCCTGGTGATACCGGTAGTGGTGCGCACCACCGACAACATGCTGATGCTGGTGCCCAACAGCCTGCGCGAAGCCGCGGCGGCGCTGGGCTGCCCCAAGTGGCGCATGATCACGATGGTGTGCTATCGCGCCGCCAAGACGGGCATCATCACCGGCATTCTGCTTGCCATCGCGCGCATTTCGGGCGAAACCGCGCCGCTGCTCTTTACCGCGCTGTCGAACCAGTTCATGTCGCTGAACATGAACCAGCCCATGGCCAACCTTCCGGTGGTCATCTACCAATACGCGGCCAGCCCGTTCCAGGACTGGAACGACCTGGCCTGGGCCGGCGCCACCCTTATTACCCTGCTGGTGCTGGGCATCAACATCCTGGCCCGCAACCTGTTCCGCAAATCGTGATCGCACACCGGCGCGCCCGCGCGCCGGACTCGGGAAAGTCAATGGAAAACACCGCCAACGCCGCCAAAGCCAAGCTCGAAGTCAAGAACCTGAACTTCTACTATGGCAAATTCCACGCGATCCGCAACGTGAACCTGTCTATCCCCGAGCACAAGGTCACGGCGTTCATCGGCCCGTCGGGCTGCGGAAAATCGACGCTGCTGCGCACGTTCAATCGCATGTTCGAGCTCTACCCGGGGCAACGCGCCGAGGGCGAGATTCTGCTCGATGGCGAAAACCTGCTCACCTCCAAGACCGATATCTCGCTCATCCGCGCCAAGATCGGCATGGTGTTCCAGAAGCCCACGCCGTTTCCCATGAGCATCTATGACAACATCGCTTTCGGGGTGCGCCTTTTCGAGCGCCTTTCCAAGGGCGAGATGGACGAGCGCGTCGAATGGGCGCTGACCAAGGCGGCGCTGTGGGGCGAAGTCAAAGACAAGCTGCACCAGAGCGGCAACAGCCTGTCGGGCGGGCAGCAGCAACGCCTGTGCATCGCGCGCGGCGTTGCCATCAAGCCCGAAGTCCTGTTGCTGGACGAACCGTGCTCGGCGCTGGATCCGATCTCTACCGCCAAGATCGAAGAACTGATCGCCGAACTGAAGAACGACTACACCGTCGTCATCGTCACCCACAATATGCAGCAGGCCGCTCGTTGTTCCGACTACACCGCCTATATGTACCTGGGCGAGCTGATGGAATACGGCGCCACCGACCAGATCTTCGTCAAGCCCAGCCGCAAAGAAACCGAAGACTACATCACCGGGCGCTTCGGCTGACGGGCGCAGCCATGTAGACGGTGTCAGACACCCTGCGGGAGTCAGACACCAAGCGATGTAGACGGTGTCAGACACCCTGCGGGAGTCAGACACCGGCCGAATGGCGCCACCCCGTCACACCGGCACCGATTGTTCCGCAACCCGCAAATGATATGTCTTGCGCCCCGCAAGGTGCGCGCGTATGAGTTTTTCGGCTTCTTCGCCGTCTCGCCGCAGCAGGGCGCCCACGAAAGCATCGTGGTCGTTCATCGCCCTGGTCCATTCGGCCTCGTCGAAATTCGACCGGTACCGCAGCGCCTGCACCTGCAGATTCAGGCGGTCGTAGGTATGTGACAGCGACGGATTATGGGCCGCACGGTTGATGGCAATATGCGTGCCCATGCTGTTGGCGTAATAGGCGCGGATATCCCGCTGCTCGTAGAACACGCGGGTCTGTTCATGAAGGTGCGCAATATGCGCGAGCTCTTCGTCACTGGCCCGTTCGGCGGCGCTGCGCGCGGCCAGGCCTTCGAGTACGCCCAGCACATCGAAAATATTTTCGACATCGTAGGCCGATAGTTCCACCACCATCGCGCCGCGCTTGGGCTGCAGGGCCAGCAAGCCGTCGGAGGCCAGCATCCGGTAGGCCTCGCGCAGTGGCGTACGCGAAATCTTCAGTTTTTCACACAGATCCCGCTCGTTCAGCCAGGTGCCGGGCTTGAGGGTGCCATCGATGATCAGCTGCCGCAGCCGCTCGGCCACGACGGCCGCCAGGGTGGGGTGGTTGATCGACAGGCCGCCCGGCGAGGGCGCGGCGGAAATTGCATCAGCGATAGCCATGGGGTTGCTCAATCGTCCTGAATCGATTAATTTGGTATCTGGTATACCAAATACCAGTGGTATACCAGTTCGCCCCATCATAGAGCATGCCAATGCCGACGGGGGGCCCCACGAGGAGACTATCTATGTATACCCCAGTTCGTGCCTGGGCTCGCGCCCTGGCCACCGTAACCCTGGCCGCATTGGCCGCACCCGCCCTGTCCCAGGACGCCAACTGGCCACAAAGGCCGGTGCGCCTGGTAGTGGGTTTCGTGCCCGGCGGCGGCACCGATGTATCGGCCCGCATCGTGGCCGCCAAGCTGTCCGACGTGTTGGGGCAGCAGGTCGTGGTCGAAAACAAGCCTGGCGCCTCGGGGCTGATCGCCGCCGACTATGTGGCAAAGTCCGACCCCGATGGCTACACGCTGCTGCTGGCCAACATGCAGAGCACTGTCGCCGCGCCCCAGGTCATCAAGGGAAACATCGATTCCATCGACCACTTCACGCCGGTGCGATATATCGGCTCGGTGCCGAACGTGTTGATCGTCAATCCCGCCAAGCGCAACTACACGTCGGTGCAGGAGCTGGTGAATGATGCCCGCGCAAAGCCCAAGCAGCTGGTGTATGCGTCGTCGGGCCTGGGCGGTCCGCAGCACCTGAGCGCGGAGAGGTTTTCGCAGATTGCCGGCGTACAGATGGAACACGTTCCCTACAAAGGTAGCGGCCAGGCCATGACGGATCTGCTGGGGGGCGTGGTCGACATGAATTTCGACACGCTGCCCGGCGCCATCGGCCAGATCCAGGCCGGCAAGCTGCGGCCGTTGGCCGTCACCAGCGCGCAGCGCGCCAAGCGCTTGCCCGACGTGCCCACACTGGAAGAGGCCGGCGTCAAGGGCATGGACATCTTGCAGTGGTATGCGGTGCTGGCTCCGGCCAAGCTGCCTGCACCCATACTGGAAAAGCTCGACGATGCCCTGTCCACCACGCTTGCCGACGCCGAAGTCGCCGGCAAGCTGGCGGATCAGGGCATGGACCTGGGCGGCGGCCCGGATTCGCCCGCCGCGTTTGCAAGCTACTTGCAAGACGAATGGCAGAAGTACGCCAAGATCACCAAGAGCCTGGGGCTGACGCCGCAATAGCCCATTGGCTCCACCGGGGCCGCCAGGCCCCGATCCTGCTCACAAAGGAAGCTCCATGAACACGAACGCTTGCACCAACGCGGCCGGCGAGCCGCTGGTCCTTGTACAGCGCGATGACGGTATCGTTACTGTCGTGCTGAACCGCCCCGAAAAGCTCAATGCCTTCACCATCGACGGATGGCGACTGCTGGGCGACACGTTTCTTGAGCTGGGCGCGGACGACAGCGTGCGCTGCATCATCCTGCGCGGAGCCGGAGAAAAGGCGTTTTCTCCCGGCAATGACATCGGCGAATTCGAAACCAGCCGCAGCAACAAACAACAGGCGCGGATATACGGGGCCGTCATGCGCCGCACAATCGAGGCCCTGCAAGATTGCCCGCACCCCATCGTGGCGCAGATCCATGGCATCTGCGTCGGGGGAGGCCTGGAGATCGCCTGCCTGGCCGACATCCGCATTTGCGGCGCAAGCTCACGCTTCGGTGTGCCCATCAAGAACCTGGGCCTGGTGATGTCGTACTCGGAACTCGGGCCGCTGGTGCGGTTGGTGGGCCCATCAGTGGCGCTGCAGGTCTTGCTGGAGGGCACCATTTTCGATGCATCCGAAGCGCTGCGATTGGGCGTCGTGACGCGGGTGGCGTCCGACGACGACGTCGCGGCCGAGGCGCAGGCCACGGCGCGCCGGATCGCCGAAGGGGCCCCGCTCGTGGCCCGCTGGCACAAGAAATTCGTCGGCAATCTGGTCAGCGGCAAGGCGCTTGCCGACGAAGACCGCGACGAGGCGTTCGACTGCTTTGACACCGAAGACTTCCGCAGCGGCTACCGCGCTTTCCTGTCCAAGGAAAAGCCCCGCTTCCAAGGACGCTGATACCCGATCAGGAGCCCATGCAATGCAATCATCCACTGGAACTTCTCCCGGCAACGCCAAGGGCGCACTGGCGGGAATGCGCGTCATCGAACTGGCGCAGATCATGGCCGGACCCACCTGCGGCATGATGCTGGCCGACATGGGCGCGGACGTGATCAAGGTCGAAAAGATCAACGGCGGCGACGATTCGCGCCAGTATCGCGACCCCCTGATCAATGGCGTCTCGGCCCCTTTCCTGATGCTCAACCGCAACAAGCGCGCCATTGCGCTGGACCTGAAGCACCCGGAAGGCAAGAAGATTCTGTTGCGCATGATCCGCGACGCCGACGTCGTGACCGAGAACTTCCGCAAGGGCACGATGGACAAGCTCGGACTTGGCTACGACGCGCTGCGCAAAGAAAACCCTGGCCTGATCTACTGCGCGGTGTCCGGCTACGGACTGACCGGGCCATATGCCGACAAGGGCGGCTTCGATCTGGTGGCGCAAGGGTTTTCGGGGCTCATGGCCATTACCGGCGAACCGGGCGGACCGCCGTTGCGCACCGGAAACTCGGTAGCCGATATCAACGCAGGTCTGCTGGCGGCTTTTGGCGTGCTGGCCGCCTACCAGCACAAGCTGCGCACGGGCGAAGGCCAGATGGTGGAAACTTCGCTGCTGGAAGCCAGCCTGCAGCAGCTGTACTGGCACGCGGCGATCTACTTCGGCAGCGGCGTGTCCCCCGGTCCCACCGGGTCGGCTCACGTGCTCAGCGCGCCCTACCAGGCGTTTCCCACCGCCACGGAATGGATCATCATCGGCGGGGCCAACGAGAAAAACTGGCAGCGCATCGCAGCCGCGCTGGGCAAGCCGGAATGGGCGGAGGACCCGCGCTTTGCACGCAACCGCGACCGCATGAACAATCGCGACGAACTGGTGCAATGCATGTCTGCCATCCTGCAGACCCGCAGCGCGCAAGAATGGCTGGAAATCTTCGACGATGCCGGCGTGCCCGCCGGCCCGGTACATTCCGTGGCCCAGGCCCTGTCGCACCCGCAAACTCTGGCGCGCGGCATGGTGGTCGAACAGGAGCATCCGGTGGCGGGCAAGGTGCGCACGGTCGGCATGCCCGTCAAGCTGTCGGCGACTCCCGCCCAGTATCATCGCGCCGCGCCGCAGTTGGGCGAGGACACCGTGTCGATCCTGGGGGAATTCGGCTATGGCGCCCGGGAAATCGGCGCGCTGATCGAATCGGGCGTGGTGGCCGTGGCCACGCCGCCGGGCGAGGCCGCCGGCTGAACGGAGCAGGCGCATCGGCAGATGTGCCTGCGCCGTTCATGCAGGGTTTCAGCCGGCGACGCGGAACCGTTCGGCGTCGTCCATGAAGGCTTTTTCGCCAAAGCCCGCTTCGTTCGAGCCGAACGGCATCTGCGCGCGCAGCTTCCATGAAGCCGGAATGCTCCATTCGCGCGCCACGGCATCGTCGATCAGCGGGTTGTAGTGCTGCAGGCTTGCGCCCACGCCGGCGTTTGCCAGGGTGGCCCACACTGCCATTTGCGCCATGCCGCCGGACTGTTCGGACCAGACCGGGAAGTTGTCGGCATATAGCGGGAACTGCTCTTGCAGGCTGCGCACCACGTCGTGGTCTTCAAAGAACAGGACGGTGCCCACGCCCGCCGCGAAGCTGGCAAGCTTCGCCTCGGTTTTCTCGAATCCTTCGGCGGGTGCGACCTTGCGCACCTCGTCCACCGCGATGCGCCACAGCTTTTCGCTTTCGGCGCCGAACAGCACCAGCGCACGCGAACTTTGCGAGTTGAACGACGAAGGGCTGTGCTTGATGGCTTCTTGAATAAGGTGCAGCAGTTCTTCTTTGCTGGCCGATACGTTACGGCCCAGGGCGTATTGCGTGCGGCGTTGCTTCAGGGCGTCGAGAAAAGCGTTAGTCATAAAAATCTTCCTTCCAGTAGATAGATGAATTTGATTCTAACTGCCATGCGCTGCTGCGAGTACCCCTGAAACGACGCCAGGCGCGGAACGGATCGTTCCCCCGGTGACGCTAATCGCGCCGGGATGCTCGCCCAAACGTTTTCCGTTCGATCAATGCCTATTGCCGGTGGCGCAAACGTCCCGCGGTTCGACGCTACCCATACTGAGCCCTCGTTTTGCCCCCTCAACGTTGTCCATGACTGCGCAAAGACACTGGTATGGCTTCAATACGGGTTGGTATCCATCGCGGCCTGGCGGCCCCGGCAGCGGCATTGGTTCATGGGCTCGCGGCTTGCGCGCTGGCATGGGCTCCGGCATCCGCCGCCAAAGTCGACGAGGAATACGACGCGCTGATCATCCAAGCGCGCCAGGGCATCTACGACCCCGCGCTGGCCATGCTGCGCCAGCGCGTCAGCCTGAACCCGCAGGACTTGCGCGCCATCGTCGACTTGATCGTGATCGCCGGCCGGGCAGGGCGCAGCGCCGAAGTCATTGAAGTCTATGAATCTCTTGCGCTGGCGCGGCCGCTGCCGGCCGAGGCGCTGGCCACCGTTGCGCGCGCCTATCGCGACGAGAAACAGTGGAACCAGGCGCTGCTGGTGTTCCGCAAGGGCGCGCGCCCCTATCCTGAAGACGATGCATTCGTGCTGGGCGAGACGATGGTGCTGGCCGACGCCGGCGAAATTGCCGAGGCCATCGAGCTGGGTCGCAAGCTTGTGGCGCAGGCTCCGCGCAATGTAGACCGCAGGCTCGCGCTGGGGTACGCCTATGCAAGAGGCCAGCAGCATTTCGCAGCACTGGAACAGGTAGACCGCGCCTATCAGCTCGCGCCCCAGCGCGCCTACGTAGTGCGGGCCTATGTGTTTGCGTTGCAGCGCGCGCGCATGGCCGAGGCGGCATTGCGGGTGGCGCGCGGCCGGGCAGACTTGTTCACGCCGGCCCAGATGCGCCGCCTGGAGGGCGATTACGCGGCTGAACTCGTGCGCATTGCGGGCTTGAACGCGCGGGGCGAAGCGGCGCGCCTGGACGTTGCCCACCGGGCAGTGGCGTTGCTGGATGCGCAGATCGAGGCATGGACGGCGCTTGGCGACGAAGCCAGGGGCGACGTGCAGCGCGCGCGCATCGACCGCCTGCGCGCGTTGTACATCAGCGAACGCATGCAGGATATTGTGGACGAGTACGAACGCCTGCAGGCCGAGCAGGTGCCCGTGCCCCGCTACGTGCTCAACGATGTGGGCAACGCCTACCTGTACCTGCGCCAGCCGGAGGCTGCGGCGACGCTGTTTGCCGGCGCGATGGAAGATCCCGAGGTCGCCTCGGATGAACCAGGGGATTGGCTGGCCAGCCACACGGGCCTGTTTTATTCGCTGGCCGAGGCCGAACGCCGAGACGAGGCGCAGGCCATCATCGAGCAGGCCCAGACCGACAATGCGCCGTGGCTGTATTACAAGGGCCAGGAAGAGCGCATGCCCAACGACCTGCATCTTGAAGCCTTGCGGGTCGGCGCGCAAGGGCGTCTGATGGCGGGCGACACCCGGCAGGCGCAGGAAACCTACGACGAGATGGTCAGGCTCGCGCCCAACAACGCCGGGCTGCGCGCGGCGCGCGCCGACGCGCTGCTGGCCCGGCAGCGGCCTCGCGAAGCCGAAGTGGAATTGAAACTTGCCGAAACCCTGGCGCCGCGCAATCTTTCAGTAGAGGTGGGGCAGGCCTACACGGCGCTGGAGTTGCAGGAATGGCGCCAGGCCCGCCTGCTCAGCGCGGACGTCACGGCCCGGTTTCCCGATAACGCCGCGGTGCGGCAACTGGCCCGCGCCATCGAGGTGCACGATAAGGCCGAGCTGCTGGTGTCGGGCGCGCGCGGCATCGCAAATGACAGCGCGGTGGCCGGAGACGGAGAAACCGCCATAGAAACGGTGCTGTACTCGCCGCCCATTTCGGAAGACTGGCGGGCCTTCGTCGGCGCCGGCTATGCCACGGGCAAGTTCGAAGAAGGCACAGGCCGGTACCGCTGGGCGCGCAGCGGCGTGCAGTGGCGAGTGCGTGACGTGACGGTGCAGGCCGAGGCCTCGGCCAACAACTATGGCTTCGGCACCAAGCCGGGCCTGCGCCTGGAAGGCGCGCTGGACCTGGATGACAGCTGGCAAGTGGGCGCAGGTGTCGACTGGCGATCGCGCGCCACCCCCTTGCGGGCATTGACCAACAACATTTCAGCCAACAGCGTGGAAGCGTTTGTCCGCTGGCGCGCCGACGAACAGCGCGAATGGACCCTGTCGGCGACGGGCATGCATTTCAGTGACGGCAATGACCGGTTCAGCATCGGCGTGCTGGGCCGCGAGCGCCTGTACACCGCCCCCAAGCTGGCGGTGGACCTGGGCATGGACGTGTCGGTGTCGCGCAATACGCGCAGCGACACGCCGTACTTCAACCCGCGCGCCGACCTGACGGTACTGCCCAGCTTGCAGGTGACACACCTGCTGCACCGCCGCTACGAGTCTGCCTGGACCCAGACGGCCGGCCTGGGCGTGGGACTTTATTCCCAGCGCGACCACGGCACCGGGGGCATTGTGGCGCTGAGCTACGGCCAGCGCTGGCAGGTGAACGATGCGTTGGCGCTGGGAGCCACGGCCACGGGCATCAGCCGTCCGTATGACGGCGACCGCGAACGCGAAGTGCGCCTCGTCTTCGACCTTTCCTTCCGGTTCTAGCGGGGCAATCATGCGATTCCATTATTTGCGATGGTGGGCGGTGTTCCTGGCAATGAGCGCGCTGTGCGCCTGCGCGCGCGACATACCGGTGTTTGTGCCGCCCGACGACCGGCCCGTCTCTCGCGCCGACCAGCCATGGCCGACCAATCAGTTTGTCGTGCTGGGGTATCACGACGTCGAGGACAGCGACCCGGACCAGCGGTTTCTCAGCGTGCGCACGGACCGGCTGGTGCAGCAATTCACCTGGCTGCGCGAAAACGGCTACCAGCCCGTGTCGCTGGCGCAGATCATGACTGCGCGCGACGGCGGAGCCCCTTTGCCGGAGAAGGCCGTGCTGTTGACGTTTGACGATGGGTATCGCAGTTCGCTGACACGCGTGCTGCCGATATTGCGCGCGTTCAACTGGCCGGCCGTGGTGGCGCCCGTGGGCAAATGGATGGACACCCCGCAGGGTCAGCCCGTCGATTTCGGCGGCCAGCCGGTGGAACGCGAGCGCTTCCTGAACTGGAGCGATGTGACCGAGCTGTCCAGATCGGGGCTGGTCGAGATCGCCGCCCACACTAACGATCTGCATTTCGGCGCGCTGGCCAATCCGCAGGGCAATACCGAGCCTGCCGCCGCCATCCGCCTGTATGACGCGGATACGCAGACCTATGAATCCGAGACCGCCCATCGCGCCCGACTGGACCGCGATATCGCGGCGGTCACCCGCAAGATCAATCGCGCCGCGGGCACGCCGCCCCGCGCCTGGGTATGGCCGTACGGTGCGGAAAGCGGCACGGGGCTCAGCATCGCCAGCGAGCATGGCTATCAGATGGGCATGACGCTGGAAGACGGGCCGGCGCATGTACAGGGCCTGATGTCCACCCCCCGCCTGCTGATCGCCAGCGACCCGATTACATCGTCGTTCGCCAATTCCGTGGTCGGCATCGAAGCGTATCCGTTGATGCGGGTGGCCCACGTCGATATTGATTATGTATATGACCCGGATCCGGAACAGGCGGACCGCAACCTGGGCGAGCTGGTGCAGCGCATACGCGATATGCAGATCAATACCGTATTCCTGCAGGCGTTCGCGGATCCGCAGGGCGACGGGCTGGCGCGCGAGCTGTACTTTCCGAACCGGTGGCTGCCGGTCAGGGCGGACATGTTCAATCGCGTGGCATGGCAGCTGCGCAACCGCGCGCACGTGCAGGTGTACGCCTGGCTGCCGGTGCTGAGCTTCGACCTGGATCCCGACCTGCCGCGCGTGACGCGATGGGACGCGCAGACCGGCTCCGTAGCGCCCGACCCCGAGCAATACCGGCGTCTGTCGCCGTTTGACGCGACGGCGCGCCAGCGCATCATCGAGATCTACCAGGACTTGTCGCGCCAGGCCGTGTTCGACGGCATCCTGTTCCATGACGATGCCTTGCTGACAGATTTCGAAGACGCCGGCCCCGACGCGCTGGCGGCCTACCAGGCCGCCGGCCTGCCGGCCAGCATCGCCGAGATCCGCGCCGACCCGGACGCCATGCAGCGATGGACGCGATTCAAGAGCCGCCATCTGGTCGATTTCACACTTGAACTGGCCCAAGAGGTGAAAGCCATCCGCGGGCCGCATATCCTGACCGCCCGCAACCTGTTTGCCGGGCCTATCGTCGACCCCGGCAGCGAGGCATGGTTTGCGCAGAACCTGGACGACTTCCTGGCCGCTTACGACTGGACCGCGCCCATGGCCATGCCGCTGATGGAAGACGTGCCCGAAGGCCAGGAACTGGCGTGGCTGGATCGCGTAGTCGATACCGTCGCCCTGCGGCCCGGCGCGCTGCGGCGCACCGTGTTCGAGCTGCAGGCCCGCGACTGGCGCAGGGCGCCCGATGGGGCCGAAAGCACGCCGGTGGACACTGAAGTGCTGGCGCAATGGATGCGGCGCCTGCAGCTTCGGGGCGCGCGCAACTTCGGCTACTACCCCGACGATTTCGTGCAGAACCACCCGGTGCTGGAAGAGATCCGGCCCGCCATCTCTGACTCCTGGTACCCATTGCGATGATAGAACGACTGATAGCCTTTCTGGCCCTGTGCCTGGTCACCGGGCTGCCGGTGGGATTCGCACTGGCCCTGACCAGCGAAGTGCTGCTGGAATTCATCTTCCTGTATCCCCTTTTCATGTCCATCGTGTGGATGACCGGTGGCATCTATTTCTGGCTGCAATGGGAGCGACACTGGCCCTGGGGGCCGGGCACCCCGCCTCCGGAGCTGCCCGGCCATCCGCTGGTATCGGTGCTGGTGCCGTGTTTCAACGAAGCCGACCATGGCGCACAGACGTTGCTGGCCGTGCTGAACCAGCGGTATCGCAAGATCGAGGTCATTGCCATCAACGATGGATCCAGTGACGCCACGGGCGCGATGCTCAATGCGCTGGCGCTGGAGCACGACCGGTTGCGCGTCATTCACCTGGCCGCCAACCAGGGCAAGGCGATGGCGCTGCGCGTGGGGGCGCTGAGCGCGCGCGGCGAATACCTGGTGTGCATAGACGGCGATGCCCTGCTCGACCCCGATGCGGTGGCGTATCTGGTCGCTCCATTGGTTCGCTATCCGCGCGTGGGTGCGGTAACCGGCAATCCAAGGGTGCGCACGCGCTCGACGCTGATCGGCCGGATACAGGTGGGCGAGTTCTCTTCCATCATCGGCCTGATCAAGCGGGCGCAGCGCGTGTACGGCCAGGTCTTCACGGTGTCCGGCGCGGTGGCCGCGTTCCGGCGGTCGGCTCTGGACAGGGTAGGGTACTGGAGCCTGGACATGGTCACCGAAGACATCGATATCAGCTGGAAACTGCAGCGCGACCACTGGTCGGTGTTCTACGAACCCCGGGCGCTGTGCTGGATTCTCATGCCCGAGACGCTGGCCGGCCTCTGGAAGCAGCGCCTGCGCTGGGCGCGCGGGGGCGCCGAAGTGTTTCTCAAGAATGTCACGGGCATCTGGCGCTGGGAGAACCGTCGCATGTGGGCAATGATGGCCGAGTACTGCCTGTCCACGTTCTGGGCATTCGCGTTTGCTTTTTTTACCGTCATCGGCCTGCTGGGGTTGTGGCTGCCGATGCCGCAGGCGCTGGCAGTGGCCAGTTTCATGCCGCCCGCTTTCACGGGGATGGTGCTGGCCATCGTATGCCTGCTGCAGTTTGTCATCAGCCTGCTGGTAGACAGGCGCTACGAACCCGGCTTGCCGCGCGAGCTGTTCTGGGTGATCTGGTACCCGTTCATCTTCTGGATGATCAACCTGTTCACTACCGTTGTGAGCTTCCCCAAAGTCATGCTGATGATCCGGCGTCGCCGCGCGCGATGGGTGAGCCCGGATCGCGGCATCAAGGCACCTACATCATGATCCTACGCACCCAACGTTCATTCCTTGCCCTGTGCGTCGATCGCACATTGACCATCCTTGCCTGGATAGGATTCTGCTACCTGATTGCCGGAGGAGTGGCCGCCGTGCTGCTCGAAGGCCCCGATGCAGGGCCGTCCGACGCCTGGGCCAGGCTGCTGCCCACCCTGGATACGCTGCTGGCCTATGTGGCCGGTGCGCTGGTCGCCAGCGCCGTGCTGGTTGGCTGGGCGCGCTATAACCGCATGCGTTACGGCAGGCTGTGCCGCCGCGCCGCCGGCGGTGAGCTGCATGACTGGCACTGCCTGCTTGCCTTCTGCGCCTCGCCCGCGCAATTGAAGCAACTGCAGGAGTGTCCGCTGGGCATCGTGCACCATGACCCGGACGGGCTGGTCAGCGCCGTCGAGGCGCCCGGCGCGCGGCTGGTGCTGGTATCCGACGCCGCCTAGCGGGCAGCCGCCCGCTCACGTCGCGCTGAGCCAGTGCAACACGCCGTCGTCGTCGACGGCGCCGCGCATGCCGGTGCGGTAGGCCCGCTTGCCTTTGTAGGTGAACAGGCGGTCGCGCGTCAGTTGCCCGGCGTTGATGTAGCCGCGCATGACGTGGTTGCCGCCGAAGCAGACTTCGTCGTCCTGCACGAACACGTGCGTGTCGCGCAATCCGCTGCCCAGCGGACAGAGGCCGGCGCGCTGCGCAGGCAGCCCATCGTCCAGCGGCCCCCAGGTCGCCAGGCCGGCCAGTTCGGCGCATCCGAACGTATTGATGATGCGTGCGCGGGGAAACCGCAGCCGCAGTTCGGCGAACTGGCGCCAGCTTGCCGGCTCGCAGGCCAGGACCAGCGTATCGAGCCCGGGCAGCCGGTCGCCGCTGATTTCGGGATACGCCAGTTGGCCGCACAGAAATGCCGGGGTGGCGCCGAGCACCGTCACGCCATGCGTCTGCAGATAATGCGCCAGCCCCGCGCCTGTGGCGTCCTGCCCCGATGGCGACGTTACATGCGTGCCGCCCAGCTCCATCGCGCCCACCAGCGTCATCAGTGAAAAGCTATGGTCGCAGGGCAGGCACGCCATGAACACCGGCGAGCGCGCGAAGCCTGCCCCGTGACGCAGCCAGTTGGCCAACAGTGCCATGCCTTCGCGCCCGATCTGCACGCCCAGTGGGTCGCCGCCGGCTGGCGTGGTGAACAAGATGCTGGCCAGGCCCGCTTCCCGCAACGGCGCGGTCTCGGTCAGCCCGACAATGAACCGGTCTTCCAGGGGGTCGTAGATCAGCGACGAACGGGCGATGTCGATCCGATGGCGGATCCAGTACACGCTGTCGCGGCAGTCCAGCGGCACGTACGGGATGCCCAGCGCCACGCAGCCCAGTACCGCGGTGACAAACGATGGCTGGTCGCAGCCCAGTATGGCCAGGGACTTGTCGGCGCGCACGCCGGCACTGCGCGCGCGCCGCATCCAGTCCCAGGTGGCCGCGCGCAGCGACTGCCAGCTCAGGGCCCCGTTCGGGCTGGCCACCGCGGTCAGGCCGGCGGCATGCCGCATGTGGGTGAACGTTCCGGTCTTGAAGTCGAAGCGCATAGACGCACGGCATCCGGGGCTTGCTCGACTGCCGAGTCATGCACGCTCGGGGTCTTGCATGATGCGCATCAGCACGCGATTGCGGCCGGCCTGTTTGGCGGCGTAAAGCGTGTTGTCGGCCGCCGAGTACAGTTGCTGCGCCGTTATGCCGCAGCGCGCGGGCGCCGGGTGCCATGCCACGCCAAAGGTGGCGCTCAACAGCGAACCCGGCGTACCGGGATGCGGTATCTTCATCGCGCTGATGGCCGCCTGGCATTTCAGCGCAAATTCCTCGGCATGGGCCGGCGTGGCCGCCCGCAACAGGGCGCCGAACTCGTCCCCGCCGAAACGGAACAGCCGGTCCGACTCGCGGCGCAACAGCGCCTTGACGGCCGTTCCCGCGGCGCGCAGCGCGGCATCGCCCATCGGATGGCCGAACGCGTCGTTATAGGCCTTGAAATGATCGATATCGAACAGGCACAGCGCCACCGCCGCCGCGCGCGGCAGCGGTGATGGCGGCGTGTGCACCAGCGCCGCGAAGCTCGCCGAGAAGTGGCGCCGGTTGTATACGCAAGTCAGCTCGTCGGTGATGCTCAGGCGCTGCAGCCGGCGGTTCTGGGACTCGAGCTGCCGGATGCGGGCCAGCATCGCGGCGCTGGACGCATCGCCCGCAGCGGCCGCGCCGGCGGTCAAGTGTCCGCGCGGTCCGGCGGCCCGCGGCATGTCGCCGGCCGCAAGCAGGGCGGTCTGCGGTGAAAACAGGAAAGGTTCGTGTCGCGGTTGATGGTTCATGGTGTCCCTGCAGCGTGTAGAGCGATTGAGGGCGCCGCGTCGGATGCTGTCCCGCAGCGTGGGCAGGCGCGCCGGGCCGCGTGCTGCCGGCCGGGTTCGGCGAGTAGGTAGTGTGGGTCCACGCCTAGGCGCGGACTTTTTCCGGAAGAGAAATTCCTTTGCTTGCGCGCACTTTTTCAGGCGTTGCCGTCTTGTGGCTGCGCAGGCGGCTCGTCCCTGGGTTCCCCCAGGGCCAGCCTTTCCAGGCGCGCCAGGTCCAGCGCTTGCAGGGCCGCCCGGATTTCGCCGTAGTAGTGGCTATAGTCGGGCTGTGCCCGCTCGGCTTGCGACATCCATTCTTCAATGTCGGTAAGCCGCCCGTCGCGCACCAGCATCGCGAGTTCCAGCCGCGCCGCCACCGGGGGGAGGCTGATGCGCGCAAGCGATGCGTCGCTATCGTCGAGTGGGCCCGTGCCGGCAATGGACGCCACGAGCGTGCCGTCTGTTTCTCGCAGTTCGATTGCGAAGCTGAATTCGCTGCCTTTTCCCGGCGCGCTGTCCACCGCCAGCGTGCCGCCCATGCTTTCCACGATCCGCTCGGATATGAGCAGCCCCAGTCCCGCGCCGCCTTGGGTCTGCTCAAGCTGCGTGAATGCGTCGAATATCCTGTCCTGGTCGGCGGGCTCGATGCCGATGCCTTCGTCCCTGACGCCGAACCGCATGCGCCAACGCGGCATGTCGGGAATTTTTTCCGCCTGCACGAGCAGGCGCACAGTGCCTTGGGACGAGTATTTCACGGCATTGGAAAGCAGATTCAACAGCACCTGTTGCAGCCGCTTGCCGTCAACCTCGACGCGCGCCGGCAGCAGTTCCGGGGCCTCGAGCGCGAACTGGTGGCGCCCGGAATGAACCAGCGCGCGGGCATAGGAAGCTATGGCGTCCAGCAGGGCCGGCAGGTCGGTGTCCCGGGGTTGCAAATACAAGGGCGCGAGTTCTGCCTTGGTGTAATCGAGTACGTCATCGATCAATGAAAGCTGGTAATCGACAGAGCGTTCGATGGCATCCAGATAGTCTGGCCGGGCCGGGGCCTTGTTGCCGCGCATCAGGCGTACATACCCCATGATGGTGGCCAGCGGAGCCCGCAGGTCGTGGGCGAGATAACCCAGGCTTTCGATCGTGCGGCTGGCCTGGTCCTTGAGGCGTTCTTGCTCCGGATCGCGGGCAGGCGCCGTTTCGGCCCCGGTTTCGGCCGCCGGGTCGTAGGGCGGCGTCGCATGCGTTGCGGCTGGCTCGGGATCCGGGGAAGGCAGGGACGGTCGCTCGCCGCCCAGGTACCGCAGCCATAAGCCCAGCGCGCCCAGGTTGGCCAGGGCGCTGGCCAGGTATTCGGGTTCCACTTTGGAATGCGGCCATTGCGCAGCGGCCGGTTGCGGCAGGAGCATGGCGACGCCATCCAGGCGCAGCAGCAGTTGCGCGCATGCCGCCAGTGCCGTAAAGCCCAGAGGCGTGGCCAGCGGCGTCACGTCGCGTAGTCTCAGGCTGAACAGGGCAAGGCTGGCGCAAGCGCCCGCCGCAAGCAGCAAGGCCAGCTGGGTGGCGGTGTGGGGCAACCATAACGCGCAGGCGTTCAACGCGATGATGCCCATGGCCACCACCGCGGCGACGCGCGCATTGGCGTGCAGCGCCGGGTTGCGCGCGGCCACGCTGCATATCAGTCCGGTGGCGGCTGTCGCCAGGGCGACGCCAGCCAGCGTCTCGGCGGCTGGCGCCAGCAGCCAGCGCACTGGCAGCCGGCCTGCAACGGCGGGGTGCGCCAAAGTGAACTGCAGGAACAGCGCCGCCCCGGCGGCCAATGTCAGCCAGGCATATGTGCGAGCCCGGTACAGGACCGCGCGCACGCCGGCCAGGCACGCCAGCGTCAGGAACGCGCCCGTCAATATGCCGTGCGCCATCACCAGTGCGTGCAGCGTTTCCACCGAGCCCGCTGCCTGGGCCGAGGCCGGTGTGGTGCTGTCCAGCGCAATCTGCGCTGTGTTTGCCGGGCCGGCCGGGTAGCCCCGGCTCATGACGTTTCGGTCCGGGAGCGGGTGTGCAGCGGGCCGGGCGGCATCGGGTCGGCGCTGTCGATACGCTGCGCAAGCCTGCGCCGGTACTCCGTAGGGGTAGCGCCGGTTTTCTTGCGAAAGGCCGTGGCGAAGTTGGCCGGACTCGAAAACCCGGTTTCGGCGGCGATGTCGGTGATGCTCAGGGTGGTGTCATCCAGCAGCACCTGCGCCATCCTCAGGCGCTCGTCGCGCAGATACTCGTAGACGGTCTTGCCGAGCACTTTCCTGAAGGCCTGGGACAGCCGCTTTTCGTAGGTGCCGACCTTTCGCGCAAGATCAGGCAGGTGCGGGGGCGCCGCCAGGCAATGCGCCAGGTAGCTGGTCGCCGCATGGACGATGACCTGCTCGGCGCTGAGTCTGGGGCGTGCCGCCGGAGCGGCCGGCCCGTCTGCCGCCGACGCAGCCGCAGCGGCTGGCGGCATCGCGCGGGGGCGGGCGCGCTTGAGGTGTATATGGATGCGCGCCAGCACTTCCGAGGGATCGAAGGGCTTCAACACGAAGTCCACGCCCCCGTTGCGCAAGCCGCTCAGGCGTTCGTCCATGCTGCGCGCGGCCGACAGAAAGAATATGGGAATCTGCGCGGTGGCCGGGTTGTGCTGCAGCAGCCTGCACGCGGTGAATCCGTCGGTGTGCGGCATGCGCAGATCCATGATGATCAGGTCGGGCGCCACTGCCACCGCACGCTTGTACCCCTGGTTGCCGTCGAACGCCAACGTGATGCGGAAGTTCTCCCCCCGCAGCAATTCAACCAGGAGCTTTAATTCGTCCGGATTATCGTCCACGATAAGTATGTGGTAACGAGCGTTTGCAGAGCAGATCATTTTCCGTGTCCCAGTAGCCGGATGCTTCAAGCGCCCGCTACGATTGCACGCTTTGAATGCTTCTCTTAATCACTATGTGCGGTGCCTTGGCACGAGTGCGCATAAATTCCGCAGGACGGGGCCGGGTCGCGCCTGGCGACGGTGAGCGCAAAAAAGAAAAGGGTCAGCCGCATGTTGCGGCTGACGGTAATGCCCACTCTTAGCGATTCCAGAAGTAGGATCGCTACGCGAGGGGCTGTAAGTGATCCAGATTGTCCCAGTAAGATTGGGACGGCCATTTGTAACGCACGATCCTGTTGAACCGTTCGACGTAGGCATTCTGTTGCCGCTCGCCCGGTGCATATATTGGAGCTTTACGCTCCCAGCTTCGGCCCACTCGATAATTGCCGCGCCCAGGTACTTGGGTCCGTTATCGCACCGAATGGCTAAGGGCTTGCCCCGCTAACCAATGATCTGCTGCGAGCCATCAGCGATACGTCTGTGACGTTGAATAACGAGGGTTTGGTGGCGGTGCTTATATTGTGACACCGCACCTTTCCGAGCGGGAAAAATGGGGCGAATCAGCCAGTTTATTTAATTGGCGGCATTACCTACGGCTGGCTGTCCGTGGTCGATCCACACTGCGTACAGAAAATCTGCTACATCTTCGCCTGACAGATTGCCTGCGGCAAGATGCACCATTACTTCTTCTAATTCTGGCGATCGCGGTACCTCAATGCCCTGCCCATATAGATAGGTGAGCGCGCAGGTAAGAGCGGTTCTCTTGTTCGCATCATTAAAGACGTGGCCTCGGGCGATTGCCTCGGCATATAGGCCGGCAATACCAAACACGTCATTTAACTCAGCGTATTGCGCGTGCATCTCGACGCGAAACAACGCAGCTTCTACTGCGCCGGCACCACCGCCAGCCAGACCGGGCAAGCCTCCCAGTTCGGCGATGATTTCGTCATGTACAGCGATGACGAACTGGGGGTCAAGCAATTAGCGATCCCTGAGAGCTACAAGTACATCACGGTGAGTCTTAATCACCGCCTTGGCATCGGTAACCACACGTTGCTTATTTGTCGTCGCAGGCACCGGCTTGATCTTTGCGCGTTCGGTCAGTTTGTAGCCGTACAGCTTCCCACCTTGAGACACTTTCATTTGAGCCATGTGAATCTCCGCCCGTTCGTACGGGTACCCATAACTATACAACGACGGCCGCGCGTTGTTGCGGCATTTTCGCTAGCAACGTCATAGTAGATTTAGCTGCCCTTATAGGGGGAAGGCCACGATACCTCTTGTTCCCGCGGGTATTTATTGTTAGTGGCCGCTATCGCGAAACCGCTGATTCTATTGGTCGGGGCGGCGGGATTCGAACTCGCGACCCTCTGCTCCCAAAGCAGATGCGCTACCAGGCTGCGCTACGCCCCGACGTGCCGCTGGCTGTAACCAGCAGCGGGGAGGCATTGTACCCCAGGCGCGGGGCACCGTCCGGAAGGCTGGCCGGTGGGGGCGCCAAATTCTGATACAAGCGCCCGACGGCAAACCGATATGATGGCGTGCATGCTCGCGCTCGGGCGGGCATGGCAAGCCAATCGCGCCTAGGGAGACCCCCATCCATGACCGTCTGGCAAGAGATCTGGGCCACTATCTATAGTGAATTCAGCGATATTCCCGATGTGGGCGAGCTCACGCGCATCGTGCTGCGGCTGGGCATGGCCTTCGTGCTGGGCGGCCTGCTGGGCTACGAGCGCGAACGTAGCGGCAAGGCCGCCGGCCTGCGCACCCACATTCTGGTGGCCCTGGGGGCAGCGCTGTTCGTGCTGGTGCCGCTGCAGGGCGGCATGGAAGTCGGCGATCTCAGCCGGGTGCTGCAGGGTGTTATCGCGGGCATCGGCTTTCTGGGAGCGGGCGCCATCATCAAGCTCAGCGGCGAAGGCGAGATCCATGGCCTGACAACGTCCGCCAGTATCTGGATGACGGCTGCGATCGGTGTGTCGGCCGGCATGGGACGCGAGGCCACGGCGGTGGTCAGCACGCTGATTGCGCTGTTTGTGCTGGCGGTGCTGCGGCGGGTAGAACGCCGCATCGAGGCGCGCGGCAAAGCCGAGGGCTAGGGCTGCCTTACTTGCCGCGCAGCAGGCTGATCAGCCTGCGGTCGCGCTTGGTCGGCCGGCCATCCTTGATGTCCTGCGACGGCTCGGGCGCCAGGCGCCGCATTTCTGCCGCGCGCTCGCGGGAAAAAATGCTTTCGGGGGTTTCTTCATAAAGCAGCCGTGCGGCGGGCGCAGGCCCGCGCACCGAAGACAGCGCCCGCACCTGCACGTGCATGGGCGGGTCTTCTTTGCGTACGGTTATCAGGTCGTTGACGGCGATGTCGCGAGCCGGCTTGGCGGGCTGATCATTGACCAGCACGCGTCCTTTGTTGATTTCCTGAACAGCCAGGCTGCGCGTCTTATAGAAGCGCGCCGCCCAAAGCCATTTATCCAGTCGCATCTTGTCTGCCATGACGTCGATTCTAGCGGTTATGGCGGGCCCCCGGCGTATGGCGGTTGGGCGGGCGCGGGCACCTTTCCGGCCCGCGTGGGCCAGGGGAGATCCCCTGTTTTTCACGATGCGCAACCGCGGCGGCGCTCATGCATTGCCACACCACCGCGACGGCGAAGCCTTGTGCTAATCTTTTTGCAACCGGACGCGACGCACTACCCCGCGCGCGCCCCGGTAGCGGCCGACTGCGCGGTTACCTCCAGCACCAGGCCATTGCAACGCAAGAACGCAAGACAAAATCAAGCGTGGAGACATTCCCATGAGCCAATATGGCCCACTGAAACTGCACGTCCCCGAACCTACGGGGCGTCCAGGCTGCAAGACCGACTTTTCCTATCTGCATCTTTCGCCGGCCGGCGAAGTTCCCAAACCTGACATTAACGTTGCCGCGGTCGATACGGGCCCCCTGGCTTACGAGCTCGTGCGTGTGCTGGACGACGAGGGCCGGGCGGTGGGGCCCTGGGCGCCGCAGCTGACCGCCGATACGTTGCGCACAGGGATGCGGGTAATGCTCAAGACGCGCATCTTCGATGCGCGCATGCTGACCGCGCAGCGGCAGAAGAAAATTTCTTTCTACATGCAGAGCCTGGGCGAAGAGGCCATCGGCTCGGCGCATGCGCTGGCCCTGGAGCCGGGCGACATGTGCTTTCCCACGTACCGGCAGCAAAGCATTTTGCTGGCGCGCGATGTGCCGCTGGTCGAGATGATGTGCCAGCTGATGTCCAACGAGCGCGATCCGCTCAAGGGGCGGCAGCTGCCGGTGATGTATTCCAAGCGCGAGGCGGGTTTCTTCAGCATATCGGGCAACCTGGCCACCCAGTTCATCCAGGCGGTGGGTTGGGGCATGGCGTCGGCGATCAAGGGCGATACCCGCATCGCGTCCGCCTGGATCGGCGACGGCGCCACGGCCGAGGCCGATTTTCATACCGCGCTGACCTTCGCGCATGTTTACCGCGCGCCCGTGATCCTGAACGTGGTGAATAACCAGTGGGCGATTTCCACCTTCCAGGCCATTGCGGGCGGCGAGGGCGCCACGTTCGCCGGGCGCGGCGTGGGCTGCGGCATTGCGTCGCTGCGGGTCGACGGCAACGATTTCCTGGCCGTATACGCAGCGTCGGCATGGGCCGCCGAGCGCGCGCGGCGCAACCTGGGCCCAACGCTGATCGAGTGGGTGACCTACCGCGCCGGCCCCCATTCCACCTCCGACGACCCGTCAAAGTACCGCCCCGGCGACGACTGGAGCCACTTTCCGCTGGGCGACCCCATCGCGCGTTTCAAGAAGCACCTGATCGGCCTGGGCATCTGGTCCGATGCGCAGCACGACGAACTCAAGGCCGAGCTCGAGGCCGAAGTGCTGGCGGCGCTGAAAGAAGCCGAAAGCCACGGCACGCTGGTCGACGGGCACGTGCCCAGCGCAGCCAGCATTTTCGAAGACGTCTATAAAGACATGCCTGCGCATTTGCGCCGGCAACGCCAAGAGCTGGGGGTCTGATCATGGCTGACAATCAACACAATGGTCAGGACTCGGTGTCGATGACCATGATCCAGGCGTTGCGCTCGGCCATGGACGTCATGCTGGAGCGCGACAGCAACGTCGTCGTGTTCGGCCAGGACGTGGGCTACTTCGGCGGCGTGTTCCGCTGCACCGAGGGTCTGCAGGCCAAGTACGGCCAGTCGCGGGTATTCGACACGCCCATTTCGGAAGGCGGCATCGTGGGTGTGGCGGTGGGCATGGGCGCCTACGGGCTGCGGCCCGTGTGCGAGATCCAGTTCGCAGACTATTTCTATCCGGCCTCGGACCAGATCGTGTCCGAGGCGGCGCGGCTGCGCTATCGGTCGGCCGGCGAGTTCATTGCGCCGCTTACCATCCGCATGCCTTGCGGCGGCGGCATCTATGGCGGGCAGACGCACAGCCAGAGCCCCGAAGCCATGTTCACGCAGGTGTGCGGGCTGCGCACGGTGCTGCCGTCTAATCCGTACGATGCCAAGGGGTTGCTGATTGCCGCGATCGAAAACGACGACCCGGTCATCTTCCTTGAGCCCAAGCGTCTTTACAACGGCCCCTTCGACGGGCACCACGACAGGCCGGTGACGCCCTGGAGCAAGCATCCCGCCAGCCAGGTTCCCACCGGGTATTACACCGTACCGCTGGAATCGGCCAGCATTGTGCGCCCGGGGCAGGCCTTGACCGTGCTGACCTACGGCACGACGGTATATGTGTCCATGGCGGCGGCCGAGGGGACCGGGCTGGATGCCGAGATCATCGACCTGCGCAGCCTGTGGCCGCTGGACCTGGACACCATCGTGAATTCGGTGCGCAAGACCGGACGTTGCGTGGTGGTGCACGAGGCCACCCGCACCTGCGGCTTCGGGGCCGAACTGATCGCGCTGGTGCAAGAGCACTGCTTCCATCACCTGGAGGCGCCCATCGAGCGTGTGACGGGATGGGATACCCCCTATCCGCACGCGCAAGAATGGGCTTACTTCCCGGGGCCGGCCCGTGTGGGCGCGGCGTTCCAACGCGTGATGGAGGCATGACATGGGAATCCATATCATCAAGATGCCCGACATCGGCGAAGGGATCGCCGAAGTCGAACTGGTGGGCTGGCACGTGCAGGTGGGCGATACGGTAGCCGAAGACCAGCCGCTGGCCGACGTCATGACCGATAAGGCAACCGTCGAGATTCCATCGCCCGTCGTGGGCAAAGTGGTGGCGCTGGGCGGCAGCGTCGGCGATGTCATGGCCGTGGGCAGCGAGCTGATCCGGCTGGAAATCGAAGGCGCCGGCAACGCCCGGCCCGACGACGCGCCG
Source organism: Bordetella genomosp. 7 (assembly GCF_002261415.1). NCBI lineage: Bacteria > Pseudomonadati > Pseudomonadota > Betaproteobacteria > Burkholderiales > Alcaligenaceae > Bordetella > Bordetella genomosp. 7. Next base: position 222,446 of record NZ_NEVI01000017.1, on the reverse strand, counting down.
CCGGCGCCAGCGCCGGCGCGCGACGACGTGCCTGCGCCGACCCGGGCGCCTGCCGCGCAACCCGTAACCCCGCCGGGCATCGACACCGCATCCAAGCCAGGGGGCATTGCGGGCCAGCTTGCCCAGGACATCGAAGCCGGCGCACCGTCGGCGCAGGGGGCGGCAATGCCCGGCACAGGCGCTCGCGCGGCGGCCCCGGCGCCCGCACGGCAGCAAGGCGAGCGGCCCCTGGCCTCGCCCGCCGTGCGCAAGCGCGCCTGGGACCTGGGTGTGGAATTGCGCTTTGTGCACGGCACCGGGCCGGCAGGCCGCATCCTGCACGAAGACCTGGACGCATATCTGCAAGGGCAGGGCGCCGTCATCCGGCAGGCCGCGCCCGGCTACCGTGAACGCCGCGACGAGCAACAGGTGCCGGTGGTGGGGCTGCGGCGCAAGATCGCCCAGAAAATGCAGGAATCCAAGCGCCGCATTCCTCATTTCAGTTATGTCGAGGAATGCGACGTTACCGACCTGGAAGACCTGCGCGTGCAGCTCAACCGTAAGTATGCGGATACGCGCGGCAAGCTGACACTGCTGCCGCTGCTCGCGCGCGCGATGGTGATCGCCTTGCGGGATTTTCCGCAGATCAATGCGCGCTACGACGATGAGGCCGGCGTCGTCACGCGCTATGGCGCAGTGCACCTGGGTGTAGCCACTCAGACCGATGCGGGGTTGATCGTGCCCGTGCTGCGGCATGCGGAAGCACGCGACATCTGGTCCATCGGCGCGGAAATCACCCGCCTGGCGCAGGCGGTGCGCAGCGGCAAGGCCGAACGCGACGAGTTGAGCGGGTCCACCATCACCATCAGCAGCCTGGGGCCGCTGGGCGGCATCGTCAGCACGCCGGTCATCAACCACCCCGAAGTGGGCATTGTGGGCGTGAACCGCATTGTCGAGCGGCCCGCATTGCGCCAGGGGGTCGTCGTGGCTCGCAAATTGATGAACCTGTCGTCGTCGTTCGATCACCGCGTGGTAGACGGCATGGACGCTGCGCAGTTCATTCAGGCTGTGCGCGAACTGCTGGAGCATCCGGCATTGCTCTTCGTGGAGGCGCCATGAGCGACACCCGCAGTACGACATTGTTGATTATCGGCGGCGGGCCGGGCGGCTATGTGGCGGCCATCCGCGCGGGGCAGCTCGGCGTGCCGGTTACCCTGGTCGAAGGCCTGCATCCGGGCGGCACTTGCCTGAACATCGGCTGCATACCGTCCAAGGCGTTGATTCACGCCGCACAGGAATTCGAGCGCGCCCGCGAATACGCGCAAGATTCGCCGCTGGGCATTACCGTGCAGGCGCCCGCCATTGATATTGCCCGTACGGTGGCCTGGAAGGACGGTATCGTGCGGCGATTGACGGGCGGCGTGCAGGCCCTGCTCAAGAAGAGCGGTGTGCAACTGGTGCGCGGCTGGGCGCGCGTGCTCGATGGCAAGACGGTCGAGGTCGACACCGGCGAAGGGCCGGTGCGCATCCAGTGCGAGCACTTGTTGCTGGCGGCCGGATCGGAACCCATGCCGCTGCCGTCCATGCCATTCGGCGACAAGGTGATCTCGTCCACCGAGGCGCTGTCGCCTGCTTCCATCCCGCGCCGCCTTGTCGTGGTGGGCGCCGGCTACATCGGGCTTGAACTGGGCACGGTGTATCGCAAGCTCGGTGCGCAGGTCACGGTGGTCGAAGCGCAGGACCGCATCCTGCCCACCTACGATGCCGAGCTCACCAAACCGGTGGCCGGCGCGCTTGAACGCATGGGCATCGAGTTGTGCCTGGGCCGCAAGGTAATGGGCCTGAACGCGGCGGGCGACGCGGTGCGCGTGCAGGACGCAACGGGCGCCGAAACCGCCTTGCCCGCCGACCAGGTTCTGCTGGCTATCGGGCGTCGTCCCCGCACCCAGGGCTGGGGGCTCGAAAACCTGCAATTGGATCGCGCCGGCAATGCGTTGCGCATCGACGACCAGTGCCGCACATCGATGCGCAACGTCTGGGCGATAGGCGACATTGCTGGCGAGCCCATGCTTGCGCATCGCGCAATGGCGCAGGGCGAAATGGTGGCCGAATTGGTGGCGGGCCAACGCCGGCGATTCGCCCCCGCCGCGATTCCGGCGGTGTGTTTTACCGACCCCGAGATCGTGACCGCGGGCCTCGCGCCGTCGCAGGCGCAGCAGGCAGGCCTGGACTGCACCAGCGCAATCTTTCCGTTCGCTGCCAACGGCCGCGCCATGACATTGGAAAGCACCGATGGCTTCGTGCGCGTGGTGGCCCGGCGCGACAATCACCTGATTGTCGGCTGGCAGGCGGTAGGGCGCGGCGTATCCGAACTGGCCGCCGCGTTCGGCCAGTCATTGGAAATGAGCGCACGCCTGGAAGACGTAGCCGGCACGATCCACGCCCACCCCACACTGGGCGAAGCCGTGCAGGAAGCCGCTCTGCGGGCGCTGGGGCAGGCGCTGCACATCTGACCGGTAGCCGGCGGACTGACACCGGCCGTGTCCTCGGGGACTTCCTGCGGAGGAGCCGGGGATGTTGAGCCTGGGGGTGTCTGACACCGCGGTGTCAGACAACGATCGCGAGCTGTGCAGGGGTATCTTGTGCGGCACCAAGGGTGTCTGACACCGAGGTGTCAGACACCGACCGCGAGCCGTGCTGGGGTATCGTGTGCGGCGCCTTGGGGTGTCTGACACCGTGGTGTCAGACACCGACCGCAAAGATTTGCAGATAGTCGCTAGTCGCACGGCCATCATCTCAAGTATCGTTCGCGGACTGACGCGTCGCGGGCGGGATCATCGGGTATTGCCATGAAAACGTTCCTGGATCACATTGCTGTCGTTGCGCCCGACCTGGCAAGCGGGGCGGATTATGTCGAGCGCGCATTGGGCGTGCGTCCGCAGCCGGGCGGCGCGCATCCTCGCATGGGCACGCACAATCTCTTGATGCGGCTGGGCGAGAACGTCTACCTGGAAGTCATCGCGCCCGACCCCGACGCCCAGCCTCCGGGGCGCGCGCGGTGGTTCGCCCTGGATACCATCGGCCCGGATACTGCGCCGCGGCTGGCTGCCTGGGTGGCCCGCACCGACGATATCGTTGCCGCCCGAGCCGCCTGCGGCGCGGTGCCGGGCGAGATCGAACCGATGACGCGCGGCGCGCTGGCCTGGCGCATCACCATTCCGGTTGACGGCGCGCTGCCTGAAGGCGGCGCTGCCCCGGCGCTGATCCAATGGGATAGCGCGCCGCATCCGGCCAGCATGCTCGATGACCTGGGGTGCACATTGCGGCGGCTCGATGTCTATCATCCCGAACCCTCACGGGTGCGTCGGCTGCTGGATGCGCTGGCCTTTGACGGCCCGGTCTGCGTGCATGGCCTGCCGGCAGGCCAGGCGCTGCGGCTGTCCGCAGACATCCAGACCCCCCATGGCCCGCGCTCGCTGCCGCTGGCCGGCGTGGCGTGACGCCCGGCCTGCGGCGGCGCTGGCGTCAATCGGCGCGGATCTGCGCTTTCTTGACGATGTCCTCGTACATGGCCAGGTCGCTGGCGATCTGCTTGCGGAACTCGGCGGGCGTATTGCCCGATGCGGTGATGCCCAGTCCGGCCAGCCGCTCCCGGATATCGGGCGCATTCACGACCGCACGGATTTCGCCTTGCAGCTTGGCCACGATGTCATCAGGAGTTCCGGCCGGCGCAAGGATGCCGATCCACGAGTTGGCGATAAAGTCCGGCACGCCGGATTCCTGCACAGTAGGAACATCCGGCAAAGACGCAAGGCGTTTATCGGTGCTGACGGCGATGGCCTTGATCTGCTTGCGCTCGACATAAGGATACGCGCCGGCCACGGCCGTATACAACAGCGGAAGCGAGCCTCCTACCACGTCGGCCATGGCCTGGCCGCCGCCCTTGTACGGGATGTGCACCAGCTTGGCTCCCGTGCGCTGGCGCAGGAGCTCGCCGGCAAGGTGCGGCGTACTGCCGACGCCCGCGCTGCCATACGACACGCCGTTGGACTGCGATTTAGAGTACGCGATCAACTCTTGCAGGTTGTTGGCCGGAAGCGAGGGGTTGGCCACGATGATCAGGGCGGCATCGCCGATTTTGCTGACCGGGGCCAGGTCTTTGAGCGTATCGAAGGGGATATTGCGGTGTACGTGCGGGTTGATGACCAGCGTGCCGTCAAAGCCCACCACCAGGGTATATCCGTCGGGTGTAGCCTGCGCCGCCATCTGGGTGCCGATGTTGCCCGAGGCGCCCGGCTTGTTGTCCACGATGACTTGCTGCCCCAGACGCTGGCCCAGCTTGTCGGCCACCAGGCGCGCGCCGGTATCGGTCACGCCGCCGGGCGCGAACGGCACGATCAGGCGTATGGCGCGCGACGGATACTGTTGCGCAGTTTCCGTCGCATGCGCTGCCGGTGCGCCCACGGTCAGCAGGGCGCACAGGGGCGCCAGTGCGCCCCGCAGAATGGCGCGGCGGTGAAAAAGGCGGGTAGCTTGCATAAGGGAGTCTCCTGGTTGTTGTCGTTTGAGCAAGTCGCGAATCGTGTGCGGCTTATGTCCGCGCCGGCGCGGCTTCGGGGCCGGCGTACCGGCGGCGCAGCCATTTGATGCTGCGTCCGCCAAGGTTCATGCCCAGTCTTGCTTCGGCATAGGCTACCGCCTGCAGCAGGCCGGGCAATGAAATTTGTGTGGCCAGGCCGCTGCCTTCGGCCATCAGGACCAGATCTTCGGTGGCGGCGTTGCCGGCAGCGCCCGGCGCGAACGGGCAGCCGCCTATGCCGCCGACGCTGGCGTCCAGGCGCCGCACGCCGGCCTCGATCGCGGCCCATGCATTGGCGGCCGCCAGGCCGCGTGTGTCGTGGAAATGCGCGGCAAGCTGATCCACCGGCACCGCCTGCCGCAAGGCCTCGAAATGCGTCTTGACCCTGCCGGGCGCAGCCGAGCCGATGGTGTCGGCGATCACGATTTCGTCGGCGCCGGCCCGGTGCATGGCGGCCGCAAGGCGCAATACGGTGTCCGGCGCGGTGGGGCCTTCGAACGGGCAGTCGAAAGCGACGGCGACGTAGGCACGCGTGCGCAATCCCATCTTGCGTGCCGCCAGCAGGGTTTCTTCACACACTTCGGTAGCCTGCGCGAGCCCCATGTTGATGTTCTTCAGGTTCATGGTTTCGGTGGCGGAAAGCACCACCGCCACCTCGCGCACGCCTGCGGCTTGGGCGCGCTGCAGCCCCTTCAGGTTCGGCACCAGGGCGGATGCGCGCAGCCCGGGCAACTCGCGATGCACATGCTCCATGAGTTCGGCCGCATCGGCCATCTGGGGAACCGCCTTGGGCGAGACGAAACTGGTGGCTTCCACGCTGGCCACGCCGGCGGCATGCAGCAGCCGGATCAGTTCGAGCTTGGCCTCGGTGGGCACGGCCACCTGCTGGTTCTGCAAACCGTCGCGCGGCGCGACATCGGTAATGATCAGCGTATCCGGATTCATGCTCATACCTGGCCTTATTCGATGGCGCCGGCCGCGCGCAACGCCGCAAGCCGTTCGCGGCCATAGCCGGGCAGCGCGCCCAACACGGTATCGGTGTGTTCGCCCAGTTGCGGGGGCGCGGCAAACGATTCCTGTGCGGCGGCAGACAACTTCACCGGGTTGCCGGGCATCTGGATCGTCGTGCCCGATTTCAATGTCACATCCACTACCATGCCGCGCGCGCGCACCTGCGTGTCGGCCAGCGCTTGCTGAAAATTATTGACCGGGCCGCACGGGATGCGCGCCGCAGACAGTTTTTCCAGCCAGTAGGCGGTGGGCCGCGTGCGCAGTTCCGCGCTGACAATGGCGTCGATCTCGGCCTTGGCCGCATAGCGTCCGGGTTGCCTGTCGTATTCGGGCTTGCGCAGGGCGGGAAGGTCGATGCAGTCCAGGAACCGCTGCCAGAAGGCATCGCCGATGCATGCCACGATGATGTGGCCATCCGCGGTCGGGTAGCTGTTGTATGGCACGTGCACGAAGTGGCCGTTGCCTATGCCGGCGGGCACGATGCCGGACATCAGGTGCATGGTGGCCATGTAGTTCAGCAACGAGATCTGCGCGTCCAGCATCGACACATCCACATGCTGGCCGCGCCCGGTGCGCTCGCGCTCGGCGATGGCGGCCAGCACGCCGATGGCGCCGAACAAGCCGCCACCCAGGTCGCCTATCGGTATGCCGCTGCGGGTGGGGCCTTGCTCGGGTGTGCCCGTGATGGACATGCCGCCTCCCATCGCCTGCACCACCTGGTCGAACGCGGGACGCTGCGTATCGGGCCCGGTGCTGCCGAACCCGGTTACCGAGCAGGTGATGATGCGCTGGTTGATCGCGCTCAGCGATGCGTAATCGATGCCGAGACGCTGGGTGACGCCCACACTGAAATTGTCGAAAACCACGTCGGCGCTGCGTACCAGGTCTTTGAACACGGCCAGGCCCGCCTCGCTTTTCAGGTCGATGCACACGCTGTGCTTGTTCCGGTTCAGCGTCAGGTAGTACGCGCCCATGCCGTCGCGGGAATAGTCGGGATCGCTTTCCAGCAGCCGGCGCGTGCCTTCTCCGTGGCCGGGCGGCTCGACCTTGATGGTACGCGCGCCCAGGTCGGCAAGCAGCATGGTGCCGTAGGGGCCCGACAGCATGTGGGTCAGGTCCAGTACGGTGATGTGTTCAAGCGCCAAATCGATCTCCTGCGTGTTGCGTGGCGGGTGGATGCCTGGTCAAAGCAAGGTTCGTGCCAATTCACGGCGCTCTTTAAGATATTGATTTGGCGGAATTTTTTCTGGTTCTGGTCATAACACGTGTTTCATGAGACATTGATGAAACACATGTATGTTTCATTGATACAGCGCCCATGCCCTATACCGAGTTCGCAGTCCGTACCGACCTGCCGCGCCTGTGCTTCCTGAGCTACAAGCAGATACGCGAGCTCGCCATGCCTGTTGTGGCCGAATACACGGGCCGTGCCCATATCGAAGTGGTGGACGGCACGTTCGGCGGCGCGCTGGCCATAGCACAGGACCGGATACGCCGCGGGCTGGCCGATGCTTTTGTCAGCGCGGGCTCGAACGCCAGCATCCTGCGCGCCGGCCTGCAGGCGCCCGTGGCCACCATACAGCTGGGCGGTTTCGATATTCTGCAGGCGCTGATCAAGGCGCGGCGCATTGCGGACCGCGTGGGCGTCGTGATGTATGGGCGCACCATTCCCGAGCTTGACGCCGTGAAAGACCTGCTCAACATCGAGATCGCCCAGCATGCTTACCAGACGCCCGACGACGCGCGACAGCGCTTCGAGCAACTGCGGCGCGACGACTTCCAGGTGATCGTCGGGTCCAGCCTGGTGGTCGAGCTGGCCGAACAGGCCGGCCTGCATGGCCTGCTGGCATATTCGCTGGCCAGCGTGCGAAAAGGGTTCGAAGACGCGCTGGAACTGGCGCGCGTGGCGCGGCTGGAAGCCGGGCGATACGAACAACTCAACGGCGTGCTGCACAGCTTGCAGGACGCCGTGCTTGCGGTAGACCGCGACCATCGCATCATTGCGGTCAACCCTTCGATGCAGCGGCTGCTCGACCTGGACAACGGCGCAATGCTGGGCCAGCCGCTGGAGCAGCTGGGCCGGGGCCTGACCCTGCGCGCCACGCTTGAAACCGGCCAGGGTGAAAGCGCGCGCCTGCTCAGGCTGGGCGGCCGCGACTGGGTGGCCAACCGCAGCCCCATACGCGAACGCGGCGCGGTGGTGGGCGCGGCATTGACGCTGTACGACGCGGGACGCATCCACGAAGCGGACACCAGCCTGCGGGTGCAGCAGCGCCGCAGGCAGAACATCGCCAAGTACCGGTTCCACGAACTCATCGGCCAGAGCCCCCGCTTTCTGCGCGCCATCGAGACCGCGCGCCGCTACGCGCAAACCGACCTGACCGTGCTGGTCAGCGGCGAAAGCGGCGTGGGCAAGGAACTGTTCGCGCAGGCTATCCATAACGAAAGCCGGCGCGCCGACCGGCCGTTCGTGGCGGTCAACTGTGCGGCGTTTCCCGAATCGCTGCTGGAAAGCGAGTTGTTCGGCTACGAAGAGGGCGCTTTTACCGGCTCGCGCCGCGGCGGCAAGCCGGGCCTGTTCGAGGCCGCTCACACCGGAACCCTTTTTCTGGACGAGGTCGGCGACATGCCCCTGCCGCTGCAAAGCCGCCTGCTGAGGGTGCTGCAGGAACGCGAGGTGACCCGCCTGGGGGCGACGGCAGCCATACCGGTGGACGTACGCATCATCGCGGCGACCCACCAGCCCCTGCACGACATGGTGGCGCGGCGCCAGTTCCGCCAGGACCTGTATTACCGCATCAATACGCTGCGGCTCGAGGTGCCTGCCCTGCGCGATCGCCGCGACGACATTGCGCGCCTGGCGGAGGTACTGGTAGAGCGCTGCCTTGGCCGCCTGGGCGAGCCGCGCGACGCGGCCGGGCTTATCGCGCCCTGGGTGCCGCGGCTGCGGCGCTATGCCTGGCCCGGCAATGTGCGCGAACTCGAAAACATGTGCGAGCGCATCGCGGTGTTTCTGATGCAATACCCCGACGCCGCCGACCTGGACCATGACGCCCTGCGCCACGATTGCCCCGAACTGTACGCGGCCGCCGATGGCCGCGATGGCCACCCGATGTCGCGGCGGGATCTGGCCTTGCAGGCGCTGCGGCGGTGCGGCGGCAGCCGCCAGGCGGCGGCAAGCGAGCTGGGGATCAGCCGCGCCACCTTGTGGCGATGGGTGAATTCACCGCAAGGCTGAACCCCGCGCGCATCAATGCGCCATGCGGGCAGGCGCCATCAGGGTGAAACCCTGGGACGGCAGGCGCATCGAAATCCATGCGGCCAGCATCAGCAGCAGGCCCGCGCTGCTGAAGGCCACCCAGTGGGTTCCGAATGTTTCGTACCCCCAGCCTCCCAGCCACGAGCTGATCATGCCGCCGACCTGGTGGCCCAGATACGCGCAGCCATACAGCACGCCCACCAGGCGAACGCCGTAGATATCGGCCAGGATGGCCGACGAAACGGCGATGCTGCCCGCCCATACGATGCCCCCGATGGCGGCGGCCATGTACAGTTCCCAGTGCGTGCCCACGACCAGCAGGGCAAAAAAACCCAGGCCTCGGATCAGGTAGATGGCGGCGAGGATCTTGCGGCGCGGCAGCACGTCCGACAGGCGCCCGAGCACCAGCGTGCTGAAGATCGCCACCAGCCCGATCATGCCGATGCCCAGCGAACTGGTGGTGGCGTCAAAGCCGTGGTCCATGAGCATGGGCATGCCATGAGTGCCCAGCAGGTTCATGCTGTAGCCGCAGGCAAACAGCCCCAGGGTGATTTTCCAGAAGGGCGCCGTACGCGTCGCGGCGCGAAAACTCAGGCTTTCGGGCACGGGATCGCCGCGGCGCGGGGTGGGGCGGGCGGCGATCTGCTCGGGCGTCAGGTCGGTGTTGGCCGGCGCCTGGTCGCGCATTACAAACAGGGCCACCGGCACGACCAATACCGTAAAGACCCCGGCAAAGCCCACGAGGGTCGTGCGCCAGTCGGTGGCCTGAACTGCATAGGCCAGGGCCGGCGTCATGACGGCGATGCCCGCCATGGACCCGGTGGACAGGAAGAACAGCGCCATGCCCCGCCGCCGCGTGAACCAGCGGGTAAGCACCGGCGTCAGGGCAACCGGACTGGTAAAGCCCAGGCCTACCGACAGCAGCACGCCAAAAGCCAGGAAGAAGCTGACCGGCCCGCTTGCATTGACTGTCCAGAACGTAGATGCCACGACGATGGCCGTGCCCAGCAGCAACACGAACCGGGTGCCGTGGCGCGCCACCAGCATGCCGGCCACGGGCATGGCAAGGCCATAGCAAAGCATGCCGATGGCCACGATCGCCGACAGCAGGCTGCGGGTGAACCCCAGGTCTTCGGCCATGGGCAGGAACAAGGGCCCCACCCCCATGCGCATGCCTACAGTCAGCAGCGTCAGCAGCGTGGCCGCGGCCACAATGTTCCAACCAAAATACCAGCTTGTTCTTACCGCGCCCAACGTTGTCTCCGGATGGTATTGGCCACCATGTGGCCTGTGTGCAGGCCAGATTGTCGATGATTTCGGTGGGCCGTGCTCGCGCTTGTCCGTTAGGCGAACAACTCGCCGCGCCGCCGATGCCGCGAAGGCCGCCGCAGGCAAGCCGGCCGGGCAGAAATTCATCTAATCATCATACAATCATATTGACACATTGACGGCCAGATCCTTATGATCGGCAGCATGGGCGATCTGCCGCCCTTGCTAGAACGGCCGGCGCCAGACCGGCCGGACCCGGAGACAAACCGCCATGGGCTATACCGACACCCGCGACCTGACGCGGCAAGTGGCCGACTATGTGGTCGCCGCAAGGCTCGATGACATTCCGGCCGACGCCCTGCACGAAGCGCGGCGCGCGCTGTTGAACTATATGGGCTGTGCGCTGGGCGGCAGCGGCCATCGCGCCATGGCCATCACATGGGAAGCGCTCGCGCCGTACGCCGGCCCGCCCACTGCCCGGGTGCTGGGCCGCGCCGGGCAAACCGATCCCCTGCTGGCCGCGCTGCTCAACGGAATCAGTTCGCACGTCCACGACTACGACGACACGACGCCCAGCAACTATATCCATCCCACTTCGCCGGTGGCGTCGGCGCTGTTCTCGTATGCGAGCATGAACCCGGTCACGGGGGCGGATCTGCTGCTTGCCTATGCGCTCGGGTATGAAGTCGTTACCCGCATTGGCGACGCCACGTACCCCGCGCATTACCAGGCGGGGTGGCACAGCACCGGATCGGTGGGGGTGTTCGGGGCAGCGGTGGCCATCGGTAAACTGTTGCGCCTTGATGAACGCCAGATGGTATGGGCGATAGGGCTGGCCGCCACCCAGTCGGCGGGCCTGCGCGAGATGTTCGGTTCGATGGCGAAATCGTTCCATCCGGGGCGCGCCGCCCAGGGCGGCTATACTGCGGCGTTGCTGGCGCAGCGCGGCTTTACCGCGGGCGAGCACGCGCTGGAAGGGCCCCGGGGGTTCGCCGCAGTCGAGTCCGCCGCCTATGACCTGCGCGTCATCAGCGATGGTCTGGGGCGCCAGTATCACTTTCACCAGAACACCTACAAGCCGTTTCCGTGCGGCATTGTCATCCATCCCACCATAGACGCCTGCATCCAGTTGCGCCGCTCGCACCAGATCGACGCGCGCCATGTCGCCGCAGTGCGTTTGCGCGTGGCGCCGCTGGTTCGCGATCTGTGCGACCAGCGCGACATCAGCAAAGGTCTGCAAGGGAAGTTCTCTGTCTATCATGCTGCGGCCATCGGCCTGGCGCGCGGCAAGGCAGGCCTGGCAGAGTTCACCGACGAAGCCGTAAACGATCCGCTGGTCCGGCAGGTGCGCGAGTGCGTCGTCGCCGAAGCGGATGCGTCCATAGCCGAAGACAGCGTGCATGTTGAAGTCCGGATGCGCGATGGCAAATCGCACAGCCTGGCGCTGGAGCATGCGCTGGGAAATCTTCGTCGCCCCTTGAGCGACGCGCAGCTCGAAGAGAAATTCCGGGATCAGGCCACCATGTTGCCGGCGGCGCAGGTCGACGCCCTGATCGCGGCTTGCTGGCAGCTGGATCGCCAGGCCGACGTACGCCGGCTGGTGGACCTGGCAGTTCCCGGTCCGGCCTAGCGCCCGTGCAGCGCCACCTCCAAGGAGAAAACCATGAGAGCTATCACAGCCATACTGTTATTGGCCGTGGCGGCGGCCTGTCCGCTTGCCGCGCGCGCAGAAGTCAGCGAGTTGCGCATTCCGTTGGGCGCGGGCGGCTTCGGGTTTTTGCCGCTGCATATGATGCAAAAGCACAAACTGATAGAGCAGCAGGCGGAGAAGGCGGGCATCAAGGTCACGGTCGACTGGGCAAGGCTGGGCGGCCCGGCCGCCATGATAGATGCGTTGTTGTCGGGCTCGGCGCATTTTGTATCGGCCGGTCCGCCATCGTTCCTGATTCTGTGGGATCGCACCAAAGGCAGCACCGACGTCAAGGGCGTGGCGGCGATGAGTTCCATGCCCATGTACCTGAACACCCGCGCCGCCCATCTCAAGTCCATCGATGACCTGAAGCCGGGCGACAAGATCGCCGTCACGTCGGTGAAGTCGTCGATTCCGTCGATCATCATGCAGATGTACGCCGTGCAGAAGTACGGCAAAGACCAGGCGTTCCGCTTTGATCCCTACACGGTGACGATGGGGCATGCCGATGCGGCGGCCGCGCTCATCTCGGGTAGCGGCAGCATCAACGCACACTACGCCTCGGCGCCGCTGGCCCAGGTGGAACTGCGCAACGAAGGCATACGCACCATCATGAATTCGGACGATGTGATGGGCGGGTCCACGACGTTTACCATGGTGTCCACCACGACACGCTTCGCCAGCGAGAACCCGAAGGTGTACGCCGCGTTCGTGGCAGCGCTGAAACAGGCGCAAGAAATGATCAAGGCCGACAAGCGGGCCGCTGCCGAAGTGCTGATCGAATCGATGGGCGGCGGCAAGACTTTCAGCGTGGATGACATGGTGGCCATTCTGGACGATCCGGCCACCAAGTACACGACTACCCCCGAAAACGTAATGAAGTACGCGAACTTCATGAACGAGATCGGCTCGTTGAAGCACCGGCCGGCCGATATCCGCGACCTGTTCTTCGACTACGGGGATATCGCCGCGGGCAACTAGGTGATCCCCTGGGCCGGCGGGGCGGCCGTTCCGGCAAGCCGCCGCAGCGGCGTGGCCGCGGCGGCTTTGGGTGCCGTTTTCAGTTCAGCTGCAGATTTGCGTTCTCGATCACGGGCTTCCATTTCTTGTAGTCTTTCTCAATGGTTGCCTTGAACGCGTCCGGGGTCGTGGGCATCGCCTGCGCGCCCTGGGCCGCCAGCGCTTCCTGCATGCTGGAGGTCGCCAGCACCTTGTTCAGCGCGCCGTTAAGCGTGGTGATGACAGACGCGGGTGTCTTGGCGGGAGCCAACAGGCCGTACCAGACACGCACATCAAAGTCGGGATAGCCGAGTTCGGCCACGGTAGGCACATCGGGCATGGCCGGACTGCGCTTGGCCGAGGTCACCGCCAGGGGGATGGCGTTGCCCGCCTTGATCTGGGGGGCTGCCGACGGAATCGACGTGAAAATCACGGGAACCTGCCCACCCAGCAGGTCCGCCATGGCCGGGCCCGACCCTTTGTAGGGAACGTGCACGAGCTTGATGCCCGCCTGCTGCTGCAGCAGCTCTGCCGCCAGATGCGTGATGGTGCCCGCGCCCGGCGACCCGTAGTTGATGGCTTCGGGCTTGCCCTGCGCGGCATCGAGCAAGGCCTTCAGCGACTGGTAGGGGCCATCTTTGCGCGCCACGATCACCAGCGGCGCTTCGCCGACGATGCCTATGGGGGCGAAGTCTTTCAGCGGGTCATACGACAGTTTGCGGTACATCGAGGGCGCGACCGCCAGATTGTCCACCTGGCCCATCACGATCTCATAGCCGTCGGGGTTGGCCCGGGCGGCGGCCGAGATGCCGATCGTGCCGCCCGCGCCCGGACGGTTCTCGGCCACCACCGTCCATTGTTCCGACTCGCCCAGCTTGGTCGCCACCGTGCGGGACAGGAAGTCGGTGCCGCCGCCCGGCGTAAATGGCACGATCAGGCGAATGGGCTGGTCGGGATAGTCGGCCCGGGCGGGCCCGGGAAGGGTCGCGGCCAGCGCGCACGCCGCTACGAGAAAGCGAAATCGCATGGTGTTGTCTCCATTGTTGTGGCGCTGCGGGCAGGGGTGAATCAGATCACGCCCTGCGACCGCAGCGCTTCTATGTCGGGCACGGTCTTGCCCAATTGCTTCAGTACTTCTTCTGTGTCGGCGCCCAGCGCGGGTGCGGCGCGCGGCGAACCGCGGCACGCCTGCTCGAAACGGATGGGAAGATCCAGCATGCGTACCGGACCGTGCGCCCCGTGGGGCACATCCATGGCCAACTGCTGCGACTGCACATGCGGATCTTCAAATACTTCTTTCAGGCTCAGCACCGGGCCGCACGGAACGCCATATTGATTGAGCCGGGTGATCCAGTATGCGCTGTCGTGCTGGCGGGTGCGCTCTTCGATCAGGGCCTTCAAGGCGGGTCGGTTCCGCATGCGCTTTGCGTTGGTTTCGAAGTCCGGGTGTTCGCGCAGCATGGGCAAGCCCAGCGCGTCGATGAACTTCTGGTACATCGCGTCGTTGCTGGGTGCAATCGCCACCTGCCCGTCTGCGGTTGCAAACAACCCATAAGGCGCAACAAGCCCATGGTCGTTGCCCGTGCGCGATGGCACCGATCCGCTGGCAAAGAAATTAGAGGCGTGAAAACTCAACAACCCCACCATGCTGCCCAGCAGGCTGACGTCCAGCGTGTCTCCTTGCCCGGTGCGTTCGCGTCTCAGCAAGGACGCCACCACGCCCAACGCGGCGTTCACCCCGGCCACCAGGTCGCTGATGGGCGGGCCCACGCGCATGGGAGGGTCGTCTTCGCCGCCGTTCAGGCTCATGAAGCCGCTCATGGCCTGCGCGATGAAGTCAAAGGCGGGCCGGTCGCGGTACGGGCCGCTGGGTCCGAAGCCGGTGATGCTGCAACGAACCAGGTCGGGGCGCAGCGCTTTCAGGCGTTCATCGCCGAACCCCATTTTCTGCAGCACGCCCGGTCGGTAGTTATCGACCAGGACGTGGCTGCTGGCGATCAGGTCGGCCAGCACCTCTTTGCCCTGGGCGGTATACAGGTCGAGCGTGACGGATTTCTTGTTGCGGTTGTAATTCGCAAAATACCAGCTGAGCCCGTCGCGCACGACGCCCTGGTGACGCACGGGATCGCCTTCGCCCGGAGCTTCGATCTTGATGACCTCGGCGCCCAGGTCCGCCAGAATCATGGTGCAGTACGGGCCCGAGATAATGCGCGTCAGGTCCAGCACGCGGATACCGGTCAATGGCATGTTGCGGGCTCTCCTAGCCTACGGCGACGGCAGTGCCGCCGACGTCGTGCAGGGCAAGGCGCGGGCCCGCCTTCATGACTTGCCCCGGCAGGGGCCGGCCCATGACTTCCTGCATTTCCCGGGCCACGCCGATCAGGGCGGCAAGCTCGATGCCGGTGTGGATGCCGAGTTCGTGCAGCAGGTACACCAGGTCCTCGGTGCAGATGTTGCCGGTGGCGCCGGGGGCAAAGGGGCAGCCGCCCAGCCCGCCGAGCGACGATTCATACGTGGTGATGCCCGCGTGCAGGCCTTCCATCACGTTGACCAATCCGATGCCGCGGGTATTGTGAAAGTGCAGGGCAAGCGGCATGTCGGGAAACTCCGAGCGCAGCGCGTCCACTGTCTTGCGCACCAGCCGCGGGGTTGCCATGCCGGTCGTGTCGCCCAGGGTGACGCTGTCGAATTTCAGGCGGTGGAATTGCGCGACGATGGCCTTCAATGCACCCGTGTCTATGTCTCCCTCGAACGGACAGCCAAAAGCCACGGCGATGGCGCCCTTGCGGCCGATGGGCTGCCCCTGCAGCAGGTCGGCGATGTCTTCGACGTCGCGCAGCGATTGTTCGACGGGGCGGTTCAGGTTCTTGAGGTTGTGAGTCTCGCTGGCCGACAGAAAAACAATCACTTCGTCGGCTTTGGAGTCCAGGGCCCGTTCGACCCCGCGCCGGTTCGGCGCCAGTGCGCCCAGCCTTACGCCCGGCCGGCCGCCGGCCTGATCGAGCAGCTCGGCCGCATCACGCAGTTGCGGCACGGCACGCGGCGACACGAACGACGTTGCTTCAAAATGCCGCACCCCTGCATCGATCAGGTGATTCAGCAACTGCACTTTCACCGAAGTGGGTACGAACTCGGGTTCGGCCTGCAACCCATCGCGCAGGCCTACTTCGACCACGTCTACATGGTCCGGAAAACTCACGCTTGTCTCCTGGCTGGGCGGGCCGGCGGCCCGGCGGGTGGCCTAATCTTGCGCAATTGCGCGGCCGGCGACAATTCGCGAATATTCGAGCAGCCATCGCGATCGGCGATGGCTGGCGGGACGCGGCGCACGGGGCGGCTGTCAGGCCCGCCAGGCGACCCCGGCGGCGCAGGCAGCCAGGTGTTCCAGCAGCAGGCGCGTGGCGCCGGACAATTCCGTGTTGCTGCGCACACACAGCTTGAGCTGCCGGTGCGCCCAGGCATCGGCCAGCGCGATGGTGCGCAGGCCCTGCATGGTGTAGCTTTCCAGCGCGCGCGCGGGCACGATGCCCAGCCCGAGATCGGCGCGCACCATCGAGATCAGCGCATCGTACGACGTGACCTGGAAGCGCAGCCGCAAGCTGCGGTTCAGGGCCGCGGCCTCGCGCATGTGCAGGTAGTTGGCCGCGCTGCCCCGATGCATGCCCACATGGTCGTAGTCCAGGGTGTCGGCAAAGCGCACCTTGTCGCGCCCGGCGAGCGGGTGCGATGCGCTGGTCACGACCACCATCACGTCGCGGTGGTAGGGCAGGATATCCAGCCCCTGTTCGTTGTCCGACTGCGTATAGACGCCAATGTCCGCGGCATTGTCGAGCACGGCGCGTGTCACGGCCTGGCTGACCCGCTCTTCGAGGTCGATGCGCACATTGGGATGCCGCAGCAAGAACTGGCGCAGTTCGGCAGGGATGAACTGGGTGATGGCCGACAGGTTGGCCGCGATGCGCACATGGCCGCGCACGCCGGTGGAAAAATCCCGGATTTCTTCGGCCAGTTCTTCGGTCTGGTGCAACAGGGCCCGCGCGCGTCGGGCCAGGGCTTGCGCCGCCAGAGTGGGTTGCACCCCGCGGGCATGGCGCTGGAACAGCGCGACGTCCAGCATGCGTTCCAGTTCGGCCAGGCGTTTGCTCAGCGCCGAGGCGGCAATGTGCTCGCGCTCGGCGGCCGCAGCAATGCTGCCTTCTTCAAGTACGGCCAGGAACAATTGCAGGCTGTACAGGTCGAGGCGGACGGCCATGGGCGTGCGGGTGGCGGGTGCAGGCGATCAGCTGCCCTGCGGCGCGTCGGCCCGCCATTGGGCTTCGGTCAGCCGGGGCAATTCCAGCAGGTTGTCCTGGATGGCGTACCAGCCGCGGCCGTGCATGCGCCCCACCAGATTCAGGCGAGGTGTATCGATGTAGCAGCGCTCGACATCCAGCACCGCCTCGTCATGCACATGAATGGCCAGCACGTCGGCCACGATGATGTGGCGATGCTCTGCCACGTCGATGACCTGGCGCACCTGGCATTCCATGGCCACCGGGCTTTCGGCAATGCGGGGCGGCGCCACTTTGCGGGATGGCGCCACGGTCAGGCCGGCGGCCTGCATTTCGTCGACGCCGGGGGCGAAATCGATCGCCGTCACGTTCATGCGCTGCAGCAGCTCGGCCGACACCATGTTGATGACAAAGCCGGCGCCTGTGCGCAGGTTCGCGCCGGTATCTTTAGGGCCCTCGGTACGCGAGCCCACGCCCAGGCACACGACCGGCGGCTCGCCGGACATCGCGCCAAAAAAAGAAAACGGCGCGGCATTGTTGCGCCCCTGTTCGTCCTGGCTGACCACCCACGCTATCGGGCGCGGCACGATGGTGGCAGTCATCAATTTATAGGTGTTGCGCCCGTCGAGCGCCGCGAAGTCGAAGTACATGGCTGGTTGGTCGTGTAAGGTCAGGGCACTATCGAAAGGCCCACGCGGAACTGGGATTCGTTGCGCCGGTTATAGCCCAACAGGGTTTCGCCGTAGCCGTTGAAGTATTGCAGATGCAGGTAGCCGTTCATGTTGAGCCAGGTGCGCCGCAAGGGCCAGGCGAAATCCAGCTGGGTCGTGCGGCGGCTGCTGGCGCCCTGCCGGTACAGGGCTGACACCACCGCGCCGTTGTCCTGGGCCCAGCGCAATTGCCAGTCTACATGGCCGGCGTAGTCGGAATAGTCGGGGTTTTCGTCTTCGACATCGAAGTACGCTTTTATCTTGGGCGAGAAGGTCAGCGTGCTGCCGCTATCGAAACGGTAATGCAGCGCGGGCGCGACATAGGCGTCGTTGAGCGACCGGGATTCATCACCGCTTTTGCCGTTGGACATATGCTCGACGCCGGTATTGAGCCCCAGTCGCCAGTTCTGTCCGGACGATGTCCACAGTTTGTCGGACAGCCAGAATACGCTGGGGTTGAAGGTGGTGTCGACAAACGGCATCGAGTCGCCCTGCAGATCCCACAGCGACGTCTGCGTGTAGCCTAGGTAGAAGTTTTCGCCGAAGGTGGCCGGCCGCCCGCCAGTAGGCGTGAACAGGCGGTATTTGGCGCTGATCTGAAAGCGCGCCGTGGTCCGCCCGCGTGTGCCGACGGCAAAGTACATGGGCTGGTATTCGGAAAGCGCACTGCGGAAATGGTCGAATGCCGTAGGCTGGGCCCGGTGCTCGGCCTGGGCTGCGTCGGTGGGGGCGGGGCCCACGTCGGGCTGCGCGCCCGCCGCGGTAACTGCCGCCACCGGCACGGGCTCGCCGGTCTGCGGGTCGATGACCGGGCCTTCGGCGGGCACACTGGCCAGCGTGCCGGTTTCCCGGCCGGTGACGTCCAGCGCCATCATGGTGGGCTCGCCTTCGATGGCCAGCGCCTGCAGGCCGCTGGCCTGGTAGGGCACCACCGTGCTCCACGCGACGCGTGCGAAGTTGTTCACCGGTATGCTCAACGGCGCCCCGCCGTCGGCCAGCGTAGCCAGGCTGCGGATGATGGCGCCATCGGCGCCGCGCCACTGTACAACCAGTTGATCGGCGGGCTCCCAGCGTGCGACCGCGTCGCCGTCGTTGAAGAACACGGCCTGGATCTGGACGGTTTCGCCCGGTGCGGCGCTCGGGCGCCCGAGCTGGTAGGTGACCCCGGCCACCGCCGGCGCCCCGGCGGCCAGCAGCGCGGCCGCCAGCGCGGGCCGCGCAAACGCGCTCAGGTAGGTTCGGTACAAGAACATATCGGGATTGCTAGAAATACGACCGAGGCAATGTAGCACCGACACGGGCCCGGACTGCAACCGCATGTAAGAAGGTGTCGGACCGCGCTGCAAGTGACAGGGGAATCAAGGGCGGACCGGGCTTGTTGGTGTCTGACACCCTTCGGGAGTCAGACACCTGGCGGGGGTGGGTGGCGGGGGCCTGGGTGTGTGGAGGGCGGTTGGTGTCTGACACCCTTCGGGAGTCAGACACCTGGCGGGATGTGGGTGGCGGGGGGGCTGGGTGTGTGGCGGACGGTTGGTGTCTGACACCCTTCGGGAGTCAGACACCTGGCGGGATGTGGGTGGCGGGGGGCTGGGTGTGTGGAGGGCGGTTGGTGTCTGACACCCTTCGGGAGTCAGACACCTGGCGGGGGTGGGGTAGCGGGGGGCCTGAGGGTGTGGTGGACGGTTGGTGTCTGACACCCTTCGGGAGTCAGACGCCAATAGGCAAGGATGTGTCTAACACCCTTCGGGAGTCAGACGCCAATAGGCAAGGATGTGTCTGACTCCCGAAGGGTGTCAGACACCATCGCGTGGCGCGCCTTTATTCCCCGAACTTGATCCCCTGCGCCAGCGGCAGTTCGCGCGAGTAGTTGATTGTGTTGGTGGCCCGGCGCATGTAGTTCTTCCACGCATCCGACCCCGACTCGCGGCCGCCGCCGGTTTCTTTTTCACCGCCAAAAGCGCCGCCGATTTCCGCGCCGGATGTGCCGATGTTCACATTGGCAATGCCGCAATCCGACCCTGCGGCCGACAGAAAGGTTTCTGCCTCGCGCAGGTCGTTGGTAAAGACCGCCGACGACAACCCTTGCGGCACGGCGTTCTGCATGGCGATGGCCTGGGCGAAATCGGTATAGCGCATTACATACAGCACCGGCGCGAAGGTTTCGTGCCGCACCACGTCCGTCTGGTCGGGCATTTCGACAATGGCCGGACGCACATACCAGGCGTCGGGATAGATATCCTGCAACACGCGCTCGCCGCCCGTTACCGTGCCGCCTTGCTCGCGCGCGGCCTGCAGGGCCTGTTGCATGGCATCGTAGGCGGCCTGGTCGATCAGCGGCCCGACCAACGTGCCGGCATCCAGCGGATTGCCGATGCGGGCGCTGGCGTACGCGTTGCGCAGGCGCGCTATCAGATCGTCGGCGATGCGTTCGTGCACGATCAGCCGGCGCGTGGTGGTGCAGCGTTGCCCCGCCGTGCCGATGGCGCCGAAGACGATGGCGCGCGCGGCCATGTCCAGGTCGGCGCTGGGCGCCACGATGATCGCATTGTTGCCGCCCAGTTCCAGCAGCACGCGCCCGAAGCGCTGCGCCACGCGCGGCCCCACTTGGCGGCCCATGCGCGTCGAGCCCGTCGCCGACACCAGCGCGACCTCATGCGAGTCCACCAGCGCCTCGCCTATGGCGCGCCCGCCTATCAGGACTTCCAGCAGGCCTGCCGGGGTGTCGCCGAATTGCTGTGCCGCCTGCGCAAACAGCGCCTGGCAGGCCAGCGCAGTCAGGGGCGATTTTTCGGAAGGCTTCCAGACCACCGCATTGCCGCATACCAGCGCCAGCGCGGCGTTCCATGACCACACCGCCACGGGAAAGTTAAAGGCGCTGATGACGCCCACCACGCCCAGCGGATGCCAGGTTTCCATCATGCGGTGGCCCGGCCGTTCCGATGCGATGGTAAGCCCGTACAACTGGCGCGACAGGCCTACGGCGAAGTCGCAGATGTCGATCATTTCCTGGACTTCGCCTTCGCCCTCGGCAAGGATCTTGCCCGCTTCGAGCGACACCAGGCGGCCCAGCGCCTGCTTGTGCCTGCGCAGCGTTTCGCCAAACAGCCGCACGAGTTCTCCGCGCCGCGGCGCCGGAACCAGGCGCCACGCCAGGCTGGCCTGGCGCGCCCGCGTAATGGCCGCATGTGCCTGCGCCGCACTGTGCTCGGCCACCATCGCAAGCCTAGCCCCATCGATGGGGCTGTGTGCGGCCAATGTGCCGCCTTGCAAAGCGGCCTCATCCAGGCCGAGTGCGCGCAGAATGTCTTGGGGGGTCGTCATCGATACTCTCCTTGGGGCGGACAGCGGGCACGTCACGCAGGCGTTAGGGAAAAGCCTAGATGGAATTCCTGCGGAAAAATTTACTATACGAAACTCTAACGCCAAATGCGAAATCTTTCGAGTCTGAGCCATGCCCGAGCCGCTGGTTGTCGTTCAAGGTGTGCACAAGACCTTTCATCGCGAAGGTGCGGCTCCGCATGCGGCGCTGGTTGATGTGCATTGCCGCATCGAGCGCGGCGACGTACTGGTGATCGTGGGGCCGTCCGGCTCGGGCAAGAGCACGCTGCTGCGCACGTTGAATGGTCTGGAAGCCATTGACACGGGCGATATCCGCATCGATGGCGTTTCCATTCGTGCGCCCGGCACCAACCTGAACCGGTGGCGCACCGAAGTGGGCATGGTGTTCCAGCACTTCAACCTGTTCCAGCATCGTACGGCCCTGGACAACGTCGCGTTGCCGCAATGTGTCGTGCGCAAGCGCAGCCGGGCCGAGGCCGTGCGCTATGCGCGCGAGCTGTTGCAGCGGGTGGGCATGGAAGATTTCGCGCAGCGCTATCCCAGCCAGCTTTCGGGCGGCCAGCAGCAGCGCGTGGCCATCGCGCGCGCCTTGGCCATGGATCCGAAGCTGATGTTGTTTGACGAAGCCACGTCGGCGCTCGACCCCGAAACCGTGGGCGGCATTCTGGATCTGATGCGCCAGCTTGCCCATGATGGCATGACCATGGCAGTGGTGACCCACGAAATGGGGTTTGCACGAGACGTTGCCGATCGAGCCCTGTTCATGGATGGCGGACGCATCATCGAAGAAGGCAGCCCCGACGTTCTGTTCCGGAATCCCAGCCACGCGCGCACACAGGCGTTCCTGGACAAGATTTTGTAATGCCGCGCACCGCTGTGTTGCGCGGCCTGCAGTTGTTGTAGTGGTACGGGTAGTACCGTCCGGCGCCGCTCGGCCTGGATGGCTTCACATCGTTAAGAGGGTACTCGACATGCAGAAAATCAAACAATGGCTGGGCATTGCCACACTGGCCGTGACGGCTGCCTGCGTCACATCGGCCGCCCGCGCGGACGCCCTGGCCGACATACTCAAGCGCGGCGAATTCCGCGTTGCCGTACAAACCTCGGGCCCGCTCATGAGCTTCATGGACAAGTCGGGCAAGCGCACCGGGCTGGCGGTTGAACTGGCGCGCCGCATGGCCGACGACCTGGGCGTGAAGCTGGTGTTGCAGGATTACGAATGGAAGGGCCTGATTCCCGCGCTGCTTTCGGGCAAGGCCGACATGATCGCCGCGGACATGACGCCCACGCCGCAGCGCGCTGCGCAGATACTGTTCTCGATGCCGATGTTCTACGCCGAGACCGTTGCGGTAGTGCCCAAGGATTCGCCCTATAAAAGCTATACCGATCTCAACAAGGCCGACGTGACCGTGGGGGCGCTGGGCGCCAGCACGTACGCCGAGGTCGCGCGCAAACTGCTGCCCGAGGCCAACCTGAAAGAGTTCTCCGGCGGCAGCGCGCCGGTGGGGCAGGCCCTGTCCAGCGGCCGCCTGGATGCCGGCATCATGGCGCTGAGTACGGCCAACCAGTTCGTGGCCGACTTCGGCACCTTGCGAGTGCTCGATGGCGTCATGGTGCGCGAACCCCTGTCGTTTGCCGTGGCGCCCGATTCGGTCCGCCTGAAGTTCTGGCTGGACAACTGGCGCGAGCTGCGTACGGCCGACGGTTCGCTGCCGGAAGCCGTGAAGTATTGGTATTCCACGGACTGGAAAAAAGACCATTGATAATGGCCTGATTCCATGAACTGGCTGATCGACTACTACAACTGGCGTATCGTCGGCCAGTACCTGGACCAGTTCGGCGACGGCCTGGCCAATACGCTGATCGCCGCCGGGGTAAGCCTGGTGTGCTCCGTCATACTGGGCGTACTGCTGGCGCTGGCGCGCATGGCCGGCCGCGGCACGATATGGCGCCCGGCCGCTGCGTACATCCAGTTCATCCGGGCCACGCCGCTGCTGGTCCAGATCTACCTGGTGTACTACGCATTGCCGTTCTTCGTGCCCGCGGCCAAGGCCTGGAGCGAACTGATCCTGGGCATCGTGGCGCTCACCCTGCACCATGCCGCCTACATG
The DNA here is from genome assembly GCF_002261415.1 of Bordetella genomosp. 7. Lineage (NCBI taxonomy): Bacteria > Pseudomonadati > Pseudomonadota > Betaproteobacteria > Burkholderiales > Alcaligenaceae > Bordetella > Bordetella genomosp. 7. The sequence goes on along the minus strand of NZ_NEVI01000017.1, from coordinate 199,229 downwards.
AGCGAGATCGTGCGAGTGGGCATACAGTCGGTGCCGCGCGGCCAGGTCGAAGGCGCCCTGGCCGTGGGCATGGACTTCCGCCAGCGGCTGCGATACGTGGTGCTGCCCCAGGCATTCGCCAATATCCTGCCGCCCATACTGGGCCAGACCGCGGTGCTCATCAAAGACACATCGCTGTTGTCGTTGATAGCAGTGTTCGAACTGGTGGCCGCCGGCGTGCTCATGAACAGCGAGCGCATCGTGCCCAACGAAAGCTTCCTGACCATCGCCGCGGGCTATCTGCTTATTTACGCCTGCATGCTGGGTCTGTCGCGGCTGGTCAGCCTGTGGCTGGCCGGGCCCGCCTGGAATGCGAGGTAGCCATGCTGCAAGAATATTGGTCCACCATGGTGACGGTGATGCCCTTTCTGCTGAAGGGCTTCCTGGAAACGCTCAAGATCTCTTTCCTGGCGATTATCGCGGGGTCCACACTGGGTTTTGTCATCGGCGTGGTGCGCAGCTACCGGCTGCGCGGCCTGCATCAGCTGCTCGGGCTGTACATCCACCTTTTGCGCGGCACGCCATTCCTGGTGCAGCTGTATATCTGCTACTTCGTGCTGCCCAGCACCGGCATCTGGTGGCTGGAGTGGGATTCCGGCATGGCCGCCTTCATGTCGCTGTCGCTGTATACGTCGAGCTACGTGGCCGAGATCGTCATGGGCGCCATCCAGGCGGTGCCGCGCGGCCAGACCGAAGGCGCCATGACCCTGGGGTTGCGGCCCCTGCAGATACTGCGGCTGGTGGTGCTGCCGCAGGCAATGCGGCTGATCGTGCAGCCGATGAGCGGCGTATATGTCATGCTGATCAAGAGCACGGCCATCCTGTCGGTCGTGGGCATCACCGAACTGACGCGCCAGGGAGAAGTGTTCATGATCACCTATCCCAGCAAGTCGCTCTTCATCTACGCGCTGATCGCACTGATCTATTTCCTGTATTGCTACCCCTTGCTGCGGATGGCCAACTGGATCGAAAAACGCGCGGTAGGCGCCCTGGGGCCCACATCGCTGGCGTAGCGTATCCCTCGACCATATAGCCATCATGGCCTCTGAGTACATCGACACTTTCTACCGGCGCACCCTGGGCGATGCGCACACTCGGTACAGCGCGCTGGCCGGAGCGGCCAGCACCGATATCTGCATCATCGGAGGCGGGCTGGCCGGCTTGACCACGGCGCTTGAACTGGCGCGCCGCGGACGGCAGGTCACGCTGCTGGAAGCACGCCGGGTAGCGTGGGGCGCATCGGGCCGCAACGGCGGGTCCGTGTCGCCGGCATATTCGGCCGGCGCAGACCTGATCCGGCATCGCGTGGGCCAGCCGGCCTACGACAGGTTGTATCGCCTGTCCATCGAGGGCGTGGACATTATCCGCAACAACATACGTGACCTGGCCATCGCCGATGCCCGCAAGGTGGATGGCCGCCTGCGCGTGCTGCGCCACGACGACGTGGCGGCGATGCGGGCCTATTGCGAAGAGCAGAGCCGCCATGGCCGGCAGGTGCGTCTGCTGCAGACCGACGAAGTGCGCGAACTGCTGCGCAGCGATGTTTACTTTCAGGGCATCTACGACCCCGATTCGTTCCATTTTCATCCGCTGAACTATGCGCGCGCGCTCGCCCAAGAATGCGCGCGGCTTGGCGTTCAGATCCACGAAGACTCGCCGGTGCATTCGGCCGACCTTGCGGGGCCTGTCAAGCGCCTGGCGACGCCCGGCGGCAAGCTTGACGCCCAGACCGTGGTGTTTGCCACCGGCGGCTATACCGACGGCCTGGTGCCGGCGCTGCGCCGCGCGATGCTGCCCATTGCCACGTACATCATGTTGACCGAACCTCTGGGCGAACGGGTGCGCGAGGCCATACGCACTGACGCGGCCATTGGCGATACGCGCCGCGCGGGCAATTACTACCGCGTGGTCGAAGGGGGGCGCATCAGCTGGGGCAGCCATATCACCACTCGCGTCAGCGACCCGCCCGACCTGGCCGCATCGCTGCGCGCCGAGCTGCTGTCGGTCTATCCGCAATTGGCCGACGTGCGGGTCGAAGTGGCGTGGTCGGGCAGCATGGCTTATGCGCGCCACCTGATGCCGCAGATCGGGCGCCTTCGGCCGGGCGTCTGGTACTGCACATCGTTCGGGGGGCACGGCATGAACACCACGTCCATCGGGGGCAGGGTGGTGGCGGAGGGCATATGCGGCGACAGCGAACGCTATCGCGAGTTCGAGCCTTTCGGCCTGGAATGGAACGGCGGCCCGTTCGGCAAGGCAGCCGTGCAATTGACATACTGGTCGTATCAATTGCGTGACCGTCTGCGCGAGCGCCGTTCGCGATCCTGAAGGTATGCATCATGCCCGGCTCCAAGCAGAATGCCCTGGCCCAACGGCTGCGCGATTTGCGCCGCGCGCGCGACTGGACCCTGAAACAGGCCGCCCAGGCCACCGGGGTATCGGCGTCCACGCTGTCCAAAATAGAAAACGGGCTGCTTTCGCCCACGTATGACAACTTGCTGAAGATTGCGGCGGGCCTGCAGCTGGACGTGGCCGAACTGTTCACGCCGCCTCAAGAGCACATGGGCACGGGCCGCAGCACAATCAGCCAGCGGGGCGAGGGCCGTTCATACGAAACGCCATACTACGATCACCGGCTGTTGTGCACCGCCCTGTCGCACAAGCGCATGATGCCGTTCCATACCCGGGTGAAAGCGCGCTCGTTCGGCGAATTCAGCGACTGGAGCCGGCACAGCGGCGAAGAGTTCGTATACGTGCTCAGTGGCGAAATCGAACTGCACACCGAGTTCTACCAGCCGGCCCGGCTGGCCGCCGGCGACAGCTTTTACATCGACAGCCGGATGGGCCACCGCGTGATCAGCCTGAGCCCCGAAGACGCCATGGTGCTGTGGATATCCACCGGCGGCGAGCCCGACGGCGGCGATGGCTGACGCCGCGTGCAACACGGTACAATTGCCGCGCTGTCGAACAGCCCAAGCTGTTCATCTCCATGTCGCGGTAGCTCAATTGGATAGAGCAGCGGCCTTCTAAGCCGCAGGTTACGGGTTCGATTCCTGTCCGCGACGCATCCGTGCCCGTACCGGGCGATTGCAAACGCGGCCGCCGCCCCTGGCCGCGACTGGTGGCAGCCTACAGATAAGGCGACGCCAGCCAGATCACCTTATTGCGCAACCGCTTCAAGAACGGCTCGCCATACAGGCTTTCCAGCGTCACCTGGCGCGCATTGGCGATGCGGCTGTCGATACGCGCGGCGATCCACGACGCCAGGTCGCGGTCGTAGATCTCGGTGTCCAGCTCGAAATTCAGACGCAGGCTGCGCGGGTCCAGGTTGGACGACCCGATATACGACCACGCGCCATCCACCGTCATCAGTTTGGAATGATCGAACGGGCCGGACGAGCGCCAGACCCGGCAGCCGGTGCGAACGATCTGGTCCAGTTGCGCGGTCATGGCGTAATTGACCAGGCGCAGGTTGTTGCGGCCGGGAATCACGATATCGACCGTGATGCCGCGCCGCGCCGCGGTCGCCAGCGCGCCGATGAGCGGCTGGTCCGGCAGGAAATAGGGCGACTGTATGCGGATGTGCTTCTGCGCCACCGCCAGGGCCCCCAGCAACATGTTGCGGGTGCTGACCACCGCTCGGTCGGGCCCCGAAGGTACGCAGCGCATGGGCACCGTGCCGGGCAGCGAGCCGCTGGGCGGCGGGAACCACGGTGCGCTGTCCAGGGTTTCGTGCGTGGTGAAGTTCCAGTCGTGCGCGAACACCGACATCAGCTGCGCAACAATGGGGCCGTTGAGTTCGAAATGCACGTCTTCATTGGTGGCGTCGCCCGCGATCGCCCGCACGAATGCCGCCCGCACGTTCATTCCGCCGGTAAAGCCGATGCGGCCGTCCACCACCAGGATCTTGCGGTGGCTGCGCAGGTTGGCATAAGGCATGCGCAGCACGCCCAGCGGGTTGGTCATGAAACGCGCCGTGCGCACGCCGCCGCGCTGCAGGCGGCGCACGATGGGCGGGTGCGAATACCGGCTGCCGATCGCATCGATCAGCACGCGCACCTGCACGCCGCGTTCGTGAGCCTCGATCAGCGCCTGGGCCATTTCTATGCCTATGGCGTCGCTGTCGAAGATATAGCTTTGCAAGGCGATGCAATGCTCGGCCTTGCGTATGGCCTGCATCATGGCCGGATAGGCTTCGTCGCCGCCGCCCAGCGGGCGCACGGAATTGCCGCCCAGCAGCGAAAAGTGGCTGACCTTGTCGCCCAGGATCTTCAGCGATGCAAACTGCGGCGCGGAAAATGGCACGACGTCGCTCACGGGCGATTGCGCATGCCCGGCGTAGGCCAGCATGGCTTCGTCGCGCTGCTGCGAAACCCGCGTATGGTGAATGCGATTGACGCCCGCCACAAAATAAAACAGCGCCCCGAACAACGGCGAGAACAGCGTAACGCCCACCCAGCCGATGGCGGCGCGCACGTCCTGCTTGGTCATCGCCGCATGCACCGCGGCCCCGGTGCCAGCCAGCACGCTGACTGCAAACACCAGATGCGGCCAATATTCGCGTAACAGCTCGTCGAAGCGATCCATAAGTAGCCTGAAAAGGAAGTCGCGCCAGTGCGCCGGATGTCCGTTCCGGCCAAGCGCCACAGAATAGCAAGAACAATCCCCCCGCGGGATTGGCCGCCACGGTGCACGCCGGAAATATATGCTAGAATGCGGCCTCTTTGCAGTAGCAATGGTGGCTGTAGCTCAGTTGGTAGAGTCCCGGATTGTGATTCCGGTTGTCGTGGGTTCGAGTCCCATCAGCCACCCCAAATTTAAGCCTCTTGGCGATAGCGCCCACTAACATTTTCTAATTGTTCGGGCGCTTTCTAATATTTCACGCCAAGGGCTGCACTTTGACCTTGCGGCGACGGTCGTAAACACGACGCGTCGTGGCAGGGTTTTTGTGCGTCTCTGGGTTTCTCCCCTGCTCGATCATTTCCGTGACGTACATGGCCCGCAGGTCGTGCGCCGTGAAGCGCTCGCCGCCCGCCAGGACGTAGGCATGCATGATCTTTGACCAGTTGGCCTTGAAGCCCGAGTCGGTGTAGGGCGCTCCCGATCTCGACGTAAACACATAGTCGTTGTCGTGCTTTTGCGACATCCGCAGGGCCTCGCTCAGCAGTTGGCGCAGCAGCGGCGTCCACTGAACCTCATAGACCCGCTCAGCTTCCCCGGCCTTGCGCTTGGCGGCTACCACGCGCACATGGCCCTCCGTGATGGCTGACTTCTGCAACTCCAGGACTTCCGCCCGCCGCCGCCCGGTTATGCCGACCATCAAGCCGATCAGGGCCGTCATGTAGCTGCCCTCACCGCGCTTCTGTGCGATCTGCAGGAATGCGTTGACCTCGACCTTCTCCGGGCGCCGCGACCTGGGCCGCTCGGGGTTTCGGCTGACGCCGTGGCAGGGGTTGACCTCGGCCATGCCACGCCGAATCCCGTAGTTGAACGCCGACCCGAGTGCGGCCATTTCCCGGTTGGCCCGAACGCCCCGGCCCCTGGCCCGCATCAGATCCAGGTACTTGCCCTTGTGCGATGGCCGGAATTCGGACGGCTTCATGTGTCCGAACTTCGGGATGATGTGAACCATGAAGGCCGACTCGTAGTCGTCCACGGTGCGGGGCGCCAGGGCAGAGGGGTCACCAGAGGCAATCAGGCCGCGCTGGAAGGCGATGAAGCTCAGGCACATGTCGGCGATGGTTCCTCGGACGTAAGCGCCGCCGTGAAGCTCGCGGGCTTGGCGCTCGGCCTTACCCCGGTCATTGCCCAGGCCGTGGTACTTGCCCGCGATGATCGTGTAGTACGTGTCTCGATACCGGCCATGCTTGACGTACACCCGCAGACCGAGGTGGGTGTCGGTAAGTCGCTTCCTGCCCATCAGGCAACCCCTACTGCCTCCCAATTTGGTTCCGCACTGCTCGCATCGGGGGCCGTGATGCCGAGGTGCTTCAGGTAATAGGCCCGGGCGACGATAGGTCTTCCGAGCCGATCCTGGTCAAATCGCCACCGGTTGGATTTCAGCCAGCGGCGCTGCCAAGCGGAGGACTTATAACCCGTCAGGCGGGTAAGTTCCTCGGGGGATAGAAACGTTTCCATATCGCCTCCAAAACAAAGCCCGCACTAGGCGGGCGTCAAAACAATTTCAGCCATTTGCAGCTTAGGGTTAGGGAGTAGCGGGGCATTAGGCCGCCATCAGGAGATGGCGCAACGCCATGGCGTCCCACCACGCGTTGTGCTGCACAGCGCCAGGCAGATCAGTCGGATATGCGCCCACGCGGTGGATCTCGAACGACATGTGCGGAATGTTCACCATCTGCCCTGGGCCAGTAATAATCGCCTGGCAGAAGTAGCGCACGTCGTCTGGCCAGTCGGTGTTGATATGGGGCGCTGGGTCAGCTGATAGAAACGCTGAGATGCGGTATGCGCCGCCCGGGTGGTTGCAGTTGACCGTTGAGACCTCAAACGGCACAGCTCGCATGATGGGCAACACGTTCTCCCGTACCCAGGGGTCCTTGGCAACGTGGTCCACGTAGACCAGATACAGCGATTCGCCATCTTCGCGCACCAGCGCCAGGCTCAGCAGCGGGCCACCGAAGCCGTCGAACTCGGTGTCTAGGTAATAGTTCATCATTCCCCCTTGCGCTGCTGGGCGATGGCGGCGTCGGCAACAGCGTCAAGTTCGGCCGCTGCGTCAGGTGCGACATAAGTAGGCCGCAAGTTGACGATGTGGAAGTCGTTGCCAACGATGCGCACCTTGCGGCGCACTAACCGATACCGCTCCGCATCCTTCGCCAGCTCATCCCTCTCTGCCAGTAGTGCCCGGATAGTGTCGGGTTGGCTGGCTTTCGCGTATTTCACAAACGCGGTTTCCCATGAAATCCAACCACCACCGCCTGCCGCATCTAGTGCTTCCAGCGCCTCCCTGATACGTGCGTAGCGGTCGGTCATTGCTTCACCTCATGCAGCCAGGATTCGACCAGGCCCCACACCCAAGGCAGGCCGAAGATCAGGACAGCGGTGGCAATCGCACCAATTGCGATGCCTGCTACGAGCAAGCCGACAAAGATTTCGTCAGGGAAGCTGATGTACCCACGTTGGTGCTTCATACCCCACCCCCGCTTTCTCGTTGCATAGCGGCGTCGATGGCGGCATTCCACCCTTCTGCGTAGCCCTCTTGATAAGAGTCGTTGCTGGGGTATTCGCCTCCTACAGCCTCATACTCCGGAATCTTTGCGGGCAGCTTCGCATCGTCCGCCTTCTGCGCGGGCACTGGTGCGGTTGGGTGATCCGCCTCAGCCTTGCCGCATTTCTGACAAAACGCCCTATAGCCGGGGTGCGGGTAGAACTTATGGTCAGCCACCGGCTGCGCATCCCCTGCGGCCACTGCTGCGGTGTAAAGTGGCACCATTCCATGATGGGAAGTCGTAGACATGGAGACTGGCATGTCGTTGCCATTCCGCACTTCCCGCAGGTGTCCGGCGTCCACGTAGAAGCACTCCCCTGCGGGCCTGCCGTAGCGGGATAGAAGGGCGCGGGCGAAAGTCATCGCCACACTGTCGGGCCGCAATGTCTCTCGACCGGATACCTGCCGCCACAGCCGTGCAAGTTCCTCGTCGCTCGGCTCCGCGCTCGCGGCAGGTTGGGCTTGGAAAAATGACTGCACGGCAGTCCGCATCTGGGTAAAAACCTGCATGCCGTTGGCGGACGGCGCAGAATCCTCGATGGCGCTGAATGTGTCGCGCAGCGGCTGCGGTATAGGGTGCGCGCTCGCGGCAGGTCGGGCGGCGCAGACGCAACCTACGCCGACTCCGGGTGTTCCCAGGCATTTCTCACAGTGCCACATGCTCATTTGCTTTCCCCTTTCGTAGCGGCCAGGGCGGCGCGGACTCTTTCTGCGAAGTGCTTGCAGATTTCGTGGCTGTTGTATTCCAACGTCGATACCTTGGGCAGCTCCGCTGCCACGGCGGCGTCGAAGGCGCTCACAACATCCCCGCCGCGCTGCTGGCGGTCGGCTTCGATCAGCCGCAGCACATACTCCGCTTGCTCGGCTTCGATAACGCTGCAATTCTGGTAGACCAAGATGGGGCAACCGGCAGAGTGATCGATACGCCAACCATCACTCGCACCCTTCGCAGGAGCCTGGGCGGCAGGGGCGGCATCACATTCAGGAAAAACTCCGTACTCGCTCAACGAGGCGCTTGCGTTATACGGGCGGCGCTTGGGCTGCGCCACATCCGCACCCTTCGCGGATTCCTCGGCGGCAGGGGCGGACTTCAGGGCGCGGATGCGTGCGGCAATAGCCGGTTGCAGGCTGGACTTGTCGCAAACCTGCGCCGCTTCTTCCAGCGCAGCATTGCGGATTTCGGCTTCGGTTCGGTCAGACATTGTTTTCTCCAGTCTCTTTGACCATCGCCGCCCTAACCCTCGCGTACTCGCGCAGGATGTAGACGGCCATTGTGTGCTTTGCGGTGCGCTCGAGCATGTCCGCCCAGTACTCAATCACTGCGACTGGCGTGAGGCTCGCTGTTGATCCAGAATCTTCCATTCGGCTTCCTCGGTCGGGGTCATCACGTCCGGGTCTTCTTGCGGGGCTTCGGGTTCGGGCGTCATGCGGCTTTCCTTTTTTCAATGGAGCAGCGGCGGGCTACTTCCACTAGCCAGCAGGCCAAGTCGGGCGGGGTGTGTTCGCGCTCGGCTTTCGTGATGCTGGGCAAGCGCGGGTGACTCTTGGTTGGGCGCACGCAGTGCGTCGGCCGGCCTGCTCGTTGCGGGATTTCAGGCAGATCATCTGGGCCACACCCGACGATGTACAGCCACGTAGATTTTTCGGCCCGGTGCCCGAAGTGGAACTGGTCAATCTGGATCGTGTACCCGCCCCATGCGTCAGGGAACCGACCAGGCGCCGGCATGCCACAGTGGGCGAACAGCGTGGATTCGGCTGGATGTTCCAGCACGCCGCCCCAGCGTCGGACTTGTTCAGCCGCCCATGGGCCTAGCGCCTTTTCGTCCTCCCGAGGCTTGGCGAACTGTCTGAGCCGCCCCCATGACCTGCACGGCGGGTGCGCCACAACCGGCATACCGCCCTGGAACGTCCTGGCATCGCGATCAATGTCGTACACGTCGCAGCCAGGGAGCGTTTTGTAGAAACTATCCTGGCGGGCGAACAGGACGGCCACGGGCGTCATGCTGTCTCTCCTTGGGGCGGGGCGGGCGGTAAGGTTTGCCAATGAGTAGCGCGGCCATGTAGGGATATATTGTTCACGCGGGTGGTGCGCCACCCCCAAGATGCCATTCCGACCTCCGCTTTCCACGCGCCATCCCGCTCATACCAGCCGAGCAATACCTCTTGGTCGTGCGGAGCCGTCTCAATCGGCATCCACTGCCGCGCCTGTAGCTCTGCGCGCAGAGCCTCGTTCTCGGCCAGGAGGGCGGGAAGGGCGCGTACTGCATTCGTAATCAGGTCGGCGTCGGCTTCTGTCATCCCGCCATTTGAGTCCAGGCGTCGGTAATGAACGCCGCCCTTGCTGCTGTCAGGCCAAAACAGAGCGACTCCGGGCGTGGAGAAGGTGCCCACCTGTTTCCATGTCCAAGGGCGGGGAGAAGCCTTCTCCAGCAGTTCGCGCAGCTCTTGCGTGTTAACTGTCATGGTGAAACTCCTGGGGGATGGGGTACGATTGGCGCACATGCAACTCGCGAGGGAGCCGACGTGAAGATCTGCAGCAATTGCTTGTCGTTGAACGGACAACCCTACGAAACTCGCCCACATGACGATCTAGACCTGCAGTCTGTGGCGGGCCCAATCCGGGCGTCCGGCCCAATCCGGGCGTCCGGCCCAACGATGGAGACATATCAGTGTAGAGGTTGCGGAACGTGGATGAGACGTCACACAAGCAAAAGCGAATTCGCCGACCAATGGCAGGCGACGGTAAGGACGCCTATCAACGTCAATGGTTACTTGGTGGACGGTGAGGCATTCGTAAGCGACGGATCGGAGTTGTTCGACGCGACTTACGAAATTCGACTGGTGGACGCCAGTGGAAATGCGCGCATCGTGCACAGCCCTGGTGTAGTGAGCAAAGGGCACAAGACGCATTACGAAGCGCTGGCAGACGCTCTAGAGCTGGGCGTTGCCCACGCTAAGGGCCTTCCGCCGGGTTAAGAGGCAGCCCACCTAAGTGGGCCTCCATTTGGTTAAGGTGAGCTGCCGGGGGGTCAAAAGTGCAGCGTTTGGGCTTCGCCGTTCGCGTAGCGATGCTCGGCCACAATGCGATGTGCTGCTTTGTGATGCGATGGGCAGAGCCAAGTCACTGAAAGGGGCCGCGAGTAATCGGGGTGGTGCGCCTGCGCCTTGGCCCCGCATATAAAACACGGCTCCGGGATAAGCTTGCCGTCCCGGATCGCGTTGTTAACTGCGTGGCTCGCTTTCCGGCGTATCGCATGCGCCACTACCCATCGCGCATTTGCGCGCGCGTGTGCTAGTTTCCCCTCTGGTGTTTTTGCGTAGGCCCGCCGGGCCGCTACCCGCTCGGGATTGCTGCTGCGCGTTCTATCGTAGGAGCGGTACTGCTCCAGCTTCTCTAGACGATTCTTCCTGACATCCGCCTTTGTGCATTCGATGCATTTATTTAAGCGCCCATCACTCATTTGAGAGTGTTTATAGAATGCGTCAAGGGGCTTTTCGCAAAGGCACCGGAAGCAACGTTTCATACGAACCTCCATCAAAATGGAATCGAGTCGTCCATGTCCATCGGCTCGGCGGCGGGCCGCTGGGCGGGCTCGGGCGCGGCCTGCGGGGCGGCTTGCTGTTGCTGAGCGGGCTTGCTGGCGAACTCGATCACGCTGACGCGTCCGACGATCTTGCTGCCGGTTCGGCCGTCGCGGGTCTGGTAGCTTTCTTCGTGCGCCTCGTCCACGACCACATAAACGCGGGTTCCCTTGAGCAAGTACGGCTGCAACGCTTCGGCGCGCTGGCCCCACAGTGACCCGTCCACCCATTGGGTCGGGCGCTTCCCGTCCGATCCCTTCTTCCCGTAGGTGAAGGCAAGGGATAGGCTTGCCACGGGGTCGCCCTGGGCGGTGTGGCGTACTTCTACGTCGCGGCCAATGGTGGCTAATCCAATGTACTGAGGCATGATCAGGCGGCTTCCTTGTGTAGTTCGTCAAACATGCGGATGCAGTCTTGCAGGTACTCCCTTGCGGCTTCGACCCGCTCCTGCATCCGCTTTTCCTTTTCGGGGTCGCGTTCGATCTCCCAGCCGGTAATGCGGATGTGCTCGGGCAAGTGGGAAACCAGGTGCATCTGGATCGGCTCGTAGCCGATCAGGCGCTCGGGGGTGTCGACCAGGGCATAGACGACCTCCCATCGGTCGGCGTCCCACAGTTGCATGTATCCACGGCATTGCCATTCATAGAGCTTGTTTTCGCAGTCTATTAGCCACCCTGGGAATGTCCTGGCCGACCACGACGACTTGAGGTCGTAGCCCTTGCGGCTGGCTGCGTCATACAGGTCGCATTCACCGGTCAGCCATTTGTTGGCCTTGCGCTCGGTATTCTTGGTCAGGTTCAGGCCCCGCACGCGGTTGAGCATTTCGATGGACTCCTGCTCTACCTCGATACCTTTCTCCATTTCTTTGCTGGAAACCTCGAATTCGACGCCGAAAATTTCCTGCTTGGCGATTTCGCGCAGATAGGTCTTGGCTCCGACGGAGAGGATTCCTTCTGATTTTGACTTGGGCTCGGCCATGATTTTCCCGAGTGACGAGCACCTGATCAGTACGTCCTTCATAGAGTGCATCCTTCATGGTGTTTGCGCTTTGCCTCTATGTATGCTTTGTGTGCCTCTTCAGCGGTTTCATACAGGCCAAGGCTGATATTTCTGCCGTCGACCCACAAACGAGACCTCCATTTGCCGGTGGCCTTATGATGAGTCGCTCCCAATAGCCCATTCGTGCGCGCGCCAAGTGCTCTACGTAGGTTTTGCTGGTTGGCGCGCCTCGGGACATCCCGCAGATTGCGGATTGCATTGTTGAGCTTGTCTCCGTCAATGTGATCTATTTCTCCGATCGGCCATACTCCGTACACATAAAGCCAAGCGAGGCGATGGGCCTTATATATCTTGCGACCTAGGCCTATTTCTAAATAGCCTCTCGCGGTCACGGTGCCCGCAGCGACCCCGGTGGTGGCACGCCCTCCGGTTCGCCTCTTCCAGGTAAATTTCCCTGTTGATGTGTCATATCTAAGGCAACCCCGAAGAATCTCCGGTGTCAGGTCACGCATTGGCCTTCCCCTTCAGGTCGGCCCCCTTCGCCTGGACAGCAGCGGCGAATTGTCGGTAGCCGTCCTTGTCTCGGGTGACCTGGAAGTACTTGGCGCCCGCCTTTGATGTGGCCCTAAGATCGTCCTCGGTAGCAGCTTCTTCAACCTTGGCGATCCAGTCATCCAGCGCCTGGGCAGGGTCGTGTCCGTCGTTGTCGTCATCCTGTTCGGACAGCCCGGTGATGGCCTTGAGCGTATAGCGCTCCAGGTAGGTTTTCGTGCTGGCCCGGGCCTGGATCGCATTCTTGGCGCCGCCCATGTCCGGAGGGCCACCCATCGAGACACTTTCCTCGTGCCCGCCGACGTGCCGCAGGTAGCAGGTGACCTCCATCCAGTCCTTCTCGTCCTTGGTCAGCTTCCACGACGACGAAAGGCCATGCTTGGACAGGGCAGGGGTGACGGCGTTGACCACATCGTGCAGTTCGGCGTAGGCCTTGCCCTTCAATGGGCCGTCAGTCACGTTCCTTCCCTTCACGATCTTGACCGCCTCGGCCTTGAACGCTGCGAAGGCCGCGTCGTAGGCCTTCTTGGCTTCTGTCTTTGCCCAGCGCTCTTGCAAGTCCATCATCTTCTCGACCTGCTCCAGGGTGGCGCCATGCTTCAGGGCTGCCAGCATCATGCCCATCGGCGAGTCGGCGGCGGGCGCAGCGTCTACTGCTAGCTCTCGAGTCGGGGCTTCGATTACTTCATTCATATCGACCTCAGTAGGTGATTCGGACTGAAGGGATGGCACCCTTGACTATGAGGGTCACTGCCTGCTTAGCGCAGTCCTCAGGCATGCCTCCCGCTACGAACGCTTCCAGGGCGGCCCGGTTGATCTTGGCTTTGTGCGCCTTATCAGCCTCGCGGCGCTTAGCTTCAGCCTCTGCTTGGGCCTTCTCCGCGGCCACGCGTTGGCGCTCGGCTTCGATTGCGCGTTGTTGCCGAGCTTCAGCGTCGCGCTTTTCCTGCTCCGCCCGGGCGATGGCCTCGGCCTTTTCCCGTTCGGCGCGCTCTGCTGCCAGTTTCAATTCAAGTTCCCGGCGTTCAGCGGCTGCTTTTGCTTCCTGCTCGCGTCGAATGGCTGCCTCGCGCTCTGCCTGGGCCTTGGCTTCAGCTTCTCGCTGTGCCCGTTCGGCGGCTTCGCGGGCGATGCGCTCTTCGCGCTCCTTCTGCTCGCGGGCTTCAGCCTCGGCGCGGAGGCGCGCAAGCTCGGCCTGCTCCGCTTCATATTTTTCGCGGGCTACCAGGGCGGCGCGGAGCGAAGACACAGCTTTGTCCTTGGCGCGGGCTGCCTCGGCCTCGAATTCCTCCCACTTCGCACTGATCTCTACTTCCTCAGCGGCGGCCAGCAACGCTGCGATGGATTGCGAGCTGCGGTCGTCCAGATTCGCCGCGAGGGTGTTGATCGCTTCGATGGACTCACGGTGTCGCTGTAACCGATCTTCCTCGGCCTGCTCCCATGCAGTAAGCGGTGCGCGCACCTCATCAGCCAGCGCGTCCAGTGTGTCCCGCATCCGCTTACGCTCGGCGTCGATGCGCTTGGGCACGTCCTTCAGGTCATCGACCAGTTTCTTCCCGAGCCCGTCCAGCGCGGTCTTCGACTTGCGCACCTTGAATGCCAAGCTGGCAATTGCCTCGCGCCCCTTGCGGGTGGATACGTCGGGGACATGCCCGGTGACTTCAGCGCGGATCTTCTCCAACCAGGGCTCAAGGCCGCTCGGCTTGGCGTAAACCTCCAGGGCGGTCTCCTGGGGCGGCAGTTCGATCAGTTCGGTAACGTCGCTCAATTTGTTCTCCTTACTTCTTGGCAATAGCGATCAGGCTCGCTTCCTCATCCATCTGCTGCACCGACCCGTAGACACCTACGATGGCGCAGATAACGGCGTAGATCGCTACCCATTGGTGGATGTCGATGCGGCGGAGGAAGTTGATCAGGCGGTGCATGGCGGTTCTCCCTTGGGCGTGGCGAGAGCGTGGCGGGCTTCCAGCCATACTGCGTTGCGTGTCTTCGTGCCGATTCCCCCGTCGAGAAATCGCAGTTGTTCCTTGGCATAAGGGAGCTCAAGCAGCTTTTCGAGCGCCACCCTCATCGCCCGGTACTGCTCCAGAATGTCCTGAAGTTCCTCGCTCATGGCTCACTCCGATAGTTCGTCTTTGACTGCGCTCAGGATCTCCACCTTCAGGCGGTTCGCCCAAGTGTTGGTGGTCGACAACACGGCCATAAGCATCACAGCCCTGTCGCCGCGGGTCAGGTTCTCGAAAAGTCCCCGGTCTTCCAGACGCTCCGTCCACCAGATCGCATCGTGACCGTCCACATCCCATGCCGTGGGGTTCTGCAGCACTTCCAGCACGGAATGGGGCGACGCGGTCAGCGGCGGCGGCTCGGGCGGGTTCAGGTCGGGTTCAGGCCATGCCATGAGGTTCATGATTGGCTCCATAGAAAAGGGCGGCGCTCCTGCACTAACCGCCCTCATGCGTCGTGCGCACTCGGCAGTATTGGCGGGTCGTGGGGTGGCGCCATTGATTGGCCGACTGGGCGGGACTCGAACCCGCAAAGGCATGAACTTGAAGACGCTGTATATCCCCGCCGTCGCGGGTCGGATCAAGCGTCCAAGCCTCGTTTGCATGCCACGGCACCTCTGCGCGCCGCCCGGATACGCCATATCCGGCTGCCAGTCGATAAGGGGAGGGGTACTCGCTGCACCGTTTGATCTGCCCCGCGCAGTCACAGGGCACGGCATCTGCTTTTCCCCATTGATGGGTGAGGAACTCCGCCAACCCTGCACGGTTGGAAAGTTGAAAGTGATGGAGTCCTCAAGGAAGCGGGCCGGGATTGATGCCGGCTTGCGGGGTGTTCATAGGCACAGCACCTTTCGGATAGCCCCCGCGCCTGTTAGCGTGTCCTTCCACGCCGCCGCTTCCTTGAGAAGACCCCGTTTCGTGGGGTCAGGCCGGCTGGGGGACCATCCAGCACCTGAGGAGACTCTTGGAGGATTACCCTCCGTGCTGAGCCCTAATAAGGATCGGCGCCCTCGGACCCATTAACCGACCAAGGAAATGGGAGGGCCCAGCACGGAAGGTCCTGGCCTTTAGCGTCGCCAGGGCGGACGGCTGGAAGGGTCAAGCCAACCAGACTCCAGCCGAACCCTTTCGGGCCGGAGAACTCCTTACAACGTCCCCGCCGTCTTACGCTCACACTGCAGGCGCTCGGTAGCGGCGTTCACCGTACAAGTCCAGTCAGGCATGTACAGCGATACCTTGTCAGGCTTGGGCTGGTACATCACCGCTCCGCCGCCCAGCGTTCCTACTGCCAGGCCAATGGCGGTGAAGATGGTTGTGGCGTACTTGGACATGGCACTACTCCTAGTAGTGATCTTCCTCATCCTGGCGGCGGTAGGCATCGGCCTTGGCAATGAAGGCCGCAACCACCACCAGCACGACAAGGGTTATAAGGACTACCGCGATCAGCATGGCGGCTCCTAATCTATTTCTTGCTCGCCTGCCATTGCTTCGTCAGGGAGGGGAGTGGGGTTGATCAACTCCCTCAGCCGTCGCGCTTGCTCGTCAAGAACCTCGATGCAAACCTGATTAAGCGATAGGTTGACGCACCGGGCGATCAGTTGACTCTTGCTTTTTCCGGTTGCCTTAGAGGCGCATAACAATTTCAGCCGCTCATGCTCAGGCATTCGAATTGAGAACTGCTGATCGGGACCGCCCGGTTTTCTCGGGCGCCCTAACTTTCGTTTGGGAGGCGTTTCCATATCTCTCTCCATTGCGCTGTAGGGCGCGAATCATTCAAAGCGCAGCACTCATCGAATGGCGCTTCGGATTGGGGCTTTAACCATGTCCCCCATGGGCCTGTGCGCGGTCAGGCTCGCGTTTCCCATCCGTATGCCCTCTGTCACAGGGCAGGCGGATGATTCCGGGGCAGGGCAGCGCGAGACATCGCCTCAGCGCCACCCCACCCGACACCGCCAGCTGCGCAACTCCCGGTCATCCCGGCTCGCAATGGTCAGTGGTTCCCGGACTACTCCCGGTGGTCATCGCTCGATTACTCGCCATCGATCGATTCTTGGCGTCCAACTGGATCGCGCCCACGCTGCCAGGCTCTGCACCTGGCCAGCCTTAGTGTGTTCAGCCACCTTGCGCGGGCGTTTTTCGGCATCTTTCTGTCCAGGGCGTCCGATATCTCCCCTGCCGCGTCGCATCACTGCGGACGCGGAACGTTTGTGCTTCGTCGTGTTAAAGAGCGGGTACTGATTGCAGCCCTACTTGGCCCCGCTGTGCGGTAAGCCGTTCTTTGCTGCGTTGGGTGAATATTAGCGAAACGCGAAACGTCTTGTCAATAGCGAAACGCGAAATATATGTATGTCGGCAGCCTACGGTACGATTCAGACTCAAACCGTTACCAGGGGAAGGACATGAGGGTTGCCATGTTTATCAGTTCCGCGGTGTTCTGCAGTCTCGCGTCAGCTGCTGCGCCTAAAGACATCAACCAGATCAAGATGCAGCGCCTCGCGCAGGAACAGGTGAGAGCTAACCTGAAAGACGGCGGCTCGGCCCTGTTCCGAAACCAGAGAGGGTTCTGTGGCGAGGTTAATTCGAAGAACGCGTTTGGCGGCTACGTGGGCTACCAGCGCTTCATCGCAGCAGGGGAAAAAATGGTGGTCTTCGAGCGCGACCCCGCACTGGCCGCAGGGGCGTTTGATGGTGCGTGGCGCCAGTTTTGCAAGTGACCTAAGTGAAAACCGCCCGGGGAGGGCGGCTGTTACAAATTACCAGCCTTGTGAGTTGCCCCAGCGGGAGGGGAACCTTCCAGTCCTATCGGGGTCGGATGATCACGAGTGATGCGAAGTCAATGAAAATGAATGCGCATGACGATGCAATGGCATATACTCCACTTATGCCTTGTTGTCATCTAGGAAAACAAGGCCCCGGGCGACCGGGTTCGCAGTAGCCGACGGGGCGGCATTCATCCCGTCATGTCTCTTCTTCTATTGATGGTTAGTCACGTCTGTACAAAGAAGGGCCCCAGAAAGGAGAAAGCTATGAAGCCAGTAAAGAAGCTCGAGTATGCGCGGTGGGTGGTCGCCGGGGCTATCTTTGGCGCTGCTCTGGCCGGCTCGTTCCTCGGCAGTCTCGATATTAGCTTAGCGGGTCTTGACATGAATTCGGTCGGCGCAATCGTGGGTGCCGCAGTCACGGCCTTGATGGTTAAGGCGGTCCACCTGGTCTAATGACCGACCTCATAGACGGTAACTGGTTTGATATGGCCACCGTAGGGGTGGCCATTCTTTATGCTTGTGCGAGGTGTTTTACAAAGTCGGAGCGCCGGTCTTGGGAAGCATTTGCTAGCGATTTAAGTTATGGCGTTGTGATCTTCCCGATGCTTCTCCTGTCGCTCACGTTTTTGTCCACCAGAGCATTTGAGGCGCTGCTTGCCGGGAATAAGATAATTATTTCCTTGGCGGGTGTTTTTTCGTTAATTGTGATTCTCAAGAGATCCTTTGAAAAATCACCGTCACCGCCGACTTGGACCTAGAAGCCGCCCGAGGGCGGCTTCTTCGTTGGGGCTAGCTAGATAGGTGTGTCCTGTGGATTGGCCGGCATGCCCTGCGGCGGCGAGCCCGGCTTTCGGGGTTGATTTTGCACAGCCTCCACTTGACCGGCTGCCATGCCCATTCCTGTTCCCATTTCACTTTCCGAACTGGAGTAGCTGAGCAATTTCCCAGCTTGGTCGAATGTCAGCGTGACGTGGCTGGAGTTCGTGTCCACGCCACCGACGAACGCTCCGACGAAGGGAATGAACGTCTCAGGCCTGGTCCGGGATTCGGCATAGGTGTACAGCAGGGTGGTGGTGCCATCCGAGTTGCGCATCTGCGTCGTGGGCTTGCCCAGCGCCGCCACGACCTCTTGCCTCGTCGTTTCGCCCTGCTTGAACTGGTCAAGTTGCCCCTGCTTCACCTGGACGCCCGTTGCCGCGCAGCCACTGAGGCCGATCAGAGCCGCTATCAAAAGATAAAAAATTCTCATTTGGTCACATGCGAGTAAAAAAATTAGAAGTCTTCGCTGCGCCACACCTTCAAGACGCGGCCGAATACCTCCAGGTCCATCGTGGGGTCGATTACCCAATCCCGATAGGCCGGATTCTCTGAGATCGCCAGCAACCCCTTGCCAGGTACCCGCTGCAGGCGCTTGATGAATCCTTCGCTGCCGACCCGGAAAAAGTACACGGCGTCGAACTCGACCGACCGTACGCTAGAGTCGATGATCAGCGGGTCGCCGGGGTTAAACATTGGGCGCATGGAGTCGCCGAACCCGGTCACTATGCACAGGCTGTTTACCTGAGCGTAGCCGCGCACGTTCTTCTCCAGCCATTCCCGGCTAACCCTCCAGCTCTCGATCACTCCCGGCTGATCCTTCAGCTCCACTCCAGCCGCGCCCATCCTGCCCCCCGTGTCATATTGACTGATGGTAACGGATCGGGTTGCAGACGTGGGAAGTAGGGTTATCCCGGTGGAATTAGCGAGTTCCTCGTCAGAGTGAACAGTGTCTAACCAGCCGCGGGGCTTCCCGGCAGAGTCCTCGATTCGCCATGCGGTTTCCTTGCGCATGCCCCTGGGCTTGCCGGTCTTTGAGTCTTTCGCCCCATCACGGAGGTTGGTGAATTGGGCAGGGGACATGCCAAGCGCCTTCGCGGTGGCGGCAGGCCCCATGAACTCGGCTTCGAGGCGGCGCAGGTTGGCCCGCCTTATCTCGTCAATATCTCTCATGCGCTGAATTTGATAGCAAAACGCGAAAGATCGATATGCGCGAAACGCTATTGACGTACGTTTCGCGTTTCGCTAAAGTGAAGGCATGCAACTGTCCGAATACCTCACCCAAGAACGCGGTCGCCTGTCGGCGTTGGCTCGGGCCATCGGCGCACCGATTTCGAACATGAGCGAATGGGCCTCTGGTCGACGGCCTGTGCCAATTGAGCGTTGCGCCGACATTGAGCGCGCGACCAACGGTGCTGTCACGCGTCGGGATCTGTGCCCAGACGACTGGCAGAGGATTTGGCCCGAATTGGCTCCAGAGAAATAGGAGAGCGCGCATTGCCACCCTGAGTAGGTTCGTCCGGCACATCCACCTGTAGCTCCTCGACCACATCTTGATCGGGACCTGGATTGGGCGAATAGGAGGGGCCGATACGAACAGCGAGGCGGATT
The DNA here is from genome assembly GCF_002261415.1 of Bordetella genomosp. 7. Lineage (NCBI taxonomy): Bacteria > Pseudomonadati > Pseudomonadota > Betaproteobacteria > Burkholderiales > Alcaligenaceae > Bordetella > Bordetella genomosp. 7. The sequence continues at coordinate 179,640 of NZ_NEVI01000017.1, read as the reverse complement.
CGCTTTCTAGGTTTTGGTTCTTGGTTGTTTTCCATGGCTAGCAGTTTGCACCACCACCACAGAAATTAATACGTTCGGAGATACGAGACATGAACACAACGGATGCGGCATACCACACGGTTCACGACTACCCGGGCGGCAGCGAGTCCCTTGGGCCGCGCGTCGGCATCTCGCCGGCGGTGCTGCGCAACAAGGTCAACCCGAACAATGACACGCACCACCTGTCGTTTGCCGAGGCTCAGCGGTTGGTAGCCATGACCGACGACGAGCGGATGCTGCGCGCCTGGGCGCACTCGCGCGGGCTTCTACTTATCAAGGCGCCCGAGGGCGATCGCTCCGATAGCGATATGTCGGTGCTGGAGGCCGTGGTCGAAACCAGCGTCGCCCAAGGCCAGTTCATGCAGACTATCCACGCGGCTCTCGCTGACGGGAAAGTTGACCCCCAGGAAATTGAAGCGATCAACCAGGCCAAGCGTGTCCTGCAGACGGCAGCTGAGGGGGTGTCGCAGCGCATGCAGGGGATGTCGGAATGAAGCAGCTCCGTCTGACCCCCCATACCCGGCGCATGGCGATTCAGGCCGTGATCGACGCCCCGGATGGCTACGTCTTCCAGCCCCCAAAGGAACCGACGCGCAACGTGGAACAGAACGCCAAGCTCCACGCGATGCTGGGCGACATATCCCGTCAGCAGAAGTGGATGGGCCAGCAACTGAGCATCGACGACTGGAAACGCCTGCTGGTGGATGCCTGGGCGCGCCAGGAAGGCGGCCCCGCAGCCCGAGTCGTTCCCTCCCTGGATGGGCAGGGCGTCGTCACCCTGGGCGCACAGACTCGCTCCATGGGCGTGCGCGACATGGCCAGCCTGATCGAATCAATCTATGCCTGGGGCGCCGAAAACGGCGTCGTCTTCTCTGATCCGGTCGATGTGCCGGGGTGGGTGAAGCAATGATTAAGGGCCGCACCGTCTCCCGCGAACAGAAGCGTTTCCACGACATGCTCTGTCAGCACGTGGGCTGCATCGCTTGCCGCAAAGAGGGGCTCTACAACACCTGGACTTCGATCCACCACATCGACGGCCGCACCAAGCCGGAAGCACATTGGCTCGTCCTGCCGCTCTGCGCCGGCCACCACCAAGATGGCACGGGCGGCAAGTGGATGATCGCCGTTCATCCCTACAAAGCCCGATTCGAAGCCGAATACGGCCGCCAGCGCACATTGCTGGTTGCCTGCATCGAATGGCTGCTTGCCCATGAATTCGACGTGCCTGAGGGCGCTATGCAAGCCGCAGGGCTGAAGGAGGTCGTATGACCCAAGCTCAGAAACAAGCATATGCCGACGCGATGACCGAAGCCAGGAAGCTGGCTACGTTGAAGCGCCGTAAGTCCATGGCGCCGCACGTCCACGCCTGGGCAGAAGCACTCAAGCGCATGTTGGCAGGGGGCCGGTAATGGCGCGCATCAGAACCATCAAGCCGGATTTCTGGACGGACGAGAAACTCACTGAGTGCTCACTGAGTGCTCGGCTTATGTTCATCGGGATGCTGAACTTTGCAGATGACAACGGCAACCTTGCCGCATCAGCTAAGAAGCTGAAGATGCAGATCTTCCCGGCTGACAACATCGATTGCCAGCCCTTGCTCGACGAGTTGATTGCTCATGGAGTGGTCATTGAGTATTCAGTGAACGGAGATAAGTTCCTGAATATAAAGGGGTTTAAGAAGCATCAGATCATCAATCGGCCATCAAAATCGGCCATCCCCGAGCCTGCCTTCACTGAGGACTCAGTGAGTGCTCATGGAGTCCTCACTGATGGAAAGGAAGGGAAGGGAATAGGAAAGGAATTAAACCCCCCTAACCCCCCGGCGGGGGGTGATGAGCCCGTCCAGCCTTCGGCTGACAAACCTAAGCGGGAACGCAAGAGCCGCATCGCCCTGAAGACCTTCCTTGAAAACTGCCGTGCTACCGGCGAGAAGGCGATCAGCGATTATCGGCCCTTGCTGGAGTACGTGGAAGGTACTGGCCTGCCGATGGAGTTCGTGCAGTTGGCCTGGAACGTGTTCAAGGCCGAGCATTCGGCTGGGGGCAGGAACGAGGCGCGGTTGCAAGCCGACTGGCGCCGGCACTTCCTGAACTACGTCGAAAAGGGCTACTACCGGCTCTGGTACGCCTCGGCAGAGGGCGCCTACTCGCTGACAACCGTGGGCATCCAGGCCCAAGCCATCCACCAGCACCGGGAGGCAGCATGAACCCCCACATTCCCCCGCACTCGGTGGATGCTGAGCAGTCTGTGCTTGGCGCGCTGATGCTCGATGCTCGGGCCTGGGATCGCCTGGACGGCATGTTGTCCGCGGAGGATTTCTACCGCCATGACCACAGGCTGATCTTCGCTGCTGCGTCTGGTTTGGTGGACAAGGGCCGGCCCGCCGACGTTCTGACTGTGCTCGACGCGTTGCAGGCAGCGGGCCAGGCCGAGGAAGCCGGCGGTATAGCCTACCTGAACGCCGTTGCTCAGAGCGTACCCAGCAGCGTCAACGTGCGCCGCTACGCTGAAATCGTGCGAGCTCATCGCATCCGCCGCGATGTGCTCGCGCTGGGGCAGGAAATTTCTGCGTTGGCCTCTGAGGGGATGGATCCGTCCGAGTTGGTCGACAGTGTGACCGGCAAGGCTATGGCGCTGGCGGATACCCGGGAAACCGGCATTGACCCGAAACCGATCGGGGAGCTGTTGAGTGGCGTACTTGAAGCGCTCGAGGCTCGGGTTGACCGCGGAGGTGCCGTCGCGGGCCTTGCCACGGGCTTTGCAGACCTGGACGCCCTGACGAGTGGCCTGCAGAACGGCGACTTGATCATCATCGCTGGGCGTCCGTCGATGGGGAAAACTACCCTCGCGATCAACATCGCCGAGAACGTGAGCATGGCCGGTGGGGTGGCCCTGGTGGTCAGCCTGGAAATGTCCGCGCAGCAATTGGCGGAGCGCAGCATATCGAGGTTCGGGGAGATCGACTCGCGCCGCATGCGCAATGGCCAGCTGAGCCAATCCGATTACACGGCCTTGACGGGGGCCTTGGGCCGTCTCCAGAACCAGCAACTGATCATTGCCGACGATCCAGCCCTGGCGAGCGTGTCCCGCCTTCGCTTGGCCGCCCGCAAGGTAAAGCAGCGTGCCGGGCGTCTGGACCTGATCGTAATCGACTACCTGCAGCTCATGCGGGGCGACGGGAACAACCGAAACGAGGAATTGGGTGGGATAACCCGTGCCCTCAAGCTCATCGCTCGCGAGATCGACTGCCCAATCGTCTTGCTCTCTCAGTTGTCGCGCAAAGTCGAAGAAAGGACCGACAAGCGCCCGATCATGAGCGACTTGCGCGAGTCTGGCGCCATTGAGCAGGACGCCGACGTGATTCTGATGGCCTACCGGGATGAGTACTACAACCCGGACAGTCCCATGAAGGGCTTTGCGGAGATCCTGGCACGCAAGCAGCGCATGGGCCCGCTGGGAGAGGTGACACTGGTGTTTCAAGGCCAGCACTCGCGATTCCTGGATGCCGACCCGCGAGAAGTGGCGCTTGCCCGCAACGCGGTCGAGGCGGCTCCGAAGAAGAAATACAGCATGTTGAGGGACTAAAGATGATCCTCGACCGCCTCCAGATCGTCCTCGAATGGCCCGATCCCAAGCTCATGCCCAACCGCAAGAACGGGCGGCATTGGGGCTCGACCGTGCACGAGAAGGTCCAGGCCCGGTCGCGCGCCCTGTATGCCACGCGTGCCGCGCTAGGAGACAACACGGTCAATTTTGGCGACCGCATCCCAACCCGCATCACCTTCGTGGCGGCCAACAAACGCAAGCGCGACCTCGACAACCTTCTGGCGGCGATGAAACACGCGCTGGATGGGATCGCGATGTACCTGGAAGTAGACGACAGCCGATTTCGCCCTCTGATCCTCGATGACGCGCTGGATCAGGAAAAGAAGGGCTTTGTAGTGGTGGAACTTGGATAGGAGAACGGAAATGCTGACCAAAAGACAGAAGGAATTGGCCGATCGGGCGACGCGCCAGGCGGTAATCGAGCTGCTTCGCCGCGAGGGCATAAGGGTGGCGAAGTTCGGCGCGAGCGCGTCTCGCCTGGCCAAGCTGGTCAACCAGCATCTGGGAGTCGAATACACCGATGACCCGATGGACATGCTGCAGGCGGCGGTGGAGGGGCGCGCGGTAGACGCGGTTCCGAGCCGGGACATCAGGGCCATAGATCAGCCGGAATACAAGCTGCGCGGGTGGCCGCAGATGGCAGCTGAGCGCGCCAGAGCCTGCCAGCCGCCGATGATGTCCATGTGTGGGCTCGGCGACATGAGGCCTTCGCCGTGACCCGCGCGTTGCCCTGGTTCATGTACCAAGACCCCGCCATCGTCTGCGAGCAGCAAGAGGCGTGGCGGAACAACCAAGCCCGGAGGCAGCAGGCCCCGGCCATGACAATCAATGACCTTTTCAGTGAGGCCCCAGTGACGAAGGACGAAAGCGCGCAGTTTGAGGATGTTCTGCTGATCTGGTACAGGATCTCCAAGGCGGAGAAGGAGAACTTGGGGCATAGCCCAGTATCTCCCGGGTTTAAGCACTGCACATCCTCGGATGTGTATTTCGACGAGCAGGACGCAGCAGACGCTGCGGATGAACGCATCAACCAGTACATCGCTGATCAAGTGGACGTCTGCCTCAGTACGTTGCCATACGAGCAGCGCATTGCGGTAGACGTCCACGCTCGGAACAAGTACGTCGGCAATGCCGTGTTCCGCAACCCGCGCATGACTGCCGAGCAGCATCACGTTGCCTACCAGGCAGCAAAAGCTACTTTGCTTCCAATGTTGCGAAAGCGCGACGTCATTACGGCGTCGTATTGACCGCGACGGCGAGGAGGCGCAAAATTGAAGTGCGCCAAGTTGCGTCCAAAATCAGCCCGCTAGCCGAAAGGTTCGCGGGCTTTTTGCATTCCCCTCCCATGAAACAGTCCAAGCCACCCATCGAAAGGTCGTGCAAGGACTGCCGGAATTTCAATGAGACGGCTACATGGGACGAGTGCCGCAGATACCCGCCTGTCGCCATCATGGACGAGGGCGATGTTGTATTTGTGTTCCCAGCGATCAAGCCGGACGAGTGGTGCGGCGAATGGAGCCCCAAGCTGAATGATTGACTACGAAAAGGCAGTCAGGCAGTACGGGTCCATCCGCAAGGCTTCCGCCGCGTTAGGCATCCCCGACACGACGTTTCGTCGTCGGATGGCGCAAGCAAGAGAGCATTTTTCCCTGGCCAAAGCGGACGAGGGCATGGTTGTTCGAGCCACGTCGACCCTGACCGATTTGCGGACGGGCGAGGCGGTAATGCAATGGGTGAAGGCTTCGGCGGACCAGCAGAAGCTGAGGGAGGCCCTGCAGGAGTCGCTCGAAGCCATGAAGGCCGACCTTCCCAAGGTGAAGCCGGTCAAGGCTGGCGCCGGGCACTTGCCCGCGCTAATGGCGGTTTACCCCATTGGGGACGCTCACATCGGTATGCGTAGCTGGGCCCCAGAAACCGGGCAGGATTGGGACCTTGGCATAGCTGAGCGCGTGCAGTGCGGGGCGATGGCAGCCCTGGTGGACCTGGCGCCACCCGCTGAGCAGGCCGTGGTGATCAATCTGGGCGACTGGTTCCACGCCGACAACATGGAAGGTGTGACCAGCCGGAACCGGCACCACCTAGACGTTGACGGCCGATACGGGAAGATGGTGTCGGTCGGCGTGAAGGTAATGCGGCAGTGCATCGAGTCCGCACTGCGCAAGCACAAACAGGTCATGGTTATCAATGTGATTGGTAACCATGACGATACGGGCGCCATATGGCTGAGCGCCGCGCTGAGCCATATGTACGAGGGCGAGCCCAGGGTTGAGATCGACACCAGCCCGGCCCCGTTTATGTATTTCGAGCATGGGAAGGTGCTGGTGGGGTGCCACCATGGCCATACCTGCAAACCCAATGATCTACCAGGGGTGATGGCAGCGGACAGGGCCGAGGCCTGGGGCCGCACCAAGCACCGTTACTGGTATCTGGGCCATGTGCATCACCAGAGCGTCAAGGAGTACGCAGGCGTGACGGTGGAGTCATTCAATACGCTGGCAGCCAGGGATGCATATGCGGCCTGGGGCGGATACCGCTCGGCGCAGAACATGAAGTGCATCGTGCTGCACAGTGAGTACGGCGAGGTTTGCCGCCACACGGTCAGCCCGGAAATGCTGCGAGAGGCGGCGTAGGTATAAGGCCGCAGCCGCAATCGGTGGGCTTAGTCCCTATCTCCAGGAATGTGGCCCGCATCCTAATTGCGGCAGGGCACCAACAGGAACTTCGATGACAACCAACGAGATCGATGGCGAACGCATAGCGGAGTTTTACCTAGGGCGCAATGACTGGGCGGTTCTTTCGTCTGATGTGGTATTGACGCCCGAACAGTTGGCTGCCATTCGGCGCAATTGGGATGATCTAGTGAAGTCCGATGGCCGAAAGGTAGTCGTGCTTCAGAAAGGGTTGCGCTTGGAAGTGGTGAAGCGGGCGTCGGAAGATTCGCCGATTGGAGACTGACCATTCAATGCACTGGATGCCAGAAGCGCAGGGAGTGGCTAGTAGCCCAATGGCGCAAGCTCCAGCGCAAGGAAAGAGAAAGGCGTGAGCGAACCAAGCGAGGATCGGCTAAGGGGCAGGAAGCTCCAGCAGACCAGGCTGAGGATATGGGCACACGACCCACGCTGCGCCAGGTGCAGGACTCTGACTGATTACCCAAGCGGATTCGAATTGGATCACATTGCCCCAGTCCACAAGGGCGGCGGCAACGAGGACGAGAACCTGCAGGTCCTGTGCCACGAATGCCATGAGGCCAAGACGGCAGAGGATCTGGGCAGGCGCCACAGGCCCCGGGTGGGCCGGGATGGATGGCCTGAGGCCGGGGCAGAGGGCAGGGATGCCCGAGTGTTGCGTGAAACCAACGGCGTGTTGCGTGAAACCAACAGACCCGGGAGGGGTGGTCAAAAGTTGACCGATGGGGGGCCGGAAACCGCGCGGGGGGCTTTCTTTTCATAAACGTGAAGAAAAAAGCCGAAATCGGGAACGCGAAAAGTTAACAACAGGTAGGCAGGGATGGGCACTCGGGGCCGTAAGTCGACAGCGGAAATGACTGTCGTGGCCCAAGTTGCGCCTGTTGCCAGCTCCGGCCGTCTGCCGGCGCCAGTGCATTTGACGGATGCGGAGCGCGGGGTGTGGCTGGAGGTGGTCAACGATCAGCCGGCCTCAGCCTTCACTCCGACACATGGCCCACTTCTGGAGCAGTACTGCCGTCATATCGTGCAGTCCCGGATCCTGGCCGAAGAGATCATGAACTTTGACCGCGCCTGGCTGGCGGATGACGAAGGCCTGAAGCGGTATGACCGGCTGCTGGCGATGCAAGAGCGGGAAGGGCGAGCGGCGTCGTCGCTGGCTACCAGGCTGCGCATCACCCGGCAGGCGGTGGATCACCCGATTACCGCGGGACGGGCGAACGCTCGTCAGGCGCGGGCAAGGAAGCCGTGGGAAGCGCCGATCGACGTTTGACGCGTGGCGACCGCAACATCCAGTGGATCGAGCAGTACTGCCGCATCCCGGAAGGAAAGCTGGTAGGCAAGCCGGTCAAGCTGACGAAGCATCAGCGGAAGTGGATCAAGCAGATATACGACACGCCAACGCGGCTGTTCATCTTGAGCATGGCTCGGAAGAACGCGAAGACGGCGCTGTCGGCCTTCCTGCTATTGCTCCACCTGTGCGGGCCGGAGGCGAAGCCGAACAGCCAGCTTTACAGCGCAGCGCAGTCGCGGGAGCAAGCGGCAATTCTGTTCGCTCTGGCGGCGAAGATCGTGCGGATGTCGCCGGATTTGTCGCAGTACGTGGTGATCAGAGACACGGCCAAGCAGCTGTTCTGTCCTGAAATGGGAACCCTGTACAGGGCGCTGTCGGCGGAGGCAAGTACCGCCTACGGCCTGAGCCCGGTACTGACGATCCACGATGAGCTGGGCCAGGTACGCGGGCCCAGGTTCGAACTGTACGAGGCGCTGGAAACAGCAAGTGCGGCTCAGGAGTCGCCGTTGTCGATCGTGATCAGCACGCAGGCGCCGACAGATGCGGACCTGCTGAGCCTGCTGATCGACGATGCATTGACCGGCGCTGACCCGAGGCAGAAGGTGGTGCTGCACTCGGCGCCGCTCGATCTGGATCCGTTCTCGGAAGAAGCGATCCGGGCGGCTAACCCGCACTACGACGACTTCATGAATAAGGAGGAGGTCAGGCGCCAGGCAGCCGACGCCAAGCGCCTACCGAGCCGGGAGGCTTCGTACCGGAACCTGATACTGAACCAGCGGGTAGAGGCAAGCAACCCGTTCATCGCCAGGGCGATCTGGCTGGAAAACGGGGCGGAACCCGAGCCTGCCCGCGGTCAACCGGTATACGGCGGGCTGGACCTGTCGAGCGTGTCTGACCTGACGGCGCTGGTTCTGGTGTCGGAGGCAGGGGATGTCTACCCGACCTTCTGGCTGCCCGGGGAAGGGCTGGAAGAGAAGTCCCGTAACGACCGGGTGCCGTATGACGTGTGGGCGCAGGACGGCCTGCTTCTGACGACACCGGGACGGGCAATCGAGTACGAATTCATCGCGCATTACCTGCGCGAGGCGTTCGATACCTACGACGTCCGAGCACTGGCATTTGACCGATACAACATGCGGTTCCTGCGGCCATGGCTTGAGCGCGTGGGGTTCGACGAAGAAGAACTAGAGCGGTTCGTGGAGTTCGGGCAGGGCTTCGTATCGATGAGCCCAGCCCTGCGCGAACTGGAAAGCAAGCTGCTGGCGAAGAAGCTGCGCCACGGTAATCACCCGGTGTTGACGATGTGCGCAGCCAATGCGGTTGCGGTGTCGGACCCAGCCGGCAACAGGAAATTCACGAAATCGAAGGTGTCAGGCCGCATCGACGGCATGGTGGCGCTCGCCATGGCGGTGGGCGCGATGCCAAACGAGGTAGAGGCCGAAGACGACTTCACCGACTTTCTCAGGGATCCCATCATCGTATGAAAACCAAGACAAAGCCCGGTCGAATCAGGGCCGCGCTGTTGGACTGGCTTGGGGTACCCATCGGTCTGACTGACGCCGACTTTTGGTCGCAATTTGGGGTTACTGCCGCTGGGCAGCAGGTCAACGAGAAGACTGCCCTGCAGCTATCTACGGTATGGGCATGTACTCGCCTGATATCGGAGACGATATCGACGCTGCCGCTCGGCTTGTACATGCGGTCGGGGGATGGTCGCGTGAGTGCCGACGGGCACCCAATCTATACGATCATCCATTCCCGGCCAAACTCGGATTCGACCGCAGCTGTGTTTTGGGAGGCGGTGATCGCCTCAATGCTGCTGCGCGGGAATGGCTTCGCGGAGAAGAAGTACATCGGCAATCGGCTGGTGGCTCTGGAGTTTCTAGTGCCAGGCCGGCTGACAGTTTCTCGTGACATCAAGGGGAATAGGCGGTTTCGCTACACGGAGCGCGACGGCGAACAGAGGGAGATCCCCGAGAGCCGAATCTTTCGAATCCCAGGCTTCACTCTGGATGGTGACTGGGGTGTAAGCGTCATCGAATACGGGTCGAGCGTGTTCGGCTCTGCGCTTGCGGCATCTTCAGCGGCTAACAGCACGTTTGAGAAGGGCCTGGCGCCGACCGTCGCATTTACCGTCGACCGGGTACTGAAGCCTGAGCAACGGGACGACTTCCGGAAATCGATCGAGCTCATCAGCGGGGCGATCAATGCGGGGAAGTCGCCGGTCCTTGAAGGCGGAATCGACGCCAAGACGATTGGCATCAACCCGAAGGATGCCCAGCTAATCGAGTCCAGGCAGTTTGGAGTGGAGGAGCTCTGTCGTTGGTTCAGGGTGCCTCCTCACATGGTCGGGCACACGAGCAACTCGACCAGTTGGGGAACGGGCATTGAGCAGCAGATGATCGGCTTTCTGACGTTCACGCTGCGCCCTTGGCTGACTCGGATCGAGCAGGCCATCAACAAGGATCTGCTCAGTGCAGTCGACCAGCCCCGCTACTACGCAGAGTTCAGCGTCGAGGGCCTACTGCGCGCGGATAGCGCTGCACGCGCTCAATACGAATCAACGATGGTGAACAACGGAATTATGACGCGAGACGAAGTGCGCCGTCTTGAGAACCTGCCCCCGATGGGTGGTAACGCGGACGTGCTCACGGTGCAGACCGCCCTTGTTCCGATAGATCAACTGGGCGCCGCCCAACCTGTCACGCAGGAGTAATTCATGCCCCGAAACCACCTTCCGGCTGCGCCGGAGGGGCGCCCTTGCTCGGGCGTCCGATATGACCTGGTGCCCAAGGCGCTGGACCGCTGGAACCCAGGGATCAAGGCCGCAGCAAGCGACGACAACACGATCAGTGTGTTTGACGTTATCGGCCAGGATTACTGGACCGGCGAGGGTGTGACGGCCAAGCGGATCGCGGCGGCGTTGCGGTCTATGGACGGCAAGGATGTCACTGTCAACGTGAACTCGCCTGGCGGGGACATGTTCGAAGGCCTGGCCATCTACAACCTTCTGCGCGAGCACAAGGGGGAAGTGACGGTCCGGGTGCTTGGCGTTGCGGCATCGGCGGCATCCATCATCGCCATGGCTGGGGATCGAATTGAGATCGCGCGGGCTGGCTTTCTGATGATCCACAACTGCTGGGTGATGGCGGTGGGCAATCGGCACGATTTCCGCGATGTGGCCGACACGATGGAGCCGTTTGACCGAGCCATGGCCGACATATACGCGGCGCGCACAGGCGACGAGATCGAGGTCATCCAGTCCTTGATGGACGCGGAAACCTGGATAGGCGGCGCAGAGGCCGTAGAGAAAGGCTTTGCCGATTCCCTGCTCCCGTCGGACGAGATCGCACAGAGCGAAGAAAAAACTAGCGCCGCAGCAGTGCGACGCATGGAGGCGGCGTTGCGTTCCTCGGGCATGCCCCGGAGCGAAGCAATGCGCCTCATCCACGAACTCAAGTCCAGCCTGAGAGATTCGGCTGGCGGCGGTGGGCGCGATGCCACCGAACGCGGCCTGAGTGATTCAGCCGCTTCTGAAGCAGCCGCAGTCGCGGCATCCCTCATCAAATCCATGTAAGGAAAGACCATGAGTCTCGAAAAAGACATCGAAACTATCACCGCCAGCTTGAAGCAGGTCAACGACCAACTGAAGGCCAACGCCGAAACTGCTCAGAAGGAGATCAAGGCTCACGCTCAGATGTCCGAAGAAACCAAGGCCTCTGTCGACAAACTGCTGGTGCAGCAAGGCGAACTGCAAGCTCGCCTGCAAGCTGCGGAGCAGCTGATCGTCAAGATGGAGGGCGGCGGCGGAGCCGGTCGGCCCAAGTCGATGGGCGAAGAGTTCATCGCAGCTGACGGCTTCGATGCGTTCGCGGCCAAGGCTGCCGGTGGCGCTAAGGGCAGCTTCTCTGTCCCGGTGAAGGCGGCGGTCACCAGCCTGGACACCTCGGCAGGTGAACTGATTCAGCCTACCCGAGTTGGCCTGATCCAACCGGTTCAGCAGCGTCTGTTCATCCGTGACTTGCTGTCGTGGGGTCGCACGACTTCCAACAGCATTGAGTACGTCCGGGAGTCCGGTTTCACCAACAACGCCGACGTCGTTTCGGAAAACCCGGCCAACCCGAAGCCGGAATCGGACCTGACGTTTGAACTGGACACCGATCCGGTTGCCACGATCGCCCACTGGGTGCGCGCCTCGCGTCAAGTCCTGTCGGATGCTGCCATGCTGTCCAGCTATATCGACGGGCGCCTGCGCTATGGCCTGAAGCTGAAGGAGGAAGCGCAGCTTCTGAAGGGCTCGGGCGTTGGCCTGAACCTGAACGGCATCTATACGCAGGCGACGACTTACGTCAACCCGGGCGTGACGGTTCAAGCCGAAACCGCGATTGACCGCCTCCGCCTGGCTCTGCTGCAGGTGACTCTGGCCGAGTTCGACGCCGACGGCATCGTGCTCAGCCCGATCGATTGGGCTGCTATCGAGCTGACCAAGACCACGGACAACGCCTATCTGTTTGCCACCCCGACCGGCCTGGCCACCCCTGGGCTGTGGGGCCGCCCCGTCGTTCCGACTAAGGCGATGGATGCCGGCGACTTCCTGGTCGGCGCCTTCCAGCAGGGCGCGCAGGGCTGGGACCGCGAAGACGTTTCGGTGACGGTTTCGACCGAAGACCGTGACAACTTCGTCAAGAACATGGTCACCATCCTGTGCGAAGAGCGCGTGGGCTTGTCGGTGTACCGTCCTGAGTCGTTCGTCAAGGGCGACTTCGACGGTTTGCCGGTTTCGGCCTAAGGCGTGGGCGGGGCTTCGGCCCCGCCTTTATCGGAGAACCTCAATGGTGATGGTCACTGCTCGATCGTCGTTCATGCATGGCGGAGTAAGGCGTCCAGGAGACGAGTTCGAAGTCAGCGAGATTCAGGCAAAAGAGCTTGTGCGGCGCGGGCTCGCCATGCTTACGGAAGGCGATGTCCCTCTGCAGGCCGCTGGCACACCGTTGTCTGCATCGCCAGCGGCCCAAGTCTTACCGCAGACGATTGCGCAGCCGTCAAAGCGTGGCGGAAGGCGGAAAAAGGCCGCGGAGTAATCGTAACGAACACCACGTTCCGGATGGTGCCATGGGCGGACGTCTTGTACGCCATGGACAAGGTATGGTGGGATCAGTACGGCGAAGAGGCCGAAAAGACGTTTACTGGAGAGAGGTGGGCGCCGCTGCGCTACCCAGGCGTTCGGCGAGAGATATTTAACCGGGGGAAGAACTCCGGGGTTGGGGCGATATCGCTAGCCGCGCATTGGGGCGCCAGGAAGATCATTCTTCTCGGGTACGACTGCCAACTGACAGGTGGTCGGGCGCACTGGCATGAAGACCACCCCAAAGGGCTCGGAAATGCCGGGGGGGTGAAAGACTGGCCCGCGCAGTTTACGCAACTCGCCTCGCGTCTTAGAGATGTGGCGATCGTGAATTGCACGCGGGACACCGCTCTGACTTGCTTTGAACGTATCCCATTGAAGGAGGCGCTGGCTGCGCGGCGTGGCGGGGTTCGCCCTAGCTCGTCGAAAGGCGATGTCGTCGTCGACGGAATGCAGGGATTGGGGGATTCGATCTACCAACGGGCATTTCTGAAGAATATGCCCGGTGCCTATGTGGTCACTCCCTGGCCGGAACTGTACTCGGATCTCGACCTTCATCTGGTTAAGCCGAACACGAAGCTAAGGACGCAAGCCAAGAACGCTGAGCGCTCGCGGGCCCGCTGGGTGAACCCTCCCGCAGGGGCCAGGAGAGTTCGGGTTGCATATGGGCCGCGCGAACTGGCGATTGGATCGATCTTAGACGCGATGCGACGGCAGTCTGGGGTGAAGCCGGGGGCTTTCGATCTGCCGCGATTCGGGTCACCGTTGCGGCCGGGAAAGCCGACGGCAATCGTTAGGCCGGTGACCGAGCGGGCCGAGTGGCATAACACGGCGCGGAGTCCAGATCCGAAGTATGTGCATGCGGCCATAGCTGAGTTGAGGCGGCGCGGGTACTACATCGTGTCTGTGGCTGACCTAGAGCCGGGGAAGGAATGGCTGGTAGGGCCGGAGCCAAAGGCGGATCTGGCGCTGCACCGAGGGCAGTGGGATGTGACTCAGCTGCTGGGCGCCATTCAGGCGGCAGACGTGGTTGTTGGGGGAGTTGGATGGATCGTACCTGCATGTATCGCGGCGGGAACGCCTCTCTATGTGATCCACGGTGGGCAAGGTGGGCACAACCATCGATCCAAGCTGACGGCTCCGTGGATGGATCTATCGAAGGTGGGCTGGGCGGAGCCAATGAAGATGTGCATGTGCACCAACATGCTCCACCGCTGCAACAAGGAAATTCATGGATTTGACGAAGGTTTCCGCGCCTGGCTGGATGGACAAGGCCTTTTCGGAACAGGCAAGCATCGGGCTGGTTTGGCTACCCGAGTACGGGATGGGCTACTACCCGGTGAAGCCGGAGGACATGCCCTACGACGCGGAGTACTTCGCTAAGTACCGGGAGAACGCTGACACCGGGATAGGGCGCGCGCTGACTCAGGCTCGGATGGATCTGGTGGCCAGGCACTACACGGGCTTCTTGCTCGATGTCGGAATCGGTTGTGGGCAGTTTGTGGAGGCGCGGCCCCAAACCTTCGGGTACGACGTGAACCCCGCCGGGGTGGCGTGGCTGCGTGATCGAGGCTGGTACCAGGATCTGTATGCCGGGACATGTGCTGCACTGTCCTTTTGGGACAGCCTGGAACACATCCAGGACCCGGGCGCGGCAGTACGGCAGGCGCGGGAATGGGTGTTTGTATCCCTCCCGATATTTGATGGTGCGGATCACTGCCTGCGGAGCAAGCACTTCCGCAAGAACGAACACATTTGGTACTGGACCCATGACGGCATCATCCGATGGATGGCCGCCCAGGGGTTCGAGTGCGTCGAAAGCAATACGGTTGAAACAGAGATTGGGCGGGAGGGCATTGGCTCTTACGCCTTCCGGAGGCGGTAATGGCGCTGGTGACATTGGAGCAGGCGCGGTTGCATCTGCGGGTGGATGAGACTGAGGAAGACAGCCTCATTGCGCTCTGGATCAACGCCGCGGAGCAGTCGGCGCAATCTTTCCTCGGTCGGAATGTGTACACCGATCAGGCCGAACTCGATGCCGCAGTGAATGCAGGTACGGCTGGCGACGATCCGATGGTGGTCAACGACCTGATCCGTGCGGCCATTCTGCTGACCGTGGGGCATCTGTACGCCAACCGTGAGGACGTGGCGGCCGGCGTGTCGTTCGCCAAGATGCCCGTTGGCGCAGAATACCTGTTGATGCCGCACCGCGTAAAGATGGGTGTGTGATGCGCGCGGGACCCATGAACTCCCGGATTGCAATCCAGGAGGAGGTTACGACGCCTGACGGCGGCGGCGGATTCGTCAAGACCTGGCAGACAGTTTTCTCTATTTGGGCGCACTGGAAGCACCAGAGCATGTACGAGCGTCTGCAGGCCATGCAGTTGCAATCGGGAGTGGTCCACCGGCTGGAAGTCCGGTATCGGGACGATATCACCCCTAAGCATCGGGTTCTGTACAAGGGGAAGGCGTACCAGATCCGAGCGGTCGTCAACGTCAACGAGATGAACGACAAGATGGAGCTGCAAGTCGAGGAAGGGGCGGCTACCTGATGGCAACGCGACGCGCCGGCACGATTGGGATACAGGCCACGCTTAAACAGATCCGGAGCTTTGAGCAGTCAATGAACGCCGAGATCGCCGATGTGGTTAGCGAGACGGCCGATGCGGTACTGGATAGTGCGCAGCGATCCATGCGGAATACGTCGAACGGCCAGATAAAAGGTGGCCGGCCGGTTTCTCAGCCAGGCGAAGCGCCGAATGTAGATAGTGGCGAGTTGGTGAATAGCCTGGGTGTGGATTATCGGGGAACGGTGGCGGACGTGTACACGAATGATTTCAAGGCAGCTTGGCTTGAATTCGGAATTCAGCAGATGCCGGCGCGGCCCTTCTTGGGGCCGGCTCTGCAGCGGAATCGGTTTGAGTTCTTCAAGAAGCTGCGTGGGATTGTCGAGATCGCCCGAAAGAGGTCAGGCCAATGAACCAGTGGGAAGTTCAAGTCGCCATCTATCAGCGGCTAACTACCGACGCGGGGGTTTCGCAGATGGTGGAAGGGCGTGTCTATGACGATGTTCCGCAGGGGGCTGTGTTCCCCTACATCGTGATTGGCGAAGCCCCCGCCGTGGAGTGGAGCCAGGATTGTTCGATCGGCGCGGATACGGAGGTCGTAGTCCACGTGTGGGACCGACCTTCTCAGACTGGCGGCCCGCAGGGGCGCAAGCGAACGAAACAGATTTTGCAGGCGGTTTATGAATCCCTGCACCGATACAACCTGCCGATAGACGACACGTATTGCGTAGATTTGCAGGCGACATTTCAAGAAACCTTTCTTGACCCCGACGGCATCACTCGCCACGGCGTTATCCGGTTCCGTCTCCTTACCACCTACTCTTAACGGAGTTTTGCACCATGGCTGACTTGAATGCTATTGCTGGTCGCGACGTCGCCTTTTACGTGGGGACCGATGATTCTGGCCCTCGAATCTGCGCGCGTACCAAAACCATTACCATCGCTGGCGAACCCATCGACATTACGCAGGACTGCGATGGCGCGTTCCGCACGCTGCTGAATACGCCCGCCACTCGCTCTATCGATATGTCGGTCGAGGGGATTGTCCGGCAGGATGACTGGGCGTCTATTGCCCTTGACCCCGCATCCAACAATTTCCTCGAACAGTACGCGCTTGTCATCCCGGGCTTGGGCACTATCACTGGTGACTTCTTCCTGGGCAACTTCGAGATCGGCGCCGAGTATCAGGACGCTGTGACCTTCTCGGCGACGGTCCAATCTTCCGGCGCCTGGGTGTTCACGCCGGAGGCTTCCGCGTAATGGCTGCCGTATTCCAAGAAGTCACGATCGGTTGGAAGGGCGTCGAGTACCGCATCAAACCCACGCTCGCCCTGCTTAACAGGGTCGAGCAGAAGGTTTCACTATCCGCCCTGGCACACAGCCTGGGTACGGGCGCGCCTAAGCTCACGCACATCGCCAGCGCGATCGCGGTCTTTCTGCAAGCTGCGGGGGCTTCGGTGACGGAAGATGATGTTTACGTCGAGCTCATCCACGGCGACCAGGGAGCGGTGACGAGCATGGCGCACGCCATTGTTATTGCTGCGTTCCCGGAGAACCCAGCAAAGGGAAAGGAAGGCGGCCCCAAGCAGCGAGCAGCGAAGGCGAAGTAAAGGACGTTGATTGGGGCGTCTTGTATGACATGGCCGTGTGCCATTGGGGGATGTCCCCGCGCGATGTGTGGGACATGACTCCCGCCGAATGGTGGCGCATATACGAAGTGAAGCGACCCAGGGACAAGGATACGGATTACGCCGGATCCCTGAGTCAAGAGGATGTAGAACGCCTAAACCGGATGATGAAGAATGGCAACAAGCGCAACGGGTAGCCAGATCGGCGGTGTGTTCGTCCGGGTCGGGGCGGACACTACTGGCCTGAATCGCGGCCTGCGTGAGGCCACTGCGCGCATTAACGATTTTGATCGTCAGGCGCAAATGGCCACCCGCAGTATTGCTTCGCTCGGCGCGCGCTTCGCCGCTGCCTTCTCGGCGGTCAAGATCATTGATATAGCCGATAACTGGGGGCAAGTTTCGAGCCGCATCAAGCAGGCGACGACCAGCCAAGAGGAATACAACCTCGTCCAGGCGCGGCTGGTTCAATCGGCAAACAGTACGTATCGCTCTCTGCAAGAGTCGCAAGAGCTGTTCATCCAGACTTCTCAGGCGATCCGCAGTTTGGGGTTTTCGCTTGAGCAATCGATTGATCTGACGGACAGTTTCTCGGCTCTGCTCGTGACGAACGCCGCAAGCGCCGAGCGTGGCCGGTCGGCTATCAACGCGTACTCGAAGGCTATCCAGACTGGGCGCGTGGATGCCGAATCCTGGCAGACGATTCTCGCCGCAATCCCGAGCGTTGTCGAGACTATCGCCGAGTCGACCGGGCGGTCGGCCGTCGAGATCCGCAAGCTGGGCATCGAGGGCAAGCTGGCCCTGTCAGATCTAAACCAGGCGCTGCTGGGGAGCTTGGATGAGAACATGCGCAAGGTGGAGGAAATGCCTACCACCGTGCGTGATGCGCTGCAGCGGATATCCAATAACTTCCAGAACTATATCGGGATTCAGAACGAGGCAACCGGCGCGACAGGGATCTTGGTAGACGCCCTCGATATTCTGGCGGATCATGTTGAAGGCATCGCGAAGGTTGCGGGCGGTGCCGCGGCTGCGGCGCTTGCCACTTATATCGGGCGCCTCAGTGCTTCTACTGTTGCCACAATAGCGTCCTACCAGGCGAAAAGAGTAGCCACGGCTGAAGAGCTTAAGCTTGCGCAGGCGCAGCTCGCGCAGGCTCGCGCCACGATGGCGCAGATCACCGCGACCAATGCTGCGGACGTATCGACCCGAAAACTTACGGCTGCGAAGATCGGGCTTGAGGCAGCAGAGAAGCGCCTGACGGCGGCTCAAGCAGCCCAGATAACAGTAGGCCGCTCGCTGCTCGGAATTATGGGCGGGCCGGTAGGACTGGTGGTTTCTCTGGGGTTAGCGGCGGGCGCAATGTACGCGGTGTCAGGGTCGGCAAAGTCTGCGTCTGTGGACGTTGATTCGCTGACGGACTCCATGGAGTCGTTGAACCGCGCTCAGCTAGAATTGCGCCGCCAGCAGGCCGAGGAAGCGCTGGAGCGGGCGCGCGCGGCAGCGGAGCAAGCTGCTGTGGAAGTCCGGGCGCTAGAAAAGGATTACGGCTACCTCACGTCAAAGCTTGGCCAAGGCGTAGATCAAGCGGGGCTGGATAATGTAAACAAGACGCTCGTCGAGGCGCGCGCCAAACTGGCCGACGCAGAGCAAGCCGCCGACCGCACGGCTGAGGCGTTCCACCGCCTTGATGATGCCTTCCGCGCGTCCGCCGCTGGAGCGACTGCGGTTACTACTGCCGTTGCTTTCTCCGAGGCTTTTATCAAGCAGGAAGCTGCTATCAAGCGCCAGATCGCTTTGATGGGTAAGTCTGGTCAAGCCGCTGCGCTGCGTTACGACTTGGAGCATGGTGAACTTGCCAAGCTTGATGAGGAGGAAAAGCGCCTGCTACGAACTCAGATCGACGCGCTTGACGTTGCCGAGAAGAGGCTCGAAGCGTCTCGCAAGCGGGGCGATGGTGAGCGTGACGCCAAGCGGCTAGCAAGGGAGCAGGAACAAGAGCGGGACCGGTTGAACAAGTCGCTTGAGGATCTTGAGCGGTACACGGCCTCGGCTAAGGAAATTGAAGTTCGGGAGGCCGCAGAGCGACAAGCTAAGCTGGCCGAGATCTTCCAGGCTGGCCTCGTTGACCAGTCCAAGTACTACGGGCTTCAAGAGCAACTGGCCGGCAAGCACTCCGAAAACATGGCTGCCGTCGCGGATGCCGATCTACAGGCCGAACTCGCGCGCAATCAGCAGCGCTATGAAGATGGGCTTATTGGATTTCAGGACTTCTATGCCGCGCAACAAGAGGCGGTCATCGCACATCAACAAGCGCTCACAGAGATTGAATTAACGGCTTACCAAGACCGGCTGGCGCTGTTGTCCGAGGCCTACGAAGAGCAGCAGATGACCGAGGAAGAACGTCGTCAGCGTGAGTTGGAGTTGGCTGAAGATCACGCCAACAAGCTCGCTGAGATCGAGCAAAGGGGCGCTGCTGCGCGGTCTAAGGTTTCCCGGGAGGAAGCGCGAGAGCGCGAGTCGCAAAGCAGCAAGATGTGGAACAACCTTATCTCGTTGATGAACAGCGGGAACAAGGAACTTTTCCAGATCGGCAAGGTGGCGGCGATTGCTCAAGCCACGCTGGCGGCGGGAGAGTCTATATCTGATGCCTACAAATGGGGCACAAAGCTAGGCGGCCCGGGGATGGGTGCGGCATTCGCCGCTACGGCGGCGGCTGCGACAGCGGCCCAGATCGCTTCTATTGCCAGCACTCAGTTCGGCGGCGGTGGGGGCGTGAAAGGAGGGTCGTACTCCAAGCCGACCGACGCGATTGCAAGCGGGCCTGCGCAGGCAGCGCCGCAGCAAGAACAAGGGCCTGCCGTCACGATAAACATTGGCGACGGCCTTTATTCTGGCAAGGCGGTGCGCGACTTGATTGGGGCCATTAACGAAGCTGTGGGCGATGGCGCCCGTTTGAGGGTCGCATGAGCGTAATCGTTGTCAGCCCGAGCCTGGTGGAGCAGGGCGATCATGCCGACGGGCGCGGCTATCCGCTGAACCATGCGCGGATTGGGTATCAAACCTTGACCCGAAATGCCGTCGTGACTGCCAGCAGCGAAGCGCCGGCCTTCCCGGCGTCCGCCACGGCCAACCCGATGACGTATGAACGGTGGAGGCCCGCGGCTGTCCCGGCGTGGGTGGCATATGACGCTGGGGAGGCGGTCGAGGTTGACTACCTGGGCATTGCCAGTCACAACCTCGGGACGGCTGGCGCGACTTTCGCTCTGGAGTACAGCGTCAACGGCACAGACTGGACGACCGTGGAGACGGTAGAGGCCGCTGATGACCTGACAATCATGCTGCTGTTCGAACCTATCACGGCGCGCTACTGGCGCTTGTCTGTGACTGAGGCGGTGGCCTCCGTTGGCGTTGTCTATATCGGTCGGGTGCTGGAAATGCAGCGAGGGTTGTACGGGGGGCACACTCCCGGGAACCTGGCGCGCCAGACTGAGATCATGCCGAACAAGAGCGACGGCGGGCAGTTCCTGGGGCGATCGATCATCCGCGAAGGGTATGCCACTTCTTACGAGTGGGACAACCTGACCGCTGGCTGGTATCGCCAGTGGTTCGATCCGTTCGTGGAGTCGGCCCGTAAGTATCCGTTCTTCATCGCATGGTACCCGCTGAAGTACCCATCCGAGGTGCTGTACGCCTGGTGCAATGACGACATTCGCCCGCGGAATCAGGGCGTGCGCGACCTGATGTCGGTCGGTTTCTCGGTCGAGGCCATAGCATGAACGAGGAAACCGTAGGGCGCGAGCTCCAGACGGTCGTCGAGGTCGAGCAGGATTTCTGCCAGCACCGGTATGGCGTGGCGCCTTGTGCAGCGGCCATAGGGGTGACGGGGCAGCGCAAGTGCTTCAACACGCTGGCGACCTGCCAGGATCCGGAGAACTACTCGCCGCAGCCGCTGGTGTTGCACTTCTGCAAACCTGGGGAGCGCCTGCCGGATGTGTACTGCATCCCGAGCGTACAGTCTGTTTCGACGGCGCCGACCGAGATTAACCCGGGTGGCGGCAACAAGAACAGCGGCCCGCTGGGCAAGCGCGCCTCGATTCGCGTGTCGTTCAAGGATCATCCCCACTCGGACAACGTTGTCGACCCCTATGTTTCGGAGCGCGACTACAACCCGACGGAGCGGGGCACGTTCTGGTCCAAATGGCTGGCCCGCAATCCGTACTACAACAATCGGGTATTGCGCGTGCGGGAGGGCTACGCTGGCCAGGCACTAGAGGACATGGTGACCCGGACGTACCTGATCGATAAGATCGACGGCCCGGATTCGCGAGGCAAGGTACAGATCACCGCCAAGGACGTATTGAAGCTGGCGGACAACGACAAGGCGCAGGCGCCGCGGCCAAGTGCGGGGGAACTCCTGGTCGGGTACGGCGAGGACGATTCGATTTCGTTCCTGCGGGTGACTCGGGCTTTGGCATCCGAGTACCCAGCGCCGGGGACAGTGCGGGTCAACGACGAGTTGATGCGCTACACGGGCGTGTCGACCATCAGCGAGACCGAGATCCGCCTGACCGGCATCACGCGGGCCACCGACGGCAGTGCGCGGGACAGCCACGAAGCCGGGGACCGGGTGCAGATCTGCTTGCGCTACACCAACAAGCGGGTCGATGACCTGGCCTATGAATGGCTCACGCAGTACGGCGAGGTTCCCGCGGCGTGGATCGACTTTCCCGAATGGCAGGAAGAAACTTCCCTGTGGCTCCAGCAGTTCGAACTCACCGGTTTGATTACCGAACCGACCGGGGTCACCGACCTGCTTTCTGAGATCACCGAGCAGTGTCTGTTTTTCATCTGGTGGGATGAGCGGGCGCAGAAGGTCAAGCTGCAGGCGATCAAGC
The DNA here is from genome assembly GCF_002261415.1 of Bordetella genomosp. 7. NCBI lineage: Bacteria > Pseudomonadati > Pseudomonadota > Betaproteobacteria > Burkholderiales > Alcaligenaceae > Bordetella > Bordetella genomosp. 7. Next base: position 157,802 of record NZ_NEVI01000017.1, on the reverse strand, counting down.
CGCCGATCTTCCAGGCGGTGCCCAAGATCAACGACTACGCGAACATCATTGCAGACAGCGCGGAGTTGTCCCAGGACCCGAAGGCCCGAGTATCGCAGGTGTGGGTGTTCTGGGGGCAGCGCGACCCGACCGAGAATCTGGATAAGGAAGCGAATTACCGGAAGGTGCGCATCCGGGCGGATCTAGAGGCCGAGGGCAGCCAGCAATACGGTGAGCAGCGCATCCGGAAGATTTATTCGCGATGGCTGCAAAGCGATGCTCAGGCGGTAAACGTGACGGCTCGACTTCTGAGCCGCTACCGGAACAATCCTCGGTACGCCACGATCAGTGTGGACGCCAAGGACAGGGCGATGTGGACTGGCGATGTGGTGGATATGTTGCATCGCGGCGTCGTAGACGAAACCGGCGCGCCTTTGGAGACGCGGTATCAGATACTGAGCGCAGAGGAAACTGTGCCTGGCCACTCGGTCGAGTACAGGCTTGAGGTTTACGAGTACTCGATCAGCTTCCGGATTGGCTTGTGGATGGATGACGACGCTCCGGACTTCGCGGACGCAACCGAAGTAGAACGCGCCACGGGCGCATGGTGGGCTGATAACGATGGGCAAGTCGATGGTAGCCCTGGATATAACTGGACGTAGATATGGCGAACTGGACTGATATTTCAGACGCGGTACTGGAGCCTGGGAAACCCATACGCTCCGTAGACGGCATTGCATTGCGGGACAACCCGGTAGCAATAGCTGAGGGCGCTGCGGGGGCGCCGAGGATTCAAACAGCAGCGATTGAAAACGCCGCAGTGACCTCATCAAAGCTGGCCGCGACCTCCTCTGAGGTGGCCTGGGTCGCTAGCCGAACGGTCAGCATTGGTCTTGGAGGAATTGGGAGCTATGCGTTGCTTGGCGCGGCGGGGTCAGCCGTGGAAAGCTCGCCGGGAACTACTGTGTCGGGCAGTGGGTGGAGGTACTCGGATGCCGGCACTGGGCGTTCGTCCGGCTCCCCCCCGGGGACATGGCGACTGATGGGATACGTTGGGGGTGGCGCTGGGTCTAGCGGCGTCTCACTTTTTCAGAGGATTGCATAATGAAATATCGATCGCCGAGGTACAACGCGGTGGGCTCGATTGATATTGAGCTATACCATCCGGAGTTCGGCTGGATTCCCTTTACGGCTTCCCCGGATGACCCGGAGGAATACGGGCGTCAGCTCTACGATCAGATCCTCGCAGCCGGAAACATCGAGCCCTACGAACCCGCCTAGCGCGGGTTTCTTTTTGCGTACAGCCCGCTTCGGCGGGCTTTTCTTATTGGGTGAATCAATGCTGATTCGTTGGCAATCCACGATCGTTGACCAGCACGGAGACATCGTGCCTGGAGCGGTGCTGTACATTCGTCGTGAGTCCAACCAAGCGCTCGCTCCGGTTTACCGTGACAGGGACGGTACAGATCCGTACCCCAGCGGCACGGTCGTGGCGGATGAGAACGGGTACGCCTATTTCTATGCCACCGACGGCCTGTACCGGATTCAGTCTCTGGAGCCCGCTATCGACTGGCGCGATGTCCTGGTCGGGCAACTGTACGGCGCCGTCCAAAGGTACGAGACCTACGCCGATATGGCCGCGGCGCTACCCCAGCCGGAGGGCACTCTTGCTCAGGTCTACGCTGACCCGGATGAAGAGCTTCGCGGCTTTTACGACCTGGTGGATGGCGCTTGGGTTTATTCCGACCCGCAGCCTCTGACCGATGAGGACGTGCAGGCGGTCATCGACGCCCGCAATACCGCGACTGCTGCGGCCAGCTCGGCTTCGTCCTCTGCGTCGACTGCGACCGGAGCGGCATCGGACGCCTCTGACAGCGCAGCGCTGGCCGAGGCCTGGGCAACCAAGACCGATGGCCCTGTCGCTGGCGGCGAGTTCTCCGCCAAGCACTACGCGGAGCAGGCGCAGACCAACGCCGGGTTGCCTGTCTACCAGAGCATCCCCACTTCGGACGTTGGCCCGATATATGCGGTTGGCATTGGGCCGATGGAGTGGGATGACGATACGGCTCAGTACGTCCCGGTTGGCTCTAACCAATGGCTCGCGAAGGCAATTTGCGAACCGTTCCCGATTTGGGATCACATCCCCGGGTGCCCGATACCACCAACGGACAATCCTGACTTTCGGTTTATCAAGCTGACCGCTGGTGACGCATACAACAGCGGGGTATTGACCGGTGAGTCGGTGTCCGGCACTGCGCCGCTCGTAAGCGCAACCGCGACGATCAGCCTAGCGGGAAGCCCCGTAAATGGCGCAACGGTTCGCCTCATCAACACTGAGACCCGGGCGCTGAGGGCTGGGGTGTCCGGGACGGTGCAGGACGACGCCTTTCAGAACATTACGGGAACGCTGGATACCGGGCACGGCGCCAACGGTTCTCGTTTTCTCAACGGCGCGGGAACAGGGGCGTTTACAGTCACGAAGCAAACGGAAACCTGGATGCCTGCCGGGACCACCAGCAGCGGCAGCAACTTTACTAGCGTGATCCTGTTCAACTCCGGCGACAGTCCCGGTGCCCGCACGGCCAACGAAACCCGAGGCAAGAACATCCAGGCAACCTATTACATGAGGGTTCTGTAATGCCTTACGCAAGCGAAAACGCGGTGAGCCGCGATGAACTGCCCGGCGGGGTGGAGATTACGGAACAACAGTACCAGCAGGCTATTGCCGCGCTGGTTGCCGGCAAGCACGTAACCATTGAGGGCGGCTTTGCCATCGTTGACCCGCCGGTGGCCCCTGATCCAGAGCCGGAGCCGGTAGAGCCGCCAACCCTTGAACAGATCAAGGCAGCCAAACTGGCGGAAATCAACGAGGCCGCCGAAAGCGAAATAGCCGTGCTGTCTGGCAAGCACACGTACCCGCCGACCGAGGTTGACACATGGCCCACACAGCAAGCAGAAGCCGCCACTTGGTTTGCTGAGGATGAGGCCGACCGGGTTGCATCCCTGGTGCCGTGGTGTGCGACGGCGGCAGCCGCGCGGGGACTGGACTTGGACGAGTTTATGACGCGCGTGCAAACCAAGGTCGAAGCTTTCACGCAGATTTCCGCGTTGATCTTCGGCCACCGGCAGGGGCTGGAAGATCAGGTCATGGCGGCGGTGGATGAGGCGGCGGTGGCGGCCGTAGTCTGGACTTCACCGGTATGAACCAAGCCTGAGAGTTGAACGGCTAAGCGCCATTCTCCCCGGCTCACGGCCGCCAGTAGGCGGCTTTTTTACGTCTGGACATTCATGAACCAACGAGACTTCGCAGCCGCCGCGATGCTTTCGCCGCCGCGCGCGGCCAAGTGGTACGACCCCGTAGAGCGGGCAATGATGGAGTTCGCCATCGTGTCGCCGATGCGGGCGGCCATGTTCATCGCCACCCTGGGGCACGAGTCAGCCGGTTTTGTGCACACGCGCGAGATCTGGGGCCCAACGCCTGCGCAGTCTCGATATGAAGGGCGTCGGGATCTGGGCAATACCGAGCCTGGCGACGGATTCAGATACCGGGGCAGGGGGCTTATCCAGGTCACCGGACGGGCGAACTACCAGGCGCTGTCCGATGGCCTGGGCGTCGATTACATCAACAATCCCGAGTGGCTGGAAAGACCGGTCGATGCCGCCAGGGGCAGCGGGTGGTGGTGGTTCAACAATGGCTGTAACGAGATCGCCGACACGGGCGATTTTTTACGCCTGTCGATTCGGGTCAACGGCAAGAACGCAAACGGACTGCCCAACGGGTGGGAAGACAGACAACGCCGATTCAAGGCGGCATGGAAAGCGCTGGGGGAGTAATGCAGCTACCTGAGGAACTGTCGGGGGGAGGTGTCGGCGGGTGGATAGGAGCTGTCGCGGCGGCCGTGGTGGGAGGCGGACTCATGTTGCGCCGCTGGTTGTCGAGCGATGCCGTAAACCGGGCGGCGGATGAAGCGCGCGTCGAGGTCATCCAGATGCTCACCGAACAACTCGCGGCAGCTAATGCGCGTGCCGACATGTTCGCCAGAGAGCGCAACGATGCCATCCGAGAAGTTGGCGATCTGAAAACTCAGGTTGCGCTGCTGACCGCTCAGGTTCGGCAGATGCAAGCCCAACTGGAGAGACTCAATGCCAATCCGACTTCGTGAGCGCATTTGCCGACTGCGGGCTGATTACCCGCGGGCGGTGGCGCTGGTTGAGGGCTGGACGCTTCTGGCTCTGATGCTGGGCGGCTCCTTTGCCGCAGGGCATATAGCGGGCCTATCTCGCGCCGACGTACAAATCGCCCAGAGTGCCCGAGACCATCAGGCAGAGCAACAGCGTCTGATGGACATAAACCGGCAGTTGCTGCTGATCATCGAGCAACGCTTGCCAGCGATTGCGGAGACGGCAAGCGGTGCTGCAGAAGCGGCCAAAGCGGCTGCGGATACGGCGAACGAAGCGGCGATTAAGGCCGGGTCGGCGGGTCGAACTGCGCGCACTGCGGCCACCACCGCGAAGGCTGCGGCGACAACCGCCAAGGCGGCAGCCGATGACCTGGGCGCGGCGCTTGAGCCACAGCCGCCTAAAGATGCTCCTCAATGGCTGGACGGCCCATGATCGGCAAAATTTTTGGCGCTTTGTCGGGCTGGAAGGCTTACGCGGCGGCAGCGGCGGCGGGTGCCGCCCTGATCGCCGCCATGGTCGGGGCGTGGCACTGGCGCTGGTCGTCGGGGTATGACGCGGGCTATGCCGCCGCCCAAGCCGAGGCCCAAGCACTTAACGCCGCCATCGAACGCGGTTTGCAATCGGAGAAAGACCGTGCAGATGCTGAATACCGTGGGGCCGTCCTGGCCCGCCAGGCTGCTGATCGTCTTGTTGCTGACCAGCGCAAGCGCATTGACGGGCTGCTCGACCAGCTACGCCGTCGCCCCGAAACTACCCGAGCCAGCGGCGGATCTGATGAGCCCGGAGAAGACTGGATCGGAATATTCGGCCAGTGTGTCGCGGAATATGAGCGAATGGGCGCAGAAGCTGGAAGGCTGGCTGACAAGGTGAACGGCCTGCAAGGCTACGTCAGGGCGATACGACGCGCACCTTAGCCCGCCAGTCCACGACCCCCGGCTCTTCGTCCAGCAACACGCGCATCCGATGGATGGCGACCAGCTTGCCCCCGACCGTCTCCCGCCAGGACTTTTCTATGGCGTCGGTCAGGATACGGGCGTCCACCAGCACGCGATGGAGGCGGGCGATTTCGAGCAGCAATTCGCGCTCGGTCGAATCCTTCGCTGACGCCTTCCAGATTTCGCGCAGGCGGTTCGCATCGAGGGGGTCGGGGAGTTTGGGAGGCATGGCGCAAATACTGTATGGTTGTACAGTATATCCAAGCCAGCCCGGCCAATAGCGTCCCCTATTTCGGCTCCGGTGTGGCCATCAGAGCGTCGGCAGGGAAGGGCTGCAGGAGGTCCCGCGTGTCGCCGGCGCCCGTCAGCCAGTCATCGTAGGCGCCATCCGGCAGGATCACGACCATGCGCTTCTCGTCGTCGGGCCGGTGGTACTCACGAAACAGCGGGTGGTGGTCGGCGTTGATCGTCAGCATGGTGTAGCTGAGCCGCCAGTTGCCGTCGACGTCCTTGTACTGATCCCACAGGCCTGCGATGCCTAGCGGAGCGCCGTCGGCCCTGGTGAACCTGGTGGCCACGGCCTTGCCCGAGCGCCAGTCGGGTTCGTAGACAGCCTCGGCGGGCACGATGCACCGCTGGCCCTTGCGCCAGGCGTTGCCGAAGGTGAAGGACTTGTGCGCGGTTTCCGACCGGGCATTGAACGTCGACAACTTCTCCGCCTTTGCCAGGCCATCGGCACGGGTCATGGCAGAAATTAGCCCCCATCGCCCAATCTCAACCTCCCGCTCCGGGACGGCCTCATCCCCTGAATCCCACTCAGGCGGTCTTCTGACGAACTCCCCAAGGCGGCGCGGCCACATGTCCCAGTTCGGCGGCAGTGGAATGCCCCGACTGCGAAAGTATTTCTCCAGCTGCTCGCGCTTTTTGATGCCCTGGTAGTGGGAACACATAGGCGAATTCCTTTCTAATATCTTGGCGCAGAGCCGCATATTTGCGTGGCTCAATTCGTCTCGATATTAGAAGAAATTCGGCGGAGAACCGCATAAATCCTAGAAAGCTGCCCGGATTGTGATTCCGGTTGTCGTGGGTTCGAGTCCCATCAGCCACCCCACTAAACTGCTTGCAAATCAAGAATTTACGCCGCGCTCACCCGCGGCGTTTTTTCTTGCTGTTCGAGATTGGCCAAAAATTGACCGTCTCGGCGTGCGCCGCCAAATAGTTGGCGCCAGACGCACATACCTCGGCACCATCCCGATCTGCTCCCCGCCCCCGGTTACCTTTCGACCAGGCCGCGGCGTGTCGCGAGCCTGCCCGGCTGGCTTGACGCATTCGCAACTCCACTTCCGCGCATTACCGCAAGATATTGGCGCAGGTCTGCGAAATCTCGCTTTCGCAAGCACCGCACGGACTGAGCGCTAGCTCGTCGCACGGGCGTTTCAGCGTGCATGGGTGCACGCGTCGGGGCTGATGGGTCTCCCGCCAGTACGCCTTTAGCTGTTTAAAGACAAATGATCACGCCGCTTCTGAGCGGCGTTTTTCTTTTGTGACCGCACCTACGCCGACGCGATGGCTGCGCGGCCAGATTGTTGCAGCAGTTGGACTGCATGGCGGCACCGGGAGGGCCGGACATATACGCGTATACCCCAATATCAAGTTGTGCACGACGCATATAAATTGCGTACTAGATCAAGTTTTGTATACAAAAACATGTCTGGAATACAGAAAAAGACCTCGGCGCAGTCCGTGTACGACGACGTCAGCGCCCTTCTGCGGGACATGGTGGCGGACATTACCGAGCCGGTCCGGGTCCGCGAAGAGGATTTGGCGAATCAATTGGGCGTAAGCCGCACGCCCGTGCGCGAAGCGCTGATCCGCCTGGAAAGCACGGGGCTGGTAAGACTGCGTCCGGGCCGGGGAGCATTGCTTAGTCCCGTCACCGACGAGGAATACATCGAATGGTTGCAGTTGCGAGAGCAGCTTGAGGGGTTTGCCACTCGCGAAGCCGCGCTCAATGCCTCGCAACGGGACGTGGAGCGCTTGCGCGCGCTGTTTGCCCCGTTTATCGGGCTGGACGAGGACGCTTTCGCGCCGATTCCCTACGGCCAGGCGAACGTGGCGTTTCACAAAGAAATCATTGCGCTGGCGAACAACCGCTTGCTGGAACGTGTATGGGCTGCTTTCGGTCACCGGCAAACCACTTACCGCCGCCAGACGATCAAGCGATTGCATAGGTTCGGCACATCTTTGCGGGAGCACTTGGCAATCATCGATGCGATCGAGCGGCGTGACGCCGAACTGGCCGAGAAGCTGGCCCGGCAGCACGTGCGCACGCTATACGACGCATTCATCAAGGCGCTGCGATCCGGCAGCACCGCATGAGCCTGCGCAATCACGACTTTGCTTCCCTGTCCACTTGAGCCCGATATGAAGTTTCTGACGTTTTCTGAGCAAGGCCAGCCTCGGCTCGGCATGCTGTGCGGTGAGAACCGCGTCCTGGATTTGACCCGCGCGCTGGCCGACCACGGCGTGGCAGGCCCGACGTGCACGGTAAGCGACCTTATCGCCTTGGGGGACGAAGGCATTCGGCTGGCAAGCGACCCCGTCCTGCTGAAAGGTGTCGATGTCGCCGCGTTGCCGGCGCTGGATACCTTGCATGTGCTGCCGCCTGTAGAAATGAAGCGGAATGTCTTCTGCGTCGGGCGCAATTACCGCGAACACATCATCGAAGGCAACCTGGCGCGCGGCCGGCCAGCGAATGCTTTCCCTGAAGCGATCGAGTTCTTCACGAAGGCCCCTACGACGGTGGTGGGGCATGGCGCGGCGGTGCAGCGCCACGCGCACCTGACCGACAGCCTGGACTATGAGGTTGAGCTGGCCATCGTGATAGGACGGGCAGGCGTCAATATCCCCCGTGAACAGGCGTTGGAGCACGTGTTTGGGTACACCATCGTCAACGATATTACCGCCCGCAACCTCCAGGCGCGCCACGGGCAGTGGTTCAAGGGCAAGAGTCTGGACACGACATGCCCGATGGGCCCCGTCGTGGTGCATCGCTCGGCGATTGCCGATGCCAATAATCTTGCGATATCGCTGACCGTCAATGGCGAGCTGCGACAGCAGGATAACACCCGCGACATGATCTTCGATGTGGCCGCTGTTATTGAACAGTTGTCGGCGGGGCTTACGTTGCAGCCTGGCGACGTCATTGCAACCGGCACGCCCAAGGGCGTCGGGTTTGCGTTGAATCCGCCGCGGTGCCTGCAAGTAGGTGACGTTGTATCGGCCACTGTCGAGCACATTGGCACATTGACCAATCATATTGTCGATTGATTCTGGGCTGCGGTCCGGCCGCGCCCCGCTTGGAGGAGACTCACCATGACTATGCCTGATGCCTTGAAACCCTACGCCAGCGGCGAGCTTGCGTCGCGCTACGTGAATGTAGACGAGTTGCCCTGGAAGCCAACCCCGACACCGGGCATCGATATGAAGATTCTGCTGGACGTGCCTGAAACGGGCCTGCTGACCGCACTGTTCCGCTGGGCGCCGGGAACGTCGCTGCCGTTGCACGAGCATGTCGAAATTGAACAGACGTACGTGCTCAGCGGCAGCATTGTGGATGACGAAGGCGAAGTCCGCGAGGGCAATTATGTGTGGCGTCCCAAGGGCAACCGCCACATTGCCCGTTCGCCGAACGGGGCCCTGGTGCTTTCGTTTTTCTTGAAGCCGAACAAGTTCTTGGAAGGCGATCTGGCCGGCAAAGAGCTTAAGTAACAAACTACATTTTCTCAGCACAACACGGGAGACACACATGAGATTCCAGCGGTTGAAAAAGTTCCAGTACGGTTTGCTTCCAGGTGTTCTGGCCGCGACTATTGTTGCCGGGTTGACTGCGCCGGCCGGCGCGGCGGAGATCCAGGAGCGCCGCGTCAAATTCGCGCACCCGGTCAGCAAGACCAATCCGGTTGGCATGGCGACAGACAAGTTCATTGAACTGGTTGATCAGAAGTCCAACGGCAAGATCAAGGTCACCGGCTATCCGGACGCGCAGCTGGGCAACGAATTGCAGGCCATGTCGTCGGCCCAGGGGGGCATCATCGAGCTGACAGTGGTATCCACGGCAGGCGCGGCCAATAACGTGAAGGAGTTGGGCATCTTCGACCTGCCGTTCATGTTCCAGTCGGTCGAGGAAGCCGATGCGGTCGTGGATGGTCCGGTGGGCAAGAGCTTGCTGAAGAAGTTTTCCGATAAGAACCTCGTGGGCCTGTGCTACTGGGATTTCGGCTTCCGCCAGGTGTCCAACAGCAAGCATCCGATCGCCAAGCTCGAAGATTTCCAGGGCCTGAAGCTGCGTGTGCTGCAGAATCGCATCTATATCGACACCTTCAAGGCCCTGGGCGCAAACCCCTTGCCTCTGCCGTACCCCGAAACCTATCCCGCCCTGGAAAGCAAGGCGATCGACGGGCAGGAGAGCAGCTTCCTGGTGACCAAGAGCAGTGGCTATCAGGAAATCCAGAAGTACATGACCGAAACCAACCACGTGTTCCTGCCGGCGGTGGTCATGGCGAGCAAGCGCTTCTGGGATCGGCTGAGCAAAGATGAGCAGTCGTTGATCCAGCAGGCGTGCGACGAGTCGGTCGTGTATTTCCGCCAGGTCAGTCGCGAACAGGAGCAGAAGGTAGTTACTGACCTTAACGCCGCTGGGATGGCTATCAACAAGGTCGACCCCGCCGAAAAATCGCGCATGGTGCAGGCGACCGCTGCGGTCACAGAAAAATATAGAGCCGAGCTTGGCAATGACCTGGTCGACAGCGTTATCGAGTCGATCAAGCAAGTTCGCCAGTAAGAGGACGCCCCACAAGCAAGTGGCGGCCCGTCTGCGGCCGCCACTGCAACCTTCTAGGAACGACGGCGATGTCAAAGATCGTACACGCCTATTTCACGTTGCTGAAAGCCATTATCGTCATCTGCCTGGCGGCCATGGTGGTAATGGTTTTTTCAAACGTGGTGATGCGCTTCATGTTCAACACAGGGATTCCTGTTTCTGAAGAACTGTCCCGGTGGTGCTTTGTGTGGCTCACTTTCCTGGGCGCCATCCTGGTGTTGAATGAACGCTCGCACCTGGGCGTGGACGTGGTGCTGCAGGCGCTTGGGCCGCGGGCACGCAGGTCCTGCCTGGTGGTTTCTAACTTATTAATGATGTATGCAACCTGGTTGATTCTTCAGGGCAGCATCGAACAGACCATGTTGAATGTCGGCGCCAGCGCGCCCGCCAGCGGCTTGTCGCAGGCCTGGTTCTTCGGCGTTGGCGTGGTGTTTGCCGCCACGACCGGGCTGATCTTGATTTATCAGCTGTACCAACTGCTTACGCTGCCAGCTGCGCAGATCGACCGCTTTATCAATGCTCATGACGCGGGGGCTGAATAATGACGCTGGCAATATTCGTGTCTGTGTTATTGGTCGGGCTGGCCATCGGCCTGCCCGTCGCGTACGCGCTTATTCTTACGGGCGTGGCGTTGATGTACCACCTGGACTTCTATGACGCGCAGATCGTAGCGCAGAACCTCCTGAACGGCGCCGACAGCTTTCCGCTGATGGCGGTACCGTTCTTCATGCTGGCCGGTTCCGTCATGAACGCGGGCGGCCTGTCGGCTCGCATCGTAGACCTGGCATTGACGCTGGTAGGGCATATCAAGGGAGGCCTGGGCTATGTGACGATCCTGGCGGCGTGCATATTGGCCAGCTTGTCCGGCTCTGCAGCTGCTGACGCTGCGGCTCTGTCGGCGCTGCTGGTGCCCATGATGATGAAGGCCGGGCACAGCCGCGCCCGTTCGGGCGGCCTGGTGGCTTCGTCCGGGATCATCGCTCTGGTCATTCCTCCCTCTATCGGCCTCGTGCTGATAGGCGTCACGGGCAATGTCAGCATTACGGGGTTGTTCATGGCCGGGATCGCTCCAGGGATCATGATGGGGCTATCCTTGTGCGCGGCATGGTGGCTGTTGTCGCGCAAAGAGGCAGTGGAGCCGATGCCCAAGGTCGAGCGGAAGATCGTGTTGACCACGCTTGTGCGCAGCTTCTGGGCGCTGTTGTTGCCCGTCATCATTATCGTGGGCTTGCGGTTTGGCGTGTTCACGCCCACGGAAGCGGGGGTTGTCGCTGCCGTTTACGCCATTTTTGTGGCGACCTGCGTATACCGCGAACTTTCGCTCAAGCAGCTTTACACAGCGTTTCTGCAGTCGGCCAAAATGACCGCCATGGTGATGTTCCTGGTCGCAGGGGCTCTGGTCTCGGGCTGGATGATCACGATTGCAGGGCTGCCACAGCAAGTTATGCAGCTGGTTAGCCCCTTCAATGACAGCCCCACCGTGCTGATGCTGGTAATCATGGGGCTGGTTCTGGTGATAGGCATGGCCATGGACATGATTCCAATTGTGCTGATTCTCGTCCCTGTACTGATGCCAGCCGTGACGGCGGCCGGAATCGATCCAGTGTATTTCGGCGTCGTCTTCATGCTGAGTTGCGCCATCGGCCTGGTGACTCCGCCGGTTGGCGCTGTACTCAACGTAGTGGCCGGAGTGACCGGCGCGCGCATGATGGACCTCATCAAGGGCGTCTGGCCATTCCTGTTGGCGCAATGTGTGACTTTGCTGCTGCTGATCCTTTTTCCACAGTTGGTGCTGACGCCTTACCGCTGGATTATGGACTGATGCCATCCGGTTCTTTCACCTCACAGGAGCATTGAACATGCAGTTGAGTGACCACCTGACTGGCTGCCGCGTCATGATCTCGGCCGGCGCCTCGGGTATAGGCCTGGCGATCGCCCGCGCGTTTCATCAGCAGGGCGCGAGCGTCCAGGTTTGCGATATCTCCTCCGAGGCTCTGGAAGCGGCCCGGTCCGAGTTGCCCGGCGCAGGCTTGTTTCGCGCAGATGCGGCTTCGGAGGCGGATGTAGAAGCCTGGTTTGCGCACGCGCTGGCGCAGCTCGGTGGCCTGGATGTGCTGGTCAACAATGCCGGCATCGCCGGGCCTACGTCTGCGCTGCAGGACCTGGACGTGGCCGAATGGGATCGCACCATGGCGGTCAATGTACGCAGCCAGTTTTTGTGCGTACGCCGTGCTGTCGAGCCTTTGCGACAGTCCGGCCGAGCGACCATTATCAATATCAGTTCGGTCGCGGGACGCTTGGGCTATCCCATGCGCACGCCCTATGCGGCGTCGAAGTGGGCGGTCATCGGGCTGACCCAAAGCCTTGCTATCGAACTGGGCGAGCATGACATCACGGTCAACGCGATATTGCCGGGCATCGTCGAAAGCGAAAGAGTGAACCAAGTGGTCGGGGCCAAGGCCAGGTTGCGCGGGATCCCTGACGCGGATATGCGCGCCGAAGTATTGCAGCACGTGGCTTTGCACCGGACAGTGCCTATGGCCGACATCGCCAGCACTGCGCTTTTCCTGGCGTCGAGCCCCGGCCGCAGTATCACCGGGCAAAACATGAATATCTGCGCAGGCGTGCAGACCTTGCGTTGAATAGCCCAGAATCAAAGGAGACGGTCATGGACCAGCAATTCTTGGCTTCTACGTTCGGCCTGGAAGGCCGGACAGTGCTTATTACGGGCGGCGCTTCCGGGCTTGGCCTTTGTATGGCAACGCAGGCAGGCAGAGCCGGCGCTCGCATCATCGTCAACGACGTGCGGCCCGAACCCTGCAAGGAAGCCGTCGCCGCGTTGCAGTCCCAGGGCATCGATGCCCGCGGCGTCGTGTTCGACGTATCCGACCCGGGCGCTGTGCAGGATGGCGCAGACGGCCTGTCCGAAGCCGGCTGGGCACCCGACGTACTGGTCAGCAATGCCGGGAACCAGAACCGCGCGCCGGTCGTCGAGCAAGACCCTTCAGTGTGGCAGTCGATCCTCAACGTCCATGTCAATGGCGCGTTCAACTGCGCGCGAGCCGTACTGCCCGGCATGGTGGCCAATGGCTATGGCCGCATCATCATCACCTCGTCCGTCGCGGCCATGGCTTGCATGCCCGGAATCGCGGCTTACGCAACTGCCAAGGGCGCATTGGCAGCGTTTACGCGGGCGCTGGCGGTTGAGTACGGCGGCAAGGGCGTAACCTGCAATGCGCTGGCGCCCGGCTTCGTGCGTACAGGCTTTACAGTTGCTTTGCAGGAACGTGACGAGTTCAACACGTTTCTGCGCGCCCAGGTGCCCCTTGGGCGCTGGGCCGAAGCCGATGAAATCGCGCCGGCGGTTATCTATCTGGCATCGCAAGCCGGCCGTTTTGTAAATGGGCATGTGCTGGCCATCGACGGCGGCCTGCTCGCCCACATGTGAATTGATTCAAGGGTAGAAGCGGAATGTTCCTGCACGTGGTGATGATGGAGTTCGACGAACGTGTCGACGCCAATTTTTTCGGTAAGGTCGAAGCGCTGGCAGAGCGAGTGCGCCAGGAGTGCGCCGGCCTGGTGCTCTATCATTTCGGCGAGAACGTGGCCGACCGGTCGCAAGGCTATACACATGCGACCAGTTCGCTGTTTTCCGATGCCGCCAGCCACGACGCCTACCAGGTCAGCGCCGCGCACGTGGCCATGAAGAACCACATGGTTCCGTTCATCAAGCGCATCGTTGTGTACGACGGGCAGCTGCCGGATATAGGCCCGTTGATTCCGAAATAAGCCTGCGGATAGGCGCGGCATGCGGCTTGCTTGCAGGCGGACAAACACCGACGGAGGCCCGCCATGCCGAACGATTTTCCCTCCCAGCCCGCTGCGGGCGCCAGTTTGCCGCCTGCGCACGCCGATGACCTTGGCCCGGACAAGAATCGGCCCCGATCCGTGCTGGCGCAGCTCAAGCGCTACGATGAAACCCGTCCCGACTTTCCGGGCGAACATCTCATCGTGTTCGGCGTGGGGGCCCTGCTGATGCTGGCGGGTATCCGCGGCGGCGGGGTCGTGCGGCGCGCGGTATTGACCGCCGTGGGTACGGCGCTGATCGGCCGGGCAGCGAGCGGCACAGGAGGCGTCGCCAGGCTCGCCCGTGTGGTGAAGCGGCTGGGTTGACGCCCGTTGCGGCCCGGAGCCCGATCCAGGCCGTTGAAAACAAACAAGTTTTTCTATGGTACGATCCCCGCCCATAGGATGAGCCGACGCTCGCGCGCGCCGGCTCATTGCCATTTTTGCGGCGCGCACCGGCGTGCCTGCACCCCACATACAAAATTGGCGGCTCCTCGATCGAGGGGCCGTCGGCATTTTTGCGGCGCCTTCGCGCCCTCGATTTTTTACGCCCGGAGACTTCTCATGCGCGTGACGACTTTTCTTTGTGCCTCCCGACTCAACCCCGGGGCGATTTACGAAGACCCTTGACCGACCCTGTCTGACTTAAAGGAGATTGCCGTGCCTACGTTGGCGCTGGGCGCATTTCCTGGCTGGCTTGCCCGCATCATGGAATTGCGCATCGACGTTGACCCCGGTTCGTGGAAACTGGATAACGAACTGGATAACCTGTACAGCCGCATTACCCGCCCGGGTGACCGCCTGCATGCCATGGGGCAGTCCGGCACCGACATTCCCGGGCTGGTGCTGCGCTACCGCGAAGCGGACGGGGAATTCTATGTCTACCTGGAAGACCGGATGCGCGGCAGGCTGGCGGGCTATACCGTGTTCAACCGCCTGGTCGAACTCGGCAGGCGCGCCGATCCGTTGTTCAGGGCCCCCCATTCCAAGTACGACCCCGCGTATCAGCGGCAGGGGCTCGCCACGGCGGTGTACCGCTGGGCGCTCGACGCCGGGCAGTGCCTGATCACCGGGGCGCGACAGTCGGAGGCCGCACACGGGTTGTGGCGGTCGCTGGCCCGACAATATGAATTCCGCTACGTGAATCTGTCCCGCAAGGAACTTACCGATCTGGGGGAAGACGTTGCGGATTCCGTGCTGCAGGACCTGCATACCCGTATGGTGTTGTTGGGGCGGGGCTGGACGTGGCCCGACTTGATGGCCGCGGCCGGCATACGTTCACACGGGCCACTGGGCGGTCGGCGCCCGGTGCGATAAGCGCCAAACGTACGGCCACTTGCCGGGATAACCGCGCGCTCGTTACAACATGTATCACGACGGTGACGAAATGCGCGGTATGCTGGCCCCAGAGAGGGCTCATCAGTGCATCAGAATAATTTCGTTTACAAGGGGTACCGCCTGACTGCCAAAGTCACGCGAGGCACCCCCGGCACGGCAAGCGCTAGCGGCTCCCCCGTCTTTACTGCATCCGTATTTGTCGTACAGGCCGACGCCATCCAGGAAGACGGTGACGAATATGTGGTGCCCGGTTTCGCCGAGGGCAATTTTGTGTACAGCCCCCGCGAAGCCGTACACGAAGCGATCAGCCATGGCTGCGCCATTGTCGACGCGCTGACCGGCGTCGTCAGTTGAAAGGCCGGACCCCGCATGGTCGGCTGCGCCCGTCGCGCTGCGCGACGCGATGCGGGCATCGCACAGGCGTTGTGTTGCGTTAACCCGAGAAAATCTCGGCCCAGCTGCGCGCCTTTCCGAGCGGTCGCACTGTGGCGGACTGCTCCAGGATCGACACGGCCTTGTTGAATTCCTCGGGCGACGCGCCGTCTTCCAGGATCACCAGGCGGCCATTGGCGGCATCGGCCATCTTGACGTCGGCCATTTTGCCGTTGGTCTGGTAGACCTGTGTCCAGTCCATCTTCTTGCCGGTCTTGAGTGCGATGGGCTCGATATAGGTAAGCGTGCAACCGGCGGCGCTGCGCACGGCGTATGCGAAGTCGGCCATGTGCCCGCTGCTGGCGCGCGCCCGCGCGCCTTGCACCAGCCGGTCGCCCACGGCTTCGGCCAGGGTGCGGCCGACCTCGGCGCGAAAGCGAAGGCGGTTGAACTTGGGCATCCACTGTGAGCATTGAAAGCTCAGTATCGATACAAGCCGCGTGGCTTCCCACAGGGCTTCCTGCAGGCGCGCAGCAGGGCCGCTGGCGATGATGGCGCCGGTCTTGTCAAAGCGGGCCATGCTCAGGCCGGGCGCTGAATTGAGCTGTTCAAGCCGCTTGGCGGTGATATCTATACCGTAGGTGGCAGCGTGCATGGCGGCCTCGCCGGCGTCGGTAAGGTAGAACGTCTGGTCGTCCGGCTTTGCGACATAAAACGCCGCGTGCTGTCCGTCCAGGCCCAACGCGACGGGTGTGATGGCGCGCACCGCATGATCGCCGGCGGGCAGCACGGTCCAGCCGGCGGCTTGCAAAAACGAAGTCATACCAACAATTCGATCTGTCGGCCCTTAAGCGGGTGGGCGAAGCCGCCGGCCAGGGCCAGGTTGGCCTGCTGCAGGAAGTAAGAAACGACGGCCGCCAGGTCGTTCAGCGGCGGCTCTACAGGTTCTGCGTAACCTTCGCCATCGTCATGCCAGGTGTGCAAATGAGTGCGGCTTTGCAGCACCACGCCATGATGCGGGCGGCCGGCGCCGACCAGGCTGGTGTGGAAGGCATCTGTAGTGTCGACGCCCAATACACGGTGCGGGCCCACGAACAGGCTGGCCGAGCAGGTTTCGGGCAGCGCGATGACGGCCAGCCCGTGCACGGCCGTGCCCGCCGGCCGGTACACCGCACGGAAAATGATGTCGTCGCGCGCTTCGCCGCGCAGGCGGCACGCCGAGGCATATTCCATCCATTGCGCCTGGCCGGCCGCCGGGCGCGCCGTCCAGGCGACGGGTTTTACGGTTTCCTTGGGCGCGGCCAGAATGTCGCGGACTTCGGACGGGCTGATCAATGGGGCTTGCATAAAAAGCGCAGGCGTCGCAAAGGGCCGTAATCTTACAAGAACCCGGCGGCCTGCCGCCGCCCATGCGGTTTCAAAGCGTGTCGGTGGAGAAGGTGTCGCATTGCCGCAGGTCGCCGCTGTCCAGGCCGCGCTTGAACCAGCGCACGCGTTGCGCCGACGAGCCGTGGGTGAAGGCATCGGGCACCACGTACCCCTGGCTTTGCTTTTGCAGCGTGTCGTCTCCGATGGCGCTGGCCGCGGCCAGGCCTTCTTCGATGTCGCCAGGCTCGAGGATATTGCGCGCCTGGTCTGCGCGGCGGGCCCACAGGCCGGCGAAACAGTCGGCTTGCAGTTCCATGCGCACCGACAGCGCATTGGCCTGGCCCGGATTGCGCTGGCGCAGGCGGTCGACCTGCCCGGCGATGCCCAGCAGGTGTTGCACGTGGTGGCCCACTTCATGGGCGATGACGTAGGCCTGCGCGAAATCGCCCGGCGCGTTCAGGCGGCGTTGCATCTCGTCGAAAAAGCTCAGGTCGATATACACCTTGCTGTCGGCGGGGCAGTAGAACGGGCCCATGGCCGCCTGGCCGGTGCCGCACGCGGTGGGCGTGGCGCCCCGGAACAGCACCAGGCGAGGCGGCTGGTACGGGCGGTTCAGGTTCTGCTCGAAGATGGCGGCCCAGGTGTCTTCGGTTTCGCCCAGCACCTGGGCGACGAAGCGTGTTTGGGGATCGTTGGCGGGCGGCTGCGACGGCGCCTGCTGGTGCGTGGGGGCGGGGCCTTCTGCCATTTGCAGCACCACCGCGGGGTCCACGCCGAAATAGATGGCCACCAGGGCCAGCACGATGGTGCCTATCCCGATCGAACCGCGGCCGCCCAGCCGCGGGCCGCCGGAACGGCGGTCTTCGATGTTCCGGCTTTCCCGGGAATTGCCCATGCGCATGTTGTTTCTCCTTGGTGGCGCCAACAATGCTAGGATAAACCCATGGCGATCCATTTCTCTATTCATCCAGATAACCCGCAGGCGCGCTTGCTGAAGCAGGCGGCCCATTGGCTCAGCGACGGCGGCCTGGTGGCCGTGCCCACCGATTCCAGCTATGCCGTGGTGGCCCATCTTGATGACAAGGCGGCGGCCGACGCCCTGCGGCGGCTGCGTGGCCTGGACGAACGTCATCATTTGACGCTGCTTTGCCGCGATCTCGCCGAAATCGGCCATTTCGCGCGGGTGGACAATCGCCAGTACCGGCTGCTGAAGGCCGCCACGCCCGGGCCATGGACCTTCATCCTTGAGGCCACCCGCGAAGTGCCGCGCCGCGTGTCGCACCCCTCGCGCAAGACAATCGGCATCCGGGTGCCGCAGCACCCCGTCACGCTGGCGCTGCTCGAGCAGGTTGGGGCGCCGCTGCTGTCTACCACGCTTATTCCCAAGGGCGAAGAAGACGCGCTGAACGACGCCGACGACATCCTGCAGCGCTATTCCCACGATCTGGCGGCGGTGGTGGATGCGGGCGCCTGCCCCCAGTCGCCCACCACGGTTGTCGACCTTACCGGCCCGGAACCTGTCGTGGTGCGGCTGGGGCGCGGAGACCCGGCGACGCTCGGCCTCTGATCCCCGCCGCGGCCGCGCGCAGCGCGACCCAGGTTTTCGCCGCAATTGCGCGAAGGTACAATCCCGCTGGCCATGTCCGACCTCATCCAGACCATCGCGGTTTACGCGATTCCCGTCATTTTCGCCATCACCCTGCACGAGGCCGCGCACGGCTATGTGGCGCGCATGCTGGGCGATCCTACCGCCGAGCAGGCCGGTCGCATCACCCTGAACCCCCTGCGCCACATTGATCCCGTCGGCACATTGCTGGTGCCCGCGGGCATCCTGCTGATGTCCAAGCTGATGGGCGGATCGGCGCTGCTGTTCGGCTGGGCCAAGCCCGTGCCAGTGGATTTCGGCCGGTTGCGCCGCCCCAAAAAAGACATGCTCTGGGTGGCGCTTGCCGGCCCTGCGGCGAACCTGTTCATGGCGATCCTGTGGGTGATTTCCATGCGCCTGTATATGGCCGGCGGCGTGCAGGAGGGCTACTGGTACCAGATGGCCATCGCAGGCATCAATATCAACCTGGTGCTGATGGCCCTGAACCTGCTGCCCATCCCGCCCCTGGACGGCGGGCGCATCGTGTTCAGCCTGTTGCCCAACCGGATGGCCTGGCAATATTCGCGCATCGAGCCCTACGGCCTGGTCATTGTGTTGCTGCTTTTGGTAACCGATGTGCTGTGGGTGCTGATGCAGCCCGTCCTGCAACTGGGGGCGGCTATCGTCACCTGGTTCTTGTAAATTCCAATATCCGTTAAACTCGGCGATTCGACTGACTCAGTTCACTGCCCGGAGCTCCCGTTCCGGGGCCCGGAGCCCATTTTTCATGGCATCCCCCGCCGAAACCGTTACTTTCCAGGGCAGCCTGGTGGCGCTCGTCACCCCCATGCAGCCCGATGGCAGCCTGGACTACGCTGCCTATCGCAGTTTGATCGATTGGCATATCGCCGAAGGCACCGACGGCCTGGTCGTGGTGGGCACCACAGGCGAATCGCCCACGGTGTCCATGGACGAGCATGCCGAACTCATCCGCGTGGCGGTTGAACATGCCGCAGGGCGCATACCCGTCATTGCCGGGGTGGGCGCCAACTCTACCGATGAAGCCATCCACCTGGCGCGCCATGCCAAGGCCGTCGGCGCGGACGCGGGCTTGTCGGTAGTTCCGTACTACAACAAGCCTTCGCAAGAAGGGCTTTACCGGCATTTCCGGGCAATCGCCGAAGCGGTCGACCTGCCCACGGTACTGTATAACGTGCCGGGCCGAACCGTGGCCGACATGTCCAA
Organism: Bordetella genomosp. 7; assembly: GCF_002261415.1. NCBI lineage: Bacteria > Pseudomonadati > Pseudomonadota > Betaproteobacteria > Burkholderiales > Alcaligenaceae > Bordetella > Bordetella genomosp. 7. Next base: position 138,070 of record NZ_NEVI01000017.1, on the reverse strand, counting down.
TGAAACCGTCCTGCGTCTGGCGCAGGTGCCGGGCATCATCGGCATCAAGGATGCCACCGGCGATATCGGCCGCGGCGCGCTGTTGATGCGCGAAGCGCCGGCCGGCTTCCAGGTGTTCAGCGGCGACGACCCCACCGCCACGGCGCTCATCCTGCTGGGTGGGCGCGGCAATATCTCGGTCACGGCCAACGTGGCGCCGCGGCTGATGCGTGAACTCTGTGCCGCCGCCCTGGCGGGCGACGTTCCCAAGGCGCGCGAACTAAATGCGCGCCTGGCGCGTCTTAACAAGGTCTTGTTCATCGAGGCCAATCCCATTCCTGTCAAATGGGCGCTTGCCCAGATGGGCCGCACCGCGCTGGGCTACCGCCTGCCCATGGTCGAGCTGGGCGCCCAGCACCACGACCTGGTTCGCGGCGCGCTCCAGGAAACGGGTCTGCTCTAATAGTGAGGATGCGTATGAACCAACGTCATGCCGCTGCGTCGGCATTGATGGCCCTGGCGTTGTTGGCGGGTTGCAGCGAAGTCAACCAATTGCTGGGTAATGATGAATCGATCGACTACCAAAGCACGCGTCGCGGCGAACCGCTCAGTATTCCGCCCGACCTGACCCAGGCTTCCGCCGATCCGCGCTACCGGGCGCCGACTTCGGGCAGCACGACGTTCTCCGAATACCAGCAACAGGGGCAGCAGGTGGCCTCTGTGTCGCAAAACACCAATGTCCTGCCGCAACGGCCCGACATGCGCGTCGAGCGCGACGGCGACCTGCGCTGGCTGGTAGTGGAACGTCCGCCCGAAGAAGTGTTTCCCAAAGTGGTCGACTTCTGGACCGACACCGGGTTTACCGTTGCGGTGAACGATCCGAAGTCGGGGCTGGTGGAAACCAATTGGGCGGAAAACCGCGCCAAGATCCCCGAAAGCTGGCTGCGCCAGGTGCTGGGGGCGGTGCTCGACACCGCCTGGGATAGCGGCGAGCGCGAGAAATTCCGTACCCGCGTCGAACGCGTCAGCGGCCATACCGAGGTCTATATTTCGCATCAGCAAATGATCGAAAAACGCGTGGGCCCCGACGAAATGCAGGTAGCGTGGGAACACGGCAGCGAAGATCCCGGCCTGAACGCGGCCATGCTGGCCCGCCTGATGGTGTACCTGGGCACCGATGTCGACAATGCCCGCAAGCTCGTGGCGCAGGCCGAGGCTTCGCCCCAGGCGCCCAAGGTGCAGGATGTCCGGGCCAGCGGCGCCATGCTGGTGGTCGACGAATCGTTCGATCGCGCCTGGCGGCGCGTGGGTGTGGCGCTCGATTCGGGGGGCTTCGCCGTTGACGACCGTGACCGCTCGGCGGGCGACTATTTCGTGCGTTACGTCGACACCGACACGGGTGCGCAGCAAGATCAGCCGGGCCTCTTCAGCCGCCTGTTCTCGGGCGACAAGCAAACCCAGGCCGCGCAATATCGCATCCACCTGTCGCAAGATGGCGCGCAGACGAACGTCACGGTGCTCGACAGCTCCGGCCAGCGCGACAACAGCCCCACTGCGCAACGCCTGCTCAGCGTCCTGAAAGACAAAATGATCTGACGGACCGCCGGTGCGCAAAAAAAGGCCGCGACAGTGTCGCGGCCTTTTTTATGCAGCCCGTGGGCTGTATGGGTCTATCACGAGGCCGGCGTGGTGCTGCCACCCGTGCCACCCGTGCCGCCCGGGGCAGGCGTGGTCGAACTGCCGGGCGCCGGCGTAGTGGGCGCAGGCGTGGCCGGCGCGGGGCTGGACGGCGCCGGCATCGTGGTCGACGGTTCGGAGCCGGCTGGACTCGCGGCTTCTTCCTTATTGTCGCAAGCGGTCAGCGCTACGGCGACGACCGAAGCAAGGATGAGGGTTTTGCTGAGCATGTTGGACTCCTGTTAGTTGACAGTCATGCGGCCCATATTGGGGGAAACCAGTATCCCATTAGGGGAAACCAGTACTCAGGCTACAGGAATCGGCTACATGCTTGCGTGTGGAAATTAAAGCGGTGGCATCCGGAAGGTAACAATCCTTACTTATAAGTGTGCGACCTGTCGCGATGTTTCAAACGACGTGCACTCCTTAGCGTTCTGTACCGGCTGGAAACTGCATGGTTTCCGGATGGTACGGCGCACGCCCCGGGCGAGGCTTTATGGCAACAGCCGCTGTCGCGGCCATGCCACAACTATCGCGGCCACGCGCTACGGTTGGTAGTGCAACCAGCCTGCATCGAGCCAGTCGGCCAGGCATTCGCGAGCCGCGTCCGCAAGGCGCGCGCATTTCGGGCTGGCACAGTCCAGCCGACGTTCGTCGGCCAGTATGCGCAACGCGCCATCGGCCGGTACGGGAGCGGTTTCGCCGTTGATGAACAACTGGCGGCCTCGGTAGAGCATGCGGGTGCGGCGGTCCAGCCGCAATGTGCCGCTTTCGGGCCATTGGCTGGCCAGGTCCACACCGGGTGGCGGCTCGGGCTCGAATACGGCCAGATTGCTGGGTTCGGTTAGCCAGCAGCCCAGAAAGCGCGACGCCAGCGCATCGTCGAAGCGAATTTTCGTCAGGGTATCGAGCGTGGCCTGCACCAGGGAATCCGGCAGTGCGGCAGGGGTCTGCACGGCTGGCTGGCCGGGATCGCGGTACAGGGCGTCCAGGCGAGGCCCGGGCAACGGTGGTTCGCCATAGGGCCCGCCCAGGAGCCCGATACGCGCCATGGCCTGGTCGGCCGCCGCCTCGAGAAGTCCGCGCGCCAGCGCCGCCTGCGTGGGGGCGCGAAAGCCGACAGAGATGGTCATGCAATCGTCACCCAGTGCGATGCCGTCGTGCGCCGCCTGGGGCGGCAAGTACAACATGTCGCCGGGCTCGAGCACGACGTCGTGCTCGGGCGTGAACTGCTGCAGTATCTTCAGCGGCAGGCCGGGCTGCAGCGACAGGTCTTTCTGGCGGCCGTAGCGCCAGCGGCGGCGCCCGCTGGCCTGCAGCAGAAAAACGTCGTAGCTGTCGAAATGCGGGCCGACGCCGCCACCGTCGGACGCGACGCTGATCATGATGTCGTCGAGCCTGGCGTCGGGAATGAAGCGGAACTGCTGCAGCAGAGCCGAGGCGGCGTCGCTGTGCAGGTCTACGCTTTGCACCAGAAGCGTCCAGTCGGGCTCGTCTTTGCGGGGCAGGCGGGCGAACGGGCCTTCTTCCATTTGCCATTGACCTGCCTCGCGCCAGATCAGGCGCGATTCCACATCGTCTCTGCGCGCCAGCTTTTTCAGCGCGGCGATGCTTACCGGCGGCTTGAAGCCGGGGATCGCCTGGCGGATCAGGAAGGGCTTGCGCTGCCAATAGCGGCGCATGAAATCGTCGGGGCTCAGGCCGCCCAGCAGGGTCCGCGGTAGTTGGGTGTTCATGGCAGGCAGGCCTTCAGTCGGTACAGCGCGTCCAGCGCTTCGCGCGGCGTCAGGCTGTCGGGATCGATCTGCGCGAGTTCGTCGCGCAGCGCTTGCAGGGCAAGCGACTCGTCGGATTGGTCGCTCGCGGCGCCGGCTTGCGCGTCCGCTTCGATGGCAGCGGCAAACAGGCTCAGCTGCGGCGTGGGCGCGCCCTGCGCTTCAAGGCGTTCGAGCTCACGCGTGGCGTGCCGGATGACGGCAGCCGGCACGCCGGCGCGCTGCGCGACCTGGATGCCGTAGCTGCGGCTGGCAGGGCCGTCGCGCACTTCGTGCAGAAACACGATGCCGCCCGCCGATTCGGCGGCCGCCAGGTGCACGTTGGCCGCGGTGGGCTGTTCGGCCGGCAGGCGCGTGAGCTCGAAATAATGCGTGGCGAACAGCGTCAGGGCGCGGTTGTGGGTAACCAGCCGCAAGGCGATTGCCCAGGCAAGCGCCAGCCCATCATAGGTAGAAGTACCCCGGCCGATCTCGTCCATCAGCACCAGACTGTTCGGCGTGCTGGCGGCAAGAATGGCCGCCGCCTCGGTCATTTCCATCATGAATGTGGAACGCCCTCCCGCCAGATCGTCGGCCGCGCCGATGCGCGTGAAGATGCGGTCGAGCCTGCCTATTGCGGCCCGCTGCGCCGGCACGAAGCTGCCGGTGCGCGCCAACAGCGCGATCAGGGCCACCTGGCGCATATAGGTGGACTTGCCGCCCATGTTGGGGCCGGTGATCAGCAGCATGCGGCGCATGGGATCGAGCCGGCAACTGTTGGGCGTGAAGCGTTCGATGGAGCGTTCCACGACCGGATGGCGGCCGGCGTCGATGTCGATTTCGGCCTGCTCGGTGAGTTCGGGGGCCACCCAGGCATGTCGCCGGGCATGCTCGGCCAGCGCGGCCAGGGTGTCGAGCTCAGCCAGGGCGCCCGCGCATTCGGACAGGGCGCTGACGTGTTCGGCCAATGCATCCAGCACTTGCTCGTAGAGCCACTTCTCACGCGCGAGCGAGCGATCCTGGGCCGACAGCACCTTGTCTTCCCACGCCTTGAGTTCGGGTGTGATGTAGCGTTCGGCATTCTTGAGGGTCTGGCGGCGGCGGTAGTCGTCGGGGACTTTGTCTGCCTGGCCTCGGGTGACTTCAATATAGAAGCCGTGCACGCGATTGAACTCGACGCGCAGATTGGCGATGCCCGTGCGTTCGCGTTCGCGCGTTTCGAGCTGCAGCAGGTAATCGCCGCCATCGGCCGCCAGGCCGCGCAGTTCGTCCAGTTCGGCGTCAAAGCCCGCTGCGATGACGCCGCCGTCGCGTACTGCCACGGCGGGTTCCTGCGCGATGGCCCGCTGCAGCAAGGCAGCCGCGGCGGGATCGGGTGTAAGGTGGGCCGCCAGCGCGGCCAGCCGCGACGAGCTATGCAGCGGCTCGACCAGGGCCCGCAAGGCGGGTAGCGCGCCCAGGGCGTCGCGCAGGCTGGCGAGTTCGCGGGGGCGCGCCGAGCGCAGCGCCAGCCGCGACGATATCCGCTCGACGTCGGGAAAGGCATCCAGCGCCGAGCGCAGGGTGTCGAGCAGATCCGCGCAAGCGAAGGGCTCGCCGGAATCGAGCCTTCCGGCCAGCAGGGCTGAAATGGCCTGCTGGCGCGCCAGCGCGGGTGCGTTGTCGCGCAGGGGATGGTGCAGCCACCTGCGCAGCAGGCGGCTGCCCATGGGCGTGCGGCAGCCATCGAGCAGCGAGAAGACGGTGGGCGAGTCTTCGCCGCTGAGTGTCTGCGTCAGTTCCAGGTTGCGCCGTGTCACCGGGTCCATCAGTACATACTGGCCGGGCCGGTCTACCGCGATACTTTGTACATGTGCGAGCGCGCGCGACTGTGTGCGCGCCGCGTAGCGCAACAGCGCGCCGGCGGCGCAGATCGCTGCGGGCATGTCTTCGACGTCGAAACCGGCCAGCGTGTCGGTCTTGAAGTGCGCCAGCAGGTGGGCACGCGCGCCGTCGCTTTCAAAATGCCAGTCGGGCACGCGGGAGCGCGCACCTTCATATGCCAGCGCCAGTTCGGCGCTTTCGGCGCATATCAGTTCGGCCGGGGCGATGCGATGCAGCTCGGATTCCAGTTGCGCGGGGGCGCACTCGGTCACGCGGAATTCGCCGCTGGCCAGGTTGAGCCACGCCAGGCCCGCACGCAGGTTGCGCGCCTTGCCCGACACAAACACCGCTGCCAGCGCGCGGTCGGCCTTGGCCGGCAGCAGGGCTTCATCGGTGAGCGTGCCCGGTGTGACGATGCGGACGATGCGCCGTTCAACGGGGCCTTTGGCCGCGGCAGGGTCGCCGATCTGTTCGCAAATGGCCACCGATTCGCCTTGGCCGACCAGCCGCGCCAGGTACTGCTCCATCGCGTGCACTGGCACGCCGGCCATGGGAATGGGCGTGCCGTTGGAGGTGCCGCGCTTGGTCAGCGTCAGGCCCAGCATGCGGGCGGCGCGTTCGGCGTCTTCGTAGAACATTTCGTAGAAGTCGCCCATGCGATAGAACAGCAGCAGGGCGCCTGCCTCGGCCTTCAGGCGCAGGTACTGCTGCATCATGGGAGTGTGGCCGGCCAGGTTGTCGTTGGAGCTGTTGCCGCCCGGCCCGGCGGAAAGATCTTTGGCGCTTTGCTTCGACATTGATGGGAATTCTTCGGTCTCGGGTAAACCAACACCGCCTATTAGAACTCATCCCGCCAAGCCGGCGGTCGGCACGCCGCTTGCGCATAGGCAGGCGCGCCCGGGCGTGCCACAATGGGTTGGCCCGATCACGGGCGGCGGCTTGCCGCCTTGGCTTGTCGCAATTTTCTTGCAGGAGACGAGCAATGTCCAACAACAGTCATGTCTATAAGCAGATCGAGCTGGTCGGATCGTCTACGAAGTCGTCCGATGACGCCATTGTGCAAGCCATTGCGCGGGCATCGGAAACGCTGCGCAACCTTGACTGGTTCGAAGTGACCGAATTGCGCGGCCACATCAAGGACGGAAAGATCGAACATTGGCAGGTCGGCCTGAAGATCGGCATGCGCCTGGAAGACGGCGACTAAGCGGCGGGCGCTGATTGCCGCGCAAATAAAAAGTGCCCGGCCCTTTCGGGATTCCGGGCACCTAAGCGCTTGGCGAAGGCTGCCGGGCCGTGTCCGGCACGGCGGGCGAATCAGCCGGCCAGTTTCGCCACCCAGGCGACGTATCCGTCGAGCCAGCCCTGCAAGAACTTGCGCGTGCCTTCGTTAGTGATGGTGTATTGGTCGTCGATGAGGCCATCGGTGTATTGCAGGAAGACTTCGGGCGTGGTCATGACGTTGACGCCTTCGGCGGCCAGGATGTTGCGCAGATGCTGTTGAGCCATGGCAGTGCCGGCCGCACTGGGCGACGTGCCCACGATGCCTGCGGTCTTGCCCGTCCAGGAATTCTGGCCCCACGGTCGCGACCCCCAGTCGATCGCATTTTTCAGGGCTGCAGGTATCGAGCGGTTGTGTTCGGGCGTGACAAACAGCAGCCCATCGGCGCGTGCAATCAGGTCTTTCAGTGCCGCCGCCTGCGGCGGCATGGACATTTCGTTGTCCTGGTTATAGAGCGGCACGTCGCCCAGGCTGGCGTATTCGAACTCGACCGTATCCGGAGCCAGCTTTTCAAGGGCGCGCGCCAGGCGCAGGTTGAACGATGCTGCGCGCAGGCTACCGACCAATACCGCGATCTTGTGATTGCTCATGATGACGACTGCTCCAAGGGGAAATGAGTGTCCAGTGTAGACCTGCGCGCGCGCCACGCTCAATAAGGGACCGCCTCGGCCCGTATTGGCCCGATGCGCGCCAGAACGGTGCAAATGCCCGATGCCGGTGGATCGCTGCGGTGCACAAAAATGCGGGAAAGCGGGGCAGAGCGGGTGGGGGGCGCCGCCAATCGGGGGCTGCCGCGAGTTGGCATGGACATTGCTAGGGTTAACACTGAGTTGAGCGGGCAGTCCGGCCCGTGCCGCCCGCCCGAATTGTCATCAGGAGCATGCATGTCTGTCCAGTCTTCCGCGCCCGTCACGATGCTTGTCACCCGGCATATCGCCCCGGAACGTTATGGGGATTTCCTGGCCTGGATGCGCCAGGGCGAAATCCTTGCGGCAGGTTTCCCGGGGTTCCTGGGCTCGGGCGTGCTGCTGCCCCCCGAGGGGGGCGATCAATATCAGATTGTGCTGCGCTTTGCCGACGCCGCCAGCCTGGCGCGCTGGGAAAACTCCTTGTCCCGTCGCATGTGGCTTGAGCGCGGCGCTGACCTCGTGCGGGCCAGTCGTGTGCACAGGGTGAGCGGCATGGATACGTGGTTCGGGCCCGCGCATGCGGCGCCGCCACGGTGGAAGCAGGCCGTCAGCATCTGGATCGCGTACTTTCCGGTGCTGCTGGTGTTCAGCATCCTGCTCAACGCCCAGTTGAGCGCAATGCCGGTGTTCTGGCGCGTGTTCGTCACCACCGTATGTATGACGCCGATCCTTTCTTTTGTTTGCATTCCCGTGGTTACCCGTTTGTTGAAGGGCTGGTTGCGGCCGGCGGGCCCACGCGTAAAGAAGGGAAGGCGACTTTCTTCTGTATGCTAAACGAAAATTGTTTACACTTGCGCTTGCAAACTTTCAACCACAGGAAAAGCGCGCCACGCGGGGGGCGCGTTTTCAAATAAAGGAGAGTGTTTTGATGCGCAAGTTGCTTTATGGCGCACTGCTGGCCGCTTCAATGGCGGCCGGCGCGGCCCAGTCGGCCGTTGAGCCCAAGGCGGTGGTAAAGACCTATTCCGACGTGGCGCTCGCCGGCTACGAAGATTCGCTCGAGTCGGCCAAGGCATTGCGCACGGCGATCCAGGCGCTGATCGACAAGCCCAGCGAGCAGACGCTGCAGGCCGCACGCGCGGCGTGGCTGGCTGCGCGTGTGCCGTATCAGCAGACGGAAGCGTTTCGCTTCGGCAACTCCATTGTCGATGACTGGGAAGGCAGCGTGAACGCATGGCCATTGGACGAGGGCCTGATCGACTACGTGGACGCCTCGTACGGCACCGAAAGCGACGCCAACGCGTTCTACGCGGTGAACGTGATCGCCAATTCCAAGATCTCGGTGGGCGGCAAGACAATCGACGTCACCACCATTACGCCGGAACTGCTGGCCGAGACGCTGCACGAGGCCGATGGCAATGAGGCGAACGTGGCTACCGGGTACCACGCGATCGAGTTTCTGCTTTGGGGCCAGGACCTGAACGGCACCGGTCCGGCGCCGGCCGACCGCAAGGGTACCCCGCAAGAGCGCCATGCCGGCAACCGTCCGCATACCGATTTCGATACCGCCAACTGCACCGGCGGCAATTGCGAGCGGCGCGTACAGTTCCTGCGCGCGGTGACCGATCTGCTGGTGTCCGACCTGGAAACCATGGTGGGCAACTGGAAGCAAGACGGCGAGGCCCGCAAGGCGGTCGAAGAAGATCCGAAGGCCGGGTTGGTGGCCATGTTGACCGGCCTGGGCAGCCTGTCGTACGGAGAGCTGGCGGGCGAGCGCATGAAGCTCGGCCTGATGCTGCACGACCCCGAAGAGGAACACGACTGCTTTTCGGACAACACGCATAACTCGCACTACTACAACCAGCTGGGCATTCGCAACGTGTACCTGGGTTCGTACGATCGTGTCGATGGCAAGACCGTGTCCGGTCCCAGCCTGTCGGACCTGGTGAAGGCGCGTGATCCCAAGCTCGACGAAGAAATGCGTGCCAAGCTGGACGCGACCGTGGCGGCCATGCAGGCCATGCGCGACCGGGCCGAAAAGGTCGAGACCTACGATCAGATGATTGCCAGCGGCAATGCCGAAGGCAACGCCGTGGTGCAGGCCGCCATCGACCGGCTCATCGACCAGACCCGCAGCCTGGAGCGCGTCATTGCCGTCCTGGAGCTGGGCGATGTGACCCTGGAAGGCTCCGACAGCCTCGACAAGCCGGAAGCCGTATTCCAGTGAGCAAGACTGTAGTTGCAGTATTGGCGGCGCTGGCGGTGGCCGGCGCCGCCGCGTCGCCCCCGGTGCGCGATGACCTGACTCCCGCCGACCGCGAGCGCGTCACCAAGGTTACCGCTGCTACCCGCGATTTTTCTCAGGCCGAGCAGTTCGAGGCCATGTCGGCGGGCGCGGCCACCACGCGCAAGCTGATCAACGCCGACATTTTTTCGCAGCCCTCTGCCAACCTGACGTTCGAGGGGCGCCAGCAATTCCTGGTGGGCAACGGCCTGTTCCGCAAAGACTGGGTGTCTTCGCCGTCGTCCACCCAGGCGTCCGATGGCCTGGGGCCGCTGTTCAACGCGCGGTCTTGCCAGGCCTGCCATACCAAAGACGGGCGAGGCACGGTGCCGGGTTTCGACCCGATGGAACGTTCCGATGCCGTGGCGTTGTTGTTGCGCCTGGCCGTGCCGCCCAGTACCGACGAACATCGACGCCTGCTGGCTTCGGGCGAATTGCCCTTCGTGCCCGAACCGGTATATGGCTCGCAATTGCAGAATTTCGCCGTGCCCGGCCTGCCCGCCGAAGGGCGGATGGAGATCGAGTACGAGCCTGTCGTGGTCGAGCTCAATGGCGGGGAAACGGCCACCCTGATGAAGCCCGCCTACCGTATCGAGAACCCCGGCTATGGGCCGCTGCGCCCGGATGTGCAGATCTCTGCGCGGCTCGCGCCGCCCATGATAGGCCTGGGCTTGCTCGAAGCCATACATCCGGCCGATATCCTGGCCAATGCGGCGGCCGATCATGGCGACGGCGTCAGCGGGCGTCCGAACTGGGTGCGCGACGTGCGCACCGGCGAGCGCGTGCTGGGCCGCTTCAACTGGAAGGCCAGCCAGCCGACCGTGGAGCAGCAGAGCGCGGTGGCGTTTTCCAACGATATGGGCCTGTCCACGCCATTGTTCACCAGCCATTATGGCGAATGCCGCCCGGGACAGGAGGCCTGCTTCAAGATGCCGCATGGCGCGCAGCCCCGCCTGGGCGAGCACGAAGTGCCTGGCGAGCTCATGGACTTTGTCACGATGTATTCGCTGAACCTGGCTGTGCCGCAGCGGCGCGACATCGATGACAAGCGCGTGCTGGCGGGGAAGCGGCTTTTCTATGAGGCCAACTGCGTGGCCTGCCACGTGCCCAAATACGTCACCAGCCGCAACGCGAAACGGCCCGAGCACCGTTTCCAGTTGATCTGGCCATATACCGATTTGCTGCTGCACGACATGGGCGAGGGCCTGGCCGACGGCGTGTCGGAAGACCTGGCCAGCGGCAGCGAATGGCGCACGCCGCCCTTGTGGGGCATAGGCCTGACGCGCACCGTCAACCCCAATGCCACGTGGCTGCATGATGGCCGTGCACGCACGCTGCTCGAGGCCATTCTGTGGCACGGCGGCGAGGCGCAGGCCGCGCGCGACCGGGTCGTGGCCATGACGCCGCAAGAGCGCGCCGACTTGATCCGCTTCCTGGAATCGCTATAACCGGGGAGCCTGGGAGTATGAACATGCTGATACGCAAACTGGGCTTCGCCGCCATGATGCTGGTTCCCGCCGTCGCGCCGGCGGGCCCGGCGCCCGATCTGGGCGCGCGCCTGGCCGACGGCTATGCCAGGCCCGCCGTCACCGCACTGGCGCAGCAGGCCGTTGAACTCCATCAAAGCCTGGACACATGGTGCGGCAAGGGCGGCGGCCCCGCAGGCGCGCCGGCGGTGCGCCAGGCATTTCGCGACACGGTGCTGGCCTGGTCGGGCGTCGAGTTCCTGCGGTTCGGGCCGCTGGTGCAGGGCAATCGCTTTGAACGCCTGGCGTTCTGGCCCGATACGCGCGGCGTGATGCAACGCCAGGTGCGCGCGCTGCTGGCCGAGGGCGATGCGGGCGTGTTGCAGCCCCAGGCCCTGGCGGGCCGCAGCGTTGCGCTGCAGGGCCTGCCTGCCTTGGAATATGTGCTGTACGACGCGCCTGGCCTGCTCGACGCGCCCGCGCAGTCCGATCACGCATTTGCATGTCGCTACGCGGTGGCAGTGGCAGGCAACATTGCCGACGTATCGCGCGAACTGCAACAGGCCTGGAGCGCGCAGGGCGACTTCGGCAGGCAGTTCACCCAACCTTCGGCCGCCAACGACCTTTATCGCTCGCCGCAGGAAGTCGCCGCCGAAGCGGTCAAGGCATTGTCCACCGGGCTGCAGTTCGCACGCGACGTCAAGTTGCTGCCCGTGCTGGGCGATTCGGTGCAGGCCGCCCGGCCCAAGCGGGCCGCATTCTGGCGCAGCGACATGACGCTGCCGGCGCTGGCGGCCAGCCTGCGCGGCATGCAGGCGTTTTACCAGGCTGGAGCATACCGGTATGCCGATGGCGAAAGCTGGATCGAGGCCTCACTGAACGGCGAGCTGGCTCGCGCGGCCGCCATTTTCGCCGAGGCCGATGTTCCGGTGGCGCAGGCGCTGGCTGACCAGGCCCGCTGGCAACGCCTGGCCCTGGCCGGAATGATCCTGAAAAATGCCAAGGACATTGTCGACCAGCACATGGCTCCCGCGCTGGGAGTCGCCATTGGATTCAATGCGCTCGATGGTGATTGACCGCCGCCGCTTTCTTGCGCTGGCTGCTGCCGCCGGCCTGGCGCCCGGCGTGGTGCAGGCGGCGCAGCACCAGGCGCTGTATCTGGCGGCGCGCCGCAGCGCCGGGCGCTACGAAGCCGTGGTGCTGGATGCACGGGGCCGCGACCTGCAGATCGTGCCCATGCCGGCTCGCGGCCACAGTTTCGCGCTCGATCCGGCGCGCGGCCGCGCCGTCGTGTTCGGCCGCCAGCCGGGCTTTTTCGCCGTGGCTTTTCGTCTGGATGGCGCCGAGCCGCCGATGCCGCTGCAGGCAGCCCAGGGCCGCCATTTCTTCGGGCATGGCGTATTCCTGCCTGACGGGCAACGCATGGTGGCCACGGAAAATCATTATGAAGCCGGCTACGGCGTGCTGGGCGTGTATGACACCTCGCCCGGCGGAAACTTCCGGCGTATAGGCGAATTCGAAACCGGCGGCATCGGACCGCACGAAGCCGTGCTGCTCAACGACGGCCGCACCGTATGCGTGGCCAACGGCGGCATTCTTACTCACCCGGATTACGGCAAGCTCGAACTCAACCTGGATACGATGCGGCCTTCGCTGGCCTACGTGGATGCGCAAGATGGCCGCCTGCTGGAACAGGTCGAGCTGCCTGCCGAATACCATCGTTTGTCGATACGCCATCTGGCCGTGGCGGCCGATGGCGCGGTGTGGTTTGGCTGCCAGCATACCGGCCCTGCTTCCGAGCGGCCGCCGCTGGTGGGGCGGCATCGCCGCGGACGCTCGCCCGAGTTGTTCGCCGGCCCCTCTGAAGTGCTGCGCGGTTTTCGCAATTACGTGGGCTCGGTGGCCGTGGATCCGGCCGGCCGCGTGCTGGCCACCAGCAGCCCGGTGGGCGGGCAAGTGGTGTACTGGGATACCGACGGCGGCCGCTGCCTGGGCGTGACTCGCCTGGCCGACGGTTGCGGTGTGGCGCCCCTGGCCGAGGGGCGTTTCCTGGTCAATAGCGGCCTGGGAGCGTTGGTCCGGGCCGGACCGGGGCTGCCCGGCGACGCGGTGCTGCCGCCGTCCGCCTCGATATCGTGGGATAACCATTTCCGCAAGGTATAGCGTTATTCTTGCGAGCGTCGCCGTGGCCGGCGCCCGCGCTCATCTGATAAATTCTTCCGCGTCTGTGATCAGGCTCGGCGAGTTGCCGGGCCTGCATGGCACCGCATAGGTTGGAAGCTCCATGAACGAATACCTGGTAAGTCTCGAAACAGTTTTGCCGCGGCTGGCCGACGGCGCCATCAATATTGTCCTGGCGCTGGTCATCCTGGTCGTCGGCTGGTGGATATCGGCCCTGCTGGGTCGCTGGGTGCGGCGCGCCGCCACCCGGTCGCCGCGCATCGATCCCACTATCGTGCCCATGTTCTACACCGTGGTGGTGTGGGCGGTGCGCATCTTCACCGTGATCGCGGTACTGGCGCGCTTCGGGGTGCAGACGGCCAGCCTGATCGCCGTACTGGGCGCGGCCGGCCTGGCCGTGGGCCTGGCTCTGCAGAACACCTTGCAGAACATTGCGGCGGGCATCATGTTGCTGATGCTGCGTCCGCTGCGCGCCGGCGAATACGTGGCCTTGAGCAGCGGCACCGAAGGCACGGTGGCCGAAGTCGGGCTGTTTCTGTGCCGCCTGGTGCAGGCCGACGGCATACAGATCACGCTGCCCAACAGCGTGGTGTGGAACGCCACGATCACCAACTACAGCCGCAACACGACGCGGCGCCTGGATATTCCGGTAACGGTGCACTACGACGACGATCTCGATGCGGCGCTGCAACGCCTGACGGAGATCGTCGGCAGTCATCCGCTGGTGCAGAAGGAACCGGCGCCGCAGGTCAAGGTTGTCGAATACAAGGACAATGGCACGGTGGTCAACGTGCGCATGTGGTGCAATGCCGCGCAATACTGGGACCTGCGCTGGGATTTGTTCCACCAGATCCGCCTGACAATGAGCCAGTCCGGCTTCAAGCCGGCGATTCCCATCCGCGAGATCCAGGCGGCGCCGCAGAAAGAAGGCGGCGCGCCGGCCGCCTGATTCAGGCGCGCAGCGAAAGGCGCGCCAGTTCGGCGTTGATCCAGCAGGCGATCTCGCGCTGGCGCGGCGCCGGCATGCGATCGATGATGGCCGTGACGCTGATGGCCAGAATCGGCGCGCCCTGCGGGTCCAGCAGGGCGCAGCCCACGCCCAGCGCACCGCGCACCGCATGGTTGCCCACTACCGAATAGCCGCGCGCCCGGGTGTTTTCGATCAGCCTGCGCATTTCGTGGGGCGTCATGCCGCCGTATTCGTCCAGGTAGCTGGCGTTTCTTTCGATGATGCCGTGGGCCACGGGGTCGGGCAGGGCGGCCAGGATCGCCATGCCGCCCGAGCCCACGCCCAGGGGCTGCCGCTTGCCGGCATAGGTGGCCAGGATCTGCACGGGGTAGCCGCCGATCTCGCGGTGCAGGCTGACTGACTCGTCGCCTTCGCGCACCACCAGAAATACCGCGTCGCCGGTGCGTTCGGCCAGTCGGCGCAAGATGGGCAGGGTTTGCGCGACGCGCGGGTCCGGCGTGGTCGAGTCGGCGATGGCCGACCACTGCGCACGGTATTTCTTGGTGCCAGGGATGGCCAGCACGAGACCGGATTCCATCAGCGCGGCCAGCAGGCGATAGACAGTAGGACGCTGGATCGAGGTCAGGCGAGCGATGTCCGTGACGCTCAGCCCCGCGGCGCCCTGGTCGCGCAGCGCGGCCAGTACGGCCAGCCCGCGGCGCAAGGTGCGCGGACCGGAAGATTGATCTGCAATCGACATGCAACTCTCGAGTAAAGCATGAAAAGTAGGGGAACTGGGTACGAGGCGGTATCCAAGTGTCCGCACAATGGACTCTACCTTGCCTTAGGCCGCTTGCCTAGTGGAAAATCGGCTGCCGAACAAAATCTAGTATGTCCGTACAACGGACAGCTTGGCCTGTCCGTACCCCGGACCATTTCTACAGGAGACTCTGATGGCCCAAGGTCACAAAACCCGCTTCCTGCGCCACGCCGCGACGCTGCTGGCCGGCGCCGTGGGCGCGCTCGCACTGGGCGCAAGCGCGCAGGCAGCCTATCCAGAAAAACCGGTGCATATCGTGGTCGGCTTCTCTGCCGGCGGCACCACCGACGTCATCGCCCGCATCATGGCCAAGGAACTCACCCAGGAGCTGGGTCAGTCGTTCGTGGTCGAGAACAAGCCGGGCGCGGGCAGCAACATCGCCACCGATTATGTCAGGCGCGCTGCGCCCGACGGCTACACCTTGCTGTTCGTGGCCGTCACCAGCGCCATCAACCAGACGCTGTACAAGAACGTATCGTTCGACCTCACCAAGGATTTCGCGCCGGTGGCGCTGGGCGCCAAGGTGCCCAATGTCCTCGTGGTCAACTCTGAAGTGCCGGTGAAGTCGGTGCAGGAACTGGTGGATTACGCCAAGGCCAACCCCGGCAAGCTGGCGTTTGCATCTTCGGGCAGCGGCACTTCCATCCACATGGCGGGCGAACTGTTCAAGCAGCGCACCGGCCTGGACGTGCTGCACGTGCCCTATAAGGGCAGCGCTCCTGCGGTAACCGACCTGATCGGCGGGCAGGTGCAGTACATGTTCGACAACATGCCCTCGGCCTGGCCGCACGTCATGGGCGGCAAGCTCAAGGCGCTGGCGGTCACCACTGCCAAGCGTTCGCCCACCGCGCCCGACCTGCCCACCATGCAGGAAGCCGGTTTCGATAACTTCGACGTGTCGTCCTGGTTCGGGCTCATCGCCCCGGCCGGTACGCCCCAGGAAGTCATCGACAAGCTGAACGCCGTGATCGTCAAGGCGCAAGACAACCCCGACGTGCAGAAGGCCTTCGCCGGCCTGGGCGCCGTCGGTGAAAAGACCACGCCGGCCGAGTTTGGCGTGTTCATCAAGTCGGAAGTCGAGAACTGGGCCCCGGTCGTCAAGGCCTCGGGCGCGCAGGTCGACTGAAGCACGCGGCGCCGCCGGGCCGCGGGCGTCGTCCCGCGCCCGGGCGGATCTGTCCGAAAAGCCCCCTGCAAAGGGGGCTTTGTCATTCCGGACGTAGTCCCGAACGGGCCGTCCCCAACCGGCCGTCCCGAACGGGCTTTTATTTTTTGCGCAACATGGCCGTGCATACCCCGCGCAGCATGTCCACCTCGTCGCGCGTCAGCGCGCACCGGCTGAACAGGTGGCGCATGCGCGGCATCAGCTTCTTGGGGTGGGCGCGGTCCAGGAACTGCACGTGCACCAGCGCTTCTTCCCAATGCGCCAGAAAGGCCTGCACGGCCTGGCCGGTGGCCGGCGCTGCGCCAGGATCGGCCTGCTGCGCCGCAGATACGGGCAATAGCGGCGCGGCGGCGGCCTGCAGCAGCGCATAGCGCAATTCCCAGGCCGCCAGCTGCAGGGCCTGCGCCACGTTCAGAGAACTGTATTCGGGGTTGGCCGGAATGTGGCAGATGCGGTGGCACAGGGCAATCTGCGCGTTGGTCAGCCCCGCCCGCTCGGTGCCCAGCACCACCGCGGTGCAACCTGTGCCGGGGGTGGCCAGGTGGCTGCTGGCCAGCAGGGCGGCCTGGCGGATATCGCAGGGCGGGGGGCCCAGGTCGCGCACGCGGGCGGTCAGGGCGAACGACAGCGTAACAGGCGCCAGGGCCTCTTCCAGCGTGGCGCACACGCGGGCCCGCTGCAGGATGTCGCTCGCGCCGCTTGCCAGCGCTACCGCTTCGGGCTGGGTCGTGATGTCGGGGTAGCGGGGCTCGACCAGCACCAGCTCGGAAAAGCCCATGGTCTTGATGGCGCGCGCGGCGGAACCCACATTTCCGGGGTGGCTGGGCTGCACCATAATGAACTGAACACGTGAAAAGGCTTGAGTCATTTAAAATGCCGAGTTTGGCTTAACGCTTTCCTGGTTTTTGGGGTCGTTGCCGCGCCGCTGTACCGGTGCGCGGCAAGGCCGCCCGGGTGGCGGCCCTTACCGCATACGTACGGAATCTTATGCACCCGATGCTCAATATCGCCATCAAGGCGGCCCGGCGTGCCGGCACCATCATCAACCGTGCCAGCCTCGATTTGGAACGACTCAGCGTGGCTCGCAAGGGCCCGCGCGATTATGTCACGGAAGTCGACCGTGCCTCGGAAGAGTCCATTGTAGAGACCTTGCGCACCGCCTATCCCGACCACGCCGTGCTCGGCGAGGAGTACGGCCTGCAAGGCCCGGAACAGGCCGAGTTCCAGTGGATCATCGACCCCCTGGACGGCAC
This sequence comes from Bordetella genomosp. 7, assembly GCF_002261415.1. Taxonomy (NCBI): domain Bacteria; kingdom Pseudomonadati; phylum Pseudomonadota; class Betaproteobacteria; order Burkholderiales; family Alcaligenaceae; genus Bordetella; species Bordetella genomosp. 7. The sequence continues at coordinate 120,771 of NZ_NEVI01000017.1, read as the reverse complement.
CACGAACTTCATCCACGGCCTGCCTCACTATGCCGTGTCCATCGCGCTGGCGCAGCGGGGGCAGGTCACGCAGGCAGTGGTCTACGACCCGTCGCGCAACGAGCTATTCACCGCCAGCCGGGGCAGCGGCACCTTCCTGAACGACCGCCGCGTGCGGGTCTCGGGCCGTACGCGCTACAGCGAAGCCCTGCTGGGGGCGCACTGGCCCAAGTCGGGCGACATCGACGCCGGCGGCGGCCGCTTCCGCCAGCTGGCCGAAGGCAGCACCGGGGTGCGCCGCCTGGGCTCCACGGTGCTGGACCTGGCCTATGTGGCGGCGGGCCGCATCGACGGTTTCTGCGGGGTGCGGCTCAAGCCCTGGGATCTCGCCGCCGGCAGTTTGCTGGTGCAGGAAGCGGGCGGGCTGGTCGCCGACTTCGACGGCGAGCAGGGCTGGCAAGATTCCGGCAACGTGCTGGCCGGCAGCCCCAAGATCTTCACCCAGATGCTCGCCGCCCTGCAGCCCAGGCAGGCCTGAGTTCGGCGGCGCGGCGTGCCGCGGGCCATGGCGCCCCGGGGCGCGCCGCCCGCGACAACGCCGCCGGCGTCGTTAAAAATCGACACGTTTCCCGGCGCGATCTGCCGGCAAGTCGCCCGCATGTGACGTCAAATCCGGGTACGATTGGCGGTTTCGCAACTTTTGGAGCACTCGATGGAGTGGCTGCAGGATCCCGCCGCGTGGGTCGGCCTGCTTACCTTGGTCGTTCTCGAGATCGTCCTCGGGATCGACAACCTGATCTTCATCGCCATCCTGGCCGACAAGTTGCCGCCGGCGCAGCGCGATCGCGCGCGCATCGTTGGACTGTCCCTGGCCCTGCTCATGCGGCTGGGCCTGCTTTCAGTCATGTCGTGGCTGGTCACCCTGACCGCTCCCTTGTTCTCCATCGGGCCTCTTACGTTCTCCGGACGCGACCTCATCCTGCTTGTGGGCGGGCTGTTCCTGTTGTTCAAAGGCACGCTTGAACTCCACGAAAGGCTGGAAGGCGGCCACGCGACCCAGACGTCGGGGCCGCGTGTGTATGCCAGCTTCTGGGTCATCGTGCTGCAGATTGTGGTGCTGGACGCGGTGTTCTCGCTCGATTCCGTCATTACGGCGGTAGGCATGGTCGACCACCTTGCCATCATGATGATCGCCGTCACGGTAGCCATCGGCATCATGCTGCTGGCGTCCAAGCCGCTTACCCGCTTCGTGAACGCGCACCCCACGGTCGTCGTGCTGTGCCTGGGTTTCCTGCTGATGATCGGCTTTTCGCTGCTGGCGGAATCGTTCGGCTTCAAGGTGCCCAAGGGCTACCTGTATGCCGCCATCGGCTTTTCGGTGGCGATCGAGGCGCTGAACCAGGTGGCGCGGCGCAATCTGCTGCGCCTGGACGCCACGCGCCCCATGCGCGAGCGCACGGCATCGGCGGTGCTGCGCATGCTGGGCAAGCGCCCGCCAGACGGCGAAGAAGTGGTGGCCGCCAATGCGAGCGGCCCCGCCATGCCTGCGTTCGGCGTCGAGGAACGCAACATGGTCAGCGGCGTGCTGACGCTGGCCGAACGCTCCATCCGGTCCATCATGACGCCGCGCACGGATGTGTCGTGGGTCAATATCGACGACGACGCCGACACTATCCGCCGCCAGCTCACCGAGGCGCCGCACAGTTTCTTCCCCGTGTGCCGCGGTTCGCTTGACGAGGTCATCGGCATCGGACGAGCCAAGGACCTCGTGGCCGACCTTATCACCGAGCAACGCCTGCGCCGCGATCGCCTGCGCGACCCGATCATCGTGCACGAATCCATCGGCATCCTGCGCCTGATGGATACCCTCAAGCGGTCACGCGGCCAGCTGGTGCTGGTGGCCGACGAGTTCGGCGCGATAGAAGGGCTGGTAACCCCCATCGATGTATTCGAGGCCATCGCCGGCGAATTCCCCGACGAGGACGAAACGCCCGATATCACGCCATTGCAAGACAACGTCTGGAGGATCGACGGCGCGGCCGACTTGCATCACGTCGAGCAAGTGCTTGAAACCGAAGGCCTTATCGACGATTCGCAAGACTATTCCACGCTGGCGGGTTACCTGCTTGCGCGATTCGGGCACCTGCCCGAGCCCGGTAACGCGTGCGACTACGACGACCCGCATCATCACTTCCGCTTCGAGGTACTTGAACTCGACGGCCGGCGCATCGCGTCGGTGCGGGTCGAGCGCCTGCCCCTGGCCTCCGCCGAAGCCGAAGAACCCGTCGACAGCCATTGACCCCAACCGCGACCCAGCAAATTGTGACCGACAGCACGCTACACCTGATCAAGGCATTCTTTCTTGGCATCCTCGAAGGGCTCACCGAGTTCATCCCGGTGTCCAGCACAGGGCATCTGATTCTGGTGGGTGACTGGATCAGCTTCGAATCCAGTTCGGGCAAGGTGTTCGAGGTGGTGATTCAGCTGGGCTCGATCCTGGCAGTGATGTGGGTGTTCCGGGCCAGGCTCTGGCAGTTGATCCGCGGCACCCTGGCCGGCGTGCCGGTCGAAGTGGCGTTTACGCGCAACCTGGCCCTGGCGTTCCTGCCGGCCGCGGTCGTGGGCGCCATTTTCATCAGCAGCATCAAGCAGATTTTCTACCATCCCGGCGTGGTGGCAGTGACCCTGGTGCTGGGCGGCCTGGTGATGCTGTGGGTAGAGCGCAAGGCGCATCATACGCCGGGCGACGCGCCCGGCGCGGCCGACGACACGGCATCCGACGAGCGCGCCACGGCATTCTCGCTGGAGCAGATCACCTGGAAGCAGGCGTTGGGGGTGGGGGTGGCGCAGTGCGTGGCGATGATACCCGGCACATCGCGGTCCGGCGCCACCATCATCGGCGGCATGATCGCCGGCATCCAGCGCAAGACCGCTACCGAGTTTTCGTTTTTCCTGGCCATGCCCACCATGCTGGGCGCGGCCACCTACGACATGTACCGCAACATCGGCCTGCTGACCCAGCAGGACCTGTCTGCCATCGCGGTAGGGTTCATCGCCGCTTTCCTGAGCGCGCTGGTGGTGGTGCGGGCCGTGCTGCGGTTCGTGGCCAACCACACCTACAAGGGCTTTGCCTGGTATCGCATCGCCCTGGGAATCGTCGTGGCAATCTGGCTGCTGGGCAAGTAACCTGGCGGGGCCGCCACAAAGGGCGGCGCCAGCGCCGCCCTTTGAGTCAGGCGGTTTCCAGGTCGTAAAGAACCGGCCCGTCGCGGTCGATGACCAGCCAGCCTCCGCGTGGCGGCTCGGCGTGGTCGCAGTCCCAGTCGGGCAGCACCCAGCGTTCGCGGCGGCGCCCATCGACCATCAGCACGTGGCGGCCGGGCCGGTGCGTGTGGCCGTGCACCATGATGTCCACGCCGCCGGCGCGGAAGGCGTCTTCCACGGCCCGCGGATTCACGTCCATGATCTCGGCCGACTTCATCTGGTTGGCAGCCTGGCTTTCGCCCCGCGCCTGCTGCGCCATGGCCAGGCGTTCGGGAATGCTCTTGGCCAGGAACTGCGCCTGCCAGCGCGGATCGCGCACCATGGCGCGAAACTGCTGGTAAGCGGCGTCGTCCGTGCAGTATTCATCGCCGTGGCTGAGAAGGATGCGGCCGTAGTCGGTTTCCAGCAATGCCGGATCGGGCAGCAAGCGGCCGCCCACGGCATCGGCCAGGCCGGCCCCCATCAGGAAGTCGCGGTTGCCGCGACCCAGCCAAACGGGGATGCGGGCGGCCGTGTGTTGCAAGGCGCGCAGCGCCTGGGCCAGCCATGGAGGAGCGGCCTGTATCGTGTCGTCGCCGATCCAGGCGTCGAAAATATCGCCCGGCAGGAGCAGGGCGGCCGCTTCATCCGCCGCGGATTCCAGAAACCCCACGAAGGCCTCGGCCGTGGCCGGCGTGGCCGGCCCCAGGTGCACATCGGAAGCCAGCCATATCGGGCCCCGCAATGCAACGTTATTCAACGACTTCGGCCTTTTCGATGATCACGTCTTCGGTGGGCACGTTCTGGTGAAAGCCGCTGTTGCCCGTCTTCACGCCCTTGATCTTGTCGACCACGTCCGTGCCTTCGGTGACCTTGCCGAATACGGCATAGCCCCAGCCGTTGGGCGTGGGAGCAGTGAAGTTCAGGAAGTGGTTGTCGGCGACGTTGATAAAGAACTGGGCCGTGGCCGAGTGCGGGTCGCTGGTGCGCGCCATGGCCAGCGTGTACTTTTCGTTCTTCAAGCCGTTGTCGGCTTCGTTCTCGATGGGAGCCTGGGTGGGCTTTTGCTTCAGGCCCGACTCGAAACCGCCGCCCTGGATCATGAAGCCATCGATGACGCGATGGAACACCGTGCCGTTGTAGAAGCCGCTGTTGACGTAGCCGAGGAAGTTCTCGACAGTCTTGGGCGCCTTTTCTGCGTCCAGGGTAATGACGATGTCGCCCTGGTTCGTTTGCAGTTTGACGCGGGGAGTGGTGCTCATGGGTTTGGTGCCTTCTGAGGTGGTAGGGTTGGAAGAGGCGGCCGGCTGTGCGCCGGCGGGCGCCGGCATCATCGTGGCCAGCGCGAAGGTGCACGCCAGCAGGCGCAGCATACGTAGATGAGGGTAGCGCGAAATCATCGTTGTTGGCTTTCCTTCAGCAGGTTTTCGATTTCACGTGCCTTGGCATCCATGCCGGGCACGCCCTGTTTTGCGGCATTGCGATAAGTGCGCAAGGCCATCATCAGCTGGATGTCGCCCATGTTGGCGCGCGCATCGGGGTAATCGGGGTTGGCGCGCAACGCCATCTGCAAGGCGTCGTGGGCCTGGTCGAGATCGCCTTGCCTGGCGTACAGCGCGGCAAGATTGTTCCAGGGCTCGGGCAGCTCGGGAAACCGCGCGGTCATCTCGGTGTACATGGCGATGGCCTCGTCGGTGCGGCCCAGCGCCGCCAGGGCGCGCGCATGCTGGAACATAAGCTGCACATCGGTGCCGCGCTGGCCCGCGATCTCGGCCTCGCGCTTTTCGATCATCTGCAGCGCTTCTTCGTTGCGGCCCTGGTTGAGCAGGCGCTCGATATGGCTGGTGATTTGCGAAGGCGTCGGGTCCAGCCGAGTGTCCACGTTCGGCTTGAGCGCCTCGAGCAGGTTGGCCAGCGCCTTCCAGCCGCGTTCGGGGGGCGGCGGATCGAGTTTGGTGAGCCCGGTGCCGCTCGCGTTGGGCAGCGCGTCTCCGCCGCCCATTGCCTGGCCCCATGCAGCGCCGCCCGAAAAGGCGGCAAGCGCCACGGCCAACAGGGTGTTGCGGTAAAGGCGATTGATGGTCACGAGGGCATCCGTTAAAAATCGGCCCGGCGCACCCGGCGCGCGTCGAGGCCGCTTGCTATACTTGACGACCGCCATTTTAGCCCCGGTTGCGTTCTGGCTTCACTAGAACCGAAGCGCCAGGGCACGGAGCGGCCTGGCTTGGTCCATGCCGCATTTAGCCGGCGCCAGGCGCGCCGGCGCGGACGCCCCATGGGGCACGCACCGCAACATCTCGAGGCCAGCCTAAGCGTCATGCTGCATATCTACAATACGTTGTCGCGTACTAAAGAACCATTCAAGCCGGCCCGGCCCGGCCAGGTGCGCATGTACGTTTGCGGCATGACCGTGTACGACTACTGTCACCTGGGGCATGCGCGCATGCTGGTGGCCTTCGACGTGGTGCAGCGCTGGCTGCGCGCGAGCGGACTGGCCGTCGACTATGTGCGCAACATCACCGACATCGACGACAAGATCATCCGGCGGGCCGTGGAAACCGGGCGCCGCATCGGCGAGGTTACCGAATACTATATCGCCGCCATGCATGCTGACGAGCGCGCCCTGGGTGTGCAGCCGCCCGACCGCGAACCGCGCGCCACCCAGTATGTCGGGCAGATGCTCGACATCATCCGCCGCCTGGAAGAAAAAGGCCTGGCCTATCGTGCCGACGACGGCGACGTCAACTATGCCGTGCGCGGCTTCGAAGGCTACGGCAAGCTCTCGGGCAAGGCGCTCGACGACCTGCGCGCCGGCGAGCGCGTGGCGGTGGCCTCGGCCAAGCGCGACCCGCTGGACTTCGTGCTCTGGAAGGCGGCCAAGCCCGACGAGCCCGAAGACACCAAATGGCAGTCGCCCTACGGGCTGGGACGCCCCGGCTGGCACATCGAGTGTTCGGCCATGAGCCACGCGCTGCTGGGCTTGCCCCTGGACATCCATGGGGGCGGCCCGGACCTGAAGTTTCCGCACCACGAAAACGAAATCGCCCAGACCGAAGGCGCGTTCGGAGGCATGCTGGCCAACATCTGGATGCACTGCGGCCCCCTGATGGTCGACGCCGACAAGATGTCCAAGTCGCTGGGCAATTTCCGCACCATCCGCCAGACCATCGCGCAGGGCGAGGCGCCCGACGGCCAGGCCGACTACACGGTCAACCCGCGCGAAGCCGAGATGCTGCGCTTTTTCATCGTGCGCAATCACTACCGCAGCCCGCAGAATTACACGCCCGACAACCTCGTCGACGCGCAGAACGCCATCGACCGCCTGTACCAGGCGCTGTCCAACGTGGCGCCCGATGACCAGGGCGTCGATTGGCACGAGCCTCACGCCCAGGCGTTCAAGGCGGCCATGGACGACGATTTCAATACGTCGGGGGCCATGGCGGCGCTCTTCGAGCTGGCTTCCGATGCCAACCGCACGGGCAGCGCGCGCAGCGCCGGCCAGCTCAAGGCATTGGGAGCGGTGCTGGGGCTGTTGCAGCAAGATCCCGCCCAGTACCTGCAAAGCCCCACGCGCTATTCGGCAGCCGGGCTGGCACAGGCCGAGGCGCCCGCGGCCCGGCTCGACAACGCCCAGATCGACGCCCTGGTCGCTGCGCGCGCCGCTGCCAAGCAGGCGCGCGACTACGCCGAGGCCGACCGCATCCGCGCCACCTTGCGCGAGGCGGGCATCGAACTCGACGACAAGCCCGGCGGCCACACGCAGTGGCGGCGCGCCTGAGGAAGACCGCCGACATGCCCGCCGCCGACATCGCCGCCAAGCCGCCGTATTGGGAAGAAGCGGTCGCCCATCTCATGCGCCGCGACCGCATCCTGAAAAAGCTGATCCCGCAGCATGCCGAAGCCTGGCTGACTTCGCGGGGCACGCCGTTTATCACGCTGGCGCGCGCCATTGTGGGGCAGCAGATCTCCACCAAGGCAGCCGACGCGCTGTGGCAGCGTTTGCTCGACACCGTGGGCAAGCGTCCCACGCCCGCCGGCGTGCTGGGCCTGCAAACTGCGGATCTGCGGCAGGCTGGCCTGTCGCAGCGCAAGTCCGAGTACCTGCAAGATCTTGCCGTCCATTTCAGCGAACGCCGCGTGCATCCAGAAAAATGGGCGGCCATGGACGACGAGAGTGTCATCTCGGAACTGGTGTCCATTCGCGGCATCGGCCGCTGGACGGCCGAGATGTTCCTCATTTTCAATCTGCAGCGGCCGGACGTCCTGCCGCTGGACGATCTGGGATTGCTCAAGGCAATCTCGCTACACTACTTCAGCGGAGAACCTGTCTCGCGCTTCGAGGCCCGCGAGGTCTCGTCCGCGTGGCAGCCCTGGCGTACCGTGGCGACCTGGTATTTGTGGCGCAGTCTGGAAACCAAGCCGGTTGCCAACTGATACGCCGGGCGCCCAATAACGGAACCTTACTTCATGCGCAATACATTCCTTGAATTCGAACAACCGCTGGCCGAGCTTGAAAACAAGATCGAGCAGCTGCGCTATGTACAGGCTGATTCCGCGGTGGATATTTCCGACGAAATCGGCCGCCTGCAGCAGAAAAGCCAGACGTTGGCCAAGGAAATCTACGGCAAGCTGACACCCTGGCAAACCGCGCTGGTGGCACGCCATCCGCAGCGGCCCTATACGCTGGACTACGTCCGGGAAATCTTCACCGACTTCCACGAATTGCACGGCGACCGCATGTACGCCGACGACCAGTCCATCGTGGGCGGGCTGGCGCGGTTCAACGGCGCGGCTTGCATGGTGATCGGGCACCAGAAAGGGCGCGACACCAAAGAGCGGGCCGCGCGCAACTTCGGCATGCCGCGCCCCGAGGGCTATCGCAAAGCCCTGCGGCTGATGCGGCTGGCCGAAAAATTCAACCTGCCGGTGTTCACGTTCGTCGACACCCCCGGCGCCTACCCGGGCGTGGGCGCCGAAGAGCGCGGCCAGTCCGAGGCCATCGGCCACAACCTGTACGCCATGGCGGAACTCAAGGTGCCCATCATCGCCACCATCATCGGCGAAGGCGGCTCGGGCGGCGCGCTGGCCATCGCCGTGGGCAACGCCGTACTGATGCTGCAGTACGCCACGTATTCGGTCATTTCGCCAGAAGGCTGCGCGTCCATCCTGTGGCGCAGCGCCGACAAAGCCTCCGACGCGGCCGAGGCCCTGGCCATTACCGCGCCGCGCCTGAAAGACCTGGGCCTGATCGACCGCGTGGTCAACGAGCCGGTGGGCGGCGCGCATCGCGACCCGCGCGTCATGGCGCGCCTGCTGCGTCGCGCCCTGGGCGATGCGTTGCGCCAGTTCCGCGGCATGACGCCCGATCAGCTCATCGAGCAGCGTATGCAGCGCCTGCTGTCATACGGCAAGTTCCAGGAAGTCCGCGGATAGCCCGGCGCCTGGGCCGGGCCCGCAGGGGTCGTTTCCATGATGAAACCCGGCGAACCGCTCGGCACGGCCGGCCCGACCGACACGCGGGCGGCTGCCCCCGTCTTTCCGTCAGTGCCGCTTGCCCGCGCGCTGGCCTCGGCCCTGCAACCCCTGCAGGGCAGTGAGGCAAGGGTGGCGGCGGCCGTCAGCGGCGGCGCCGATTCGGCCATGCTGGCCGCCCACGCCGCGCCGCTGGCCCTCGAGCGTGGCATTGCATTGCAGATCTTCCATGTGCACCACGGCCTGCAGGCCGCCGCGGACGAATGGACGGGCAATGTCCGCGAACTGGGCCGTATCCTGCAGCTGCCGGTGCACGTGGCGCACGTGCAGGTAGATGGCAACAGCGGCCTGGGCATCGAGGCTGCCGCGCGCAATGCCCGATACGCCGCGCTCGCCGAGTTGGCCCAGGCGCATGGCGTGACGCATATCCTGCTGGCTCACCACCAGCGCGACCAGGCAGAAACCGTATTGCTGCGCCTGCTGCGCGGCGCCGGCCTGCAAGGCATGGCGGCCATGGCGCCCGCCATACAGCGCGACGGCCAGACCTATCTGCGGCCCTGGCTGGATCAGGATCGCGCCGAGATCCTGCGTGCGGCCCAGGCGTTCGCCGGGCGGCATGGCTGGCACCCCGTGCACGACCCCACCAATGCCGACCCGCGCTATACCCGCGCCGCAGTCCGCGAACTGCTGGGCCCGGTGCTCGATGCGCGCTGGCCGGGGTGGCAGGCCCGGCTTGCCGAGCATGCGCGCCATATGGCCGAGGCGGCCGCCATTGTCGAAGACGTTGCGCGCGCCGATCTGGCCACGCTGCAGCCATCGGCCGACAACACCAGCTTCGCCCTGGCGCCGTGGCGCCAGCTTCCACCGGCCCGCCAGGCGCAGGCGCTTCGCTACTGGCTGGCATTGAACGGGGCCGCGATGCCTACCGGCGCGCGCCTGGCCGATATGCTGCGCCAGTTGCGGCAGTTGCACAGCCTGGGCCACGACCGGCAGATGCGCGTGGCCCATGCCGGGCATGTCGTCCGGTGCCACCGCGGCAGGGTGTGGATCGAGCCGCGGCACCAGGGGCATCCGTAGGCGTGCTCTGCGCAAAATCGCGCCCCTGTTAAAATCGTGATCTTTGCCTGCCCAGTTGGGGGCGGGTTTCCAGCCAGAGCACGAGATGTCCCTGATCGTTCAAAAATATGGCGGTACTTCGATGGGCTCGGTCGAGCGCATCCGCAATGTGGCCCGTCGCGTTGCCAAATGGCACGCCGCCGGCCACCAGGTGGTCGTGGTGCCCTCGGCCATGGCCGGCGAAACCAATCGCCTGCTGGGCCTGGCCCGCGAAATTTCCTCGCAACCCGACCCCCGCGAACTCGACATGATCGCCGCCACCGGCGAACAGGCCAGCAGCGGGCTGTTGTCGCTGGCGCTGCAGGCCGAAGGCGTGCCTGCCCGCAGCTACGCCGGCTGGCAGGTGCCGGTGCGCACCGATTCGTCGTACACCAAGGCACGCATCAATTCCATCGACGATGCCCGCATTCGCGCCGACCTGGATGCCGGCAAGGTCGTCATCGTCACGGGCTTCCAGGGCGTCGATCCCGACGGACACATCACTACGCTGGGGCGCGGCGGTTCCGATACCTCGGCCGTGGCGGTAGCCGCCGCGCTGAGCGCGCATGAGTGCCTCATCTTCACGGATGTCGATGGCGTCTACACCACCGACCCGCGCGTCGTGCCAGAGGCCCGGCGCATGAACGTGGTGTCGTTCGAAGAAATGCTCGAAATGGCATCGCTGGGCTCCAAGGTGCTGCAGATCCGTTCGGTGGAATTCGCCGGCAAGTACCGCGTGCCCACGCGCGTGCTGTCGTCGCTGACCGACCCGCTCATTCCGCTCGAAATCGAAATGACTTCGGGCACGCTGATTACTTTTGAGGAAGACGAAAAAATGGAAACCGCCGTTGTCTCCGGCATCGCCTTCAGCCGCGACGAAGCAAAGATCACTTTGCTGGCCGTGCCCGACAAACCCGGTATTGCCTATTCCATCCTGGGTCCCGTGGCCGCCGCCAACATCGACGTCGACATGATCGTGCAGAACCAGTCCGTGGCCGGCACCACCGACTTCTCGTTCACGGTCAATCGCAATGAATTCCAGCGCACCATCGAGCTGCTCAAGCGCGAGGTCGTGCCCGCCGTGCAGGCTCGCGAACTCGTCACCGACGACAAGGTCGCGAAGGTCTCCATCGTAGGCATCGGCATGCGTTCGCACGTAGGCGTGGCCAGCCTGATGTTCCAGACCCTGTCTCAGGAAGGCATCAACATCCAGATGATCAGCACGAGCGAAATCAAGACCTCGGTGGTCATCGACGACAAGTACATGGAGCTTGCCGTGCGCGCCTTGCACAAGGCCTTTGGCCTGGACCAGGCGCCGGCAGAAAAAGCCTGATCGACGTCGTGGTTTGCGGCCCCCGCACTTGCTGAGGGCCGGCAAAAGCGTGCTAGAATCGCAAATTCTTCGGAGACGTGCCCGAGAGGCTGAAGGGGCTCCCCTGCTAAGGGAGTATGTGGCCAAAAACTGCATCGTGGGTTCGAATCCCACCGTCTCCGCCAGAAGCAAAAAAAAGCCCTTGAAAAATCAAGGGCTTTTTTGTTTGCCGAGAGCTCAACGGCAGGTCGCTTATAGGCGTCTCCAGTCGTCTCGACACCACTGCCGAGAGCGCTGCAAATCATGGTTCGGCCATGGTGCCCAAGGGTGCTGTTTGATGAGTCGCCCAAACACTCGGTTCTGCTGAGTCAATCTAATGACAAGCTCGCTGAGCGTCGCCTATAAAAAAATAGCTGAGAAAAAGGCCCGCACGGTGCGGGCCCCCAAGGGTACGGGCGCGCGTCAGGCGCGCGTCTTTGGCGGCTTTTGCCGGGCCTGGCGCGCAATACGCAGGGAATCCACGACTTTGGTCAGCGCTTCGACCGAATACGGTTTCTGCAATAGTTCAAAGTCGGTGGGGCCGAATTCGGCCAGGATGTGGCTGTATCCCGTGGCCAGCACGATGCGTATGCCGGGCCACTTGGTATTGATGCGTTGTGCCAGCTCGATGCCATTGATTTCCGGCATGACGATGTCGGTGATGACGAGGTCGAAGCCGCCGTTGCACGCTTCGCAGGCTTGCAGCGCCGCGGTGCCGTTGGCAACCGTGGTGACCTTCTGCCCCAGGTCTTGCAGCAGGCTGGTGACGATCTCGTTGACTTCGGCGTTGTCTTCGACCAGCAATACGCGGTAAGTGGGGCGCAGCAGGGCGTCCATCGAGTCCGAATTCGGGCTCAACAGATCTTCGTATCCCAGCGGTTGGGCCACGGGCAGGTACAGCGTGAAGGTCGTGCCTTGGCCCGGTGCGCTTTGCAGGTCGACCAGGCCGCCCGATTGCATCACGAAACCCAGCACCTGGCTCAGGCCAAGCCCCGTGCCGCGACCGGGTTCCTTGGTGGTGTAGAACGGCTCGAATACGCGGTCGACAAGTTCCGGCGGAATGCCCGTGCCCGTGTCGGTGATTGCAATGGCCACGTGCGGGCTGTTTACTTCGGCGTGGTGCCGCGTGCGGGGCACTGCTTGCACTTCTTGGGCTTGGATGGTCACCGACCCGCCGTCGGGCATGGCGTCGCGGGCGTTGATCAGGATGTTGAGGATGCAGGTTTCCAGCTGGTTGCGGTCTGCATGAACATAGCAGGGCTCGGACGACAGCTTGTAGTGCATGTCGACTGCCGAGCCTTTGGTGGCATGTATCAGTTCTTTCATGCTTTCGATGCAGCCGCATACGTCGAACGTGACGGGGCGCAACGGCTGCTTGCGCGCATAGGCCAGCAATTGCCGCGTCAGATGAGCGGCGCGGTCGGCGGTGGAAGCGATGGCGTCGATATAGCCCTGGCGCTTGCGCTCGGTAAGGCCGGGTTGGCGCAGCAACTCTGCCGAGCCGCGTATCACCATCAGCAGGTTGTTGAAGTCGTGGGCGACGCCGCCGGTAAGCAGGCCCAGCGCCTCGAGCTTCTGTGAGTGGTGCAGCGCCTCGCGCGCCGCCTGTAATTCTTGCTCGGATTTTTTGCGGTCGGTGATGTCGCGCGTGATTTTGGCAAAGCCCAGCAGCTTGCCGTGCTGGTTGCGGATGGGGTCGATGACGACGCTGGTCCAGAATTGCGATCCGTCCTTGCGCACGCGCCAACCTTCGGACTCGTAGCGCCCTTCCTGGATCGCCGTGGCCAGGGCATGGGCCGGAATGCCGGCGGCGCGGTCTTCGTCGGTGTAGAAGCACGAAAAGTGCTTGCCTATGACTTCGTGAGCCTGGTAGCCCTTGAAGCGCTCGGCCCCGGCGTTCCAACTGCTGACATAGCCATCGGGGTCGAGCAGGTAAATGGCATAGTCCATTACCGCTTCGACCAGGAGTTGGTAACGGTAGGCCTCGTCCAGCTCAGTCAAGCTGCTGAGGTGTGCGCCCGACGTGCTCAATTTCGTTTCTGGTGGCATGGACGCAATATCAAGAGGTGAAATGACTTGCTTATCTTTTTAGTGACAAGGTTTGTATTATTAGGCGACAAATCAAAAAATAAATGGCGCCTCGCCACGCACGGCCGCCGAGTCCTTCGCGCATGGCTCATCGACATTACGAAACACTTCAAAGGCGAGGGCGCGCGGCAGTGCGCGGTAACGGGCCAAGGGCCCACTATAGAGGCGCTCGCCCCTGGCGGCAAACGCTTGTTTGGGCCGAGCGCTCGGGTCAGGCACGCAATTTGCAGCGACGCCCGCCCGAAGAGCCCCTTTGGGGCGACCTGACGAGGTGCATCATGGCGACGAGAACCATCTGGAAAGGCGCGATTTCGTTCGGACTTGTACACATACCGGTGGGCCTGCATACGGCGACCACGGATTCGGGCGTGGATTTCGACTGGCTGGACAAGCGCACGATGGACCCGGTGGGCTACAAGCGCATCAACAAGCGCACAGGCAAAGAGATCGACCGCGAGAACATCGTCAAGGGGGTGGCCTATCAAGAAGGCGAGTATGTGGTGCTGTCGCCGGATGAAATTGCAGAAGCCTACCCGCGCACCACCCAGACCATCGAGATCCAGCGTTTTGTCGACGCGGCCGACGTGTCGTTTGTGTACCTGGAGCGTCCTTATTACGTAGAACCCATCAACCGCGGCCACAAGGTGTATGCGCTATTGCGCGATACGCTGGCCAAGACGGGCAAGATCGGCATTGCGAAGGTGGTGATACAGACCAAGCAGCACCTGGCCGCGCTCATCCCTTCCGGGGATGCGCTGGTGCTGAACCTGATGCGGTGGGGCGAAGAGGTCAAGTCCATGAAAGGGCTGGACCTGCCGGCGGTCGGCGCAAAGAACATGTCGCCCAGCGCGAGCGAACTGAAGATGGCCAAGATGCTGGTGGAAGATATGTCGGGCCCGTGGGACCCTGAAGAGTTCCGCGATGAGTTCCGCGAGACCGTCATGCAGCTGGTAGAGGCCAAGGCCCGCGCGGGGAAGACGGAAACCGTGATCACGCCCCAGGAAGACAAGCCAGCCTATGCCGACAATGTCATCGACCTGACCGAGTTGCTGCAACGCAGCCTGAAGGGCGGAAAAAAGGCCACGGGCGGCGCGCGCAAGAAGGCCGCCAAGACCGCCGCCAAGTCCGCCGCCAAGACCGCCGCCAAGACGGCGAAGAAAGCCGCGCCCGCCAAGCGCGCGGCCAAGAAATCGGGCGCCCGGTCCGGCAAGTCGGGCAGCGCCCGCAAGGCGGCGTAAGCCATGGCCGATACGCTCAAGCGGTATCGTGACAAACGCGATTTCAAGGTGACGCCGGAGCCCGCCGAAGGCGGCAGGGCCAACGAGCAGTCGCGCGCCTTTGTGATCCAGAAGCACTGGGCGAGCCGCCTGCACTACGATTTCCGACTGGAACTGGGCGGTGCGATGAAAAGTTGGGCCGTACCCAAGGGGCCCAGCTACGACCCGTCGGTCAAGCGCATGGCCGTGCAGGTGGAAGACCATCCCATTGCCTACAACCAGTTCGAGGGCGAAATTCCCAAGGGGCAGTATGGGGCGGGCAAGGTCATCATCTGGGACGAAGGGGTATGGGCGCCGGTGGGAGACCCGCGCAAGGGATGGCGTGATGGACACCTGAAGTTCGACCTGCACGGGCACAAAATGCAGGGGCGCTGGGCCTTGATACGCCTGAAGGGCAGGGAAACCGAAAAGCAGCCGCCCTGGTTGTTGATCAAAGACCGCGACGAGCATGCGCGCGCCGAAGACGAGTTTTCGGTGGTGGACGAAATGCCCGACAGCATTGTTCCGCTGCGCAAGCCGGCCAGGAAGGCTGCCGGCCGTGCCCGCAACAAGCCTGTCGCGCGGGCCGCGGCCAGCACGGCCAGGCAGCCGCCGGCGAACGGCGGGCAGGGCGATGACGCCATCCCGGGCAAACCGGCGGACCTGCCGGCCGAGCTCAAACCGCAACTTGCCACTCTGGTGGACAGGCCGCCCGCGGCGGGCGACTGGGTCTATGAACTCAAGTACGACGGCTATCGTATCCTGGCCCGCCTGGAAGAAGGCCAGGCGCGCCTGTACACCCGCAACGGCCATGACTGGACTGCCCGCCTGCCTCACCTGGCGCGTGCCCTGGCCGGTATCAAGGTGCCTTCGGCCTGGCTGGACGGCGAGATCGTGGTGCTGGCCGACAATGGCATGCCCAGCTTCCAGGCGCTGCAGAATGCCTTCGACAGCGACCGTACGGGGGATATCGTCTACTACCTGTTCGACATGCCTTATGTGGCCGGGCGCGACATACGCGCTGAACCGCTGCACGCGCGGCGGGCGTGGCTGGGCCAGTTGCTTGCGGCGAACGGCGCCGTCCTGAAAGAAGCCGTCAGGTTCAGCGAGACGCTGGACGCCGCGCCCGGCCAGCTCGTGGCGTCTGCCTGCAAGATGGGGCTGGAAGGCATTATCGGCAAGCGACGCGACGCCGCGTATGTATCCCGGCGCAGCGACAGCTGGGTCAAGCTGAAGTGCGCGCAGCGGCAGGAGTTCGTAATAGTGGGATATACGTCGCCGCAGGGCTCGCGCGCCGGTTTTGGCGCGCTATTGCTGGCGGTGCACGACAAGAATGGCGAACTGCGCTATGCCGGCAAAGTGGGCACGGGTTTCGATACGCGCGGGCTCGAATCGCTGGCGCGGCGGTTGAATGAGCTGAAGACGGACAAGAGCGCGCTTGCGGCCGGCGCCAAGGCGGCGCGCGGCGCGCATTGGGTCAAGCCGGAGCTGATCGCCGAGGTGTCATTTGCCGAATGGACCGCCTCTGGCCACGTACGCCAGGCGACCTTCCGCGGTTTGCGCGCCGACAAGCCGGCCAAGTCCATCGAACGCGAGCGGCCCGTTTCCGCGCGCGCCGTCGAATCCGCTGCGCGGTCGGAAAGCGGGCGCCGCGGGGAAGGGGCGGCGGGTCGCAAGGGCCGGGCCGCCGTCGGCAGTGCGGACAAGCCCGCCGGCCGCAAAGACGCCGCGCGCCTGTCCAGGCTGACCCATCCCGAACGCGTCATCGACACAACGTCGGGCCTGACCAAGCTGGACCTTGCGCGGTATTACGGCCTGGTGGCGCCGCTGCTGCTGGACCACCTGCGCCACCGGCCCGTGTCGTTCGTGCGGGCACCCTCGGGCGTGCAAGGCGAATTGTTCTTCCAGAAGCATCCCGATTTCGACACCATGCCGGGCGTGAAGGCGCTGCCGCGCGAGCTTTACCCCAAGCATCCGCCGCTGGCCGAAGTGGCGACGCCCGAGGGCATCATGTCCAGCGCGCAGATGAATGTGGTGGAGTTCCATACCTGGAACGCCGTCAAGTCGGCCATCGACAGGCCGGACCGCATGCTGTTTGACCTGGACCCCGGCGAGGGCGTGAAGTGGGCCTCGGTGCGGCAAGCAGCCGAGCTGGTGCGGGTGCTGCTGGACGAACTGGGCCTGGAGTCATGGCTGAAGACCAGCGGCGGCAAGGGCCTGCACGTGGTCGTGCCCTTGCGCAAGCAGTACGGCTGGGACGTGGTGAAAGACTTTTCGCAGGCGGTGGTGCAGCACCTGGCCAAGACAGAGCCCCAGTTGTTCGTGGCCAAGAGCGGCCCCAAGAACCGCGTCGGCAAGATCTTTGCCGACTACCTGCGCAACGGCTTCGGCGCCACGACGGTGGCCGCGTGGTCGGCGCGCGCGCGGCCCGGCATGGGCATTTCTGTGCCGCTGGCCTGGGACGAGCTGCCAGGCCTGGACCGCAGCGACCACTGGACGGTTGACAATGTGCACCAACGCCTGGATGTGGGTAATGAGCCCTGGGCAGCGTACCGGCCCCAGGCCCTGGGCCGGGCCATGAAAGCCCTGGGGTTCGAGCCGCGCTAGCGGCGCGGCCGGGCCCTTAATTGTCAACGCCAAGCTTGCGGAACAACCAAAAAGGGTGTTATAGTCGCCGTCTTTACAGCGCCCGTAGCTCAGTTGGATAGAGTACTTGGCTACGAACCAAGGGGTCGTGGGTTCGAATCCTGCCGGGCGCGCCAATTCAAAAAGGGTCTCGATTGCGAGGCCCTTTTTCTTTGTGCCGGCCACTTTGTGCCGGCCGCGCCCGGGCGGCCTTCATGCGGCCATTTACTGTGGCTTGATGCCGGCCAGGCTCACCAGTTCGCGGTACTTGTCGAACTGGCCGGGCATGGCGGCTTTCATGCCCGCCGGGCCGACGATATCGATATCGATGCCGGCGCTATTGCAGCGATGAACGTGCCGTACGCGGTGTCGATGGTGGCGCATGGCGTGCCCAGCGGCCCGGCCTGGCACGATGACGGCACCATGCGCAACGACACTCTGCTGGCGTTCATGCGCAAGGTGACGGTGCTGCCGCATACCGGGTTCGAAGCGGCCCTGGCCGTGGACCCGCAGGCGCGCATCGGCAAGGTCGAAGTGCGGGCGCGCGGACAGGTGCTCCAAGCGCAGCGGCATTACAGGCAGGGGTCGCCCGCCACTCCCGAAACGCGCATGACCGACGAACAGTTGCTTGCCAAGTTCCGTCACTGCGCCAGCCGGGTGCGGCCCGACACGGCCGGCCAGATCGGCTCGATGATTTTCCAGCTGGAGCGGCTGGTCGACATCGGCGAGCTGGCACGACTCTGGTAGCGGGCGATGTGCGCAGCGTGCCTGAGCGGTCTGTTCGGGCTTCACGACCCCGACGCGGAAGAACCGAGCTACGAAATGTTCCATCGGTTCAAGGCCAGGCGGTCGGGCGGCCTGGGCGGGCGTGCCGCCGGCCAGAGCGACGCGCAGGCAGCCACGGCGCCGGCTCGTGCCGAACCGGCGAGGCCCCGACTGCGCTACGGCGGGCGGGGCTGGGCAGGCTACATCGACCAGGAAGGCTAGGGCGGTCGGCCCCTAGACGAAACCTATCCACCGGCCCGCCACGATGGCGGCCAGCCACAGGCCCAGCGATACGGCCGCCTGGGTGCGTACCCGCAATGTGACGGGGCCGCCCGCCAGCAGCCTGGCCCAATGGGTGCTGTGTCGCAGCCAGAGGGCGTTGGCGATGCCCGCGGCCACGATTGCCACCTTGACCAGAAACGCCGGGTTGGCCACATATTCTCGCGGTTGCACGGCGAACAACAGCAGGCCGGTGGCTACCGCCAGCAGCGCTCCCGCGGCGGCCAGCCGGGGCAGGGACGCCGCCGCATCCGCCTGCGACATCTGCCGCATGAGCCCCAGCAGGCGCAGGTCCAGCGCGGCGATGCTGCCGAACAGCAGGCCAATGGCCGCAATGTGCGCGGCGTTGACCAGCAGGTAGGCGGTATCCCAGCGACGCAGCATTGCGGCAGGCGGCAGGGCGGCCAGCCATTCCAGCATCTACTGTCCCGACGATTTGATGCGTTCGGGGTAGATGTCGTAGGTTTTGCCCTCTACCGTGATCTGTATGGCCTTCATGCGTTTTTCGTTGTGGTCTTGCGCACGGTTGCCGGTGGCGGAGACGGTGTCGCCGGGCTTGGCGGAACCTTCGACGAATCCGGTTCGGCGGGTCTGCGACGGATTGCCCAGTTCCACTCGCCATACCCCGTCGGCGGCTTTTACGTCCAGCCAGGGGTGGGGCGGCGCGATCTGCACCTGCCGGACGGTGCCTTGCAGTTGGATGGGCTCGGCATCGGCCCAGGACCAGCCGTGGTGCGCCCACGCCGAAGATGCGAGCGCCGCCGCGCACGCCAGCGCGGCCAGCGTCGGGACACAGGTTTTATTCGCCATGGATGACTCCATTGTGCAAACAGTCGGGGCTGCGCGCGCCGCCGGCAGGCGGCTGCGGGCCTGAATACTATAGCGTCGTGCCCGCGCCGCGCATAGCGCCTTGCGCGTTGCGGAATCCCGGTGTGGGCGGGGGTTGCGGCATGCCGCGAATATAGTGGATTTAATCAACTAATTGCCGTATAGTTGCCGCATGCCTTTACGCAACCAGCAGGAGCCTGAATGAGTGCTGCCTATGAAACTGTGGCGCTGGACGTCGCCGGGCATGTGGCGACGTTGACGCTTAACCGCCCCGAGAACCGCAACGCATTGAGCCTGCGCATGTGCCGGGAACTCGTAGCCGCGTGTACCGCGCTGGCCGCTGACGAGCAGGTGCATGTGGTCGTGATACGCGGGGCGGGGCCGGTGTTCTGCGCCGGCGCCGACCTGAAAGAACGGCGCACCATGACGGATCAGGACATGACGGCGCGACGCGTGGCCGGCTTTGCGGCTTATGCGGCTATAGAACGCCTGCCCCAGCCGGCCATCGCGGTGGTGCATGGCGCGGCGTTCGGCTCGGGTTGCGAGATCGCCGGCGCCTGCGATTTCATCCTGGCGGCGCAGGGCACGCGGTTCTGCTATCCCGAGGTGGGGTGGGGAACAATAGGCGCGACGCAACGGCTGCCCCGGGCAGTGGGGGCGCGGATGGCCAAAGAGTTGCTGTTCACCGGGCGCAAGTTCGACGCCCGGGAAGCACGCGAGATCGGGCTGGTGAATCACGTATACCCGCCCGACGAACTGGCGGCCCAGGCCGCCGAAATGGCTGCGCACATCGCGCGCGCCACGCCGCTGACGGTACGGCTGACCAAGCGCAGCGTCGACCAGGGGCTGGCCACCACGCGCGAGGGCGCCATGGCGGTAGAGCTCCTGGCGATCGAAGAAAACCTGCGCGGCACCGACTGGAAGGGCGCGCTGGCGGGGTTTGGCGCAAAATCGGCGGGGGTGACCGATGCTGGTTGAGCCGACGACCTTGCCCGAGCAATTGGCCGAAACCGCCTTGCAGCGCGGGCAGGCCGAGGCTTTCGTGGCGCCCGACGGACGTCAGACCTGGGCCGACATGGCGCGCGAGGCGCGCCGCGTTGCCGCAGCACTGCATGCCATGGGCGTGCGCCGTGGCGACCACGTGGGCATCTTGCTGGGCAACAGCGCGCTGTGGGTGCAGGTGTTCTATGGTTGCGCCAGCCTGGGGGCGGTGGCGGTGCCGGTCAATACGCGCTTCAAAAGCAGCGAGTTGAGTTTTTGCCTGAAGCAGGCGGATATCAGCCTGTTGATCACGGCCGATGAGTTCCTGGGCATTGATTTCCTGGAGCTGCTCCGGCAGGTGGAGCCTGCCATCGACACCGGCCTGCCGGGGCAGTCGCTGCCCGTGCTGCGCCAGCTCGTGGTCGTGGGATCGCAGCCTCCGGCCGGCGCCGTCGGCTACGCGGCGTTCATCGAGCAGGGACAGGCTGTGCCACAGGCCGAACTGGATGCGGCGTGTGCGAGCGTGCAGCCCGACGATGTACTTCTTATTCAATACACATCGGGCACGACGTCGTTTCCCAAGGGCGTGATGTTGACGCACGCCAACATGCTGACCAACGCGTGGGCGGCATCCAGGCGCATGGGGGTCGAGCCCGAAGATCGCTACTTCAGCATACGGCCGTATTTCCACGTGGCGGGCACCACCTTGTCCATCCTGGTCAGCCTGGTCACGGGCTGCTGCCTGCTGACGCTGCCGCGCTTCGACGTGGGCCAGGCATTGCGCATGCTGGACGAGGAACGCTGTACGCTCACCTCGGGCAATGACACGATCTTCCTGATGCTGATGGGCCACCCGGACTTCGACGCCCGGCGCCTGCACCTGCGCGGCGGCTGGGCAGCGGCCGGGCCCGAGGTCATGCAGAAGATCCGCGACGTAATGGGCGTGCCGTCGATCTGCAATGCCTATGGCCAGTCGGAGGCCTCGCCCAATGTAACCATGTCTTCGTACGACGACGATTTCTCGCTGCGCGCCATGGGCTGGGCGTTTCCGCATCCCGGCATGGAGGTGCGCATTGTCGATCCAGCCACGCGAGCCCGCTTGCCCGCGGGACAACGCGGCGAAATCCAGGCCAGGGGATGGAGCGTCATGAAGGGCTACTACAACATGCCCGAAGCCACGGCGCGCGCGTTGAGCGCCGACGGCTGGCTCAGCACCGGAGACCTGGGCGAAATGGACAGCGAAGGACGGCTGCGCATGGTGGGCCGCCTGAAAGACATGTTCAGGGTGGGTGGCGAGAACGTGGCGCCCCTGGAGATCGAAGAAGTGCTGCACACGCACGCGGCCGTGCAGCTGGCCCAGGTCGTGGGGGTGCCCGATGCGCGTCTGGGCGAAGTGCCCGCTGCGTTTGTGCTGCTCAAGCCTGGCCGTATGGCCACGCCCGACGAACTGGTCGACTGGTGCAAGGCGCGTTGCGCCAACTTCAAGGTGCCGCGCTATCTGGATGTGGTCGACAGCTTCGAGCATATCGGCATGACGGGTAGTTCCAAAGTGCAGAAAACCAAGCTGCGCGAATATGCCTTGCAGCGTTTCGGGCTGGAGCAGCCGGCATGACGCGCGACGTGATCCTTTGCGAATGCTATGCGCGCGATGGCTTGCAGCACGAGGCGCGCTTTATTGATACTTCCGTCAAGGCGGACCTGATCCAGCGTTTTGCCGCGCTGGGATTCGAGCGCATCGAGGCGACTTCGTACTCGAATCCCGCCGTCGTTCCGCAATTTGCCGACGCCAGCGAGTTGCTGGCCACGCTGCCCCGGCGCGAAGGCGTCTGGTACAAGGCCACTTGCGCCAATGTGCGGGCGGTCGAGCGTGCCCTGGCCGACCTTGACGCGGGGCACGGCGCCAACGAGATCAGCCTGCTGGTGTCGGCCAGCGAATCGCATTCACAGCGCAATCTGAAGCGCACTCGCGAGGAGCAATGGCGCAATGTGGCCGGCATGGCAGAGCGTGCTCACGGACGTTTTCGCATGGTGGGCACGATTTCGGTGGCGTTCGGCTGCCCCTTCGAGGGCCGGGTCGACGAGGCCACGGTGGTTGACGACGCGCGCCGCTTTGCCGAACTTGGCGTCGACGCGGTGACGCTGGGCGACACCACAGGCATGGCTGCGCCGCAGGCGGTGCAGGGCCTGTTCCGCGTGTTGCTGCGCGAATGCCCCCAACTGGCGCTGGTGGCGCATTTCCACGATACGCGCGGCACCGGCCTGGTGAATTACGTCGCGGCCCTGGAAGCCGGCGTGCGCTATTTCGACAGCGCTTTCGGCGGCGTCGGCGGGCATCCCGACAAAGTGAAATACGGCGGCGGGCATACCGGCAACGTGGCTACGGAAGACCTGGTGAGCCTGTTCGAATCCATGGGCGTGCGCACCGGCCTGGACCTGCAGCAGTTGCTGGAAGTGTCCCGGCTCTGCCAGCAGGCGCTGGGGCGCGAGCTGCACAGCCGCGTGGCGGCCAGCGGGCTCAATCCATTGGCGCTGCGCCCATGATGACGGCCCGTCCGGCAGGGCTGCATCCTTTGTATATGATGTGCGCGTTGGCACACGGCCGCCCGGCGTGTGCGCCCCAAGCCTGGAAACCTTCGACTATGGCCACTCGTACCGCCGCCAAGACCGTGGCGCCGCGCGCCGCCCCAAGCGGCCTGAAAGACCTGTTTTCGTATCGCCTGAACCGGCTGGCGTATGTGTCGAGCCGCATTGCCGCGGGGCTGAACCAGAGCCGCTATCAGGTGGGTCCGCGCGAATGGCGCATTGTGGCGTTGCTGGGCGCCGAGGCGCCCATGTCGTTGAATGCCCTGGCGCGCGAGTCGAATATCGACAAAAGCCAGGCCAGCCGCACAGTGTCGGAACTGATCGACAAGAAGCTGATCCGCCGCAGCGCCGATGCGCAGGACGGACGGGGCATCAGCCTGGACCTGACCGCTGCCGGCCGGCGCCTGTACCAGGAGATGTTTCCCGCGGCGGTGCAGCGAAACGAAGCCTTGCTCGAAGTACTGAGCCCGGCCGAGCGCGAAGCGCTCGAGCGGGCGCTGGACAAGCTGACGGGACGGGCGCTCGAGATGTTTCATGAATTGAAAAGCGAGATCCCGGCCCGACGGGGTCGAAGCGCCGGACCCCGCTGAACTGACGCGCCCGCCTGCCCGGCGGCGCGTCCATATAGTTGATTTTTGCAATTAATTTGCCAATCGCAATGCCATGACGAGGATCGGATGACCGAACTGCAGATCGAGAACCAGGATGCCGTGCGCATTCTTTGCATGAATCGCCCGGATAAGCACAACGCGCTGAATACCGCGCTGACGCAGGCCTTGCTGGATGCCCTGCGCGCGGCCGACCGCGACAGCACTGTGCGCGCGGTGGTGCTGGCGGGCAATGGACGTTCATTCTGCGCCGGCGCCGACACCAGGGAGTTCGCAGGACTGACGGCGCAGCATGCCGATGCGGTATCGCGGCGCGCCGAGCTGACGACCGAGCTTCACCAGGTGTTTTCGCTGATGGGCAAACCGGTTGTTTCCGCGGTGCACGGCAATGCGCTTGGGGGCGGGGCAGGGCTGGCGCTGGCGTGCGACATGACCGTGGCGGCCGACGACATGCGTTTTGGTTATCCCGAACTGCGCCATGGCATTGTCGCCGCAGTGGTCATGGCGAACCTGGTTCGGCAGGTCGGCCGCAAGCAGGCGTTCGAACTGGTCGCCCTGGCCGAGCCTATCGACGGCGCGCGCGCGCTGGCGTTGGGCCTGGCCAACCGCGTGGTGCCGGCCGGCCAGGTGCGTGACACGGCGCTCGAACTGGCGCGCCGCATGGCGGCCTGGGACCCGGCCGCCATGAAGCTGACGAAGCGTTCGTTTCACCGGGCGGCGGACCTGGGGCTGGCCGAGGCGCTGGCGGTGGGCCGCGACGCGAACACCATCATGCGCAGCTTCGGGGGCGGAGGTGGCCAATGAAACCGCTGGACGGCGTCACCATCCTGGATCTTTCGCGCGTGCTCGCCTGCCCGTTCGCCTCGATGATATTGGCCGAGCTGGGCGCCACGGTGATCAAGGTAGAGCAGCCGGGCGCGGGCGACGAAACGCGCAGTTTCGAGCCGCGCGTGCAGGGGCCCGGGGGCAGCGAATCGGCTTACTACCTGGCCTTCAACCGCAGCAAGCAGTCGATTACGGTGAACTTCCGCCACCCGGAGGGGCAGGCGCTGATTCGCAGACTGGCGGCGCAGGCGGACGTCGTCGTCGAGAACTTCCCGGTGGGCACATTGCAGAAGTATGGGCTGGACCGCGAACACATCGCACCCGATAACCCCGGCCTGATCTACTGTTCCTGCACGGGGTTCGGGCAGACCGGCCCGTATGCGCCGCGCAAGGGATATGACACCGTGTTCCAGGCAATGGGCGGCATCATGAGCCTGACGGGCGAACGAGGCGGCGGACCCGTCAAGCCCGGGCTGCCGGTGGCCGACCTGACGTCGGGCCTGTGGGTGGCCATCGGCATCCTGGCCACCCTGCTGGGGCGCGAACGTGGCGGCCCGGGATGTCATGTGGATTTCTCGATGCTCGATGGCCAGGTCGGCCTGCTGTCGCTCGCGGCGGCGCGCTTTTTCGCACTGGGAGAGGTGCCTGCGCGCATGGGCACCGAGCATCCGGGCCGG
Source organism: Bordetella genomosp. 7 (assembly GCF_002261415.1). NCBI lineage: Bacteria > Pseudomonadati > Pseudomonadota > Betaproteobacteria > Burkholderiales > Alcaligenaceae > Bordetella > Bordetella genomosp. 7. The sequence goes on along the minus strand of NZ_NEVI01000017.1, from coordinate 96,116 downwards.
GTGCCGTCGGCAGCCTTTGAATGCCGCGACGGGAAGTGGGTACAGATCACGGGCAGCGACCAGCATTGGAAGCCATTGTGTGAACTGCTGGGGCTGGTCGCATGGCGCGACGATCCGGAACTGGCTCGCAACGCCAACCGCGTGGCGCGGCGCGAGGAGGTCATGGCCGGGCTGGCCGAGGCCATCCGGAAAATCGACCGCGATGCGCTCTGCGCGCGCTGCGATGCCGCGGGCGTGCCGGCCGGGCCAATTCTGTCTGTAGACGAAATCTTCGCCAATGAGCATGTGCGGGCGCGCGGCATGGTCGCCGGGTACGAGCACCCCCAGCTGGGACGTTTCGGCGCGGTGCCCGTGCCCTTCAAGTTCGACGGTTACGAGCACCCCGAGACGGGCCGGCCCCCGCTGCTGGGCGAACACACCGACCACGTGCTCAGGCAACGCCTGGGTCTGGATGACCGTGACATAGCTGCCTTGCGCGAGCAAGGCGCCATATGAACGCTTGCGATACGCCGTAAGCCAGCCAATAACATCAACCAGGAGACATGAAATGCATGCACTAGGAAAATTCATTGCCGTTGCCGCGCTCACCGCCACATGCGGGACGGCCGTGGGCGCGGATGCTTACCCGTCCAAACCCATTACGCTGGTCAACCCCTACGCTGCCGGCGGGCCCGCGGATACGCTGGGGCGCGCGCTCGCGCGCGAACTGGAAACCCAGCTGGGCCAGCCCGTGGTGGTAGAGAACAAGGGCGGGGGCGGGGCATCAATAGGGTCGCAGATCGTGGCGCGCGCCCAGCCGGATGGCTACACACTGCTGTTGGGAACCGCGGCCGCGCATATCGTGACGCCGCTAATGCAGCGCACGCAATATGACGGCGTGAAAGACTTTCGTTTCATCGGCATTGTCGGCAATCAGCCGAACATGCTGGTCGTGCATCCCAAGCTGCAGGTCAAGTCCGTGCAGGAACTGATCGCATTGGCTCGCGAGAAGCCGGGGCAACTGAACTACGGCTCGGCCGGGCCGGGCAGCTCGCCGCACCTTGGCGCGGAACTGTTCCGCAAGCGGGCCGGCATCGACCTGGTGCATATCCCGTACAAGGGCGCCGCGCCGGCCATCAACGACCTGGTGGGCGGACAGGTGGACGCGGCGGTACTGAATCTGGCCGCCAGCCTGCCTTTCATTAAAGATGATCGCCTGATACCGCTGGCTTATGCGGCCCGCGAGCGCTCACCCCTGTTGCCCGACGTGCCGACCATGGCGCAAGCCGGCATCGAATCGGCCGAGTCGGCCTCGTGGTATAGCCTGGCCGCGCCTGCCGGCACGCCGGATGCGGTGATTCAGCGGTTGAATGATGCCGTCAATGCGGTGAACCAGAACGCGAAATATCGCGATCAGATGGCATCGCAAGGCGTCGAGCTGTGGAGCATGACGCCGGATGAAGCGACCGAGTTCGTACTGGAAGACCAGCGGGTGCTGACCGATCTGGTGCAGGGCGCAGGGCTGGTAAAGCAATAGCACCGCAGGCCTAGGCGCGGGCGGGTTCGACGACCCGCGCCAGCGCCTGCAACGCCTCGCTGGCCAGGTCGGCAACGACGTCGCCAGCCGGGCGCAGGGTATCGATGAGTCCTACGCTCTGGCCGGCCTCTACCTTGCCATGATCCACATCGCCGTCTTTGGCCGATTGCTTCAGGGATCGTGTGCCGAACAAGGCGTCCAGTTCGGCATCCGAGGCGCCGGCGCGCTCGAGCGCCGCATATTCCTGGGCGAACACGTTGCGCAGCATGCGTACCGGCGATCGGCCGCGACCCACCAGGGTCGTGTCGGCGACGCCGGCCGAGAGCGCCGCCTGTTTGTACGCCGGATGCAGGTTGGACTCGTGAGTGAGCAGAAAGCGGGTGCCCAGCTGGGCGCCATCGGCCCCCAGGCACAGCGCGGCCGCCAGGCCGGCGCCATCGGCAATGCCTCCCGCGACGGCGTATGGGATATCCACGGCGCGGGCCACGGCGCGGGCCAGCACCAGCGTGCCCACCTCGTCGGGGCCGGGATGCCCGCCCGCTTCCAGGCCCACGGCGATGACGGCATCCACGCCGGCTGCCTGCGCCTTCCGGGCATGTGCCGGGCTGGCCACGACCTGCAGCCACTTGATGCCGGCATCGCGCGCGCGCGACAGGTGCTTTTGCGGCCCCCCTTGCGAGCCGATGATTACCGGGACGCGTTCGGAGATGGCGATGTCCAGGTGTTCCTGCGCCCGCTTGTTGTACAGCGGGATGTTGACCGCGAATGGCGCGTCGGTGCCTGCGCGCACGGCGCGAATGGCAACGAGCAAGTCTTCAGGGTACATGGGGCCAGCCGCAATGGTGCCCAGGCCTCCGGCGCGCGATACCGCGAGGGGCAGCGCGGCGTTGGACGACGCCCAGCTCATGCCTCCCTGGATGATGGGGTAGCGCAGGCCGAGCAGGCGGGTCAGGCGGGTCTGGAGCATGGTGTGGGCAATCCTGTCGCGGGACATCGAGTTGCCCTATTCTTGCCGATATCGTTGATTTAATCAACTAAATGGTGCGGCCATGTGCGCGCCGCTGGCTGTCGCGCAGATAGTCCTGGGGAGGCGCACCGAGGGCGCGCCGAAACATCGCCGTGAACGCGCTGGGGCTGCGGTAGCCGAGTTCGGCGGCGATGCGTGCCACGGAGTGGCCCAGCGACAGGCGGCGCAAGGCTTCGGCAAGCCGCACCTGCTGCACCCACTGGCGATAGTTCAGCCCGAGCTCGGCCTGGAACAGGCGTATCAACGTGCGGCCGCTGGCGCCCACTTCATCGCCCCAGTCATCAATGGTGCGCACGGTGCCCGGCTGCTCGAGAATGGCGCGGCAAACCGTCTGCAGGCGCCGGTCGCCGGGCCAGGGTATGCGCATCGGGATCACGGGCGCCCGGCGCAGTTCCGTCAGCAGCAAGGCGGCGATCTGCCCGCCGCGGCCATCCATGGCGTATTCCACCGGCTCGGCTGCCAGCGCCAGGATCAGTTCGCGCAGCAGGCCCGGGACTTCGATGACCTGGCAGCGGTCCCACAGTACGGCCGCGGCGTCGGCATGCACGTACAGCGTGCGCATCCGCACCGTGCCTACCATCTGGATTGCATGCGTCGCGCCCGGGGGCACCCACAGGGCCCTGAGAGGCGGCAAGGTCCAGAAGCCGTCGGGCGTGCTGACCCGCATCATGCCTTCAATCGCATACACGAGCTGGCCGCGCGGGTGGCTGTGCGGGCCGGTGTGGGCGCTGGGCAGGAAGTCCTTGGCCATGGCGGTAACCGGCCTGGGCCCGTGCTGGTAATCGTCGGCCCGGCGGCTGCGCAGAGCGTCGGCGGGCGCAGGAGAGTAACGGGGCATGAGAGGCGGGGCGACAGGAATGGCGCTTGTTATGTCATTTAAGCGACGAAGTTTGGCACTTCGGCGAGTCCAGGGCTTTATACACTGAAACAGCGCGCGCCAGGCATGCGTGCGTATTGCTGATTCCAGTGTAGTTTCCAGACCTGCGACACCATGACTGCCTCGTCCTCCACCGGCCCCGCGCCGGCTACCGCGCCGCCCGCCACAGCCTTCAAGGTACTGGGCGCCATCAGCGTGGCGCACATGATGAACGACATGATCCAGTCGATCCTGTTGGCCATCTATCCCATGCTGAAAGAGTCGTTCGATCTCAGCTTTGCGCAGATCGGCCTGATCACCTTGACCTACCAGCTGGCCGCTTCGCTGTTGCAACCCTGCGTCGGCCTTTATACCGATAAACGGCCGACGACGTACTCGCTGCCGGTGGGCATGGGTTTCACGCTGGTGGGCCTGTTGTTGCTCGCTTATGCGCCGTCGCTGCCTTACCTGCTCGTCGCCGCCGCGCTGGTGGGCACGGGCTCGTCGGTGTTCCACCCCGAATCTTCGCGCGTGGCGCGCATGGCATCGGGCGGCCGGCACGGGCTGGCGCAGTCGCTGTTCCAGGTCGGCGGCAATGTCGGGTCCGCCCTGGGGCCGTTGCTGGCGGCGCTGGTCATCATTCCCCACGGGCAGGCCAGCGTGGCCTGGTTTTCGCTGGCGGCGCTGTTCGGGATGATTGTGCTGATCGGCATCGGCCGCTGGTATGGCGCCAACCGTGCGCTGCTCAAGCCCAAGGCCCGCGCGGCCGGCGGCGTCGATGCGCCGGGTCGCCGCAAGGTCATGTTCGCGCTGGCCATACTGGGGGTGCTGATTTTCTCCAAGTATTTTTACCTGGCCAGCCTGAACAGCTATTTCACCTTTTACCTGATCGACAAATTCGATCTTTCGGTGCGCTCGGCGCAGCTGTATTTGTTCCTGTTCCTGGCCGCGGTGGCGTTCGGCACGGTGGCTGGGGGGCCGGTGGGCGACCGCATCGGCCGCAAGATCGTGATCTGGGTGTCCATACTGGGCGTTGCGCCGTTCACGCTGATGTTGCCGCACGCCAATTTGTTCTGGACCGGCGTACTGGTGGTGATCATCGGCGTGGTGCTGGCCTCGGCATTTTCGGCCATTGTGGTGTATGCCCAGGAGCTGGTGCCGAACAACGTCGGCATGATCGCGGGCCTGTTCTTCGGCTTTGCGTTCGGCATGGGCGGACTGGGGGCGGCCGCGCTGGGCAAGCTGGCCGACATGACCGACATTGCGTTCGTCTACGAGGTGTGTGCGTACCTGCCCCTGCTGGGCCTGGTGGCCTTTCTACTGCCCGATATCGAACGCAAGGCGCCCCGCGCCGTCCGTGTGCCGTTAGGGCCGCAATTAGGGCGCGCCGATACTCCGCTGGACAAATAAACTGATTCCGTTATAATTTCGCCTCTTTACCAGCGCCCGTAGCTCAGTTGGATAGAGTACTTGGCTACGAACCAAGGGGTCGTGGGTTCGAATCCTGCCGGGCGCGCCAATTCAAAAAAGGGTCTCCATTGCGAGGCCCTTTTTCTTTGCGCCAGCGGCGGCTGCGCCGTCAGTGTTGCAGCACCGTTTCAACAACGGTACGTACCGAGTTGGCAATGAAACATTGTTCGTGGGCCTGGTGGTGCAGCGCATGGTCGGTGGCGGCATCGGGCGCCGCACCGCGATAAAGCACGCGCGGGCGCAGGGTGACGCGGCTGACGTACAGGCGGCCCTGTTCGTTTTTTTCCATGACGCCCGTGGCGCGGTCGTCGTAGCCGTCGATCACATAGCCTTGCCTGGCCGCTATGGCCAGGAACACCAGCATGTGGCAGCTCGACAGCGAGGCCACATAGGCTTCCTCCGGATCCACGAAGGCGGGTTCGGAATAGGGCAGCGGCACGATGTGCGGCGACGACGATGCCGCGACTTGCGCACCGCCGTCAAAGCGCCACGTGTGGGCGCGGCTGTACCGCTGGTCCGAGAACGCTTCGTGCGGCTGGCGTTTCCACGAAATAGTCGCTTCGATTTCCATCATGGGCCCTGTGGAGGGTTCAGGCGCGGTTGCGCGTGTAGATTTCGGAATAGCCCAGCTTGATGACTTCGGTGATCTGGTCCTGACGGCGTCCGATGTGCGATTCGAGCAGGTTGACCAGCGCCGCTTCGTCGCGCGCACGCAAGGCCTCGATGATGCCGACGTGCTCGGCCTGCGTATAGGGCCGCCTGCCGTTGCGCATGTCGATCCACCGCACATACTGGATGCGCGCGTTGATGTTGGCCAGCGCGCGCACGTACTCCTCGTTGTGCGTCAGGCGGGCCAGGCCCATGTGAAAGTCTTCGTCCAGCGCCAGCAGCTGGGCCGAATCGGCATCGTCGGGCATCGAGGTGTCGCGCTGTGTCGCGGCGGCCAGTGCCTCGATCTCGGCGTCGGTCGCGCGTCTGCAAGCCAGGCGCGCAATGGCGGTTTCGATGCCCAGCCGGTATTCGTACAGGTCGAACACTTGCTTGGCGTCCAGCGGGCGGCTGGTGAAGCCCTTGTTCGCGGTGCGCTCGAGGAAGCCTTCGACCATGAGCTGATTCAGTACTTCGCGCAAAGGGGTGCGGCTGACCTCGAGCTGCTTGGACAGCTCGATTTCGTTGATGCGCTCGCCCGGCTTGAACTCGTAGGTGGCTGCCATGTTCTTGATGCGCTCATAGATGGCAGAAGAGCTCAGCGACGTGCGTTTTCGCGGTGCCGCTGCCGCCTCGTCGGCGGAAGCGGTCAAGGCATGCTTGCCTGCCTGGGTCATTGTCTCGTCCGATAATGTGTATACCGGACTGTATTATATCCAGGCGGGCGTGCACGGCGCCAAACCGGGCGAAAGGGCAGGACGTCATCGGTTCAGCTTCCAGTTGCGCGTTTCGGGCAGCAGGAAGATGGTCACGGCGATGGATATCGCGGCGATGACGATGGGGTAATAGAGGCCAGCGTAGATATTGCCCGTGGTGGTAGAGATCAGCGTGGCAAAGTACAGGGCGAAGCCGCCGAAGTACCCGGTTCCGATATGGTATGCCATGGACATGCTGGAGTAGCGGACCTTGGTGGGAAAGAGCTCCACCAGATAAGCGCCGTTGGGGCCATAGACCACGCACCCTATGACCACCAGCAGCCAGATCAGCGCCACGACCATGGGGCGGTTGATTTCGTCGGCCTTGGCCTGGGCCGGATACCCGGCCTGTGACAGGGCGCGGGCCACTGCGGCGGTGTCGGCGCCATCCGCATTGATGCCTGCCACTCGCACCGTGGCGCCAGGCTGGTCGGACGGCGTCAGGGTATAGGGCACGCCGGCGCTGTTGAGCTGCTCGCGGGCCCGTTCGCAGGCGTTTTCGGGGCCCGAAAACAGGCGCAGCCGGCATTCCGAAGATTCCAGTGTTACCGGGGCCGTCGCGATGGCGCGTTCGAGCGCCGGATTGGCATAGTGGGTAAGGCCCTTGAATATGGGTATCACCGCCAGCACGCCGACGATAAAGCCGCACACAATCACCGGCTTGCGGCCCCAGCGATCCGCCATCCAGCCCGCCAGGACGAAGAAGGGCGTGCCGAGCAGCAATGCTACCGAAACCAGCATGTACGCGGTGGTGGGCTCGACCTTGAGCCATTTCATCAGGAAGATCAGCGCGAAAAACTGGCCCGTGTACCACAGCACGGTTACACCGGCGACGGTGCCGAACAGTGCGAGCAGCACGTACTTCAGGTTGGCCCAGTTGCCGAACGCGTCGCGTATGGGTTGTCGTGATGTCTTGCCTTCCGCCTTCATCTGCAAGAACACCGACGACTCATTCAGCTTCGCGCGTATGTAGATGGATACGCCGAGCAGCACGACCGAAAACAGGAAGGGTATGCGCCAGCCCCAGGCGTTGAATTGTTCGGCAGTGGTGGCGTAGCGCGTCAGCGTGACGACCAGCAGCGACAGCAGAAAGCCCACGGTCGCGGTGGCCTGGATCCAGCTGGTGTGCTGGCCGCGCTTGCCGTCTTCGGCATGCTCGGCGACGTAAGTGGCCGCGCCGCCATACTCGCCGCCCAGGGCCAGCCCCTGGATGCAACGCAGCAGCACCAGCAGGGCTGGCGCCCAGGCTCCTGCAGTGGCATATGTGGGCAGCAGTCCCACGCCTATTGTGGCGATGCCCATCATCACGATCGTGATCAGGAAGGTGTACTTGCGCCCCACCAGGTCCCCCAGGCGGCCGAACACCAGCGATCCGAACGGCCGCAGCACCAGCCCGACCCCGAACGTGGCCAGGCTGGCCAGGAAAGCGGCCGTCTGGCCCATGCTGGGCGGAAAGAACAGTGGCGCCAGCACGGCCGCCAACGCGCCATAGACAAAGAAGTCGTACCACTCGAAGGCGGTGCCTAGCGATGCGCCCCAGATCACCTTGCGCATTTCCCTGGAGCGCAAAGGCCTGGTGGTCGAGGTGTCGTTTAATGAGCCGGCCAGCGTTTCCATGATTTCCCCTGTTTATGGTGTTGGACGTGGCATCAGGCAGGCATCAGGCCGCGTGCATAGTCGGCCAGGCTGCTGTCGTCGATTTCCTGCAGCACGTAGGGCGCCGGATTCATGATGTAGGCGTTCTTGTGCTTGCGCGTGACCTTGCCGGTAGGCCGGTTGCCGTCGCGGCTGTAGGCAAAGTAAAGATTGCGGCGTCCTTGCTGCGAGCGGTTTTCTTTCGAGCTGTGTACAAGGTTGCCGCAGAACAGCACTACCGTGCCGGCCGGAAAGGTGCATTCGTACACGGGTATGTGCGAGAAATGCGTTTCCATGTATTCATCGGGGACAATGTGCAGGGGATAGCTGGTGGTCGTTGTGTCGTAGAAGGGATCGATGAGGCCGTGCTTGTGCGAACCGGGTATGAAACGCAGCGGGCCGTTGTCGGGCGTGGAATCGTCAAGCGTGATCAGCACCGTGAGCATGTCGCGATGCCCCCCGTATGGCAGGCCGTCATGCACCCAGCTTGCATAGTCCTGGTGCCACTGGAAGATGTCGCCTGTGCCGGCCGCCTTGTAGTTCAGCCGCGACTGGTGTAAATAGACCTGCCCCAGCAATTGCTTGATTGCGCCCAACACGCGGGGCAGGCGGTAGACGCGGGCGCACGCCTCTGAATCGAGTTCGACGGCCCAGGCGGCGCGTACGGTCGTGCCGTCTTTTTCGAGCACGTTCGCATCGGGGTGGCCGCGCTGGTCGCTGCGCAGCACGATGGCGTCTTCCTGCAGGGCGCGCAGTTCCAGCGGAGTGAGCAGGTCCCGCAGGACCAGGAACCCGTTCTCGTCGTAGGAATGGATTTGTTCGGGGGTCAGCATGGCTAGTGTCCTCATCAAGGTAGGAAAGGAAAGTCGGCGACTGCCGTACAGGCCAGGCGATTACAAGGCTCCAATCGTGATTTGCTTGGTTTCCAGGAATTCATCGATGCCGTGGTGCGCGCCCTCCCGCCCGATCCCCGACTGCTTTACGCCGCCGATGGGCACCGCTTCGGACGAGATCACGGCTTCGTTCACGCCTACCGCGCCCAGTTCCAGGCGCTCCGCCATGCGCAGGGCGCGCGCCAGGTCGCGTGTGTAGAAATATCCCGCAAGGCCGTAGCTGGAGTCGTTGGCCAGCGCCAGAGCTTCTTCTTCGGTATCGAAAGCCATCAACGGCGCGACGGGCCCGAAGGTTTCTTCGTGGCAGATGCGCATGCGCGGCGTGACATCGAGCAATACCGTAGGCTGGAAGAACAGGCCTCCCCGTGCATCTGGCTTGCCGCCCAAGACGGCGCGGGCGCCGTGCGCAAGTGCGTCGGCCACATGCCGCTGCACTTTCTGGACCGCCTGGTGATTGATCAGCGGGCCCTGGGTGACGCCGGGCTCGGTACCCGGCCCGACCTTCAGGTTTCGCACCCGCTCTACCAGCTTGGCCGCGAAGGCCTCATAGACCGAACGCTGCACCAGGATACGGTTGGCGCATGTGCAGGTCTGGCCCATGTTGCGGAACTTGCTGGCCAGCGCGCCGTCGGCGGCGCGGTCCAGGTCGGCATCGTCAAACACAATCAGCGGCGCATTGCCGCCGAGTTCCAGGCTGACCTTGAGCACGTTATCGGCGGCCAGGCGCATCAGGGTCTTGCCGGTCTGGGTAGAGCCGGTAAATGACAACTTGCGCACGCGGCTGTCTTCCAATAGCGCCCGGCCCACTTCGGCCACGTTGTCACGCGTGCACAGCACCAGGTTGATCACGCCGTCCGGAATGCCGGCGCGTTGCGCCAGAACGCACAGTGCGATGGCCGATAGGGGAGTTTCTTCGGAGGGTTTGAGCACGATGCTGCAGCCAGCCGCCAGTGCCGGCGCGCACTTGCGCGTGATCATGGCGCTCGGAAAGTTCCATGGCGTGATGGCCACGACGACTCCTACCGGCTGCCGCAATGTCAGCACCCGCCGGTCGGCACTGTAGGTTTGCAATACCTCGCCATGGACGCGCTTGGCTTCTTCGGCATACCACGCCACGAAGCTGGCCCCGAACATTACTTCGCCGCGCGCTTCCGCCAGGGGCTTGCCCTGTTCGCGCGTCATCAGCAAAGCCAGATCGTCCGCATGCGCAATTATCTGGGCATGCCAGGCCATCAGCAACGCCGCCCGTTCCCGGGCCGGCAACGCCGCCCAGCCAGCCTGGGCCGCGCTGGCGCCGCGAACCGCCTCGCGAGCATCGCCGACCGAGCTCGCGGCCAACGTGGCCAGCCGTTGCCCTGTGGCAGGGTCTGTGACGGGCAGGCAGGCGTGCGCCGCGGCCGATCCCCATTGGCCATTTATGAATCCACCCTGTTGCAGCAGGTAGGAATGCTGGAGTTGCCCGGCCAGCGGCGCATGGGCCGGATCGGCGGGGCAGGCGGTCAGGGTCGTCATTGGGTGCTCTCCCATTGCTACGGCAATTAAACTGCATCACGTACTGAATAATATTCTGTGTACAGTTTGGGCAAATCCGGAGAAACCCGTATAACGCACCGCTGCGAGCCCCGGTTTTCAACGGGGGCGAGGGCTCAGAGACCGGGAATGGGGCGCGCGCGCCACCGTGGCGGCGACGTAAAAAAGGGCGCACGGTGTGCGCCCTGGGCAGATAGAGTGGCCGGCCCCGCCCAAAGGCGGGCGGGCCTGGAACTTCAGAATCGATACGCGGCGCTGAGCGTCACGGTGCGGCGCTGCCCGTAGAAGCAGTCGCCACGGCGCAGGCAAGTGACCTCGTAGGTACGGTCGGCGATGTTGTTGACGTTCAGCGCGTAGCGCCACGCGCCGCTGTCATAGGCCAGCATCGCATCAAACAGCGTCACCGAAGGTGTTTCGGGCGCGCCGCCGTCGGTGAATGCGCCCAGGTAGCGTACGCCCGCTCCGGCCGAGAAGCCCGACATGCCTGCCACGTTGAACCGGTACTTGCCCCAGAGAGACGCCATGTGCTTGGGCACTCCTTCCAGCGCCGGATCGATATCGGTATAGATGTAGTTGGCGATCACGTCCATCTGCTTGGTGACGCGGCCGCGCAGTTCAAGTTCGACGCCGCGCGTCTTGGTCTTGCCGGTCTGGACCTGGTTGTTCGGATTGGAAGGGTCGGGCACCTGGCGGTTTTTCTCGCGCAGGTCGTAGATGGCGGCGGTGGCTTCCAGATCGCGGTTGGGTGGCATGTATTTCAGCCCCAGTTCCCATTGCTTGCCGCGCATGGGCTTCCAGCGATTGCTGTTCACGTCCGTGCCGGCAATGGGCGTGAATGACTCGCTGTAGCTGATATAGGGCGACAGGCCGTTATCCGCGGCATAGAGCAGGCCGAACCGCTTGGTGGTGGCATTGTCGGTTTCGCGGTCGCTGCCTTCAAGATCGTTGCGGGCACGATCGTGGCGGACGCCCGCCAGGAATATCCAGTTCCGGTAGCGGATCTGGTCCTGCGCGTAGAAGCCCAGCTGCTCTTGCTTGTTCTTGGGCGTGTCGGTGGTCTGGTAGTCGGGAATGTTGCCGTAGACGGGATGGTAGACGTTCAACGGGCTGCCCACGCCGGATGCCGTTTCGCCAGTTTCGCGATAGCGGCTGTAGTCGGCGCCGAACAACAGCGTATGTTCCGTGGCGCCCCAGTTAAGCTTGCCTTCCAGGTTCTGGTCGGCCAGCATCGTGCGCATGCGCGGCTTGTTGACGTAGAAATAGCGATTGAGCACCTGCTGGCGCGGGTCGATGTACGGCGCTTCGGGGTTCGAATAAGCATCCGGATACATCGACTTGTAGTCGACCTTGCTGATGGTGTTGCGGAAGTTCTGGCGAAACGTCCAGCGATCGTTGAAATGGTGTTCGAACAGCCAGCCCAGGCTGAATTGCTCGGTGTCATAGGCGTCGAAACCCGGCTCGCTGGTGAATCGGCGGGTGGGGATCTGGCCGTTCGGGTTGTAGCTGACCGTGCCGCTCCAGGGCAGGAACGATTGCGTAGTGCCGGCCTTGTCTTTCTGGAAATAGCCTTGCAGGGTCAGCGATGTGGCCGCGCTGGGTTGCCAGGTAAGCGAAGGGGCAAGCAGCAGGCGATCGTCGGGGGCGTGCTGCACCTGGGTGTCGCTGTTGCGGGCGACGGCCACCACGCGATACAGCCATTGCCCGTCTTCCGTCACCGGGCCGGTAAGGTCGGCATGGATTTCCTTGCGGTTATGGTTGCCCAGGACGACGCCTATCTCGCGTTGCGCTTCGGGCTGCGGGCGCTTGCTGACCAGGTTGAGCACCCCGCCCGTACTTCCCTGGCCATACAGCATCGAAGACGGCCCGCGCAGCACTTCGACGCGTTCCAACGCATAGACTTCAGTGCGCGGGTTGTTGTAGTTGAAGAACTGGCGCAGGCCGTCCATATACTGCACGGGCTCCACGCCCCGCACGCGGACATAGTCGGCGCGGTTGTCCACGCCGTAGGCGTTGGGCCGCACACCCGCCGCGTAATTGAGGGTGTCCTGTACGTTCTGCGCACCCTGGTCCACGATCTGGTCGCGCGGGATGACGGTAATGGCCTGCGGGGTTTCGCGCAAAGGCGTGTCCGTTTTCGTGCCGGTGGCGCTGCGCCGCACCACGTACCCGGCCACCGGACTCGTGGCGGTTTCCTGGGTGCCGGTCACCTGCACCGCCGGCAGCGTGGCCGTGGTGTCTGCGGCGGCGTTCTGGGCATGGGCTCCGGGGGCGGCCAGTCCCGCCACCATGGCAATGGCGCAGGCCCGTGCGAGGCGTGCGCTAGCGGCGCGCGATCGAGTCTTCAATATATTCCCCTGCGTAATGACGATAATGGTTGCAAGAATAAGAACTATTCTTGATAGCGGGGAATTATATAGAGGAGTCTGGCCGGGGTCACGCCCCCCAAAAGCGCATGGGCGGCGCCGGGACCTCCATGGATCGGGTCAGGGTGCGGGCGCGGCCGGCGGTGTTCTTAACGCCCGCCGCAGGATCTTGCCCACGGGCGTGCGCGGCAGGTCGTTGCAGAATTCGACGTGGCGCGGAACTTTGTAGCCGGTGAGGTGCTGGCGGCAGTGGGCGATAAGCTCGGCGGCCTCCAGCGTCGGGTCGCGCCGGATAACAAAGAGTTTGACGGCTTCGCCGGACTTCGCGTCGGGCACGCCGACGGCGGCCACTTCGCGTACGCCCGGGTGCAGGGCGGCGGCGTCCTCGACTTCGTTGGGATAGACATTGAAGCCTGAGACCAGGATCAGGTCTTTCTTTCGATCGACCAGGAACACGTAGCCGCGCTCGTCCATGTAGCCCAGGTCGCCGGTGCGCAGAAAGCCGTCGGGGTGGAGCACCTGCGCGGTTTCGTCGGGGCGGTTCCAGTAGCCGGCCATGACTTGGGGGCCGCGCACGCAAAGTTCGCCCGTTTCGCCCTGGGAAACTTCGCGGCCTTCATCGTCGCGCACAGACAGTTCGGTGGAGGGCACGGGCAGGCCGATCGAGCCGGTAAACGTTTCCACATCGAGCGGATTGAGCGTGACCGCCGGCGCGGTCTCGGTCAGGCCATAGGCCTGGGCCAGCGATACGCCGGTTACTTCGCGCCAGCGCTGTGCAACGGCTCGTTGTACGGCCATGCCGCCGCCCAGCGTCAGCCGCAGCCGCGAAAAATCCAGCCTGGCGAAATCCGGGTGGTTCAGCAGCGCGTTGAACAGTGTGTTGACACCCGTGATGGCGCTGAAAGGCGTGCCGCGCAACGCCCGGATGAAGGCCGGCATGTCGCGCGGATCGGCGATCAACAGGTTGCGCGCGCCCAACTTGAGAAAGGTGAGGCAGTTCGCCGTAAGCGCAAACACGTGATAGAGCGGCAATGCCGTGACGATGCATTCTTCGCCTTCGCGCACCAGGCCGTGGATCCAGGCATGAGCCTGGCTCAGGTTGGCCAGCATGTTGCCGTGCGTAAGCACCGCGCCCTTGGCCACGCCGGTGGTGCCGCCGGTGTACTGCAAAAAGGCAGGATCGGAAGGGGTGAGCGCCGGGGTGCGCAATGGCCTGCCGCGTCCCTGGCTGAGCGCCACGCGCAGGCGTGTCGCTTGCGGCAGTTGCCAGGCCGGCACCTTGCGCTTGACGTAGCGCACTGCGAAATCGACGGCGCGGCCCTTCAGGGGGCCCAGCAGCTCGCCCACCGAGGTAACGACGATATGCCGCAATGCCGTGTCGGGCAGGGCGCGCTGCAACGTGCGCGCGAAGTTTTCAGAGATGACGATGGCCTGGGCCCCGGCATCCGCGAGCTGGTGGGCCAGCTCGTGAGCGGTGTACAGGGGGTTGCAGTTGACGACCACGCAGCCTGCTCGCAGGGCGCCGAACAGGCATACGGGGTATTGCAGCAGGTTGGGCAGCATCAGTGCGACGCGGTCGCCGGCTTTCAGGCCCCGGTATTGCAGCCACGCGGCAAAGTCGCGCGACCACCGGTCGAGCTGTGCATAGGTGATGGTAACGCCCAGGCTGGTGTAGGCCGGGCGCCGGGCAAAGCGCGCGCAACTGTCGTGAAAGATGTCCAGCAGCGAGTCGTAGCGGGAAATGTCGATCTCGGCGGGCACGCCGGGCGGATAGCTCTTGAGCCAGATGCGTTCCATGTCGGTAATGCTCGCGGGTTCAGGCGTCGGCGCGGGCGCCGCGAACCTTGGTTTTATAGAACTGCTTGTCGGCGATATACACGGTGCGCTCCACCTCGGCATAGACCGCGCCGTGGCGGTCTTTCAGTTCGACGATATATACGCGGGTCGTCTCGCGCCGCTCGGCGAGTTCGTGACGGATGGCGGCGATGTCGGCCGGATCGAGGCGAAAGTCGGCGTACAGCGTCGTGTATGCCGGCTTGCGGTAGCGTATGGTGGCCGCCTTGTCCCAGACAATGGCGTCGGCGCCCAATGCGGCCATGAGCAGGGTGGGGTGCGCGCCATCGGTAATGGCGAACAATGAGCCGCCATACATCGAACCGACGATATTGCGGGTGCGCCGAGCCAGCCGCAGGCGCACGCGCAGGTGCAGAAAGTCGGGCGACACGTGAGTGACGCGCCCGCCCGTGGCGCGGAACGCCGGGTGCAGATTGAAGCCTGCGCGCATCAGGCGGGCGCGCCATGCCGGCGGCAGGCGCTTGAGCCAATAGGGCTTCACGGCCGCAGGCGCTACAGCGCCTCGAAGATGCCGGCCGCGCCCATGCCGGTGCCCACGCACATCGTGACCATGCCGTATTTGCCGCCGGTGCGGCGCAGACCATGCACCAGCGTGGCGGTACGGATGGCGCCGGTAGCCCCCAACGGGTGGCCGAGTGCGATCGCGCCGCCCAGCGGGTTGATCCTGGCCGGGTCCAGATCCAGGTCGCGGATGACGGCGAGCGACTGGGCGGCGAAGGCTTCGTTCAGTTCGATCCAGTCGAGATCTTGCTGGCGGATGCCACTGGCGGCCAGGGCCCTGGGGATGGCCACCTTGGGCCCTATGCCCATGATCTGCGGCGGCACGCCGGCCACCGAGAAGCCCACGAAACGCGCCAGCGGCGCGAGGTTCAGTTCTTTCAGCACGCGCTCGGATACCAGCAGGACGGCGCCGGCGCCGTCGGACATCTGCGAGCTGTTGCCGGCAGTGACCGACCCGCGCGCGGCGAATACCGGCTTGAGCCGGGCCAGCGCCTCGGCGGTGGTGTCGGGGCGCGGGCCTTCGTCGTGTTCGCACAGGTTTTCCACCCGCCGCACCGCGCCGCCTTCGCCCGGTACATGGCTGAGGGTGCGGTAAGGCGTGGTTTCGTCGCGAAAGTGCCCGGCCGCGATGGCTGCGCAGGCCTTCTGGTGCGAAGCCAGGGCAAACGCGTCCTGGTCTTCGCGCGAGATCTTCCATTGGGCGGCGACCTTCTCGCCGGTCAGGCCCATGCCGTAGGCCATTCCTATGTTGTCGTCGCTGGCGAAAATGCGGGGGTTGAGCGCGACCTTGTTGCCCATGATCTGCGGCATGGCGCTCATGGATTCGGTGCCCGCGGCGATGACGACGTCGGCCGAGCCCAGCCGGATGCGGGCGGCGGCGTCGGCCACGGCCTGCAGGCCGGATGCGCAGAAGCGGTTCAGCGTGACGCCGGGCACGGTGTCGGGCAACCCGGCCAGCAGCAGGCTCATGCGCGCCACGTTCATGCCTTGTTCGGCCTCGGGCATGGCGCAGCCCGCGATCACGTCTTCGATGCGCGCCGGGTCGAGCGCGGGCGCCTGCGCCAGTACGGCACGCAGTGCGGCGGCCAGCATGTCGTCCGGACGCGTGGTTCTGTACATGCCGTTGCGCTTGCCAACCGGCAAACGGGTGGCGGCCACGATATAGGCGTCTTGGATCTGTCGGTTCATCGCGATTCCTTCAAGCTTGCGTAGACTAGTTGCGCAGCGGTTTGCCGGTTTCCAGAGTGTGGCGGATGCGCGCCTGGGTTTCGGCCGTGCGCAGCAGCGCCATGAATTCGCGCCGCTCCACGGCGAGCAGCCAGGCTTCGTCGACTTGCGTGCCGGCCTCGACCTCGCCGCCGCACAGCGCCGCAGCGGCGCCGCGCGCCACGCGATAGTCGTGCGCGCTGATCATGCCGCCTTCGCGCATATTGACCAGCACCATCTCGAAGTTGGCGATACCGGTGCGGCCGGCCACGGGCACGCGCTGCGGCCGCAAGGGGGCGACGTGGCCGATGTCGGCCGCCGCGCGCGCCTGCCGCAACGCCACCCAGAGCAGTTCGTCGGGATGGAATACCACGGTGTCGGCCGCTTGGGCGTACCCCATATCGATGGCGTGCAGCGCGCTCTTGGCGACCTGGGCGGTGGCGATGTTCTGGAACACCGGCTGCAGGAAGGGAAAGACTTCGGCGGGCGTGGCGGTGGCGGCCGCCAGCGCGGCGGCGCGTACCGCCAGCGCCTTGCTGCCGCCGCCAGCGGGCACCAGCCCTACGCCGGCCTCTACCAGGCCGATGTAGCTTTCCAGCGCCAGTACGCGATGGCTGCAATGCATCAGGAACTCGCAGCCGCCGCCAAGGGCCATGCCTTGCACGGCCGCCACGGTGGGCACGCGCGCATAATGCAGAGCCAGTGAGGCGCGCTGGAACTTTTCGACGGTGGCCTCGAGCATGTCGAATTGCCCCGCCGCGCAGGCCTGCGCCACCTGCGCAAGGTTGGCGCCCACGGCGAACGGGGCATCGTGCCATAGGACCAGCGCGTCCAGCTCTTGCTCGCTGTACTGGACGGCATGCAGCACGCCGTCGAGCACTTCGCCGCCGATGGTGTGCATCTTGGAGGTGAACGACAGGATGCCGATGCGCGCATCGATATCCGGCAAGTGCCACAGCCGCACGCCATCGTTTTCCCAGAGCGTGGCGCCGCGATCGGCCGTGGGTTCGCCCGCCAGCCTTTCGGGCAACAGCTGCCGCTCGTAAACCGGCAGGGTCGAGCGCGGCTGTTGCCGCTGGCCGCGCGCCGAATACGACCCATGCGCATCATGCACGCCCTTGCGGGCGGGGTCGGCCGCCCACGCAGGCAATGGCGCTTGGCTCATCGAGCGGCCGGCGGCGATATCGTCGGCGATGGCGGCGGCAACGTTCTGCCAGCCCGCGGCCTGCCAGGTTTCGAAGGGCCCCATGGACCAGCCGAAGCCCCAGCGCATTGCCAGGTCGGCGTCGCGCGCGTTGTCGGCGATGTGTTCGAGCTGGAATGCGCTGTAGTGGAAAATGTCGCGAAACACGCTCCACAGGAACTGCGCTTGCGGATGCGCGCAGGCCCGCAGTTCAGCGAAGCGCAGGGCGGGGTCGCGCTGCTTCAGGATGGCGTCGACTTCGTCGGCGATGGCGCCGGCCGCCGGCCGATAGTCGAAGCTGGCCGGGTCCAGCACGCGGATTTCTTTGCCCACCTTCTGGTATACGCCCTTGCCGCTCTTCTGTCCGAGCGCGCCGCGCTCGATCAGGGTGTTGAGCCAGCCCGGCAACTGGAAATACGCGTGCCAGGGGTCATCGGGCAGCTTGTCGCGCATCGTGCCTACGACGTGCGCCAGCGTGTCGAGCCCCACGACATCGGCCGTGCGGTAGGTGGCGCTCTTGGGTCGGCCGATGCGCGGGCCGGTGAGCGCGTCGACCTCGTCGAATCCCAGGCCCAGCCGTTCGGTGTGGTGCATCGCGGCCAGGATCGAGAAGACGCCGATGCGGTTCGCAATGAAGTTGGGCGTATCCAGCGCCCGGATGACGCCTTTGCCCAGCCGCGTGGTCAGCCAGCTTTCCAGGTGGTCGAGCACGCCCGGGTTCGTGTCGGGCGTGGCGATCAGTTCCACCAGGCGCATGTAGCGTGGCGGATTGAAGAAGTGCACGCCGCAGAAGCGGCCGCGCAAGGCCTGCGGCAAGGCGCCGGCCAGCTCGCTGATCGACAGGCCCGATGTATTCGAGGCCAGGATGGCGCCGTCGGCGACGTGCGGCGCAATGCGCTCGTACAGCGCCGCTTTCCAGTCCATGCGTTCGGCGATGGCTTCGATCACCAGATCGCATTCGCGCAGGCGGTCCAGGTGGTCGTCGTAGTTGGCCGGCGTGATCAGGGCTGCCCGGGACGGGCTGGCCAGCGGCGCCGGTTCGAGCTTTTTCAGGCCGGCCAGCGCTTTCAGGGCGATGGCGTTGCGGTCGCCTTCTTTCGCGGTCAGGTCGTACAGGGTGACCGGTACGCCCGCATTGGCAAGGTGGGCGGCGATCTGGGCGCCCATGACGCCGGCGCCCAGTACGGCGGCGTGTTTGACGTTGAAGTTGCTGCTCAAGGCGATCTCCTGATGGGGCGGCGCCCACCGCCGGGTATGACGGTGTGCGCCGCGGCGGATGTCATGCGTGGTCAGAACCGGGTGGACACCTGGATACCAAAGATGTTGCCCTTGCTGCGATAGTCGCCGGCGACGCGGCCGCGCGTCAGCGGGTCGCCCGAGTCGGTGTCGATGTCGGTGTCGCGCAGGTACAGGTAGGTATAGCCTACGTCGATGCTCGTGTGTTTGCCCGCCTGATACTGTACTCCGGTAGAGAACCACCAGCGGTCGTTGTCGGGCAATGACGTGGGCCTGTCAGACGGGTTGTGCACCGGCGACTGGTCCCAGGCTACGCCGAAGCGCCATTTCCATTGCGGCGCGAACTGGTAGTTGGCCCCAAGGGCGACGCGCCACGAGTCACGGAAGTCCAGCGGCAGTGTGTCGGTGGGCCCGCCTTCGTTCTGGATCTTCAGTTGGGGAATGCTGCTCCAGCCCGTCCAGGAAATATCGGCCAGCAATTCCCAGCGCTCATTGAGCCGGTGCTGGGCGCTCAGGATGAGCGTGTCGGGCAGGTTTACTTTGGCCTTGGCGTCATAGGACAGCGACTGCCCGGGGGCAAAACCGTCGATCTTGGTGTCGCCCCGTGCCGTGTGTTTTATCTTGGAACGGTACGAAAGGCCGATGCGCGTGTCTTCGGTGGGCTGCAGCATGATGCCGGCGTTCCAGCCCCACGCGTCGCCATCCAGGTTCAGATCGGCGTCGCCCGGTAAGAACATTGCCGGGCCGGCCGGCACCACGACGCTTTTGGTGTACTGGGCATCGATGTGCTGCCAGTTCAGGCCCACCCCCATCGAGAATTGTTCGTTGACCTTGTATGCGATGGACGGATTGATATTGATGGTCTTGATGTCGAACTTGGTGGAATGGTACTGGCCCACCCAGCCATCGTCGTACTCCGTCATCAGCCCGAACGGGGCGCCCACGCCCACGCCGACAAACCACTTTTCGTTGAGCTGCCATGAAAAATAGGCATTGGGCACGATGCCCCAGCTGCCGGCGTCGCCTCCGTTGCCGCCCGTGGGGGAGCCGCCGCCCAGTGCAAGCGGGTTGGTGCTTTTGCCGTTGTCGCGGAACTTGAACGAAGGACGTATGGCGTTGACGCCGGCCGACAGGTTGAACCCGGGCAAGTAAGTCATGCCCGCCGGATTGAAGTAGATCGTGCTGGCGTTCTCCGCGACGGCGGCAGAACCGGCGTAGGCATTGCCGAGGCCGCTGGCGTTCTGTTCCAGTAGCTGGAACCCCGCGGCCTGTGCCGTTCCCGCAATGCCGGCCGCGATAGCGGCTGACAGAGTGCTCATTGCCCACGATGCCTTGTTCATGTGTCTCCTCCTTAGGCAGGCGAAAAATGCACTTGTCGTGCAGAAAGTGATGGTCAGGTATTTATGGACGTGCTGGATCTGGCTCGGTAAGGGGTGGATGGGAGGCGGCGCGCAGGTGCAGCGGGCCGCCCGTGAAGGGCGCGAAACCGGTTCCGAAAATCACGCCGGCATCGGCGAGGTCGGCGTCGGCCACCACGCCGCTGTCGACCTGTTGCCGGGTGCGGTCGATCAGCGGCTGCACCAGGCGCCGCGCCAGGCCGGGCGGTGCGGCATCCGTGGCGGTTTTGCGGGGCTTGCCGTCATGCCAGGCATAGAACCCCCGGCCCGTCTTGCGGCCGAGGTCGTTGCGGGCGATGCGTTCGGCCAGGCAGCGCGGCGGCTCGTCCTGGCCCGCAAGCTGGCGTCCGGCGGCCAGCGCAATATCCAGCCCGACGGTGTCGGCCAGTTCGAGCGGGCCCATGGGCATGCCGAAATCGGTCATGGCGCGGTCGATGACGGCAGGCTCGATGCCTTCGTCCACGCAGCGCATGGCCTCGAGCATGTACGGCGCCAGTACCGCGTTGACGAGGAACCCCGGTGCGTCGCGCACGGGCAGGGGCAGCTTGCCGAGCTGCCCCACAAAGGCGCAGGCGCGCGCCTGCGCCTGGTCATGGTCGGCGCCGGCCTGCACGACTTCCACCAGCGGCATGCTGGCCACCGGGTTGAAAAAATGGATACCGATCAATTGGCCGGGGCGGTCGAGCCCCGCGCGCAGGTCAGCCAGCGACAGGCTGGATGTATTGGTGGCCAGCAGCGCATCGGGTTTCATGCGCGGCTGCAGCGCGCGGTACAGCGCCCGCTTGGCGTCTGCCTGTTCGCTGATGGCTTCGATCACGATGTCTGCGCGCGCAACGCCGTTGCCCTGCGGATCGGGGACGAGCCGGTCGAATGCCGCACGCGCGGCGCGCGGATCTTTGAGCTTGCGCGCGTACAGGGCGGCGGCCCGGCCCAGCGCGGGCGCGATGCGTTCGGCGTCCTGATCTTGCAGCGTGACGGTCAGACCCTTGAACGCACACCACGCGGCAATATCGCCTCCCATGGTTCCGGCGCCCACCACGTGCACATGCTGCGCAGGTGGCGCGTTGCCCGGCTTGCCATATGCCTTCAGCCTTTCCTGGAGGCGGAACACGCGCAGCAGGTTGCGCGCCGTATGGGACGTGAGGATGTCGTGCACGATCTCGGGCGCGCGCAGCGCATTGCCGCCGTGTCGGGCCCAGAGCGTCACGATGGCCGGCGCGGCCGGGTAATGACGCTGCGGGTCTTTGGCGGCGATCTGGCGATGGGCGCGCCTGGCCGCCAGCAACTTGAGAGGCCAGCGGTTCAGCCATCCGGCGATGCCGCGCGCCCGGCGCGCGGGCCGGCCGCTTTGCACATGCTGACGCGCGGCGGCATCGGTCAGGCGCGGGGGCACGCGCGCGTCGACCAGCCCCAGCGCCGCGGCGCGGCGCGCGTCGGCGGGGCGGCCCGTCAGCATCATGTCCAGCGCGGCGGGCGCGCCGATCAGCGCGGGCAGCCGGCGCATGCCGCCCCAGCCGGGGAAGATGCCCAGCATGACCTCGGGCAGGGCCAGCGATGTGCCGGGCTGATCGATGGCAAGCCGGTAGCGGCAGGCCAATGCCAGCTCCAGGCCGCCGCCCAGGCAATGGCCGTGTATCAGCGCCAGGGTGGGATAGGACACGGCGGCCAGGCGGTCGAACAGGTTCCAGCCGCGTTCGACGAGTTGCCGGGCCTGCTCGGGCGTGGTGAGGCCGGCGAATTCCTCGACATCGGCGCCGGCTATGAAGCCGGCCGCCTTGCCCGAGCGGATGATCAGGCCCGCGGGCGGACGAGCCTGCAGCTCGTCGAGTACGGCGCCGAATTCGGACAGCACTTCGGCAGACAGGGCATTGACGGCCGCGTCGGCCCGGTCGATGGTGAGCCAGGCCAGGCCGTCGGCATGGCGTTCGAGCCGACAATGGCGCCAGGAGGACGTCGTATCAGGGTTCATGGCGTGGTGTCCGTATCGACCAGCATGGCGCCGCCCTGGCCGCCGCCTATGCAAATGGCGGCCATGCCGCGGCGCAGGCCTCGTGCGTGCAGGGCCTGCAGCAAATGCAGGACGATGCGCGCGCCTGACGCGCCCACCGGGTGGCCGATGGCAATGGCGCCGCCATCGACGTTGAGGCGGCTTTGGTCCAGCGTGCCCCAGGCGCCCGTGCCCAGGTGCTCGCGGCAATAAGATTCATCGTTCCAGGCGGCCAGGCAGCCCAGCACCTGGGCGGCAAAAGCCTCGTTGATTTCCCACAGATCGGGATCGTTCAGGCCCATGCCGTGCCGCTGCAGCAGGGGCGTGGCGGCGTGCACCGGACCCAGGCCCATCTGGGCTGGGTCCAGCGCTGCCCATTGGGCGTCGACAATGCGCCCGAGCGGTTGCAGGTTCCAGCGCCGCACGGCGTCGGCAGAGGCCAGCAACAGCATTGCGGCGCCATCGGTCACTTGCGAACTGTTGCCGGCCGTGATGTTGCCCCATGGTTTGTCGAATACGGGGCGCAGGCGCGCAAGGCGTTCTGGCGTGGAGTCTTCGCGCACGCCATCATCGTGCGCATACAAGGTTCCGCGCGTATCGACCAGGGGCACGACTTCGTCCAGCCGGCCCTGCTCGCGCGCGGCCAGCACGCGCGCATGGCTGCGCGCGGCATAGGCATCCATGTCGGCGCGGCTGATTCCGAAACGAGTCGCCAGGTTTTCGGCGGTCTGGCCCATCGAAAGCCCCACCACGGGATCGGTAAGCCCCTTGAGCAAGCCGATGACGGGCGCCAGACCGCGCCACGGAAAGCCGCGCAGCGCCCTGATGCGCTCGCCCATGCCGCGCGCGGCATTCCACCCCGCGAGCCAGCGGGTCATGTCGTCGGACACCAGCAACGGCGCGCGCGACAGCGCATCCACGCCGCCCGCCAGCACCAGCGAGGCGCGCCCGGTGTGGATATTGGCGATGGCCGAATCCAGGGCCTGCATGCCGGACGCGCAATTTCGCATTACGGTCCAGCCGGGCACGCGGTGGCCGCAGCCCAGGCGCAGCGCGATCACGCGGCCGATGTTGGTTTCGTCGGCAGAAGGCGCGGCGCAGCCGACGATGACTTCATCCAGGTCGGCGGGCGCGAAGGGTTGCCGCATCAGCAGGGCGCGTCCCGCCTGTACGGCCAGGTCCGCCGCCGAGAATGGGCCAGGCGCGTTGCGGGCCTTGAGAAACGGCGTGCGCGCGCCGTCGATGACATAGATGGGATCGAATGCCATGGCGGCCCCTAGGCAGCTTCGCGCTGTGGACCGGCGTGCACAACGCCGGTCATGCCGAAGTCGAAAGGAAAGTCGTCGACGCGGATGACCTGGTCGCGCAGTGCGTCGCGGCGCCGGAGGAGTTCGTAATCGTGGGCATCGATGCCGCCCGCTGCGTGGGCCGCTTCGACCAGGTCGCGTACATTGGCCCGGGGGTTGCCCGCGAGGGCGCCGGTTTTTTCATAGGCGCGCAGGCGCGCGTCGGCGGCTTCGGCTGCAACCGTGGCGGCCAACGCCTGTTCGAGCGCGCCCACAGGCTCGTCGGCCGTTGCGGGCAAATGGCAACTGGCAGTAAGGCGTTCGCGTGTGTCGCCAGGTTCGGCAAGCAAGCGGGCGACTTGTTGGCCAAGCAGGTCAGCGGGTGCATGATGCGGCGGCCCCCAGGGAAACAGCAGACGGCGTAACACTGAGCCTACCCAACGTGACGGCAGATTGTCCAGCACACCTTTGAAAGAATCTTGTACACGTTGCATTGAATCTTGCAGTGCCCAATGTGCAAGCGGCGCGTCGGCGGCGGGCCGGCCATCGTCTTCATAGCGCTTGAGCACGGCCGATGCCAGGTAGAGCTGCGAGTGGATGTCGCCCAGGCGCGCGGACAGGCGCTCGCGGCGCTTGAGGCTGCCGCCCAGTAACGCCATGCACGCATCGGCAAGCAGCGCGAACGCGCCGGCATAGCGCGTAAGCTGCCGGTAGTACGGCTGCATGTCGGGGGCGGCATTCGCGGGGGCGCGCGCCAGCCGCGCCCCGGTAAGGCCGTGGCCCAAGGCGCGCGCCGCATTGCCGAGCACGAATGCCACGTGGCGCCAGAACGCCTGGTCGAAGGCCCGTAACCCGCGTTGCGCATCGGGGTCGCCCGCGGCCTGCATTTCAGCCAACACATACGGGTGGCAACGGATCGCGCCCTGACCGAAGATGATGAGACTGCGCGTAAGGATGTTGGCGCCTTCTACCGTGATGCCCACCGGCACCTGCTGGTACGCGCGGCCCAGGAAGTTGGAAGGCCCCAGGCAGATGCCCTTGCCGCCGATGATGTCCATGCCGTCGTTGACGACCTGTCGCGCGCGCTCGGTGACGTGATATTTGACGATGGCCGACACCACCGAAGGTTTTTCGCCCAGATCGATCGCGCCGGCGGTCATGACGCGCGCCGCATCCATCAGGTAGGTGTGGCCGCCGATGCGCGCCAGCGCTTCTTCCACGCCTTCGAAACGGGCCACCGGCGTGCGGAACTGGCTGCGCACGCGCGCATAGGCGCCGACAGTGCGGGCCGTGAGCTGCGCCATGCCGGTATTGGATGCGGGCAGAGAAATCGACCTTCCCGCAGCCAGGCATTCCATCAGCATGCGCCAGCCCTGGCCCGCCATGGCGGGCCCGCCGATGATGAAGTCCAGCGGCATGAACACATCGGCGCCGCGCGTGGGCCCATTCATGAACATGGCGTTCAAGGGGAAATGCCGCCGGCCTGTTTCCACGCCGGGGTGGTCGTGCGGCACCAGTGCGCATGTGATGCCCACGTCCACCGGGCCGCCGAGCAGTCCGTCGGGGTCGTACAGCCTGAACGCCAGGCCCAGCAGCGTGCATACGGGCGCAAGCGTGATGTAGCGCTTGTCCCAGCTGACCCGCATGCCCAGCACCTCTTCGCCTTGCCACATGCCTTTGCAGACAATGCCGCGGTCGGGAATGGACGCGGCATCCGAACCCGCCCAGGGGCTGGTCAGGGCGAAGGCCGGCACCTCATCGCCGCGCGCCAGGCGCGGCAGGTAATGGCTTTTCTGTGCATCGGTGCCGTAGTGCAGCAGCAGTTCGGCGGGCCCCAGCGAATTCGGCACCATTACCGACACCGCAAGCGCAGACGAGCGCGTGGACAGCCGCGTGACGACCTGCGAATGCGCATAGGCAGAAAAGCCCAGACCGCCGTATTCGCGCGGGATGATCATGCCCAGGAAGCCATGCCGCTTCAGGTAATCCCAGGTCTGGGGGGTCAGGTCGTAGCGCCTGTGGGTGATGTCCCAGTCGTCGACCATGCGGCACACTTCTTCGACCTGCTTTTGCAGGAAGCGCTGTTCGTCGGCGGTAAGGCGCGGCTTCGGCAGCGCCAGCAGCTTGTCCCAGTCGGGACGGCCGCGGAACAGCTCGCCGTCCCACCACACTGTGCCTGCCTGCAGGGCGTCGCGCTCGGTATCGGACATTTGCGGCAATACCTTGCGATAGGCATTGAACAAGGGCCGGGTCAGCAGTGCGCGCCGCAAGGGCCGTAGCGACAGCGTCGCCACGATCAGGGCCGCAACGGCGCACAGGACGAGCAGCAAGACATTCATGCAGATGGCCTCCGTCAAGAGATGGCCCGGCCGCAGCCGGAACTATTGCGCCGGATACTCGGGCAGCGGTGCCCGCAGGCCCCCAAGCAGGAAGCTCATCAGGCGGGGCAGCAGGCGTTCGGGGTCGTGGGTTTGATCGGCTTCGTCGTTCGGGTTCCAGCCCAGGCACAGGCGCAGTACTTCGGTACCCACGATGGCGTAGGACGTGGCGCCGAGCATGAATTGAAACCGCCAGACTACTTCGTCCCGGGGTACGTCGGGCAGGGCGCGCAACAGCGCCGATTGATAACGGTCGACAACCTCGGCATATTCTTCGGCCACCAGCGCGCGGATGAAACCGGTGGGGTCGGTCATGGTGCGTTCGAGCAGGCGCAGGAAGTTCTTGTTGGCCGGGTCGGCGCTGGCGGCCAGCCGCAGCACGGTTCCGAAGAACGCGTCCACGATCTGCGACGGCTTCAGCGGCTGGCCGCCGGCGCGCGCTTCGAGTTCGTCGAGCAGGCGCAGGCGTTCGTGGTTCAGCACCGCCAGCCGGCGCTTCAGCACCGCTTGCACCAATGCCTCTTTGGAGCCGAAGTGATAGTTCACCGCGGCCAGGTTCACGCCGGCTTCGCTGGTGATCTGCCGCATCGACGTTCCGTCGTGACCCTGCCGGGCAAATAGCGCCTCGGCGCTGTCGAGAATGGCTTCGCGGGTGGAGCCGGAGCGGATTTCGTTCATGGCATTTTTCAAACGTTTGTTTGAAATAATTATAGGCATGCCCCCAGCCAGCCGCATGTAGCGTTTTCCCGTAGGCGCGGGCGGCCGCGGCGGCCGCTCAAAACCCCAATGCAAGCCGGGTCGAGCCAGCCAATTGCGGCGCGGGCGGGTTACAGTTCATGGATATTGCGCCGCAGCGCGAGCGGCGCTGCCAGATTGCAGAGGTTGTTAGATATGTTTGACTACATCGCCGCTGCCGCGGCCGGGAAGGTGCTGCCATGAACGATTCATCCCATTCGCCCGCGGCCCATTGGAACCTGGATGCCATTGTGTCGGGCCTGCGTTCGGCCCGCGTCGACTGGCGCGGCCCGCGCGGCCGCCTGCGCCACGATGCCGGCGACCGCGAATTCCCGTCGCAGGAAAGCCTGCGCGCGATCGTGCGGCAGCTGTGCGGAGCTTTGTTTCCCATGCGCCTGGGGCCCATCGACCTGCGCGAAGAGGTCGAGGATTTTTATGTAGGCCACACCATTGGCGCGGCGCTTGACGCATTGCTGCACCAGGTTTGCCTGGAACTGCACCACATGGGGCGCAATGGGTCCGAACCCGATTCCGACTCCAGCATACGGGCGCGTGCCGTGCAGATCGTGCGCCAGTTCGGCGCGGCGCTGCCGCAGGTGCGCCGCGCGCTCGACCTGGACGTGACCGCGGCTTATCAGGGCGACCCGGCGGCGCACAGCGTAGACGAAGTGCTGCTGTGCTATCCCGGCGTAAGCGCGATGATCCATCACCGCCTGGCCAGCGTGCTGTACAGGCTGGGCGTGCCCATGCTTGCGCGCATCGTGGCCGAGATCGCGCACGCGGACACGGGCATCGACATCCACCCGGGCGCCACCATCGGCAAGAGCTTCTTCATCGACCATGGCACCGGCGTGGTCATCGGCGAAACCGCCATCATCGGCGACCGCGTAAGGCTCTACCAGATGGTGACCTTGGGCGCCAAGCGTTTCCCGCCGGGCGAAAACGGCGAGCTGAAAAAAGGCCTGGCGCGCCACCCGATCATCGAGGACGACGTGGTGATTTACGCCGGGGCCACCATCCTGGGGCGCGTCACCATCGGTCAGGGCTCTACCATCGGCGGCAACGTGTGGCTGACGCGCAGCGTGCCCCCGGGCAGCAACGTCA
Organism: Bordetella genomosp. 7; assembly: GCF_002261415.1. Lineage (NCBI taxonomy): Bacteria > Pseudomonadati > Pseudomonadota > Betaproteobacteria > Burkholderiales > Alcaligenaceae > Bordetella > Bordetella genomosp. 7. The sequence goes on along the minus strand of NZ_NEVI01000017.1, from coordinate 68,556 downwards.
CGCAGGCCAGCCTGGTCAGCGATATGCCCGATTGCGGCCTTGGCGGCGCCTAGCAAAGCGCCGCGCATGGATATATCGGCAAAGTCATCGGCGGGCCCGGAGCCGGCCGCGCTCGCGCCCGACCTGCAGGCCCTTGGCGAGTTCATCGGGCGCCATCGGCGGCTGTTTGTGCTGACTGGGGCCGGTTGCAGTACCGGTTCGGGCATTCCGGCCTATCGCGATGCCGACGGGCAATGGACGCGCAGTCCGCCCATCGAGTTTCCCGATTTCATGGGGCATGCGTTGATGCGCGCGCGATACTGGGCGCGCGCCACGGTGGGCTGGCGGCGATTCGGGCACACCCGTCCCAACGCGGCTCACCGGGCGCTGGCCAGCCTGGAAGCAGAAGGCCGCATCGTGCTGCTGCTGACGCAGAACGTCGACGGCCTGCACCAGGCGGGCGGCAGTCGCAATGTGGTGGACCTGCACGGGCGCCTGGACGAGGTGCGCTGCATGCGTTGCGACTGGCGGGCGCCGCGGCACGCGTGGCAGGCCGAGCTCGATGCCCGCAACCCCGAATGGGCGGCGCTGGACGCCGATGATGCGCCCGACGGCGATGCCGACCTGGAAGGCGTGGATTTTTCGCGTTTCGTGGTGCCCCCGTGTCCGCGCTGCGCCGGCATCGTCAAGCCGGACGTGGTGTTCTTCGGCGAGACCATACCCGCCGAGCGCGGCGCGCGGGCGCGTGCGGCGCTGGCGCAAGCCGACGCCATGCTGGTCGTGGGTTCGTCGCTGATGGTGCATTCCGGCTACCGCTACGTGCGCGCGGCCGCCGATGACCGCCTGCCCATTGCCGCCCTTAACCTGGGGCGTACCCGCGGCGATCACCTTTTCGCCCTGAAGGTGGTGCGCCCCTGCGCTGAGGCGTTGCAGGCCCTTTACGGGCCGTTTCCTGGCGAGGGCTGATCGCGATGCGCAAGTGCTTGGCGCAGCACGGTTTTTTCAGGATGGCCCCAGGCTTTCCATAGGGTTGTCCACAGAAACTGGGGATAACCCGCAGGCGCCGGGGAGTCAGGACGGCGGGTAGTCGTCGCCCATGAGCGCGCGCCGCACGGCGTGCCAGCTGCCGACGTCGGGCGCGTACAGCAAGCCGCCGCTGCGGTGCGTGGGCTTGTACGGACTGGCATCGAAATGTGCCGAGAAACCGCCCGCTTCGCGATGCAGCAGCCAACCCGCCGCGTGGTCCCAGGGTTCGAGCCTGTTGTACAGCACCACGTGGCAATGCCCGCTGGCCGCCATGCGGTATTCGTGCGCCGCGCAGCGCAGCGAAGCGGTCGAGGCCAGTGCCGCCAGGTTGCCATTGACAGTGCCGCGCAGCGGCTCGGGCAGGAAACCGGTGGCGACCAGGCCGTCCATTTCGTCGGGGGGCGCCGGCTGGGCGACTTTCAGCGTCGTCTGGGTGCCGTCAGCCGATTCGGACCATGCGCCTTCGCCGCGCACGGCCATGGCCCAGTCGTGGGCGACGGGGTCGTAGATGACGCCGGCCAGCACATCGCCGCGATGGCACACCGCGACCATCATGCCGAACAGCGGCAGCCCCGCCACGAAATTGCGCGTGCCGTCGATGGGGTCGATGAGAAACGCCAGATCGGCATCGACCAGCATGTTCAACAGGGCGGGGTTACGGGCCGATGCCTCTTCGCCGACCATGACCGCGCCGGGGTGCAACCGGGACAGGCGGGCGGCGATATAGCGTTCGGCGGCCTCGTCGGCATCGGTGACGAGATCGCGCGGAGAACTCTTGGCGTGGATGGCGTCGGCCGCAAGCCGGCGAAAGCGCGGCATGACTTCCGCCTGGGCGGCTTCTGCCAGGATCGCGGCAATGCGGCGGGTGTCTTCGCGGGAGAATGTTTTGGTCATGCCGGACTCATGGATAAGAGTCGAAAATCTAGCATGTTTGCATGACAGGGCGTTTGTCCTGGCGTGACCGTTGCGGCAGCCGCCGGGGCGGCTGCCGCATGGCGCGCGTCAGGCGCCCAGGTCTACGCAAAGGTACTTCAGTTCGAGGTATTCCTCGATGCCGTACTTGGAGCCTTCGCGGCCCAGGCCCGATTGCTTGACGCCGCCGAACGGACCGACTTCGTTGGAGATGATGCCGGTGTTGATGCCGACGATGCCATACTCCAGCGCCTCGGATACGCGCCATACGCGCGCGTAGTCGCGGGTGTAGAAATACGCGGCCAGGCCGAAGATGGTGTTGTTGGCCTGCCGCAGCACTTCATCTTCGGTGTCGAACTTGAACAGCGGCGCAACGGGGCCGAAGGTTTCTTCAATGGCGAAACGCATCGACGGCGTGACATCGCGCACAATGGTCGGCTCGAAGAACGTGCCGCCCAGGGCGTGCGCCTTGCCGCCGGTGACGACCTTGGCGCCTTGCTCGACGGCATCGGCGATGTGTTCCTTCACCTTGTCCACGGCGTTGCTGTCGATCAGCGGACCCTGGGTCACGCCTTCGTCGAAGCCGTCGCCGACCTTCATGGCCTCGACCTTGGCGGCCAGGCGCTTGACGATTTCTTCGTAGACGCCCGACTGGACGTAGATGCGGTTGGCGCAGACGCAAGTCTGGCCGGCGTTGCGGTACTTGGACGCCAGGATGCCGTCCACGGCGCGGTCGAGATCGGCATCGTCGAACACGATGAACGGCGCGTTGCCGCCGAGTTCGAGCGACAGTTTCTTGATGGTGGGCGAGCACTGCTCCATCAGGGTGCGGCCCACTTCGGTCGAGCCGGTGAAGCTCAGCTTGCGCACGTCATCGCTTTCGCAAAGCGCGGCGCCGATTTCACGCGAGCTTCCCGTCACGACATGGAACACGCCGGGGGGCACGCCGGCTTCTTCGGCCAGCACGGCCAGCGCCAGCGCGGTGAGCGGCGTCTGCTGCGCCGGCTTGACCACCATGGTGCAGCCGGCGGCCAGGGCAGGGCCGACTTTGCGGGTGATCATGGCGGCGGGGAAGTTCCAGGGCGTGATGGCGGCGGTGACGCCGATGGGCTGCTTGAGCACCATCAGGCGCTGGCCGGCCTTGGGGCTTTGCAGTACGTCGCCGTCGATGCGCTTGGCTTCTTCAGAAAACCATTCCAGGAACGACGCGGCATAGGCAATTTCGCCGGCGGCTTCGGTTACCGGCTTGCCTTGCTCGGAGGTCATGATGGTGGCCAGGTCTTGCTGGTTGGCCAGCATCAGCTGCGCCCACTTCAGCAGGATGGCGGCGCGCTCTTTGCCGGTTTTGGCGGCCCAGGCGGGCAGCGCGGCGGCCGCGCTGGCAATGGCCTGCTCGGTCTCTTTGCGCCCCAGCTTGGGCACCGAAACGATTGTCTTGCCGGTGGACGGGTTGGTGACGGCAATGGTGGCGCCGTCGCCAGCCGCCACCCATTTGCCATCGATGTAGCAGGCATCGCGCAGCAATTCCGCGCGCTTGAGGGATTGAGGCAATTGCGACATGTGGACTCCTTGATGGAAGAATGCGCTAAATGGCAACCGGCCACGTACGCTCCGCAACGGGCGTACGCGGCCGGAGAATTCGCTGCAACAGCAGGCTAGGCGGTCAGGACGTCGGCAAGGATATCCAGGGCCTGGCCGAACTGGGCGTCCGGGATGGTCAGCGGATACAGGAAGCGCAGAACGTTTCCGTATACACCGCAGCTTAGCAAAATCAGGCCGCGCTTGAGCGCCTCGTCCTGCACCCGCTTGACGGTGGCCGCATCCGGTTCGCCGGTGGCGGGATCGCGCAATTCAAGGGCGACCATCGAGCCCAGGCCGCGCACATCGGCGATGGCCGGGCAGCGTGCCCGCAGTCCGTTCAGGTGGTCTTGCAGGCGCTTGCCCAACTGGTCGGCGCGTGTGCACAGTTGTTCTTCTTCGATGACGTCCAGGACGGCGTGCGCGGCGGCGACGGCCAGCGGGTTACCGGCATAGGTGCCGCCCAGGCCGCCGGGCGCGGGGCCGTCCATGACTTCGGCGCGGCCCACCACGCCCGAGATCGGGAAGCCGCCGCCCAGGCTCTTGGCCATGGTGATGAGGTCGGCCTGCACCGAATGATGCTGCATGGCGAACAGCTTGCCGGTGCGGGCAAAGCCGGTTTGCACTTCGTCGGCGATCAGCATGATGCCATGCTCGTCGCAGACCTTGCGCAGCGCCGTCATCAGTTCGGGCGGAGTAATGTTGAAGCCGCCTTCGCCTTGCACCGGCTCGATGATGATGGCGGCCACGCGGCGCGGGTCGATGTCGGACTTGAACAGCAGGTCGAGCGCCTTGAGCGAATCGGCCACGCTGATGGACTGCGTCTGGTTGGGGAACGGCACGTGGTAGATGTCGCCCGGCATGGGGCCGAACGCCAGCTTGTAGGGTGCAACCTTGCCGGTGAGCGCCATGCCCAGCATGGTGCGGCCATGAAACGAGCCGGTGAAGGCGATCACGCCCGAGCGGCCGGTGTAGGCGCGCGCGATTTTCACGGCGTTTTCCACTGCTTCGACGCCGGTGGTGAAGAAGGCGGTCTTCTTCACGCCGTCGATGGGGGCCAGCGCGTTGATGCGCTCGGCCAGCGCGACGTAGCTTTCGTACGGCACAATCTGGTATGCGGTGTGGGTGAACGCTTCGAGCTGTTCGGCCACCGCTGCCTTGACCTTCGGATGGCGGTGACCCGTGTTGAGCACGGCGATGCCGCCCGCGAAGTCGATATATTCTTTGCCGGTGCTGTCCCACAGCGTGGCGTTTTCGGCGCGCACGGCGTACATGTCGCACATGACGCCGACGCCACGGGGCGTGGCCAGCGAACGACGGGTGTTGAGATCTCGGTTTTGCATTTCAGCCTCGATGGCAAAAAGACACGGGCGCCGTGGTGGCGGCGATAAGCGCGGCGCCGTGACGCGGCGCCTGCCAGTGTTCTATTTAATGCTAAGATGGCCCTATTAAAAAGAACCACTTTTGCAAAACGAGTAGAACCAATTGCGCACCCTTGCCGGCGACCTGCTGCAGCTGCGGCTTGGCGATCCATCCGATGGGCCGATGAACAAGCGGCTGTACCGTGGCATCCGCGAGGCCATCCTCGACGGCAGCATCCCCGCCGGCACGCGCCTGCCCGCCACGCGCGATCTTGCCGCCGAGCTGGGCATCGCTCGCAACACCGTCGTGCACGTGTATGGCCAGCTGCTGGCCGAAGGCTACACCTATAGCCGCCAGGGCAACGGCACGTTCGTCACCGATTCGGTGCCGGACGCCTATCTGGCCAGCGGGCGGGGCAGGCGCCACGAGCCCGCCGCGCAACCGCGCGCGTCGCTGTCGGTGCGCGGCGCGCAGATCGTCGACGAAGCGTCCGCCTCGCCGCACCAGTGGGGCGCCTTCATGCCGGGCGTGCCCGACGTCACCGAGTTTCCGCACCAGAAGTTCAGCCGCATTCTCAGCGCGCTATGGCGCGACCCGACGCCCACCATGCTCAGCTATTCGTACGGCGGCGGCCTGCCTGCGCTGCGCGAGGCGCTGGCGCAGCATCTGGCCGTGACGCGGTCTATCGATTGCGAGCCCGACCAGATCATCATCGTCGAAGGCTCGCACCAGGCCATCGATCTGGCGACTCGCATCCTGGGCGACACGGGAGACGTGGCGTGGGTCGAGAACCCGGGCTACTGGGGCGCGCGCACCGTGTTGATGGCCAACGGCATACGCATCGTGCACCAGCCCGTGGACGCCGAAGGCATGCTGCTGCCCGCGCAGCACGACGGCCCGCCGCCGCGCTTTGTATTCGTGACCCCTTCGCACCAGTACCCGTTGGGCTCGGTCATGTCGCTGGCGCGCCGCCGGCAGTTGCTTGCCATGGCGCGCAACTGGGGCAGCTGGATCATCGAAGACGACTACGACAGCGAGTTCCGCTTTTCCGGGCGGCCCATTGCTTCGCTGCAGGGGCTGGAGCCGGATGCGCCGGTTATTTACCTGGGCACGTTCAGCAAGACTCTGTACCCGGGCCTGCGCGTGGGGTACCTGGTGCTGCCCAAATCGCTGACACAGGCCTTCCAGGCCGCGCATGCCGAGCTGTATCGCGAAGGGCACCTGATGACGCACGCGGCGCTGGCCACCTTTATTGCCGAGGGGCACTATGCGGCGCACATACGCCGCATGCGCATGCTGTACGGGCGGCGCAGGGCCATCCTGGTCAACCTGATAGAACGTCGCCTGGGCGCGCAGTGGCTCGATCGGCATTCCAGCGATGCCGGCTTGCATGTGGTGGTGAACCTGCCCGACGGCATCGACGACACGCAGGTCGTCCAAGAGGCGCGCACGCGCGGCGTGCTGACGCGGCCGCTGTCGCGCTATTTCGCGGCCGGCACGCCAGGCCGTCCGGGCCTGCTGCTGGGGTATGCGTGCGTGCCCGAGCGCGACATCGCGCGCAAGTTCGAACTGGTGCTGGATAGTGTGGCCGCCGTGGCGCGGCGCAGCCAGCCAGCGGCGCAGGCCTAGGCGCTGCGGTCAGCGCACCGCGGCCAGCGCGGCGGCCAGGCCCGCGGCGTTGCGCATTCCCTGGTCCTGGTAGTTGGTGTTCAACACGGCGTGCGCGGTGCGCACGCGTTCGGCGATGCGCGTGAACCGCAGGGCGAGCTCGGCCAGTTCCGCCGGCGTGTATTCGTACTGGAAGCGGCCCGACGACGCGCCCGACCGGTGGTTCCAGGCGGCGGCATTGCGCCCGTGCAGCCGCAGCAGTGCAAGTTCGGGGTGCGTGGCGGCCCAGACAGCGGGAACCGTGTTGTCAAAGCCTTGCGGCGCGTCGACGATGGTGTGGACGACGCCCAGGTCGCGCTGTAGATCCAGCGTGGCCGCGCTGCGCGCCGGCGTCGCGAACCAGCTGCGGTGGCGGAATTCGGCCGACATCAGGTGTTCATGCATGCGCCGGGCGCAGTCGCCGAGCAGGGCGTGGCCGCGCCTGTCGGCGTGCACCCATGGCGCAAATTGAAAATGCACGGCGCCCAGCTTGCCCGTCATGCGCAGCGGTTCAAGGGCGAGCAGGAAGCGGCGCCAGAGTTCGTCGTAAAGATCGGCGGGCAGCTGGTTGGCGAACACCGGGATCCCGGGCCCGTGGGCGCCAGGCACGCCCGGCGCGTCATGGTCCGGCAGCTCCGGCAGTTCGCGCCGGATATCGGCCGGCAGGGCGCGCAGCGGCGCCGGGTGGCCTGTGAACAGGCGAAACGCCTTTACGTTGAACACGAAGTCGGGCGGCGTGCGCATGGCCCACAAATGCGTGGTGCGTGCATCGGGCATGCCGTAATACGACGAGTCGGCCTCGACCAGCCTGAACTGCCCGGCGTAATGCCGCAGGCGTGCCTCGGCCGTGCGCACGTGCGCGGGATAAAAGCGCCCGCAGGCGAGCAGGGTGGGGTCGGTCCAGGACGCGGTGCCGGTCAGGATGGACATGGGGCTGGCGGCGGGACAGCGGCCCGGCAGTTCCGTTATAGTCTGTATGAATATACAGTATTGTCCTGGTTGTCTCCCATGTCCGCCGCTACCCCCGAAACTCCCGCCGACGACTACCTTTCCGACCTGAACCCCGCCCAGCGGGCGGCTGCCGAGTTCGGCGCGGGCCAGGCCGACGCGCCGGCCCTGCTCGTCATCGCGGGCGCGGGTTCGGGCAAGACCAGCACCCTGGCGCACCGGGTGGCGCACCTGGTTGTCAACGGCGCCGATCCCCAGCGCATCCTGTTGCTGACGTTTTCGCGCCGCGCCGCCCTGGAAATGGACCGCCGCGTCGGCATGGTGCTGCGGCGCGTGATGAAGCTGCACCCTTCCCAGCAGGCGCCGTCGTTGCCATGGGCGGGCACCTTCCACAGCATCGGTGCGCGCCTGTTGCGCGATTGTGCCACGCGTATCGGGCTGTCCGAAAGCTTTACCATCCACGATCGTGGCGATGCCGAAGACCTGATGGGCATGGTGCGGCACGAAGCCGGCCTGTCGTCTACCACCGAACGGTTTCCGCTCAAGGGCACGTGCCTGGCCATTTACTCGCGCGTCATCAACAGCCAGGCGCCGGTGGCCGACGTGCTCAAGCAGGCCTTTCCATGGTGCGCCCAATGGGAAGACGCCCTGAAGCGGCTGTTTGCCGCCTACGTGCAGGCCAAGCAGGCGCAGCAGGTGCTCGACTACGATGACCTGCTGCTGTATTGGTCCGAAATGATGCAGGATCCGGTGCTGGCGCGCGATGTGGGCAGCCGGTTCGACCACGTGCTGGTCGACGAATACCAGGACACCAATCGGCTGCAGTCTTCCATCCTGCTGGCCATGAAGCCAGACGGGCACGGCCTTACCGTGGTGGGCGACGATGCCCAATCCATCTATTCGTTCCGTGCCGCCACGGTGCGCAACATACTGGACTTCCCGCAGCACTTCGCCCGGCCCGCGCGCGTGATCACGCTCGAGCGCAACTACCGGTCCACCCAACCCATCCTGGACGCGTCCAATGCCGTCATTGCTCAGGCTGCCGAGCGGTACAGCAAAAGCCTCTGGACCGATCGCGCCTCGTCGGCCCGGCCCGCCCTGGTCACGGTCAGCGACGAGGCGGGCCAGGCCCGCTGGGTGGCCGACCAGGTGCTGGCGCAGCGCGAGGCCGGCGCCACGCTGAAGTCGCAGGCCGCGCTGTTCCGGTCGTCGAACCATAGCGCGGCGCTCGAGCTCGAGCTCACCCGCCGCAATATTCCGTTCGTGAAGTTCGGGGGGCTGCGCTTTCTCGAAGCCGCGCACATCAAGGACGTACTGTCGGTGCTGCGCTGGGCCGAGAACCCGCAGGGGCGGCTGGCCGGCTTTCGCGTGGCGCAGCTGTTGCCGGGCATCGGCCCAGCCATTGCCGGGCGCCTGATGGATGCGCTGGCCGGCGCCGCAGACCCAATGCAGGTACTGCGCGAATTCAAGCCGGGCTCGGCAGCCAGGGCCGACTGGGATGCCTTTGTGCAAACCTACGCAGCCCTGCGCGGCGGCGCGCAGTGGCCGGCCGATCTGGACCTGGTACTGCGCTGGTACGCGCCGCAGCTGGAACGGCTGTATGAAGATGCGCGCGTGCGCAAGGCCGACCTGGACCAGCTGCAGCGTATCGCGGCAGGGTATGCCAGCCGGGAACGCTTTCTTACCGAGCTCACGCTGGATCCGCCGGACGCCACCAGCGCCGAATCCGGCCCGCCGCTGCGCGATGAAGACTACATGATCCTGTCCACCATCCATTCGGCCAAGGGCCAGGAATGGAAGGCGGTGTATGTGCTCAATGTGGTCGACGGCTGCATTCCTTCGGACATGAGCACGGGCACCGCCGAAGAAATCGAAGAAGAACGGCGCCTGTTGTATGTGGCGATGACCCGTGCCAAAGAATATCTGCACCTGATCGTGCCGCAGCGTTTTTATGTGCACCAGCAGACCGGCATGGGCGATCGCCATGTGTATGGATCACGCACGCGGTTCATTCCCGACGCGATGCTGCCCATGTTCGAGATGCTGCCCAAGCCGCCCGAGCTGCCATTCGGCCGGGGACAAGCGCGCCCCGAAGCGCAGCCGCGCATCGATGTGGCGCAGCGGGTCCGCAAGCTGTTCTCCTGAGCTATCATCCGTGGGTCGTGCCCATGCGGGCGCTATTTCGCAAGAGATGTCATGTCGCAGCATGAAGACGGCACGCATTGGCGGAGCGAAGTGATCGCGTCGGCGGCGTATGTGCGGGGCGAACGTTCTCACGATGTGCCGATCGAAGACATCAAGTCGCATGTCTGCCAGGATGAGTCGCTATTGTGGATAGGCCTGCGCAATCCCGCCGACGACCTGCTGCGGCGCGTGGCCGACGACCTGGGCATACAGCCCAAGGCGCGCGACGAAATGCTGGAGCCGCATCGCCGTCCCAAGATCATTGATTTCGGGCATTGCGTGCTGGTCGTGGCGGTTACGGTCGAGATCGGCAGCAACCGGCCCATGTTCGGCGAAACGCAGATCGTGATCGGCCGCGGGTTCCTGCTTACCGTGCGGCGCGGCGCCACATCCGATTACCGCGCGCTGCGGGCCCGGCTGGAATCCGCGCCCGACCTGCTGCGCCGGGGCAGCGACTACATTGCTTCCGAATTGCTCGACTTGCTGGTAGACCATTACGTCGCGGCGGCCGGGCAGCTGGAGGGCGTGGTCGAGTCGGCCGAGCAGAAGCTGCTGATCCGCGGCGCCAAGGATGCCGACATCCGCAAGCTGTACCGGCAGCGCCGCGACCTGCTGCGCATCCACAAGGTCATCGCGCCGCTGGCCGAGATATGCCGGCGGCTGGCCAGCATGGATATGGCCGTGATCGACCGCGAGGCCCGTCCGTACTTCGCCGTGGTGGCCGACCGGGTGCTGCGCGTGGACGAGCTCGTGAGCGGCCTGCGCGAAGCCCTGGCATTCGCCTTCGAGGCCAGCATGATGATCGCGCAGACGCAGCAGAACGACATCACCCGCCGCCTCGCGGCCTGGGCCGCGATCCTGGCCGTGCCCACGGCGGTGGCGGGCATATACGGCATGAACTTCGAATTCATGCCCGAACTCAAGGCCCGTTGGGGATATCCGGCGACGCTGGCGGGCATCGCCGCGGCTTGCGGCGTGCTGTATTGGCGGTTCCGCAAGGCGGGGTGGCTGTAGCGGCGGGCTGGGCGGCAACGCGCCGGGCGGGCTGTTCCTGTCGCCTCGCCCTGTGGCACACTGCGAGCCATTCTTCAGATCTGGAAGGCTCATCTTGCGTAGGCAGTTTTCATCCGGGCGCCTTGGCCGCAGGCTGGGCGGGCTATTGGCGGTAGCCCTGGCCGCGGCGGTCGCACATTGGTTTCCCGAACTCGGCAATCGGCCGTCCGAACCCGCGCATCGCGCCGAGGCCCCTGACCCGGCCCGGCCCGCGGCGCGAGACGGGTCGGCCCACTCGGGCGCTGCCGTGCCGGTGCCGCCGGGGCGTTATGCGCTGGCCGGCAAGGTTGTCTCGGTGCCCGATGGCGATACCGTGGCCCTGCAGGTTGGCGGCCGGCGGCACCGCGTGCGCCTGGACAGCATCGACTCGCCCGAGGCCGGGCACGGCGCCGAGCAGCCTGGCCAACCCTATGCCGATGCCGCAAGGCGTCACCTGGAACAGCTGGTGGGCGGCATGACGCTGACTGCGCAGTGCTATGAGCAAGACCAGTTTGAACGCGATGTGTGTGCGCTGATACTGCCGGACGGTAGCTCCGCCAACCGGGCGCAGGTGGCGGCCGGCTTTGCCTGGGCCTACACCGCGCGTCGCGGCGAATATCTGCGCGATGACGCTATGCCGGGCCTGCAGCGGCAGGCCCGCGATGCCCGCCGGGGCCTGTGGCAGCAGGGCGGGGCGGTCGAGCCCTGGAAGTGGCGTTACGAGTGCTGGCGGAACCGGCGCTGCTAGCAGCTTGTCCAACGCGCATGCCCGGCACCACCCGGACGGGCATGGGCGGGCGGCGCGCGGCCATTTGCTATGCTTGGCGCCGACCCGATGCAGAATAACGATACGGAAGCGGCTTTATGGGTGTACGGCTCTGGCAGTTCTGGATGGCGATGCTGGTGTGCGCGCTGGCGCTGGCCGGCTGCACGCGGGATCCCATCAACAGCCCGTACCAGTCCGGCGACCTGGCGGAAAACGCGCTATACACTGCCTTCGTCAAGCGCTCGCCCAAATACCTGGACCCTGCGCGCTCGTATTCCACCGACGAAACGCCATACACCTACAACATCTATGAACCGCTGTACGGCTACCAGTACCTGAAGCGCCCGTACGAGCTGATTCCGCGCGCGGCGGCTGCGGTCGTGCCTGCGCGCTACCTTGATGCACAGGGCAATGAGCTGCCCGCTGATGCGCCGGGCGAGCAGGTGGCCGAAAGCGTCTACGACATACCCATCCGGCCCGGCATACTGTTCCAGCCGCATCCCGCGTTCGCCCGCCAGGCCGACGGCCGCTACAGCTACTTTCCGCTGCAGCCGGGCGAGCTCGACGGCAAATACTATATTCCCGACTTTCCCGAGACCGGCACCCGCGAGCTTACCGCGCACGACTATGTGTATGGCTTTCGCCGCCTGGCCAGCCCGCGGGTGGCGTCGCCCATCTACTCGCTGATGGCCGATTATGTCGTGGGCATGGCCGAGTACGGCGAGCGCCTGCGCGAACGCGATGCCGAGTTGCGGCGCGACCTGCCGCCGGGCGAGCGCGACCTGCCCTGGCTCGACCTGCGGCCTGACGATGGCTTTGACGGCGTGCAGGCGGTGGACGCGCATACCCTGCGCATACGCATCAAGGGAAAATACCCGCAGTTCAAGTATTGGCTGGCCATGACTTTCACGGCCCCCATCCCCTGGGAAGCCGATCGCTTCTACAGCCAGCCCGGCATGGCCGCGCACGACCTGTCGCTGAACACGTGGCCCGTCGGAACCGGCCCGTTCATGCTGGCCGAATCCTATCCGAACCGGCGCCATGTATTGGCCCGCAATCCCAATTTCCGGGGCGAGCCCTATCCTTGCGAGGGCGAGCCGGCCGATCGCGCCGCGGGCCTGCTCGAAGATTGCGGCAAGCCCACGCCATTTCTCGACCGCGTGGTGTTCAGCGTCGAAAAAGAAGCGGTGCCGCTGACCGGCAAGTTCATGCAGGGCTATTACGACATGCCTCAGGTCGAGCGCGGCGAGTACGGCGTGGCCATGCTCGTGGCGGCCGGCGACTCGCCCGAGAAAGCCCGGCGCTATCGCGACCACGGCATCCAGTTGCCCACCGCCATCGAAACGTCCAGCTGGTATATGGGCTTCAACTGGCTGGATCCCGTCGTGGGCAAGGGCGATACGCCGGAGCAACAGGAAAAGAACCGCAAGCTGCGCCAGGCCATCAGTATTGCGTTCAATTGGGAAGAGTACGTGGCTGTCTTCGAGAACAGCCAGGCCATGGTGGCCTATGGGCCGGTGCCGCCCGGCGTGCTCGGCTACCAAGAGCTGCCCGAGGGCATCAACCCCGTGGTGTACGACCTGGTCGATGGCAAGCCGCAGCGCAAATCGCTGGACGTTGCGCGGCAGCTGCTTGCCGAAGCCGGATATCCCAATGGCCGCAATGCCGAAACGGGCGCCCCCCTGGTGCTGTATTTCGATGCCATGACGGGCGGGGGCGGCAATCCGCAATTCGACTGGATGCGCCGGCAACTGGCCGAGATCGGCATCCAGATGGATGTGCGGTCCACCGACTACAGCCGTTTCCAGGACAAGATGCGGCGCGGCACGGCGCAGATGTTCCTGTGGGGCTGGGTAGCCGATTACCCCGATGCCGAGAATTTCCTGTTCCTGCTGTATGGCCCCAACGGCAAGGCCCGCCACGGTGGCGAGAATGCGGCCAACTACGTCAACAGCGAATACGACAGGCTTTTCGAGCAGATGAAATTCCTGGATGACGGCCCCGAAAAAGAGGCCGTCATCGCCCGCATGGTAGACATCGTGCAGCGAGATGCCCCGTGGATGTTCGGCTTTTTCCCGATGTCGGGGGGCGCCTACCAGCAATGGGTAGGCAACGCCAAGCCCACGCAGATGGTGCGCAACACGCTGCAGTACGTGAAGGTCGACCCCGCCCTGCGGGTAAGCAAGGTCCAGGAATGGAATACGCCGGTGTGGTGGCCGCTGGGCCTGCTGGCGCTGGTGCTGGGCCTGGCGATCTGGCCATCGTACGTGGCGCTCAAGCGGCGCGAGCGCCAGACCGCCTTTGGCGCCGCACCTGGCGCCGTGCCGCCCGCGCCGTCCCGGGAGCCCCTGCCATGACAGCCTACATCGTCCGCCGCCTGCTGTATGGGGTGTTGATCCTGCTGGGCGTCAATCTTTTTACGTTCATTCTTTTTTTCGCGGTCAATACGCCCGACGACATGGCGCGCCTGGCCATCGGCGGGCAGCGGGTCAGCCAGGAGGCCATCGAGCGCTGGAAGGCCGAGCATGGCTACGACAAGCCGCTGTTCGTCAATCGCGATGCGCAAGGAGTCGGGCAACTGACCGAAACGGTTTTCTACCAGCGGTCGGTGCCCCTGCTGGCCTTCGAGTTCGGGTCGTCTGATGCCGGCAACGACATCGGCCGCGAGATCCGCATGCGCATGGGGCCCAGCCTGGCGCTGGCGCTGCCCACGTTCTTCCTGGGGCTGTTCGCCAGCGTGGTGTTCTCGTTGATGCTGGTGTATTTCCGGGCCACGCGGCTGGACTTCTGGGGCGTGGTGCTGTGCGTGATCCTGTTGTCGATATCCAGCCTGTTCTACATCATCGCCGGCCAGTGGCTGTTTGCAAAAGTGCTGCGGCTGGTGCCGTATTCCGGCTTTGCCGGCGGGTTGGATGCCATCAAGTTCCTGGCGCTGCCGGTGCTGGTGGCCATCGTTTCCCGCCTGGGGCCGGAGGCGCGTTTTTACCGGACACTGTTCCTGGAAGAGATCGGCAAGGATTACGTCCGCACTGCGCGCGCCAAGGGCTTGGCCGAACGGGTCGTGCTGTTTCGCCACGTGCTGCGCAATGCCATGCTGCCCATACTTACCGGCACCGTGTCGGCGCTGCCGCTGCTGTTCATGGGCAGCCTGATCGCCGAGTCGTTCTTCGGCATTCCGGGCCTGGGCAGCTACACCATCGACGCCATCAATTCGCAGGATTTTTCCATTGTGCGCGCCATGGTGTTCCTGGGTTCGGCGCTGTATATCGTGGGCCTGATACTGGCCGATATCTCATACACGCTGGCTGATCCCCGCGTGCGTTTCGAGTAACCGCCATGCCCAAGTTCGTGTTCCTGTGGACGGATATCGCCCTGTTCCTGATGCTGGCGGGTGTGCTGGCCTATTTCTGGCGCGTGCGGCGCAGCCGTACGCTGCGCGCGACATGGGCCCGCGTGGGCCGCGATGCGCCCGCGATGTGCTCGGCCGTGGTGCTGTGCGCGTTTGCGGTGGTGGGCTTGCTGGATTCCATCCATTTCCGTCCGCAACTGCCGCCGGTGCCCGCAGCCGCCCCCGACGCGCCGCCGATCTACGCGCCGGCTGTGCAATCCGCGCTGGACAGCCTGCTGGCGGGCTCGGTGCTGGCGCAGCCCGAGAAAACCTATTCGGCTCCCCTGGCGACCCGTCAGTTCACCAAGGAAACCGAACTGATCGAAGGGCATCCCCTGCGCCATTTTCCACTCTTGCGCAGCGGCGGCGCGCACCTTGATGACCCTGACGCGCAATGGGCGGGCGACGTGGCGCGCCGGCTGGCCGCGGGCCTGGCGGGCGGACTTGCTTTCGCGCTGGCCGGCGGCATGCTGCTGGCGGCCGGATTGGCCCGCAGGCATGGCGGCTGGCGGCAAGCCGTGGCCGACATCGCGGCTGACCGCAGCGACGTTCCCTGGCGGGCCATATGGCTGACCTACGCCGCACTGTGCGTTGTCGTGGGCGCCGTAGCGGGCCTTGCGACGGGGTATCACGTCTTCGGCACCGACCGCACCGGCAACGACGTGCTCTGGCAGGCCCTGAAAAGCGTGCGCACCGCGCTGGTCATCGGCAGCCTGACCACCCTGGCCATGCTGCCGCCCGCCATCGGCTTCGGCATCGCGGCGGGCTACTTCAAGGGCAAGGTCGACGACGCCATCCAGTACCTGTACACGACGCTGACTTCAATTCCCGGTGTATTGCTGGTGGCGGCCTGCGCGCTGATGATGCAGGTGTACATCGACACACACCCGGATCTCTTCGACACCTCGGCCGCGCGTGCCGACTTGCGGCTCTTCCTGCTGTGCATGATCCTGGGGCTGACGGGCTGGTCGGGGCTGTGCCGGCTGCTGCGCGCAGAAACCCTCAAATTGCGCGAGCTCGAATATGTGCAGGCCGCGCGCGCCTTTGGCGTGTCGCACTGGCACATCATGCGCAGGCACCTGCTGCCCAATGTGATGCATATCGTGTTGATTACTGCGGTGCTTGAATTTTCCGGCCTGGTGCTCTACGAGGCCGTGCTGTCGTATCTGGGCATAGGCGTGGACCCCAGCATGAACTCGTTCGGTTCAATGATCGACCGGGCGCGGGTCGAAATGTCGCGCGATCCCATGGTGTGGTGGAACCTGCTCACGGCGTTCATTTTCCTGCTGGCGCTGGTGCTGGCCGCGAACCTGTTTGCCGACGCCGTGCGCGATGCGTTCGATCCGCGCGCACGCCGCTTCCGGCCTGGCCGCCAGGCCAGCGCTGCCGGCGCAACCACGCAGGTGCAGCCATGAGCCCGGCCCAACCTTTGCTGGCCGTCGACGGCCTGGACGTCGCCATCGCGGGCGATGCCGGCCTGACGCATGCGGTCAAGCGACTGCAGCTGGCCATCCGGCGCGGCGAGACCTTCGCGCTGGTGGGCGAGTCGGGCTGCGGCAAGAGCATGACAGCGCTGGCGATGCTGCGCCTGCTGCCTGACGCCGGCCGCATCGTGGGCGGGCAAGTCGCGCTCGACGGGCAAGACCTGAACCAGTTGACCGAAAGCGCCATGCGCGGGGTGCGCGGCGGACGCATCGGCATCATCTTCCAGGAGCCCTCCACCAGCCTGAACCCGGTCATGCGTGTGGGCGACCAGATACTGGAAACGCTCGCGGCGCATACATCGCTTCGGGGCGCGGCCGCGCGCGCGCGGGCGATCGACTGGCTGCGGCGCGTGGGCATTCCCGATCCCGAACGTCGCATCGACGACTACCCGTTCCAGTTTTCCGGCGGGCAGAAGCAGCGCATCATGATTGCCATTGCGCTGGCGGCCGAGCCGGCGCTGCTGATTGCCGATGAACCGACCACGGCGCTGGACGTTACCGTGCAGGCGCAGGTGCTGGAACTGCTTGCCGATATCCAGCGTGATATCGGCATGGCCATTCTTCTGATTACGCACGACCTGGCGGTGGTGCGCAATGTGGCCCAGCACGTGGCGCTGATGCGCGGCGGCGAAATCGTCGAAAGCGCGCCGGCAGACGTTTTTTTCGAGGCGCCGCGACACCCCTATGCCCGTCAGTTGTTCGACGCGATTCCCAGCTATGAAAAGCGCGGCCGGCCGCTGGCAGGCGGCCAGTCGGCCGCGCCGGCGGCGTCCGGCGCTTGCGCGTCGCGTCCGGCTGCCGGCGATGTTGTGCTCGACGTGCAGAACCTGCTGGTGCACTATCCGGTGCGCAAGGGCCTGCTGCGCCGCATCGATTCGTGGGTGCAGGCTGTCAATGGCGTGACCTTCACCCTCAGGGCGGGTGAAACCCTGGCCCTGCTCGGCGAGTCGGGTTGCGGCAAGACCACCACCGGCAAGGCCTTGCTGCGGCTGGTTGAAGGCGCCAAGGTAAGCGGCAGCGCGCTGCTGGACGGGCAAGACCTGCTGCATGCCGGCCGCCGCGAATTGCGCAGGCTTCGCCAGGACATCCAGATCGTATTCCAGGATCCTTACGCGTCATTGAACCCGCGCATGCGGGTGGGCGATATCCTTGACGAGGGCATCGCCACGCTGAAGCCGCACATGCCCGAGGCGCAGCGGCGCGAGCGCGTGCAGGATCTCTTGCGGCGCGTCGGCCTGCCGGCCGA
Source organism: Bordetella genomosp. 7 (assembly GCF_002261415.1). NCBI lineage: Bacteria > Pseudomonadati > Pseudomonadota > Betaproteobacteria > Burkholderiales > Alcaligenaceae > Bordetella > Bordetella genomosp. 7. Next base: position 51,004 of record NZ_NEVI01000017.1, on the reverse strand, counting down.
TACCTCAGCCCGTTACCCGCACGAATTTTCCGGCGGGCAGCGCCAGCGCATCGCCATCGCGCGCGCATTGGCGGTGGAGCCCCGGGTCTTGATATGCGACGAGCCCACGTCCGCGCTCGATGTGTCAGTGCAGGCGCAGATCCTGGACCTGCTGCGCGAGCTGCAGGCCGAATTGGGTATTGCCTATCTGTTCATTACCCACAACTTCGGCGTCGTGGAATATCTGGCGGATCGCATCGCCATCATGCATGGCGGTCAGATCGTGGAAGAGGGCAGTGCCGATGCGGTGTTGCATGCGCCGCGGCACGAAATGACCCGCCGCCTGCTGGCGGCGGTTCCACGCCTGGCATTCGGGCAAGCGCGCTAGCGAGCCAGCGCGCTTGCCCCGGCCCGTTCAGCCGTCAAGCCCGCGCATGTGGCGGGTTTCCAGCCATACGCGCGTGTCGTGCCGCAAGGCCTTCAGGCATTGCGACAAGAAGCTCTGGATGGTTTCCAGTTGCGCGGTATCGAAGTTGCGCGCCAATAGCGTCACTTCGCGGGCGATTGCCTGGCGTTCGGCCAGCAGCGCCTGGCACTGCTCCTGCACCGGCCGGATCACGATGATCCGGCGGTCCAGCGGGTGGCGGCCGCGCTCGACATATCCGGCCTCTTCCAACCGGTTGATGAGTGCGGTGGCGCCGCCGGGGCTGATGCCCAGCAATTGCGCCAGCTGGCCGGTCGGCAGGGACTCGAATTCCAGCACGAGGTCCAACGCCTTCAGGTCCGCCAGCGCAATGCCCATCTTTTCCGACAACGATGCCTGGCACGCTGCCGTGTAGGCGGCGAACTGCCGCCCCAGCATCACTGCAATTTCGTCGATCATGCCAGGCCGATTCTCGTCACTTTCAGAAACCGAGGCGAAAGGGCGGCCAAGGTACGGGGTCGAAGCCAGCTGCAGCATGGTTCACTCTCCTTTGTCCGCCGATCCGGTTAATTGGCGCCGCCGCCCAGGCCGCCGAGCACGCCGCCCAGCAGTCCGCCCAGCAGGCCGCCGTTGGCATTGCCGCCAGCGCCGCCCGTGCCGCCGCCCGTTCCACCCGTCAGGCCGCCGGTCAGGCCACCCACCAGGCCGGTGACGGGAGCCAGCAGGCCGCCATTGGCGCCGCCGTTACCGCCACCCAGGCCGCCGGTCAAGCCGCCGACCAGGCCGGTGACGGGAGCCAGCAGGCCGCCGTTGGAGCCGCCGTTGCCGCCGCCCAGGCCGCCGGTCAAGCCGCCGACCAGTCCGGTGACGGGGGCCAGCAGGCCGCCATTGGCGCCGCCCGTGCCGCCACCCAGGCCGCCGGTCAGGCCGCCGACCAGGCCGGTGACAGGAGCCAGCAGGCCGCCGTTGGCGCCGCCGTTACCGCCACCCAGGCCACCCAGCAGGCCGGTAACCGGAGCGAGCAGCCCGCCTTCGCCGCCGCCCGTCACGCCGCCCAGGCTGCCGGTCAACGAAGCCACCGCGCCGGTCACGCCGCCCAGCGTGCCGCCCAGCGGGTTGGGGTTCTGCGGAGTGGCGTGCAGCACTCCGCCCAGGCTGGCAACCGCATTGCCCAGGTTGCTCAGTACGCCGTCGAGCGGGGTGCCGTCGGGCAGCGCGCCGTTGGCGCCGGCCAGGGTGCCGCCGATCTGCGTCAGCAACCCGGCCACCGGAGCGCCCAGGCCAGTCGCGCCGCCGACTTGCTGCGTCAGGCTGACGACCTGGCCGGCCACGGGGCTTACTACGCCGTCGAGGCTTTTACCCACGCCGCCCAGGGCCGGGTGCAGGCCCAGCGGCAGGATGTTGTCGACGGCCGTGCCGGTGTTGCCCAGCGTCGGCTCCAGAATAGGCAACGTGTTGCCGTCTCCCAGGCCGGCGGTCAATCCGCCCACCAGGCCCGTGACCGGGTTGAGCAGGCCGCCTTCGCCAGCCAGGCCGCCGGTCAGCGCGCCCACTGCATTGGTGGCGTTGCCCAGCACGGTGGTCAGGGGTTGAGGATTGTCGGGGTCGGCATTGAGCAGGCCGCCCACGCTGGCGACGGTGTCGCCCAGGCCGCTGACCAGGCCGCCCACGCCGGTGTCCAGGCCGCCGGGCAGGCCGGTGCCGGATACGGTATCTCCCAGATTGCTGACGACGCCGCCGACTTGGGTCAGCACGCCGTCGACCGGCGCGCCCAAGCCAGTGGCCGCGCCAACTTGCTGGGTCAGGCCGGTAACCGTGTCAACCACCGGCGCCAGGGTCGGGTCCAGCGACTTGCCGACGCCGCCCAGCGCATCGCCCAGTTGCAGCGGCAGGGCATTGTCGACCGCGTCGCCGGTATTGCCCAGTGTCGTTTCCAGCAAGCCGGCCGGCAGGCCCGCCGGCGGGTTGCCACCGCCGCCGCCCCCGCCGCCGCCGGGCAGCCCGGCCGACTTCTTGCCGCCGCCGCTGCCACCGCCGCAGGCGGCTAGAGCGGCGGCCAGAGCCACTACCATGGCCGACTTGGCCAACACGCGTGAGACGCGACGTACGTCGGAAGAATTCGCAGACATGATTGCACTCCTGTTGTGGACGAGACGGCGCCGTTATGCACCGGTTACACCCACTTCAAAGCACAATCCGTGCCAACTTTTGATTCAACTGGAAAATCGCAGAAATACGAGATGTGATAGCGCAGGAAAATCTCTTTTTAATCAAAGACTAACCGGCTAATCAAAGAAGTTTTCTTAAAAGCGACATTGCCAAATTAGCGACGTTGCGGTCGCTGCGAATGTTACGGTTTCAAGGGTACATGACGTTACGTTTCCTGTGATGTTACGTAACGCGCGGGCCCGCAACGCCGGGCGGGCCCTACGCCAGGACGGCGTCGAAAGGATCAGAAGGCGTCGTAGAACAACGAGTAGTTGGCGTTGAAGCGCAAGCCGCGGTCGTCGTCGTCCGCCGTGCGCGCGCCCACCGGCTTGGCGACGTTGAAGTCGAACAGGTAATGCTTGTCGTCGGTGAAGCGCAGGCCAAGGCCAACAGACGACAGGTGGCCGGGGTTGTTTTTCTGGATCGTGCTGTTGTTGTACCAGGTGCGGGCGTAGTCCACCATGGCATAGGGTTGCACGCTGTTCAGGTAGGTCCAGCCCACATTGAAGCGGCGGTTGATTTCGGCGGACACGCCCACGCCTTTGTCGCCGCTCTTTTCGCCTTGCGGATAGCCCATGGCGTATCGCCAGCTGCCATAAGACACTTGTTCCGAACTGGGCAGTATGTCGTCGCTGTACTGGCCCGCGCCGCTCAGCACCAGCCCGAACTGCGCGGGCAGGCTGAATGTTTGCCGCACATCCAGGTTGTACCGCGTGAAATTCAGGCTTACGTCGGGTACGCCGGTGTAGCCATAGTTGGTCTTCACGGTCTTGCTGGCGCCCGCCGCATTGAAGCCCTGCGACACGCCCAGCCCGATTTCGGTGGACCGCGTGGGCAGCACGTCGCGGTAACGCAATTCCGCGGTCGCCGCGCGCACGTCCACGTCCTGCTGCAGCCAGTTGTCGTTTGCGCGCGCCTCGTAGCGATCTTTCGCATCCACGGCGTACACGCCTGCCGTCGCGGTCAGCGACCGCCGGTTGTTCAGCAGCAGGGGGTAGCTCAACGCAACGGCCAGACGGTTGTTGGTGACTTCGCGGTCGTACCCCAGCCGCTCCACCGCATCATCCTGCGGGTGGGAATTGTAGTGATGGGCATCCACATGCAGCGCCAGCCCGTCGGCGCCCAGCGGCACGGTGACGGCGGCGGCCACATAGCGTACATCGTCACTGTTGAGCGGTACGCTGGCAGTAAGCCGCACCTGCTCGCCCAGCGGCGTCAGGCTGTTGGTGCCCACGTTGACCAGCGGCTGCATGCCGGTGCCCAGGTCGGCCACGCCGCCATCGGCCGTGACGGGGCGGCGGGTGGCGTTCAGCACCAGTTCAGTGGCGCCGTCGGCCCGCCGCGGCAAGTCCAGCGCCGGCTCGAAACGCACGCCCGGTACGGTGCGCATCAAGTTCAGCACACGCTCCAGCGTTGCCTGCGTCAGGGGCCGTTCTTCCATCAACGGCGCCGCAAGGTCTTCCAGGCGATCGCGCGCATTGCCGATGTCGCCGTCGATGCGCACCTGCCCGATATAGCCTTCCACCACCGTAACGACCACCAGTCCGTTGGCGAAGCTCTGGTTCTGCAGCAGCGCGAACGACAGCGGATAGCCTCGTTCGCGATACAGCGCCGTGATCTTGTCGACTTCTGCCACCAGGGCGCCGATCGTGGTCTGCTTGCCCGCCAGCGGTGTCAGTATGGCTGCCACCTCGTCAAAGGGCAGCGCACGTACGCCGGACACATCGAAATTGCTCGGCACGATGCGTTGCGCCAGCAGCGCCTGCACGGCCTGTTGTTCGGGGGTGGGCGCTTGCAACGCGGGCTGCGCCTGCGGAGCCCCCGTATTGGCGGGCGTTTGTATGCGCGGCATCGCGTCTACCGGGTTGCCGCGCAAGGGGCCGTCCGCATAGGCGGGGCCGCAGAGCAGGATTGCGAGGGTGGAGGTGGCAAGGATGCCGGTACGCACAGAAGCAGGATTGGGCCGCATAGCAACAAAGGCGGCGGTCCGCTACGTGGTGCGCCCGCTCGCAACAGAAACAATACTAAGAATTTCGAATGTTGCCATAACGCAAAAGCTACCGACACCTTGACGTTAAAAAACCATACATATTTCTCTTATCTGTATGGTTTCAAGGCTTGAAAATTAGCAATATGTAACGTATATGCTGCATTTTGTTGTCGGTTTCAATCATTATCTAGACATATTGCCCGGATAGGATAGGATAGTCGGAAATAAATAAACAATTTACGTAATAACCGTAGAGAAACGACTAGAAATAAGCCTGTTCCAGTTGTGCCGATGTGTAGCGCCCGCGCTCTTGTTCCTGATCAGGGCTCGCGGCAGACGGACGCTCGCCACGGCCGCAGTGAGCAGCCCAGACAGCCGCGCAACGTACACGTTCACTCATGATTCCCGGCGAAACCGTTCCCCTGTCATTCGCACCCGGCGTAGTGATGCTGTCGTTCCTGTTGGCCGGGTTCGGGGCCTACGTCGCCTTGACCGCGGCAGCCCATGTTCGCGCCGCCGTTGCCGACGGCCAGCCCTGGCTGCCGTATGTGGGGATCGCAGCGGTGGCAATGGGCGGCATCGGCATCTGGAGTATGCATTTCGTCGGGATGCAGGCGCAGGCCATGCCGTTTTCCGCCGGCTACGACGTGGCGCTTACCGCGCTGAGTTTCTTGCTGGCGGTGCTGTGCTCGGGCGCCGCGCTCTGGTACGTGGCCCGTGCGCGCTTTGCCGTATGGCGATGCGTGGCTGGCGGGGTGTTGGCCGGCCTGGGCGTCGCGGCAATGCATTACGTAGGAATCGCAGCCATGCGCATACCCGCGGTGTTCCAGTGGAGCTTGCCGTTGGTCGTGCTGTCGGTGCTGGTGGCTGTGGTGGCGGCCGTCGCCGCATTGTGGCTGGCGTTCAACGTGCACACGGCACGGCAGCGCGCGATGGCCGCAGCGGTCATGGCTTTTGCCGTGTGCGGCATGCACTACAGCGCCGCCGCGGCGGGCGTGATGGTGTGCACGGCGCCGCGCGAGTTCGCAGGCTGGCTCGTCGGCGGGTCGTCGCTGCCTTATGTGGTGTTTGCGTTGTCGATCGTTACGCTGGCGCTGCTGCGCTGGCAGTTACACCGCGCGTCCTTGCGGTTTCGCCAGAAGATGGCGCAGCGTGTGGACGTGCTGATTGGATCTGGCGCTCCTGGCGGCGCAGGCAATGGCCTGGCGCAGCCGCAGGGGCGCGGATAAGCCCCGGTTTTTCGCCGGGGCCAGGGGGCCGGCCGCCAGATCATGGTGGCGGCCAAAACCGTAAGTCATGCATACGCATGGGAGAGAGAAAATGAAGCAGCAATTCTTGCAGTTCTGGAACGATGAAGAGGGCGTGACCACGCTCGAATACGCGATTCTCGCGGCCTTGCTGGTGGCGGGGTTGGCTACCGTGATTACGGTTATGACCGACGGCCTCGGGGATTTCTTCGAGACGATTACCGACCGGCTCGAAGATATCGGCGGCACGACGCCTCCCGCCGGGGGCTAAGTAGCCACTGCGGTCGACGCGAGCCCGCTGCCCGGTTGGCCGCCGGTCGCGGCCGGCCGGGTGTGCCCGTCTGCCACGCCACTGTGGCGCCGGCGTACGGGTCGCGCCCCGCTCATGTCGACAAATCAGACACAAGGGTGTTCGGTTGTACCTTGGGGAATCGTTGTGGTGGCTATTGTTCGTACTCTGGAACGTACTGCTGATGGCAGCCGACTGGCGCCATCGCAGGGTTCCGAACGTGCTGGTGGTGGCCGCCGTCTGCTTTCAGGTGCTGTGGTCGATCGCCGCCAGCGTGGCGCCCGGCTGGGCGTATCCGCCATTGTGGCCGGGCTGGGGCTGGGCCATCGCCGGGTTCCTGGCCGCCCTTGCATTCCTGCCGCTATGGACGCGCCGCATCATGGGCGCGGGGGATGTGAAGGTCATCGCCGCCTATGGGCTGGTGTTCGGCCTGAAGCACCTGTGCTGGGTGCTGGCCGCGGGCACCCTGCTGGCCGGCCTGCATGCGGCGATATACCTGGCGGTTTCGCGTTGGCGGGCGCTGCCGCAACGTCTGCGCCAGGTGCCGTACGCCACATACCTGGCATTGGGCGCGCTCAGCGTGGCGCCTATGCTGTGGAGTTCGCGCTGATCTTCCTGGCGTTTTTCCTGGTGCTCTACGGCATCATGATGTACGGAATGATATTCACGGCCCAGCAGTCGTTGAACCTGGCCGCGCAGGATGCGGCGCGCAAGGCCCTGCAATGGCAGCCCGGCGCCACGCACATGCAGTTGCGCGCCGACGCGGCGCGCAATGTCGCGCTGGAGCGCGCCGACTGGATCACCACGATCTCCGGAGAGCCGCTGTCGGTCGCGGTCTGCAGCGGCAACGGGCGTTTGAGCCACGCCAACGGCGGCAACTGCAGCGGCCTGATACCGGCGGACGACCCCGAATGGATAGAGGTGGTGGTCAGCTATGCCTATGGCGCCCAACCATTGATTCCGAATCTTCCGCTCATTCAGCGGGCCATCGTGCCTGCGCAATTGCACGCGCGCGCCGCCGTGCGGTTGGGCAGCCTGGCCGCCGCTCCGGGGAGCTGACATGCGGGCACGGCAAGTTCCCCTGCGCGCATCCCGGCAACGCCAACGCGGCGTGGCAGCGATCGAGTTCGCCATGGTGCTCACCCTGATGCTGCTGATCTTGCTGAGCATCGTGGGCTATGGCGCAATTTTCTGGGCCCAGCAACAGCTGTCGGGCGCAGCGGGCGAGGGCGCGCGCGCCGGCCTGCAGGCGCAATACGCGGGCCAGCCCGATGTGCAGGCAATCGCCTGCGATGCGGCGGTGAACGTATTCGGCCCGGGCAGCAAGGTGGAGTGCAACCGCACAGCCGCGCCGTTTGCCTGCGCCTGGACCGCCGCCGACGGGTCGGCGGTGGGTTGCATGTCCGTCGTGCTGCGTTATGACGTGACGCAGTGGCCGCTGCTGAGATCGTTCCAGAGCTTATTGGACCTTGCCTCCCGCGGTGGCCAGGCTTCGCTTATTCCGCAAACGTTATCCGCTCGTGCGACCATTCAAATTACACAGGAGCCGCTATGACCGGCGTTAGTAAGATTCTCGCCGCCGTTCTGCTGGCAGCAGGTATTGTGCTCGCGGCATTGGCCTACTACGTGGCCAGCCGCCCCGTCGCCGCGCCGCCGGCCCCTGCGCCCGCCGCGCCCGCCATCGCCGAAGCCAAAGTGCCCCAGACCACGTATCCGGTGGTGCTGGCCGCCAAGCCGCTGGTCGCGGGCACGCGCCTGGAAGCCGACATGCTCGAGGTCGTGCAATGGCCCGTGGCGCTGAGCCACGGATACGCCCGGCCCGAAGACCTGGCCGGTGAGGTCGTGCGCCTGGACATCGCCCCCGGCGAGCCCGTGACCCGGCAGATGCTTGCCCAGGGTTTGGCGCGCCAGCTGCACGAGGGCGAGCGCGCGGTAGCCGTGCCGGTGGACGAAATCGTCGGCGCGGGCAACCGCATCATGCCGGGCGATCTGGTCGATGTTTTCTTCATGCTCAAGAAAGACCAGGAAGTGCAGGGCAGCCAGGTGCGCCTGCTGCAGTCGCGCGTGCGTGTGCTGGCATACGGGCCCGAGTCTATCGACGGCCCTCCCGTCGAAGGCGATAAACCCGCGGTGCAGCGTCCGGCGACCCAGCCTCCCGCCCGCACCGCCTTGTTGGCGGTGCCCATCGAAAACGTCAACGAGCTGCTGCTCGCCAGCCGTGCCGGCCAGATTCAATTGGCGCTGCGCGCGCCCGACGATGAAACGCTGCCGGACCGCGAACTGTTCGCGGTTCGCCAGGCAGTGTTGCCCGAGCGTAGCGGCCTGACGCCGGAGCAGCGCGAAGCCCTGAAGGCTGGTCCGAACCGGGCTTACGCCGGCGACAGCCTGGCGCAGCTCGACGGCCCGGCGCCGCAGCCGGTCAAACGGACGGGATCCGCGCGCGCCGGTTCGGGCGGCGGGCGCAGTATCGAAATCCTGCGTGGCGATTCCACGCAACGAGTGCCTTATTGATGGCCGCCACCCTACACAGTCGCGAGCTTTTCATACCTATGTCGAATCGGATCACATCCCGTATGCGCGCTTCTCTTCTTTGCTCCGCGCTGGCGGTCGCCGGCCTTGTCTATGCAGGCGGCGTGGCCGCCCAGGCGCGCGCCAACGACGCCGCCCCGGCGCCGGCTGCCGCCCAGGAGCTGGCGCTGCCGGTCAAGGGCCAGCATCTGCTTCCCTTGCCCGGCACGCCGACCCGTATCGCCGTGGCCGACCCGGACGTCGCCGATGTCAAGGTGCTGCCCGCCGCCGCGGGCCGTCCCGCGGCGGTGATGCTGATCGGCAAGAAGGCAGGGTCGACCGAGGTGCAGGTATGGGCGCGCGGCAGCCGTACCCCCATGGTGTGGACGGTGCGCGTCAGCGGCGCCGTGCAGTCGGAACTGGCGCGCCGCGGACAGGCCGGGGGCGCCAACGTGGACGTAGCGGGCGCTCATGCAGTGGTGTCGGGCCAGGCGCCATCGCCGCTGTCGCATCAGAATTCCGTGGCCGCGGCCGCGGCCGCGGTGGGCGAGGACAAGGTGGTGGATGTCGCGACGGCGGGCACCAATGGCGTCGTCCAGGTCGAGGTCAAGGTAGTCGAAGTGTCCCGCTCGGTGCTCAAGCAAGTGGGATTGTCCATGACCGGCAGCGCGGGCAGCTGGGGGTTCGGCGCCCGCACCTCGCCGGGCAGTCTTTCCGTTCCGGGCGCGCTGCCCGGCCGCGGCCTGCTTGGCGACGGCTTCAGCGTGCTGTTCGATTCGAACAACTTCGGCGCCACATTGCGCATGCTGCAGACCAATGGCATGGCGCGGGTGCTGGCCGAGCCCACGCTGGTGGCGCTGAGCGGGCAGAGCGCCAGCTTCCTGGCGGGCGGCGAGATCCCCATTCCCGAGTCGGGCGGGCTGGGTACGCAGAACGTCGTCTTCAAGCCGTTCGGCATAGGCCTGACCGTTACGCCTACGGTGCTGTCGCGCGAGCGCATTGCGCTGAAGGTGGCGCCTGAAGCAAGCGAGCTGGACTATGTCAACGGCATCCCGATCCTCAACGGTGAAACAGCCACGTTGATTCCCGCGTTGCGCACGCGCCGCGCCGATACCACCATTGAGTTGGGCGATGGCGAGAGCTTCATCATCAGCGGGCTGGTGTCCAGGCAGACCAAGGCGTCGGTCAACAAGGTGCCGTTCCTGGGCGAGCTGCCCATCATCGGCGCGTTCTTCCGGGGGATCGAGTATTCGCAGGAAGAGCACGAACTCGTCATCGTGGTGACGCCGCGCCTGGTGCGGCCCATCGCGCGTGGCGTGGCATTGCCGCTGCCTGGCGAGCGGCAAGAGCGAACCGATTCCATGACCAACGCATGGGGCTATTACCTGATGGGCCCCGCCGGCGGTCAACAAGCACCAGGTTTTTCGCGGTGAACCATATGAAGGCGCATTCTTCAGAACTGCCCGGGCTGCAAAGCGGAGTCCGGTTCTTGTTATGTTCCCAGGGCGATGCCGTGGCCGCGCAGCTGGTCGAGGCGCTGGGCCCCATAGGCGTGCTGACGCAAGAGCAGCCCTCTGTCGAACAGTTGGGAAGGCGCCTGTCGGACATTGATCCCAAGATCATCTTCCTGGATTTCACCGCCAGCAATGCCGACCCGGGCAAGCTGCTGCGCTCGGCCGACCTGGCCCGCACGCTGGCGCGCGTGGCGCCCGGCATACCGCGAGTGGCGGTGGGGCTGCTGGGCCAGCCCGAGGGCGCGGTCGCGGCGTTGCGCGCGGGCGTCACGGACTTTGTCGACCCCACGGTCGCGCCGCACGAGGTGCGCGAGGTGGTGCAGCGCCTGCTCGACATGCCCCCCTCGGGCGGTGCCGAAGGCGGCTCGCGGCGCGATGTGCTGTTGATCGGCGCGCGTGCGGGGGTGGGCACCAGCACACTGGCCGCGCATCTGGCCGGCATCACGCAAGACCGCTTTGCCCAGGCCCGCGCAGAACAAGGCGGCGCGCGCAAAGACGCCGGCGCGGATACCGGGCTGCCGTTGTCGTCGCGCGTGGCCCTGCTTGACCTGGGCTGGCCGATCGGCGACGCGCAGTTGTATGTGAACGTGGCCAGCGATTTCGATTTTGCCGAAGCGACCCGCAATCTGCAACGCCTGGACGCGACCCTGCTGGCTTCCGCCATGGCGCATACCCGCGATGGCCTGAGCGTGATGGCGCTGCCGCGCGACCCGTCCCAGATGAACCACGTATCGCCGTCGGATTCGCTGCTGGTGTTCGAGCGCTTGCGCCAGTACTTCGGCCTGGTCGTCACCGACACGGGCGGGTTCTCGAATATTGAATTCATTTCCAGGCTGGCGCGCAATTCCGCGGCGAGCTGGATCGTCACGGACCAGAGCGTCAGTTCCCTGGTTGCGCTGGCAGGCTTGCTGCAGGACCTGCAGCGCCAGCAGGTCGAGCGCAGTTCGCTGGGGCTGGTGGTCAATCGCTACGACGAACGCTACGGCATGACCGCCCAGCAGATCGCCGACCGGTTCGAACTCGAACTCATCGGCACGCTCCCGGACCGCCCGCTTGCCCTGATGGTGTGCACCAACCAGGGACGGCTGCTGCACCAGGACGCGGAGCGCGATGTATACGTGCGTGGCGTGCAGGCGCTGGCGGAAAGGCTGTGCAGCGAAACCGCGCGGCCCTCGGGGCGCAGCAGCTGGCTGGCCACCTGGCTGCCGGGCGTGCACCGGCGCATGGTGGTGGCCCGCTAACGGCACAGACAGGCAACAGGACGCAACATGATCATGACAGCCACGATCCAGTTCGGCCCCGACGGCGACAAGAGCTTTGTGGGCTCGGAGCGCTACCAGGAAGTCAAGACGGCGGCATACGAACACCTGCTATCGCGCATCGAAGAGCTGGGCGCGGAATTCGGCCGCTGGGCGCGCGAAGCGATCCAGGATTTCGTCGACATCGAAGTCGCCAGTTTTGCGCGCACCAGGCGTGTGGCCATCAACGAAAGCGAGATGCGTCATATCGCCGAGGCCCTGACCAAGGAACTGGCCGGCCTGGGGCCGCTGGAAGACCTGCTGGCCGACCCCGCCGTGGAAGACATCCTCATCAACGGCTACGACAATGTGTTTGTCTCGCGCGGCGGCGTGCTGGCGCGCGAACAACTGGGCTTTACCGACAACCAGCACGTGCTGCGCATCGTGCGCCGCATCCTGGCGCCCATCGGCCGCCGCCTGGATGAGTCCTGCCCCATGGTGGATGCGCGCCTGCCGGACGGCGGCCGCCTGAACGTGGTGATCGAGCCCCTGGCCGTCGACGGGCCGATGGTGTCCATCCGGAAGTTCCGCAAAGACCCGCTCAAGCCGGCAGACCTGCTGACACTGGGCACATTCAACGAAGAAATCCACCGGCTGCTGAGCATGGCGGTGGCCAACCGCTGCAACGTCCTGGTGTCGGGCGGCACCAGCTCGGGCAAGACATCGCTGCTCAATGCGCTGGCGTTTTTCATCCCGGGTACCGAGCGCGTGGTCACGGTCGAAGACACGGCCGAACTGTCGCTGAACCATCCGCACGTGGTGCGCCTGGAATCTCGCCAGGGCGGCTTTGACGGCGACGGCCTGGTCACCATCCGGGACCTGATCCGCAACAGCCTGCGCATGCGGCCCGACCGTGTCGTGGTGGGCGAAGTGCGCGGCGCCGAGGTCATGGACATGCTGCAGGCCATGAACACCGGGCATGAAGGTTCCATGGCCACGATCCACGCCAATTCGCCGCGCGAATGCCTGTACCGCATCGAAATGCTGGCGGGTTTCGCCGGTTTCCAGGGCAGCGAAGACAGCCTGCGCCGCCAGATCGCCAGCGCGCTGGACTTCATCATCCAGATCGGGCGGTTGCCCAACGGCAAGCGCCGCGTACTGTCGGTGACCGAAGTCACGGGCATGGGCGACAACGTGATCGCCACGCAGGAACTGTATCGCCACGAACTGTTCGTCACCCCCGAAGGCGAAGAAAAAGATGCCTGGCATTGGCTGGGCGTGCATCCGCATACGCCCAAGCTCGCCAAGCTGCGCGACGAACTGCGCGCCACGGCGGCGGCGCAGGAAGACCAGTCGGGCGGCGGCTTCTGGGGCCGGAGGCGCTGATGACAGCCGCGATCATCCTCGCGCTGGCGGCGCTGGTGTTCGTGGCCGGGGCGGCGCTGCTGTGGCGCCAGGCCGGCCAGGGCCAGCGGCGTAAAGCAACCTCTGTGTTCCTCGAGCGCCAGCTCAGCCAGGCAAGCCAGGCGGGTGAATCCGCCGACAGGGACACCGACCGCAGCGCCATGGCGGTGGTGCGCAGCGGCATCGAGCAATGGGACGTACTGCTGCGCTGCGCGGGCATCCGCCAGACGCCGGGCTTCTATATCGCCATTGCCGGGTTGCTGGCCGCCGCAGTCCTGCTGGCGGCCTTGTTCGCGGGCGCCGTGTCCGCCATCGTGGCCGCGGTGGTCGTGCTGGTGGGGGTGTACTTCAGCATATGGCTGCGCGCCGACAAGCGGCGCCAGCGCATGTTCGACCAGTTGCCCGAGATGCTGGAAGCGATGGTTCGGCTGATCACCATTGGCAACAGCATGGCGGCGGCCTTCCAGGCCGCGTCGGCCAATACCAACGAACCCTTGCGTGAAGTCGTCGAGAAAGCCGCGCAATTGAGCCGATCCACGCAAGAACTGGACGTGGCGCTGTCGAACGTGGCGCGCCAGTACGATTTTGAAGAACTGCAGCTGCTCGCCGCGGTGGTGCGCGTGGCGCAGAAGTACGGCGGCCGCAGCGACGTGGTCCTGGAGCGCATCGCTGCCTTCATGCGCGACGTGGCCCAGGCGCGCGGCGAACTGGTGGCCGCGTCGGCCGAGATCCGCCTGTCGGCCTGGGTGCTGGCGCTGATGCCGCTGGGCATCGCCTGCTACATCATGTTCACCAACAACGCCATGTTCATGGACATGTGGGACGACCCGCTGGGGTTCAAGATGCTGATCGCCGCGTTGGTCCTGCAGGCCGGCGGCTCGTACTGGCTTTATCGCATGACCAAGTCGATCTAGGCGGGCGCATGAATACCATGGCCTTTCCTTCCTATTCAATTCTGCTGGCGGCTGGCCTGCTGATGATAGCCCTGGCGCTGTTCATCGCCGGCGCGGCGCTGGTGCTGCGGTGGCGCGGGCAGGCGCGCAGCATGCGCGTGGTCGAGCAGGCGCTGGCCGAGCGCGCGGCTCCTGGCGGCGCCGTGGCCGCGCCGCCAGCCGAGCCGCCCGGTCGCCTGGCCGCTCTTGCGCAATCCACCGATGCCCTGGGCAAGCGGTTGGGGCAGGGGCGTCTGGCCGAGTCGCTGCTGCCCGAAGAAGACAACAAGCTGATCGAGCTGGCTGGCTATGCGGACGTGGCCGCCGCGCGGGCGCGCTACGCCGTATTCCGGTTCGGGCTGGCGCTGGCCCTGCCCGCGGCGCTTTTGCTGGTGCGCGGCGTCTGGTGGCGGCCCGGGTCGCTGATGGCCATGGTGTTCACACTGTTCATTGGCTTTGCGGTGGGGTACATGCTGCCCAAGTGGCTGCTCGCGCGGCGTGTGAAGGCGCGCAAGAAGCAGGCAGGCAAGGAACTGCCGCTGCTGGTCGATCTGCTGCGCCTGCTGCAGGGCGTGGGCCTTTCCGTGGACCAGAGCCTCAGCGTGATCGTCAATGACTTCAAGGTGGTGCTGCCCGTGCTGGGCCACGAGCTCAGCTCGGCCACCGCCCTGTATGCGCGAGGCCGCTCGCGCGAGCAATCGCTGGCACGCCTGTCGCAGGGGTTCGACAATGACGACCTCGCCGCGATCTGCCGCCTGCTGGTGCAGGTGGACCGCCACGGGGGCGCAGTGCAAGAGCCCCTGAACCGCTTCTCGCAGCGCATCCGCGACAAGCGCAGGTTCGAGCTCAAAGAGAAGATCGGCCGTCTTACTGTGAAGATGACCGGCGTCATGATACTTACCCTGTTGCCCGCGCTGCTTATCGTGACGGGCGGCATGGGCATCTTGTCTGTGCTGCGCGGACTGTCGCGCATCGCGGGAGGAATGTGATGAGACGTTTTCCCACCATGGCGGCCCGGCTGGCGCTCTGCGCGGGCGTCGCGCTGCTGGCCGGTTGCCAGTCGAACAAGATGCAGTCGGCCTGGGAATTGATCCAGCAGCAGCAACAAGAGCAGGCGCTGATGCGGCAGTCCGAAGACGACTACGCGACCGACCGCCAACCCACCGAGCCGCAGCTGATGCTGACGCTGATCCGCGAGAGCCAGGCGCAGGGGCGTTACTTCGCTTCGCTGGCCTATATCGACGCCTATCGCCAACGTTTCGGCGAAACCGACGAACTGGCGGCCCTGCAGGCCGAGGCGCTGCGGCGCACCGGCCAGCAAGAGCACAGCGTGGCGGTCTACCGCAAGTTGCTCAACGGCCCGCAGGCGGCGCAGGGCTGGCACGGGCTGGGCCTGCTGGCCGGCGCGCAGGGCGATTACGCGCTGGCTGCGCAGAATATCGATCGCGCGGTGCAGCTGGCGCCGACCAACGCCCAGATGCTGGGCGACCTGGGCTATGCGCGGCTGCGCGCGGGCGACATCGCCGGCGCGCGCGTGCCCCTGGGCAAGGCTGCCGAGCTGGACCCGGCCAATACCAAGGTGCTGGCCAATATGGCATTGCTGCTCATGATGGAAGGCAACGCCGTGCAGGCGCAGCGTCTGATGGACCAGGCCGGCCTGGGCCAGGAGGCGCGCAGCCAGATATACCAGCTGGCCAACGAAATGCAGTTGCGGGCGCACGCCGCGCCACCCGCGAGCGCCGGCGCCGGCGGCGCGCCCGTGGTGCGCGACATGGAACGCCCGGCCCCCGAGCGGCAAGTCACCCAGGTTTCCAGCGGGCGCGACGTCGTGATGCCCATGCTGCAGCCGGTGATGGACCGCATGATCAACCCGCCGATGGTGCAGTAGCGACGGCCGCACGCCTGCTACGGCATCACGAACCAGAAAGAGACGACCATGTCCCGTTATGTTTATCAGCTTCCGATCGTGCTGGCCGCCTTGCTGCCCGGGGTGGCGGGCGCGCAAATGAATGCGCCGCTGACCGGCGGGGCCGCCGCCCAGCCCGCGGCGTCGGCAACGCCCGTGGCGCCAGCGTCGCCCCAGGCCATGCCGGCGCGCCCCGTGGTGCGCCAGGTGCAGACGCCCATGCCGGCGGCCGCATCCACGGCGGCCGCATCCACGCCGCCGGCGTCGGCACAACGGGACGAGGCCGTCGGCGATGTCACCCGTGCATTGATGGCGGCGCAGGCCGACGGCCGTCGCGCCGGCGGGGCGCTGCCCATCCTGGGTCCGGTGTCCAGCGCGTCATGGCAACGGTATCTCGACAGTTTCCGCCAGCCCATCCCCCAATGGTTCGGCGAAAAGGTAGAGACGGACAGCAACTAGCTGGATCGTCGCGCACATCACTATGAACAGGCCTTTGCGTTTCTCGACTCCACGTACCCGCCAGCGGGGATCCGTCGCGGTGTCGGTGGCGTTCGCCGTGCTGATCGGCATGGTCATCCTGCTGTCGGTGCAAGTCGGCTACCTGTTCTACATGAAGCGCGAGCTGCAGAAGGCCGCGGACCTGGCCGCCTTGTCGGCCGTGCAGGTGCTGGCGCCCAGCGGCGCAGTCGCCGGCTGCCAGCCCGGGCAGCCCGTGGCCGTGGCTGCCCGTCGCAGCGCGGTGGACAACGTGCCGGGGTTTGTCGACCCGCTGGCCGCCGGCGATGTGTCGGTGCAATGCCTGTACTGGGATCCCACCCGCCCGGATCCGTCCGGCAAGCACGTATTCACGCCCAATGCGGCCGCGGGCGAGCGCGCCAACGCCGTACGCGTGCACATCGCCACGACGCTGAGTTCGCTGATTCCCAGCGTGCTGGATGGCTGGACGGGCGGCACCCGGGTGCAGGTAGAGGCCGTGGCCTCGAATACGGCGCCCACCGCAGCGTTCTCGGTCGAATCCAGGCTGCTGCGGCTGGCTTCCGATGGCCTGCTCGGCAAGCTGCTCGCATCGCTGGGCGCGACGCCGGCGCAACTGGACGTGCTGGATTCGGCCGGACTGGTCAATCTCAACATCACGCCGTCCGGCCTGCTGCAGGAGCTGGGCATTCCGGTGTCCGTGCTGGCCGGGGTGGGCACTCCCGAACAATTGGCCGCGCTGCCGGCGATCACGCTGGGCGAGCTGCTCAATGCGTCGCTCGCCGCGGCCCAGCGCACCAGCGGCACGGCCCAGGCGCAGATCGGGCTGTTGGCCGACATCGTGAACGTGATGCTCGATGTGGCTCCGCTGAACATTCCCATCAAACCGTTCGGCGAGGGCGGCTTGCTGGACATCGGCGTGGCAACCGACGCGCAGGCTGCCTTGCAGGCAGACATCAAGGTCACCGATCTGCTGCAGACCGGCCTGATGATCGCCAATGGCGACAACCTCATCGACCTGGGCCTGAATGTGCCGATCCTGGGTGTGCAGAGCCGCGTGCGCGTGGTCGAACCTCCGTCCATCGCCGTGGGGGGCGTGGGCACGCGCGCCAGCACGGCCGGCGTGCGCGTGTACCTGCGGCTGAACACCTCCAGCATCCCCGTGGTCGGGCCGGTGCTTAACACACTGGGCACCAAGGTCGATCTGCCGCTCATCGTCGAAGTGGGTCAATCCGACGCCACCCTGACGGGCATATGCGAGGCGCCTCTGGCCCCAGATCAGGCCAGGTTCGACGTGCGTTCGTCGGTGGCGAATGTGTGCGTGGGCCAGTTTCCGAGCATGGGTCCGGGAGACGAATTCTTCTCGACCGCCAATGCCTGCATCGAAGACGAATTCACGTCGGTGCAGCGCTATCCGATTCTGAATGTGCTGGGCCTGCTGCCCGTGTCCAGCAGGGTGACGCTGCCGGTTTTCCGCGCGGGCGATCCCGTACCGGTGACCCTGACAGAGCCCGATTCTCCCGACTCGACCAAGACGGTCAACGCCACCGATCTGGATCTTGCCGAGCTGGTCCGCAACGTTGCCGACACCGTCATCCTGGGCCTGCTGGCCGACCTTACCGAGCAGAATGCCAAGATCCCGGCGGGCCAGGCCAAGCAGTTTGCCGAGCGCCTGGTGGGCAGCCAGGGGGCCGGCGAATCGGTATCGGCGGTGGTCAACCGCCTGAACTGGTCGGCGGAACAGATCCAGAACCTGAACAACCGGGTGATCAATGGCGGCCTGCTGGGCCTGCTGGGCGGCACGGTGACGGTGGTGGGCAATCTGCTGGATACCGTAGCCGCCGTGGTTGCCGATACGGTATGCGTGCTGCACCTGACGCCCAACGCGATACGCAGTTGCCGCATCGACTCGGTAGCCGCCCTTGCGCTGACCGGCACAAGCGCTTTGAGCGGCCTGATCAACGTCGTGATTGCACTGCTGCAGCCCCTGCTGGATCCGATATCCGAGCTGCTCAGGCAGGTGCTGATGCTGCTGGGCCTGAACCTGGGCGAGACCGATGTGTCGCTGCTGTCGGTAGATTGCGGCAAGCCCAGGCTGGTTTATTAAGCTCTCGAGGAGACGCCCGCGGGCCGATGATATTGCCTATGTCCAGTAAACCCATCCACGACGATTTCGACCTTTACGTCTGGGAAGGCGTGTCCGATATCGCGGCGCGCGCCGAGCGTTGCCTGGCCGGCATGGACGTCACCGTGGTGCGGGCCGATGCGGGGACATCCTTTCCGCCCCAGCGCGACATGACGCGCACCGCCGTCGCGCTGGTGTCTGTGTCGGTCATGGGCGACAAGCGGCTCAGCGGCCATGACTGGCTGGCCTCGCAAGGCATGCCGGTCATCTGGGTGGCAGCCGAGGCGCGCGGCAACGACCCGCGCTTCTATCCGCCCGAGTATTCGCACACCTTGCCCTTGATGTTTACCTCGGCCGAGCTGCGCAAACAGCTCTTTGACCTGCTGGGGTCGCTTGAGCGCGCCGACCGGCGGCGCGTGCGCCAGGAGCAGCCGTTCGTGGCGGTGTCGGAGCCGATGCGCGAATTGCTGGCCGAAGCGCAGATGTTCGCCGACTGCCGCAGCAACGTGCTCATCCACGGCGAGACCGGGGTGGGCAAAGAGCGGGTGGCGCGCCTGTTGCATGACCGCGCGGCATGGTCTGAAGGCCCCTTCGTGGCCGTGAACTGCGGGGCGATTCCCGAAGGCTTGTTCGAGGCGCACTTCTTCGGCCATGCCAAGGGCGCGTTCACGGGCGCAGTGGGCGTGCACAAGGGGTATTTCGAGCAGGCCGACGGCGGCACATTGTTCCTGGACGAGATCGGCGACCTGCCGCTGTACCAGCAAGTGAAGCTGCTGCGCGTGCTGGAGCAGAACGCCGTGACGCGGCTGGGCGCCACGGTAGCGGTGCCTGTGGATTTCCGGCTCGTGGCCGCCACCAACAAAGACCTGCGCGAACTCTGCGCGCAAGGGGAGTTCCGCGCGGACCTGTATTACCGTCTGGCCGTCATCGAACTATATATTCCCAATCTCGAAGAGCGCGGCCCGGAGGAAAAAATCGCCATCTTCCGCGCCTTGCTGGAACGGCATCACGCCGACCCCGGCGATCCGCCGCCCGCGTGGCTGCTCGAACGCGTCGCCAACACGGCGTTTGGGGGCAACGTACGAGAGCTGTCCAACGTGGTCGAGCGCGTGGCGATCGTACGCCGCCAGTTCCAGCAATGGGACCGGCCCCGCATCGACCAGATTTTCGCCAGGCTGGCGGGCATGCCGGCCAGGGCCGCGCGGCCCGCGGCGCCCGCCGAAGAGGCGTTCACCGACGCCGAGCGCGCCGAACGCGCCCGCATCCTGGCCGCCCTCGAATCCAATGGATGGCGGCGCCAGGACACCGCGCACCACCTGGGCATCAGCCGCAAGGTACTGTGGGAAAAGATGCGCAAGCTGCGGCTGGGCGGCCAACAAGGCGAAGTCGCCGAAGGCGTGGCCGAGTCTCTCTAGCGCGGGTGGGGAGCTGCACTGGGAAAAACCAGTGTCCAGTAACGCATAATTACTTGGTATAGTTCTGCAACGTTTTTTTGGGGAAGGCATGCAAGTCCTGAAACTTCATACCGTGGCGCGGCTGGCCGTGCTGGGCATGGCAATGTCCGGTCTGGCCGCCTGCGCCAGCGCGCAATCCGAAGCCAGCCGCCCGCCGGTGCAGCAGGTCCAGAACGATGTGCCGGGCGACACGCCGGTCACGCCGCCTGCCGCCGCTCCCAAAGCCAATACTACGGTCGCCGAGCTGCAGTCGCTGATCCAGAACCGGCAGGTATCTGAACTGCGCACGACATACAACGGCACGTATGGCGCCAGCCTGTTGTTCAAGCCCGACGATCTCACCTATTACGTGGCGCTGTTCCAGCAGAAGGACTTCTGGCGCGTGGTGCAGACCAAGTCCGACAAGCAGGCCGAGTCCACCTATCGCGCATTCGCGCAGCAGTCGGCCGATCTGGCGGAAGTCGACATCAAGCGCATCAAGCTGCAGGCCGAGTACGCGCATTCCGAGCGCCTGCTTGCCGAGCGCAGCAGCGAACTGGCCACGCTGCGCGCCGACCAGAGCCTGCGCGAGCAGCAAGAGCAGCAAGTGGCCGCGCGCCAGGCACAGGCGCGCCAGCAGGCGGCGGCGCTTGCGCAGCAGCAGCAGCAACTGCGCAAAGAACTCAGCGCGATGCAGCGCCAGATCGATTCGCTGCAGGCCCAGCAGGCCGAAATCCAGCGCGAGCAGGCGGCGGCGGCCAAGAAAGGGCGCAAATAGCGCAGCGTCCCGGCCTTACGTAAATTGAGCCCCCATGGGGCTCAATTTTTTTGTCGGTCGCGCCGGCTGGCCTATTGAAGGCGGTCGTCGTCAAGAAAATCGGGCAGGGCCAGGACGTCGATGCCTTCTTCGCTCAGGGCCACGCGCTCTTCGGGCGTGGCCGTGCCGCGTATGGGGCGTTCATCGGCCTCGCCTTCATGTATGCGCCGGGCTTCTTCCGCAAAGCGGGGGCCTACGTTTTCGGTTTTGCGTATCAGTTCGCGCATCTGCTGCAGCACGGCGGCCTGCAGGCGGGCCATGGCGGCGGCATCGCCCGGGCCCGGCGGTTGCGCGGGCCGCGCAGGCGGCTGCGGCTGCGCATGCAGGTGCGATACATTCAGCCGCGGCGCGGACATGCGCTTGGTAATGGTGGCCGACGAGCACATCGGGCACGTGACCAGGCCTTGCGCCTGTTGCGTGTCGTAGTCTTCATGCGAGCCGAACCAGCCTTCGAACACGTGGCCTTGCTCGCACTGCAAATCGAATACCTTGAGTGCCATGACGGGACATATGGGGCGGGCGCCCACGAATACAAGGGTCTTGCATGCGCCGGACACTGCCAGTGTAGCAACGCAGCAAAAACGGCGCCCGTTGGCGCCGTTTTTTTGCTGGCTGTGCCGGCCTGCGGGCCGGACGCCGATCAGTTTACGCGGCTGCGGTATTCGTGCGTGCGCGTGTCGATCTCGATCTTGTCGCCAATGGCGCAGAACAGCGGCACGTTCAGCTCGAAGCCGGTGTTGATCTTGGCGGGCTTGAGCACCTTGCCCGAGGTGTCGCCGCGCACGGCCGGTTCGGTATAGGTGATCTCGCGGACCAGGATCGTGGGCAGTTCCACCGAAATGGCGCGGCCGTCGTAGAAGACCACTTCCACCGGCATGGCTTCTTCCAGGTAGTTCAGCGCATCGCCCATGCTTTCGGCTTCGATTTCGTACTGGTTGTACTCTTCGTCCATGAACACGTACATGGGGTCGGCGAAGTACGAGTAGGTGCATTCTTTGCGGTCGAGCACGACGACATCGAACTTTTCATCGGCCTTGTACACCGATTCGCTGCCCGAACCCGTGAGCAGGTTCTTGAACTTGAGCTTGACGACAGCGGCGTTGCGGCCGGACTTGTTGTATTCGGCTTTCTGGACCACCAGCGGGTCCTTGCCGACCATGACTACGTTGCCGACTCGCAATTCTTGAGCGGTTTTCATCTAAATAAAACTCCGGGTAGTAAAGCGCGCTCACCGTGCTTGCGCGCGGGTGCCAGCGTGGCGCCCACGTGCCCCGGGAGGCAGTCAGTCGAGGCTTGGCTCGACGCAACATGCGCGGGCGAAGGAACTCGGAAAACTCTCTATTCTAGCGTTTCTTGGCCAATTCTGCGCAGAAATCGGCCAAGTTGTCAGCCAGATCGGCTCGCGCGGCCTGTGCTTCGTCCCAGGCGCGCGCCATTTCCTGCCATGCCGCCCAGGCGGGCGCCGCCAGGGCGGCGGGCAGGGCGGCGGCCACCCTGGCGCTTGCGCCGGCAGATGCATTCCATCCGCGGATCAGGGCTTGCGCCTGGTCCGGCGCCGGGTAGCGCGCCAGCCATGCCTGCAGTTTTACCTGGTGCGCGTCGTCCTGCTGCGGGTAGATGTGCCAGATGAACGGGCGTGCCGCCCATGCGGCTCTCACGAAAGAGTCTTCGCCGCGCACGATGTTCAGGTCCGCGCACCAGAGCAGGCGGTCGAAGTCCGGCTGGGCCACGAACGGCACCCGCGCCACCTGCAGGGCGTCGTTGGCCAGCGGTTCCAGGCCGGGCGCCACGCCTTCGGGCGCCAGCAGCAGCGTGGGCTGGCGGTCTTGCGACAATACCTGCGCCAGCGCGTCCAGCGGCGCATGGGGATAGCAGAACAGCGTGACCAGGCGCGCCCCGTGCCGCAGGCCGTCCAAGTGGGCCTTGCCCAGGCCCAGGCCTTGCAGAAAGGCTTCCCGCGCCGGGCCGGATGCCTGGAATTCGTCGCGTTCGGCGCTCAGGCCGGGTTCGCGCAGCAGGCCGCCGGTGGCGGGGGTGAACCCGGGAAAGAAGAAGTGCTTGACCAGGCCGTCCGGCCGCCGGGACGGCATGCCGTGGCAGCCTTCGACCCAGGGTTCGGCGCTGAGGTATTCCAGGTTGATCCATGCCGGGGGGCTGGCCTGCATGGCTCGCACAAAGGCGGGCGGCGGGTCGCAGGCGAACGCCTCGATGACCACGTCGCCTGGCGCCAGCGTCGGCGGCTCTGCTGACCAATGCACAATGTCGATGCCGGCGTAGCGCTGCAGCGCCACATCGGCCGCGATGCCGGGCTGGATGCGGGCGAAGGCCGGCAACTGGTCGACCCATAGCCGCACTTGCCAGCCGCGACCGTGGGCCAGCCGCCTGGCCAGTCGCCAGCACACGCCGATATCACCGAAGTTGTCGATGACCCGACAGAAGATGTCGGCCCGCATCATGCGGCGTGCTCAGTGAAATTGCGCCGGAGCCGTGTTGGCGTCTTCGGGCAGTTCGGCGTGCACCAGTTCGCCCAGCGGGTTGGGAAACAGCGGCGCGTCGCAGTCTTCGCAGTATTCGGGCGGCAACACACCGGGAATGCGGCGCAGGTCGTGCACGCCATATTCTTTAAGCAGCGCGGCTATTTCGTCCACCGTGTCGGGCTGGTCTTCGCCCGGGGTTTCTTCGTCGCGGCCATACAGCGGCCATACGCAACCGTAATACACGTCGTTGCTGTTGCGCGCCGTAAAGCCGACCCGATATTCTTCGATGCGCACGTCGCCGCACCCGGCCACCACCGCGCGCAGCTCGCCGGGCGCCAGGTTGACGGCGCCTTCCAGCCAGCTTACCGCCGCACGCAGCGACAACGGCCTGACGCGGCGGTCGCCCTCGCGGTTGCTGACGTAGTACGCATCGGGCAGCAGGCATTCGATGCCGCAGCCGGGCAGCATGGCGGCCAGCGTCGGCTGGGCCTGCGCGACCCAGTTGGCCAGGGCGGTGTCGCGGCTGCTTGCGTGTTCGCCGGGTTGTTCCTGCCAGCGGAACATCGGCGCTCCTTCGGGAACGGCCACCGCCGCCACCACATAGCGGGTGTCGGCCAGCATATTGGCGGCTTCGGAGTCGTTGCGCAGTTCGGGCATGCCGGCATCGCCGCCCAGGGCCTGGTCGCCCAGGCGCTGCATCCATTGCCAGGTCTCGGAGAACGTGCGCGGCATCTGTTCGATGCTGGCCAGCCAGGGCAACAGCGCCACGCTTGCGCCTTCGGCCAGCACATGGCCGTGCAGTTGCGCCAGCAACGCCTGCTGGGCGGATTCGGCGATAGGGCCGGTAGGGATCGAATAACGCGTCCATGCCACCACGGGCGCGACGATCAGCAACACGTCGTGGCGTTGACCGTTCTTGTCGATGTGCATGGATTCGGACAAGGTCTCGGCTTGTTCGATCAATACTTCGTAGGCGCCCGGATCGCGCTGCGCCAGATGGTCCAGCGCGGCCTCGAGGTGGCCGTCCTGGGCGCTGCGCATCAGCTTGCGTATGGCATCGGCCAGCAGGTTTTCCCAGTAGCGGTCTTCGACCCGGCTGCCAGAGCGGTTCAATGACTGGGCAAGCGCCGCCAGCCGCGATGCGTCGCGGCTCAGGCGGGGGGACGAGGTACTTCGGGCTCGGGCCATTGTGTGTTGCGGGTGTCCAAGGTCAGGAGGAGGAAACCCACTAGTTTAACGCCGGCGGGCTGCGCCCGCCCCCGGCCCGGCCGGGGGCGTTCAGTCTGCGTCAAGCCGCCAGCAGTTGCCGCAGCACGAAAGGCAGGATGCCGCCATGCACGTAGTACTCGACTTCGATCGGGGTGTCGATGCGCAACAGCACCTGCACGTCCTGGCGCGAGCCATCCGCGCGGCGGATCGACAGGGTGACGTCCTGCATGGGCCGGATGCCGTTTTCCAGGCCGGAAATGTCGTAGACCTCCTGGCCGGTGATGCCCAGCGATTCGGCGCTGTCGTCGCCCTTGAACTGCAGCGGCAGCACGCCCATGCCCACCAGGTTGCTGCGGTGGATGCGCTCGAAACTGCGCGCCACCACGGCCTTGACGCCCAGCAGTTGCGTACCCTTGGCGGCCCAGTCGCGCGACGAGCCGGTGCCATATTCTTCGCCGCCGAACACCACGGTGGGCGTGCCCTGGGCCTGGTATTTCATGGCCGCGTCATAGATGGACATCTGCTCGCCGGTAGGCTGGAACAGCGTGTCGCCGCCTTCGTAGCGGCTGCCGTCGGGCAGCGGCGGAATCATCAGGTTCTTGATGCGCACGTTGGCGAAAGTGCCGCGCATCATGATCTCGTGGTTGCCGCGGCGCGAGCCATAGCTGTTGAAGTCTGCCTTCATCACGCCATGTTCTTTCAGCCACTTGCCGGCGGGGGAGGTTTCCTTGATGGCGCCGGCCGGCGAGATGTGGTCGGTGGTGACCGAGTCGCCGAAAATGCCCAGTGCCCGCGCTCCGTTGATGGGAGGCATGGGTTTGGGTTCCATGCCGAAGTCTTCGAAGAACGGCGGCTCGGCGATGTAGGTGGATTCGGGCCAGTTGTAGGTATCGCCCGTGACGCCCTTGATGTTTTCCCACAGCTTGCCGGGGTTGGTCTTGACCTGGCCGTAGTTTTCCTGGAAGGCCTTGGGGTCGAGCGCGTGCTTGATCAGGGCCTGCACTTCTTCGGTGCTGGGCCAGATGTCTCCGAGCCACACGTCGCCGTTCTTGCCGCGGCCCACGGGTTCGGTCATCAGGTCGCGCAGCATGGTGCCGGCCAGCGCGTAGGCCACCACCAGCGGCGGCGAGGCCAGGAAGTTGGCCTTGATGTTGGGATGGATGCGCGCCTCGAAGTTGCGGTTGCCCGACAGCACGGCGGCGCAGACCAGGTCGTGGTCGACAATGGCCTCGTTCAGGTCGGCGGTGAGGTCGCCGGCGTTGCCGATGCAGGTGGTGCAGCCGTAGGCGGCCACGTCGAAGCCCAGCTTTTCCAGATAGGGCAGCAGGCCGGTCTTGCTCAGGTATTCGGTCACCACGCGCGATCCGGGCGCAAGCGAGGTCTTGATATGCTTGGGCACCTTCAGGCCGGCTTCGACGGCCTTCTTGGCCAACAGGCCCGCGGCCAGCAGCACGCTGGGGTTGGACGTGTTGGTGCACGACGTGATGGCCGCGATCAGGATGTCGCCGTTCTTGATCTGCGTGCCGGCGCTGGTGGTGTATGCCTGGTCGAGTTTCTCGGCCGGCTGGTTGAAGCCGTTCTCGGAAGTGGGCTTGGAAAACAGGTCGACGAACGTGTTCTTGACATGGCCGATCTCGATGCGGTCCTGCGGGCGCTTGGGGCCGGCCAGCGAAGGCGCAACCGTGGAAAGGTCGAGCGTCAGCACTTTGGTGTAGTTGATGTCGCCGGCATTCGGAACGCCGAACATCTGCTGCGCCTTGAAGTAGGCTTCGAACGCCGCGATTTCGTCACGGGTGCGGCCGGTGCCCTTGAAGTATTCGATGGTGCGCGCGTCTACCGGGAAAAAGCCCATGGTGGCGCCATACTCGGGGGCCATATTGCCGATGGTGGCGCGTTCGGCCACCGACAGGCTGGCGGTGCCTTCGCCGCAGAATTCCACGAACTTGCCCACCACCTTTTCACGGCGCAGCATTTCGGTGATGGTCAGCACCAGGTCGGTGGCGGTGACGCCGCCGCGCAGCTGGCCCTTGAGTTCCACGCCCACGACGTCGGGGGTCAGGAAATAGACGGGCTGGCCCAGCATGCCGGCTTCGGCCTCGATGCCGCCCACCCCCCAGCCCACCACACCGATGCCGTTGATCATGGTGGTGTGGCTGTCGGTGCCGACCAGGGAGTCTGGATAGTAGATATTGTCTTTCTGGTGCACGCCGCGCGCCAGGTATTCAAGGTTGACCTGGTGCACGATGCCGAAGCCCGGGGGCACCACGCCAAAGGTGTCGAATGCCTGCATGCCCCATTTCATGAACTGGTAGCGCTCCTGGTTGCGCTTGAACTCCAGTTTCATGTTCAGGTCCAGGGCGTTCTTCGTGCCGAAATAGTCGATCATGACAGAGTGGTCGACCACCAGGTCCACGGGCACCAGGGGTTCGATGCGCTTGGGATCCTGGCCCATCTTGGCCGCCACCGAGCGCATGGCCGCGATGTCGGCCAACAGCGGTACTCCGGTGAAGTCCTGCAGCACCACGCGCGCCACCACGAAGGGGATTTCGTCTTCGCGCCGGGCATTGGCCTGCCAGCCGGCCAATTGCCGGATGTGGTCTTCGGTGACTTTCTGGCCGTCGCAATTTCGCAGCACCGACTCCAGCACGACGCGTATCGAAACGGGCAATCGCTGCACGTCTATTCCCAGCGCCTTGCCCAGCGCAGGCAGCGAATAGAACTGACAGGATTTATTGCCGATCTTGAATTTCTGGAGGGTATTGAACGTGTTGTGCGGCATGATCAGACTCCGTGGGTGTGGGACCGCGTAAAGCTGCCATTTTGTGGCGTTTTGGCGCGCTTGTCATTGTATGTGAGACAAACGTGCCTGCGAACGCGGGTCTTATGTCTTATATCTTATATAAGACTTGGATGTTGCGTCAAAGTTCCCGCCCGTCTTCCCGCGCCCGGGCCCGGAAAAAAAGCGGGCCTGCCCGGGCACGCGCGGGGGCGGGCGCCCGCGCCTGGCGCAGCAAGACCCGCGCCCGGTCAGCCGCCGTGCCGCGCGGCCGACAGCTGCCGGTTTACCAGATGGGCGTATACGCCCCCGCTGCGCAGCAAATCATCATGCGTGCCCCATTCGACGACGCGGCCTGCATCCACTACGGCAATCATGTCGGCCTGGCGGATCGTGGACAGGCGGTGGGCGATGATCAGCGTGGTGCGGTGGCGCATCAGTTCCACCAGCGCCTGGTGTACCCGCGCTTCGCTGAGCGCATCCAGGTGCGAAGTGGCCTCGTCCAGTATCAGGATGGGCGCATCCCGAAGGAAGGCGCGCGCAATGGCGATACGCTGGCGCTGGCCGCCGGACAGCGCCACGCCGCGCTCGCCCACCGGAGTGCGCAGGCCGTCAGGCAGGCCCGCCACGAATTCGCCCAGCGCGGCGCGTTCGATGGCCTGCCTCAGCGCCGCCTCGTTGGCGTCGGGCCGCGCCAGGCGGATGTTGTCCTCCAGCGAGCCGTTCAGCAGCCAGGTGTCCTGCGCCACCAGCGCGATGCGTTCGTACAGGGCATCGAGCGTCAGGTCGGGCAGGCGGGTGCCGCCGATGCGCACGCAGCCTTGCTGGGGGTCCCAGAAGCGCAACAACAGGCTGGCGACAGTGCTCTTGCCTGCACCCGAAGGGCCTACCAGAGCGACGGTGGCGCCGGCCGGCAACTGGAGCGTCAGATCGCGCAGCGCGGGCGCCTGCCGGCCCGGGTAGGTGAACGTGACATGCTCGAAGACCACCGGCAGGCCGGTCTCGTGCAACGGCGGCGCCAATGTGCCGTCGGCGATGGGCACCGGCTCGTCTTCGATGGCGCGCAGGCGCCGGGTGGACGCGAGCGTGTCGGCCAGCTGGCGGCTCACCTGGGCGATTTCGGATACCGGCAGGAACGCGGCGACCGAAAGCAGCATCAAAAGGGGAAGGATGCCGGGCGTCAGATGGCCCTGCGCGACCCACCACGCGCCGGTGGCGGCGACTGCCAGGCTGCCCAGGCCCGTGGCGATTTCGAGCAGCGCGGCCTGCCGGGACAGATCGGCCATAAGCGCCAGCCGCACTCGCTGGTAATCGCGCACGATGTCCAGAAACGCCGCGCGACGCCGGCCCGTGGCCGAGAACGCCACCAGGTCCGCCAGCCCCTGAATGGTTTCGGATAAGTGCGCGCCCAGCAGGCCCAGCGCATGGCGCGCGCGGCTGCCCTGCGCGTCGACCCGCGCACGCGTCAGCCAGGGCGACGCCCCGGCCCACAGCAGGAAGGGCAGCAATGCCAGCGTCAACGGCCATGCGGTCGCTCCCAGCACCGCCAGCACGGCTGCCGGCACCAGCACCGCCACCACGGCGGGCGCCACGGTATGGGCGAAGAAGTACTCGATCGTTTCGACGTCCTGCGTGGCCAGCCCCACCAGGTCGCCCGACCGTCTGCGCAGCAGGTAGGCGGGCGCCAGCGCTTCGAGCTTGCGGTACAGCGCGATGCGCAGCTCCGCCAGCAACTGGTAGGCAATGGAATGCGCCAGCCAGGATTCGATCCAATGCAGGGATGCCGCGGCCACCGCCGTCACGAACAGGGCGGCAAGCAGCCCGTCGAACGGTTCGCCGTTCTTCAGTCGCGCAATGACCAGCGCGCCCAGCACGGACACGCCGATGAACGCCGCGACGCGCCCGATGCCGCTGGCCACGGTGATCGCGAACTGGCGCTTCCAGGGGCGTATCACTCGCAACAGCGTCTGCAGTACCTGCCGGTTGCCGATGTGGCGGGCCTCGGCGTCCAGTGCCGCAGGGGCCGGCCTTGGATCGCCGGCGTCTGGCGCAGGGGCGGCATTGCTTCTGGTTTCGGGAGACGGCGCCAGCCGGGTGTCCTGCTGCCCGCCCATCAGGCGCCGGTACAGGGTATCGTCCGCCATCAGGCTGGCATGCGTGCCGCTTTCGACAATACGGCCTTCGTCCAGCACCAGGATGCGGTCGGCATTGACCACGCTGGACAGGCGGTGCGCCAGTACCAGTGTGGTGCGTCCGCGGCTCAGGCGGTCGAGCGCCTGCTGGATTTCGGCTTCGTTCTCGGCGTCCACCGACGACAGCGCTTCGTCCAGGATCAGAATGGGGGTGTCGCGCAGCAGGGCACGTGCGATGGCCAGGCGCTGGCGCTGCCCGCCCGACAGCTGCAGCCCGCGTTCGCCCAGCACGGTCTGATAGCCCTGGGGCAGGGCCATGATGAATGCATGCGCGTTGGCAGCTTCGGCGGCGGCGCGGATCTGCTGCGGGGTGGCGTCGGGACGCGCCATCAGCAGGTTTTCCTCTACCGTGCCATGGAACAATGTGCTGTCCTGCGCCACCAGCGAAATGCGCGCGCGCACCGCTTCGGGGTCGAGCGAGCGCAAGTCCTGCCCGCCGATGCGGATGGCGCCGGACTGCGGATCGTGCAGGCGCAACAGCAGCCGCACCAGGGTGGACTTGCCGGAACCGCTGGGCCCCACGATGCCGACCCGTTCGCCGGGCCGTATATCGAAGCGGATGCCATGGTGGGTGGTGCGCCGCCCGCCGGGATACGAGAACATCACGTCGTCAAAGCTGATGCCCAGGCCGCCGGCGGCAGCTGCGGGCGCGCCGCGGCCCGCGCCTTGCGGCGCGGTGCTCTCCGCCTCGAGCAAGGCTCGGATGCTGGCGGCGGCGGATTGGCCCATCAGGCCGTGGTGCAGCACCGCGCGCAGGTCGCGCAGCGGCCGGAATATCTCGGTGCCTGCCATCAGCACCACCAGCAGCGCGGCCAGTGTCATGTCGCCCTGCGACACGCGGTAGGCGCCCAGCGCCAGCGCCGCGGCTGCGCCAAGGGTGATGCCTATGTCCGTGGCAAACCGCGCCGACACCTCGCGGCCCAGCACTCTGAAGCTGTTGTCGGACAACGCGCGCGCTCGTTCGGCTAGCCGGTCGCCCCAGGCGCGGCTCTGCCCGAACGCCTTCAGGGTGGGCAGCCCCTGCATGGCGTCCAGGAATTCTTCGCCGAACGCCTTGAAAGCCTGAGCACGCTTACGCGACGCGTCCCGGTGGCTGCGGTGCGCCGCCAGCGGCAGTATCAACGTCAGCAGCGCGGCGCCCGTCAACACCAGTGCCACCGGCCAGTCCCACCAGGCAATGAAGGCAAAGATCACGGCGGGGGCGCAGGCGGCAACGAACAATTGCGGCAGGTAGCGGCCGAAGAAGCTCTGCAGCTGCTCTACGCCGTCTATGACCGCCAGCATGACGCCGCCGGTGCGCTGCCCGCCGAACCAGGCGGGGCCCAGCTCGACAATCTTGTCGTACAGCTGCGCGCGTAGATTGTTCTGGATGCGCGCGGCGTTGCGGTTGGCCAGCAGGTTCAAGGCATGCTCGAATCCGCCGCGCATCAAGATGGCGATGGCGGCTGCGGCCAGCGGCGCCCACAGCGCGACGCCGCTGGCGCCGGCGAACAGCCGGGCCAGGAATTGCCCCAGCAGCGCGAACCGCGCGATACCGGCCGCCAGGGCAAGCAGCCCCAGCAGGGCGCACGCCAGCATGCGCCAGCGTACGCCGCGTGTCATGGACCAGAGAATCTTGTCGAAATACATGCTGACTCTTGTTGTTGCCTACATGATGCCCGGGCGCAGGTTGCGCCGCCGGGCCGCTTGCCGTGCACGGATAAGCACTAGAACAGCCCGAACCAGCCACCCCGGTTGAGCTCGGTTTCGCACGAACGGTACTGCGCGCCGAAGCGTTCGGCGCGGGCCTGCACTTGCTGCGCCACGCGCACGAGCCATGCCTTGCGCGCGTAGCTGCGGTTGCGGTAGCCCGTCCAGCCTTCGTGATAGTTCAGGTACTGGCCATAGGCGTCCCACTTCGATACGCCATTGATGCGCTGCGTTTTGCTCATATACCAACCCATGAAGTCCAGCGCGTCGGCAAGGTTGTCGCGGCTGGCCGTCCAGCTTCCCGCTTCGCGCTTGTAGTCGGCCCACGTCTCGTCTTTGGCTTGTGCGTAGCCATACGCGGAGCTGACGCGGCCCCACGGAATAAAGCCCAGGAAGTAGTAGCGGGGCGGCAGCGCGTCGTGTTTGAAGCTGGACTCCTGGTACATCATGGCAAACGGCACCTGCACGGGTACGCCCCATTTGTCGCGCACGTCCAGCGCCGCGTCGTGCCAGTCCGGCTTTTCCCGGAAGATCTCGCATATGTTGTCCGGGTTGGAGGGGGGAGCCGTGGCGCATCCGGCCAATGCCATGAGCATGAGCAGGGTCGACAGTAGCGGCCAGAACCTCATCGCCTTATCCTTATCGGGAGATGCGGCATTCTAGGCCGTCCTGCAGGCGCCTGCAGCAGCGCCGCACGCGGGCACGCGGCGTGCTTGCCCATCGATTCGCAGCCGCGCGCCCTGCGCCGGCCCAGGCAAGGGGGGGCTTTCATGCGCATCGAAATCCTTGTAGACGTCAAGACCACCCTGGGCGAAAGCCCGCTCTGGGACGTGGACGAGCAGCGCCTGTACTGGATCGACGGAACCGAAGGCCGCGTATTCCGCTGCACCGAGGGCGGCGCCGAGGTCCGCGCCTGGCAGGCGCCGCAACCCATAGGTTCGATGGCATTGCGGGAGCGGGGCGGGGCGCTGCTGGCTCTGGCCGGGGGGTTTTACTTCATGGATCTTGCCTGCGGCGAGATCGATCTGGTCGCAGATCCCGAACCAGGCGTCGAATCGAATCGGCTCAATGACGGCAAGGTCGACCGGCAGGGGCGGTTCCTGGCGGGCAGCATGGATATCGGCGAAACGCAGCCGACCGGCGCGCTATACCGCCTGGACCCCGATCTTTCCGTGCACAGGCTGGACAGCGGCATGGTGGTATCCAACGGCCCATGCTGGAGCCCCGATGGCGCGACGTTGTACTTCAATGACAGCGCGCGCGGCGAGATCCGCGCCTACGATTACGATCCCGCCAGCGGCGCGGTTTCGAACCGGCGCATCCATGTGCGGGTCGATCCGTCCGTGGGCGGCGCGCCGGACGGCTCCACGGTCGATGCAGAAGGGTGCCTGTGGAGCGCGCGGGTCTGCCAGGGCAAGGTCGTGCGCCATTGCCCCGACGGGTCGGTCGACCGGGTGATCGATATGCCCGTGAAAAACGTCACCAGCGTGATGTTCGGAGGGCCGTCGCTGGATGTGTTGTACGTGACGTCGATGGGCCGTCCCGCGCAGCCCCATATGCCGCGCGACGGCGCGGCCAGGGGCAGCGTGTTCGCCATATACGGCCTGGGCGTGCGAGGGCTGCCCGAACGGCGCTTTGCCGGCTAGGCGGCGGTCAGAAATCCACCGACATCGACAATTTGTAGACGCGCCCCATGCCTTGCGTGATTTGTCCGAAATCGTTGCCCACCGTCGCCCAGTAATCTTTGTCCGCGACGTTGTCCACGCCCAGCCGCCACACTACATTGCGTCCGTCGATCTTGGTGGCATAGCGGGCGCCCAGGTCGATGCGGGTCCATGCCGGGATCTTTCCGGTGTTGTCGATATTCACGTACTGTGACCCGCGCCGCTGCGCATAGGCCTGCAGGGTCAGCCCCGCCAGGCCGGGCACGTCCCACTCGGCGCCCAGCACCGCCTGGTAGCGTGGTACGCCGATGGCGTCGTTGCCGTCCTGCAGGCCGCCCCGCGTGCCGCGCAGTTCGGGGTCCATGAAAGTGATGCCGCCCAGTATGCGGATGCCTTTCCATGGTTCGCCATGCACGCTCATTTCCAGGCCGCGGTTGCGCTGCGACCCGGCCAGTTCGAACACGTTGTCCGAATTGGTATAGGCCTCGGGTTTTTCGATCTGGAACACGCCGATGTGCCCGCCGATATCGCCGAAGTCCAGCTTGACGCCGGCTTCGGTCTGTTTGGTGCGGTAGGGCGCCAGGGTTTCACCGAAGTTGCTGGCCGTCATGGGCGCGGTATCGCCCCTGCTCAGGCCCTCGATGTGGTTCACATAGAACGACACCTGCTCCCAGGGGCGCACCACCAGGCCGAAGGCGGGCGTCCACACCGACTTGTCATAGGTGCTGTCCGGCGCGCCGTCGGTGGTGTAGAGCTTGTCCTTAATGGTCTGGTAGCGCACGCCCGCCGTGAACAGCACGCGATCATCCAGGAACGACAACTGGTCCGACAATGCGAAACTGGTCAGGTGCGTGCGGCTGCTGACATGCGGGTCGTCGAGGTCGCCGCCGGTAAAGACGGTACCCGGTCGCGGGAAATAATCCGGGTCGTAGATGTCGATGTCTGTCGGCCCGCTCATTTCCCACGCCTGGCGCACACGCGTCTGCAGCCGGGATACGCCCGCATTGACCAGGTGGCCCACCGTGCCGGTCTGGAAGCGGGCGCGCACGCCGATCTCGCCGCTTACGCTGTCGCGCGTATACGGCACAGTCAGGCGGCTGACCGTGCCGGTGCCATCGCCGTTGACGCTGGGCTGCCCGTAGTCGCCGTTTTCGCGGTCGTGGCTGGTGCCGATTGCCGCGTATCCCATCAGGTTGCTCGAAAAATCGTACTCGGCGCGAAGTACGCCAAACGTGCTTTCCAGTTCGCTGTAGGTCCACGGTTGCCCATAATTCACCGTATTGGACGGCGGCGACGGCACCTGGTCGCTCAGCAATGAAATCGTGGGGCGCGGCTGCGAGTAGTGATACTTCTGGTAGCCGGCATCCAGCGACAGGCGCAGTTGCTCGCCCAGGTAGTCCAGCCCGATGGTGCCCACTGTCATGCGCTGCCCCGCGTCGTCTACGCGGGTGTCGCCCTCGCGGTGCGCGGCGTTCACGCGCACGCCGTACTGCTGGCTGTCGCCCCACCGCCTGGCGATGTCCACCCCCGCGCCCACCTGGGAGTCGCTCGTATAGTCCAGCGTGGCGCGCGTCAGCGGGTCGGCGCCGGCGCGCTTGGGTTGAATATTGATCGAGCCGCCCAGGCCCGAGCCGCCCGGCGCGGCGCCATTCAGGAAGGCGTTGGCGCCCTTCAGGATCTCGACGCGCTCGATCATCTGCGTGGGCAGCACCTGGCGCGGCAGGATGCCGTACAGGCCATTGAACGACAGGTCGTCATTATTCAGCGCGAAGCCGCGTATGGAGAATGTCTCGGCCGAATTGCCAAAGCCATTGCCCACCAGCACCGACGCATCGTTCTTGACCACATCGCCCAGGGTGCGCGCCTGCTGGTCTTCAATAAGCTTGGATGTGTAGCTGGACACCACAAACGGCGCGTCCATGTTGTCGATATTGCCCAGCAGGCCCAGTTGCCCGCCGCGCCCGACCTGGCCGCCTGCATACTCAATGGGAGTAGGGTTGGACACGCCCAGCTCGCCCGTCACCGTGGTGGCCTCCAGCGTTGTCACAGAGCCTTGCACGGTTTGCGCCAGCGCGGGGCTGCCGGCCAGCAGCCCCGCCGCCCAGGCAATGTGCAGCGCGCGGGACAGCGGGCGCAGCGGAATGCGGGGGGCGTGCCGGAATATACGAAGAGTGGCGGGCATGATGGTATTAGGAATAAGAATGTTTCGTATTATCCCGATACAGCCTGCCGCGCGCAACATTTTCCGCACGCCCGCCTTGGGCCGGGCGCGGCCCGCGCCGCCGCCCCTTTTGCACGAGGCCTGAATGCGACACGGCCCCGGGCATGCACCCGGGGCCGTGTCGCATGGCGGCGGGGCTGACGGCCCGCCACACTGCCTGCGCCTTACACCTCGATCACATCGGCGACGTCTTTGTAGTCGGCGATCTTGTCAAAGTTCAGGTACTGGTAGATCTGGTCGCCGCTCTGGTTGATGACGCCCATGTCGGCCAGGTATTCCTCTTTGGTAGGAATACGGCCCAGGCGCGAGCAGATGGCAGCCAGCTCGGCCGACCCCAGGTACACGTTCGTGTTCTTGCCAAGGCGGTTGGGGAAGTTGCGCGTGCTGGTCGACATGACGGTGGCGCCTTCGCGCACCTGCGCCTGGTTGCCCATGCACAGCGAGCAGCCCGGCATTTCCGTGCGCGCGCCAGCCGTGCCGAACACGCCGTAGTGGCCTTCTTCCGTAAGCTGCTGGGCGTCCATCTTGGTGGGGGGCGCCACCCACAGTTTGACGGGAATGTCGCGCTTGCCTTCCAGCAGCTTCGATGCCGCGCGGAAGTGGCCGATGTTGGTCATGCAGCTGCCGATGAACACTTCGTCGATCTTGGCGCCGGCCACGTCGGACAGCGTCTTTACGTCATCCGGGTCGTTCGGGCAGGCCACGATGGGCTCATGAATGTCGGCCAGGTCGATCTCGATGACCGCTGCGTAGTCGGCATCGGCGTCCGGCTCCAGCAGCTTGGGGTCGGCCAGCCAGGCTTCCATGGCCTTGATGCGGCGGCCCAGCGAGCGCTCGTCTTCATAGCCGTTGGCGATCATCCACTTCAACATCACGATGTTGCTGTTGATGTACTCGATGATCGGCTCTTTGTTCAGGCGCACCGTGCAGCCCGCGGCGGAACGTTCGGCCGACGCGTCCGACAGTTCGAATGCCTGTTCCACCTTCAGGTCGGGCAGGCCTTCGATTTCCAGGATGCGGCCCGAGAAAACGTTCTTCTTGCCCTGTTTGGCCACGGTAAGCAGGCCCTGCTTGATGGCGTAGAGCGGAATGGCGTTGACCAGGTCGCGCAAGGTAACGCCAGGCTGCATCTTGCCCTTGAAACGCACCAGCACCGATTCCGGCATATCCAGGGGCATGACGCCGGTAGCCGCGGCAAAGGCCACCAGGCCCGAGCCGGCCGGGAACGAGATGCCGATGGGGAATCGCGTGTGCGAGTCGCCGCCCGTGCCGACGGTGTCGGGCAGCAGCATGCGATTGAGCCAGGAGTGGATCACGCCGTCGCCAGGGCGCAGCGAGATGCCGCCGCGCGTGCTGATGAATTGCGGCAGGGTGTGATGCGTCTTGACGTCTACGGGCTTGGGGTAGGCCGCGGTGTGGCAGAACGACTGCATGACCAGGTCGGCCGAAAAGCCCAGGCACGCCAGGTCTTTCAGTTCGTCGCGCGTCATGGGGCCGGTGGTGTCCTGGCTGCCGACGGAGGTCATGCGCGGCTCGCAGTACGTGCCCGGGCGCACCCCCTGGCCTTCGGGCAGGCCGCAGGCCCGGCCCACCATCTTCTGCGCCAGCGTAAAGCCGCGGCCCGTGTCGGCCGGGTTGCTGGGCAGGCGGAACAGTGTCGAAGGCGGCAGGCCCAGCGCTTCGCGCGCCTTGGCCGTGAGGCCGCGCCCGATGATCAGCGGAATGCGGCCGCCGGCGCGCACTTCGTCGAACAGGACTTCGGACTTCACCTTGAACTCGGCGATGACTTCGCCGTTCTTCAGCGCCTTGCCTTCGTAGGGGCGCAGTTCGATGACGTCGCCCATTTCCATCTTGGAGACGTCCAGCTCAATCGGCAGGGCGCCGGCATCTTCCATGGTGTTGTAGAAGATGGGGGCGATCTTGCCGCCCAGGCACACGCCGCCGAAGCGCTTGTTCGGCACGAAGGGGATGTCTTCGCCCGTGAACCACAGTACCGAGTTGGTGGCCGACTTGCGCGACGATCCGGTGCCCACCACGTCGCCCACGTAGGCGACCAGATGGCCTTTTTCTTTCAGCGACTCGATGAACTTCACGGGGCCGCGCTTGCCGTCTTCTTCGGGCTGGAACGCCGCGCCTTCGCGCTTGTTCTTCAACATGGCCAGCGCGTGCAGCGGAATATCGGGGCGCGTGGTCGCGTCGGGAGCGGGCGACAGGTCGTCGGTGTTGGTTTCGCCAGGAACCTTGAACACGGTAATGGTCATGCTCTGGGGCAGTTCTGGGCGGCTGGTGAACCACTCGGCATCGGCCCAGCTTTGCAACACGCTGCGCGCATTGGCATTGCCTTGCTCGGCCTTTTCTTTCACGTCGTGGAAGGCGTCGAACATCAGCAGGGTTTTCTTCAGGGCGTCGGCGGCGATGGTGCCGACTTCGGCGTCATCGAGCAGCTGGATCAGCGGGCCGATGTTGTAGCCGCCCAGCATGGTGCCGAGCAATTCGGTGGCCTTGGCGCGGCTGATCAGCGCACACGATTCCTTGCCCAGCGCGACGGCCGCCAGATACGAAGCCTTTACCTTGGCCGCATCGTCAACGCCGGCGGGCACGCGGTGGGTAAGCAGGCCCAGCAGGTATTCGGCTTCGCCCGCAGGCGGGTTCTTCAGCAGTTCGATCAGGTCGGCGGTTTGTTGAGCCGTAAGGGGCAGCGGGGGGATACCCAGCGCGGCGCGCTCGGCGACGTGTTGGCGATACGATTCCAGCATGGGAAGGCCTGCGTAAAGTCGGGTTGCAAGGAGGGTTATGGCGGCGATTGTAGAGGCTAGAGGGCCGGCGGGGCAAGTGTCTTATATCTTATATAAGACTTGCGGGCGCCGCCGTTGCGGCTTGCCGGTTCAGCCTCGTGGCGCAGCGTCGAGCAGCGCGCGGTAGTCTTCCCGCCATGCCAGGCCGGCGCGGGTGTCGCCGCGCGGCAGGTATTCGCAGCCGATCCAGCCTTCATAGCCACTGGCGGCCAGCGTGCGCAGCGCGCGGCTGACTTCGGGGTCGGCGGGGTCGGGTTCGTGGCGGCCGTGCGGATGGGCGATCTGCACGTGATGCACCGACGGCAGGCTGCGGCGCAAGGCCTGGTCGAGGTCCAGGGACTCGCGCTGGCAATGGTAGAAATCGAATTGCAGTCGTACTGCGGGATGGGCTACCTGCCCGACGATGCGGGCCGCCTGATCGGGCAGGTAATAGAAATACCCGGGCATGTCGTGCCGGTTCAGGGCTTCCAGCGTCAGCGTGACGCCCAGTGGTTGCGCCTGCGACGCAGCCCGCCGCAGGTTCGCCACGAGCGTCTGCTCGCAATCCGCATGAGCAGCCCCTGCGGGCGGATGCCCGGCCATGACGTGCACGCTGCGGCAATCGGTGGCCAGGCACACATCCAGCGCACGCGCCAGCGCGGCATCGAAGTCCGCTTCCCGGCCCGGGATGCAGGCAAGGCCTTTCTCGCCGCCAGGGCCGGGCGGCGTGTTGACCAGCGCCAGCGACAGGCCGTTGGCCCGCAGCATGGCGGCGAGTTCCGCCGCAGGCTGGTCATAGGGAAACAGGATCTCGATGCCGGCAAAGCCGTCGCGCGCAGCCTCTTGCATGCGCCGCGCCAGGGGCAGGCCGGGGTACAGCAAGGATAAGTTCGCAGCCAGCTTCATGAGCGCCTCTTGGACAATGGCAAGGGCCGCCTCAGAGCACCTTGGTTTCGTGATGTACCTGGGGCGGCTGGGCGAAGTGCGGCCCCACGAGCTTGCGCCATTCCTGGAAGTCGGCCGACTCCCGGAAGTCCACCATATGGTTTTCTACGGTTTCCCAGTCGACCACCAGCGTGTACTGGCTGGGATTCTCGATCGAACGGTGCAGGGCCACGCCATGGCAGCCGCGGGCCCGCATGAACAGCGGCCGGGCCTGGGCCACGCCGGCCTCGAAGTCGGCTTCGTGGCCGGCGGCCACGAGAATGCTGGCGATTTCCTGGATCATCGGGGTTTCCTTGTTGGGATGATTGCAATGGCTAGTATGATCGGGCGGTCATTATTCCGCGTAGGAGCCGTCATGCATTATCTGATGTTCTATGACTTGGTGCCCGATTATCTGCAACGCCGGGGGGAGTTCCGCGACGCCCACCTGGCGCTTGCGCGCGAGGCCGTCGCGCGGGGTGAACTGGTGCTGGGCGGCGCGCTGGCCGATCCGGCCGACCAGGCCGTGCTGTTGTTCCAGGGCGAATCGCCACAGGCGGCCGAAGCGTTTGCGCGGGCCGACCCTTATGTGCAGAACGGCCTGGTGCGGCAGTGGCGCGTACGGCCCTGGACCACCGTCGTGGGCGAACAGGCTTCTCATCCGGTGGCGCCCGGCGCGGCCTGAAGCCCGTCCGGGGCGTGGGGGGCGGCAAGGCGGGGCGGCGCCTGGCGGGGTATGATGCCGCCTTGCCCCTGCCCATGTCCTGATACATGCCGCTGTCCCATTCGTTGTTGGCGCTTGCCGCAGTCTTCATCTGGGGCACGAATTTCGTCGTCATCAAATGGGGGCTCGCCGAGTTCCCCGCCTTTCTGTTCGCTACCCTGCGGTTCCTGCTGTCTGCCTTGCCCTGGATACTGGTGTTTCGCCGGCCGGCAGTGCCATGGCGCGTGCTTGCGTGTGCCGGCCTGTTGCTGGGAGTGGGCCAGTTCGGCCTGCTTTACTGGGCCATGCGGCAAGACATCTCGCCCGGCCTGGCCTCGCTTGTCATCCAGTCGCAAGTCTTCTTCACCATATTGATATCGGTGGCCTTGCATGGCGAACGTGTGCGGCCCTTGCAACTGGTGGCAGCCGTGCTGGCCGTGGGCGGGTATGGGCTCGTGGCCTGGCGCAGCATCACCGATTCTTCGGCTGCGGTCACCCTGACCGGCCTGGGCATCGTGCTGACCGCCGGCGTGGCCTGGGCCTGCACCAACATGGTCATGCGCGGCGCCGGTCGCATCAATATGCTGGCCTTCACGGCCTGGAGCAGCCTGTTTGCCATTGTTCCGCTTGCGCTGATCAGCATTGTGCTGGACGGCCCGTCGCAGATCGTGCACGCCCTGGGGCAGGCCAGCGGCTGGGCATGGCTGGCGGCCTTGTGGCAGGCGGTGGGCAATACCGTTTTCGCCTTCGGCGCGTGGGGATGGCTGCTGGCCCGCCATCCCGCGGCCACCGTTACCCCGATGGCGCTGCTGGTGCCGGTTTTCGGCATTCTTGCCTCGGTGGCGCTGCTCGATGAGCCGCTGCCGGGTTGGAAAATCATGGCGGCGGGCCTGGTCCTGGCCGGGCTGTCCTTGAACATGTATGCGAGTCGCGCGGGAGGCAGGCGGTAGCAGTGCGTTGCGCGTCTTTCGCGCCGTGGCGGTTGTCGTAGTGGCAGTATGAGTTGGGTTGAACATCTGTTGTTTCTGGCCTGCGTGGCATTGGCGACATACGCGCAGACCATGACCGGGTTTGCCTTCGGCCTGGTCTTGCTGGGGCTGGCGGGGCTGTTCTCCCTGGCTCCGCTGCCCGAGGTTTCCAACGTGGTCAGCATGCTGACACTGGTCAATGCAATCGTGGCGCTGGGCCAGGCGCGCTCGCACCTGAGCTGGCGCTTCATACGGCTGCCCATGGCCGCCAGCCTGGCGGGGGTCGGCGTGGGCGTAGCCGCGCTGGAATGGATCAGCGGCAATACCGCCTTGCTGCTGCGATGGCTGCTGGGGCTCACCATCCTGGCGTGCGCCCTGATGCTGGTTCTGCGCACCCGCCCGTTGCCGCGGGTTTCTTCGCGTCTGTCCTTCCTATGGTTCGGCGCGCTATCCGGCGTGCTGGGCGGGCTGTTCTCCAGCGCGGGGCCTCCCATGGTGTACCACCTGTACCGGCAGCCTCTGCCCCTGGCGCTGGTGCGCAACAGCCTGCTTGTGCTGTTCGCGTCGAACGCGGTGCTGCGCCTGACGCTCGTGGCCGGGCACGGCAGTCTGGGCGCAACGGCGCTATGGCTGAGTCTGGAGGCCTTGCCGGTGGTCGTGGGACTGACCTGGATCGTTCGCCGCTATGCGTCGTCGAGCTCGGTGCATATCGTCAAGCGCCTGGTGTTCGTGCTCCTGCTGCTTGCCGGCCTGGGCCTGCTCATACCCGCCACCCGCGCGCTGCTGGCCTAGGGCCTGCGCAGGCGCATCCCGCGCGTTCACCCGCGATTGCGCAGCCGTGCGAGTTCCGCTTCCGCCACGTCCACCCGCACGGCGCCTTGCGCCACCATGGCCTGAGCGACCTGTTCGATCTCGTCGCCCGTTGCGCCTGCCATCATGGCGATGTTCTGCGCGTGCAGCGACATATGGCCCTTCTGTATGCCGGTCGTGGCCAACGCCTTCAGGGCCGAGAAATTCTGCGCCAGTCCCACCGCGGCAATCACGCGGGCCAGACGCTCGGCCGTCGTCGCCCCGATTATCTTCAAGCAGGCGCGCGCGGTCGGGTGCAGCTTGGTTGCCCCGCCTACCAGTCCCACCGCCATGGGCATTTCCAGGGTGCCGGCCAGGTGCCCGTCAGGCGTCACTTCCCAGTCGGTCAGGCTGGAATACCACCCCTTGCGGGCCGCGTAGGCATGCGCTCCGGCCTCTACCGCGCGGGTGTCGTTGCCGGTTGCCAGCACCACCGCCGAGACCCCGTTCATGATGCCCTTGTTGTGCGTCGCCGCCCGGTAAGGATCTGCCGCGGCAAATCGGTAGGCGCTGATAATGCCGTCGCGCACGTGCTCGCCGCCGATCGCTTCGCACGTCCACACCGCGCGTGCCCGTGCCAGGCGGCGGTCGGCCAGGTTCGACAAGATCCGCAAGTACACACGGCCGCCTGCCCACGCCTCGATATGGGGCGCCAGCTTCTCGGCCATGCTGTTGACGGCATTGGCGCCCATGGCGTCGCGCGTATCCACGATCAGGTGCGTGATCACCATCGGTCCGCCGGCAGTTTCGATATGGCGCACCTCCACGTCCTGCAGTCCGCCGCCCAGCTTGACCAGCATGGGGTCGCATTCATCGCACAGGGTCTTGATCTCGGCCTTGCGCTCCAGAATCCGCATGCGTGCATGCATCGGGTCCGGCACCCCCACGAGCTGCACCTGCGCGATCATCAGCGAGCCTGACAAAGACGTCGTAAACCCGCCGTGCTCATAACACTGCCGGGCCGCGTTGCACACCGCGGCCACAACCGAAGATTCCTCGGTCGCCATGGGAATCAGCACGTCCTCGCCGTCCACCTTCATGTTCGTGGCGATGCCGATCGGAATATTCATCGTGGCCACCACGTTCTCGATCAGGCGGTCGGCCAACTGCGGGTCCAGGTTGCCCATGTCGGCGAGATGGCTCACCGTCGCCGCGTCGAGATCGGCAAATGCGGCCACCCGGGCCAGGCGCGTCGCGATATCGTCTTTGTGCAATCCGGGGATGCGGGAATTCTTGGCTGGTGTATTCACGGTCATGTGTCCACGTATCAAGTCAAAGGAGATCAGTGCGTCATCAGGCGCGGCAGCCAGGTGACCAGGCCGGGGAAGGCGGCGCAGATCAAAAGCGCCAGCATCTGCAGCAGCATGAAGGGCGTCACGCCGCGGTATACCGTGCCCATGCCCAGGTGGGGCGGCAGCGGCCCCTTGATGTAGAACAGCGTGTAGCCAAAGGGCGGGCTGATGTAGCCGGTCTGTATCGTGATGGCGTACAGCACGCCGAACCAGATTTCGTCAAAACCCAGCATGCGCACGATGGGCAGGAACACCGGCACCGTCAGCAGGATGATGCCGATCTCGTCCAGCGCAGTGCCCAGGAAAATCAGGATCAGCATCATTGCCGCCAGGATGGCGTAGGGCGGCACATCCAGGTGCTGGATGAATTCCATCAGCGTATTGGCGCCGCCCAGCCCGGTGAATATCGCCACATATGCCTTCGCGCCGATGGTGATCCACAGAATCATTGCGGTAGCCTTCAGCGTTTCCACGGCGGCCGAGCCGAGGCCGTTCACGGTCAGCCGGCCGCGCACCACGCTGGCCAGGATGGCGCCCAGCACACCGACCGCGGCCGCTTCGGTAGGGGTGGCAATGCCGAAGAAAATCGAGCCCAATATCATCACGATCAGCAGCATCGGCAGGATCACCGCGCGCAGGCTGCGCAATTTTGCGGGCCAGGGCACCGGGTCGCCGGACGGCGGCGGCACCTGTCCGGGGCGGAAGTACGCGACGTAAAGGATGTACAGGATATACAGCACCGCCAGGATCAGCCCCGGCATCATGCCCGCAATCAGCATCTTGCCGATGGATACCTGTGCGGTCACCGCGTACACGATCGTCAGCACCGATGGCGGGATCAGGATGCCCAGCGTGCCGGATGCGCAGATGGTGCCGGTGACCAGCTTCGGGTCATAGCCCCGGCGCAGCATTTCAGGCATGGCCAGCAGCGCCATCGCCGTCACCGCGGCGCCCACTACGCCGGTCATGGCGGCCATGATGACGCAGATCACCACGGTGCCGATCGCCAGACCGCCGCGCAACCTGCCAAACCACAATTCCATGGCGCGGTACAGATCCTCGATCACACCCGAGCGTTGCAGAATGCCGGCCATCAGGATGTACAACGGGATGCCCAGCAGCGCCTCGGACTTCATGGTGTCGAAGATCTGCAGCACCATCAGCACCACCGCATCGGCGTTCCACAGCGTCACGGTCAAAAGCAGCGACAGTCCGCCCAGCACGAACGCAATGGGAAGGCCCGTCAGCATCAGCAGGGTCAATCCGCCGAACATGATGGCCAGCACGGTGTTGGGACTGAGCGTCATGGCGTGGCCTCCATGGCGCCGGGGTCGCGCACCCACAAGCGCAGGAACTCAGCCAGGCTTTGCGCGCCCAGCAGGATCACCGACACGGGCACGGCGAATTTCAGCGGCCACACGGGCGGGTTCCATGCAGAAAAGGATGTTTCCCTGAACTCCATGGCCTGCATGGCCAGCGGCAGCGAATACGTGGCCAGAATGGCGCAGAACGCCATGATCATCAGGTGGTTGAACAGGTCCAGCTGGCGGATGCGCTCGGCCGGCAGCCGCCTGCGCACCAGGTCCAGGTTCACATGGCCCCGCAAATGCAACAGATAGGGGCCGCCCAGCAGGAAGTAAGGGCCGAACAGCATCGTCGCCAGTTCCATGCCCCACACGGTGGGCGCGTTGAACAGATAGCGCGACCCCACTTCGTACAGCATGACGGGCACGATAACCAGCATCAGACCGG
The DNA here is from genome assembly GCF_002261415.1 of Bordetella genomosp. 7. Lineage (NCBI taxonomy): Bacteria > Pseudomonadati > Pseudomonadota > Betaproteobacteria > Burkholderiales > Alcaligenaceae > Bordetella > Bordetella genomosp. 7. The sequence continues at coordinate 7,026 of NZ_NEVI01000017.1, read as the reverse complement.
TAACGGCCAGGAACAACGCGCGGTTGATCCCCGTCACCAGCGTGACATACCAGCGTATGGCAACAGGCATGTAATTCTCGGTGATTGAATGCGGGCCGCAAGCCCGCTGCAAAAGGGCGGGCCGTGTGCGCCCCGCCCCTCGGGCGCCGCTCAGGCCAGCAGGCCCAGCTGTTTCATGAAGGCCGTCTGGCTTTCCAGGATCTTCACCGCATTCGGATTGTTGCCGGCCGCCTTTTGCCAGGTCTGCATGACCTGCGCGCGCGCCTGCGCGAGCTCGGCCGGATCGAGCGCTGTCACGGTGACACCCTGCGCCTTGAAGGCTGCCAGCGCCTTGCCATCTGCCACCAGGATATGCTGGCGCAGGGCCGCCGATGTTTCGCGCGCCGCGGCCGCCAGGGCAGCCTTATAGGCCGCTGGCAGGCGCTCGTAGGCCGCGCGGTTGGCCACGTAGCTCGTCGCTGTAGTAGGTTGGTGCGGACCGGGCATGACGATGTACTTGGCCACTTCGCCCAGGCCTGCTTCCAGGTTGGCCGTCAGGTCGCCGCGATCGGCCAGGTCGATCACGCCTTTGTCCAGCGCCGAATACACCTCGCCGGTAGGCAGCGGCGTCACCGACACGCCGAGCGCGCCCATCACCGTCGAGGCCAGGCCCACAAAGCGGCCTTTCTTGCCGCGCAGGTCGTCCAGCGTGTTGATGGGTACCTTCGAATGAATCGGTTCCGGGCCGTAAACGGTGGGCGCGATATAGAAGAGGCCGGCCGGCGCATAGGCTTCGCGCGCCAGGTCCAGGCCGCCCAGCTCATAGAACCACGCCTCGTATTGATCGGCCTCCGGAAAGCCGAAAGGCACCGTGCTGGTAAATGCCAGTCCGGGAATCTTGCCGGCCTCATAGCCGTCGAATGTCTTCATCATCTGGAAGGCCCCGCCGCGCACGGCGTCGAAGGCCTGGTTGGCGGGCACCAGCTGGCCCGCAGAAAACAGTTCGATCTTGAACTTGCCGTCGGTCAGTTCCGCCACCCGCGCGACAAAACGTTCCTCGAACTTCTGCGGCGTCGTGCCGCCATCCCAGAGCGCCTGCATGCGCCAGGTCACCGCTTCCTGCGCATGCGCGGGCAACGCGGCCGATATGCCGGCCGCGCCCAGCGTGCCCAGCCCCAGGGTCTTGATAGCCGAACGGCGATCGATGGTCTTCATGTCTTCTCCTTGATGTTCTAGTCTGGCGCGGCATGGTCCGTGGCATGCGCCCTCGGTTCAACACGCACCCGGCACGTATGGCATTTGCCGGAGCAGATGGGATAATCCGCGTTAACCCGGGACAAAACAAGGTACAGTTTGGGAATTGGCCTGAAAACTGTACCAGACACAAAACCGGTACAGTTTCGCTTCTGGAGATATGCATGAGCCGTGTCGGCTCCATCGTCGATCAAATTGCGGGGCTTATCGCCAGCGGAGCGCTCCGCCCCGGGCAGCGCCTGCCCTCGGTGCGGGCGGGCGCCGTCGAGCACGGCGTTTCCAAAAACACGATGGCCGACGCCTACGATCGCCTGGTCGCCATGGGACAGTTGCAGGCGCGGCCGGGGTCGGGCTATTACGTGTCGGCCAGCCGCCCGCTGTCGTCGGCGCAGCGTTCGCGGCATGTCGCCCAGGCCATCGACACGGTGTCTCTGTTGCGCGAGCAATTGGTCCAGCACTATGAAGTGCGGGTCGGCGACGGGCGTCCTCCACCCTCATGGATGGAGCGTTTCGACCTGGGGCGCCCCGCAGGCGGCGCCCGCAACGCTCGCAACACCGAGATAGGGCATGGGTATGGCAACCCCTGGGGGTACAAGCCGCTGCGCGAGCGCATCGCACTGACGCTGGCCGAACGCGGCATCCAGGCCGGCGTCGAGCAAGTGCTGCTGACACATGGAGCCAACCACGCGCTGGACCTGGTTGCACGGCAGTTGCTCGAGCCCGGAGACGTCGTCTTGGTGGACAGTCCCGGGTACTACCCCTTGTTCGGCAAGTTGAGGTTTTCGAACGTGAAACTGGTGGGCGTGCGGCGGCGCGCCGATGGTCCCGATCTCGACGATCTCGCCCGCAAGGCGGCCGCGTTCAAGCCCAAGGTGTTCTTCACACAGTCGCTGGCGCACAACCCTACCGGCAGTTCGATGACCCTGCCCGTCGGCCACCGGGTGTTGCAGGCCGCCACGCAGTACGGTTTCTATATTGTCGAAGACGATCCGTTCGCCGATATCCTGCCGCATGCCAGCCCGCGCCTGGCCACGCTCGACCAGCTCGAGCGCGTCATCTATGTGGGCACGTTTTCGAAAACGCTGTCAGCCAGCCTGCGGGTGGGCTACCTGGCGGCCAACGGCGCCCTGGCGGGCGCCCTGTGCGACCTGAAGATGCTGACGGTAGTCAGCACGTCCGATTACGTCGAACGCGTCGTGTTCGACCTGATCGCAAGCGGCCAGTATCTCAAGCACCAGCGTCGCCTCAAGGCCCACGTCGAACGCGCCACGCGCGATGCGGTAACCGCGTTGAAGGCCGCGGGCCTGTCGCTGCCCCATGCGCCGGGCGGCGGCTATTACTTGTGGGCCAAGCTCATGCCGGGGCAGGACGAACTGGCCCTCGCCAGCGCCGCGTCCGACGCCAGCATCTTCCTGGCGCCGGGCGCCATCTTCATGCCGGATCGCGGCCAGTTGACGTCGGCGCTGCGCGTGAACATCGCATACGCTACCGATCCGCGGTTCCTGGATTTCATCAAGCGCCATGTGGGGCGCTAGGCTCATCGTCGGGGGCGGCGCCGCCATGCGATGGCCTGCGCGCCAGCACCAGCGTCGATGGCGATGCCAGGGCCAGGCCTTGCGCCTTCATGCGCGCCAATATGTCGTAAAGCAGCGCGCTGCGCACCCCGTACGTATTGCGCGGCGAACTCACGTAGCCGCGCGCGTTGAACAGCAGGTGCCCGTTCTCGACGCCTTCCAGGAAAACCTCCGCGCCCGGCGATTCAAGAATGCCCTCGTGCGCCTTGAATGCCTCGAGCATCAGCTCGGTGGCGCGCCGCGCATCCGTGTCCAGCGGCATGGGCAGCCTGACCTGCACCACGCCCAGCGGGTTGGCGTGGGTCACATTGCGTACGGTCTTGGTCACGAATTCCGAGTTCGGCACGATCACCGTGGAGCGGTCCGACATCTGGATTTCCGTCGCTCGCACATTGATGCGGCGAATGTCGCCTTCTACTCCGCCCAGCGATACCCAGTCGCCGACTTTCACCGGTCGTTCGGCAAGCAGGATGAGCCCGGACACGAAGTTCTGCACGACGGCTTGCAGGCCGAAGCCGATGCCCACGGATAGCGCGCTTGCTATCCACGCTACGCGTTCCAGCCCGATGCCCAGCGCGGACAGCGCAAGCGCCACCGCCACCACGATGCCCGTGTATCCGAACAGCGTGGCGGCAGACAGCTGCATGCCCGGATCGAGCTCGGTGGTGGGCAGGTAACGGTTGGCCAGCCAGCGCTTGAGCAGCCGCACGCCCAACAGGCACAGCGCCAGCACCAGCAGGGCCTGCATCAGGGCGGCCGGGCGCAGGTGCACCTCGCCGATCTGCAGGCCGCTGTGCAATTGGTTGACCCGGTGCAGCAGGTCGCTCGGGCCTTCGCCGAACGGAGCCAGCAGCAGGGTGGCGGCAAGCAGTGTCACCGCTACGCGTCCTATGCCTGAAAGCAGCACAGCCGCCTGGCCGCGCACGCGGTGGCGCGCGTCGGCGTCATCGCCAGGCGAGGGGGCCAGCAAGGTGCTGAAGCCATCCTCGATCAACACCGACAACAAGTAAGTCGAGCACAGGATTGCCAGGGTCCACAGCAGCTGCTTTACCAGAAAGCTGCCGAAGGCAACGTACCCGGCCAGCACGCTGGCGACACTCACGGCCAGCACAGTCCAGGCCGCCGCGGCCAGCGCAGACAGCCAGAACGGCCGGGGCGCGGGGTGTCCGTCTTCGTCGGCCTCGCGCGCCTGCTGCTGCAGGCGGGTGGCGCGGTGCAGCCCGCATGCCAGCACCATCGCCAGGGCCAGGGTGGCCAGGGTCGTGACGGCAATGGTCGTGGTCAACGTTGCGTTCAGCAGCACCGGCAACTGGTCGCTCAGCCAGATGGCCACTACCAGTATGCCCAGCACCAGGGGCAGGCGACGCAATCCCTGCGCCACCGCGTCCGATATCGCGGGCAGGCGCCAGCTGCTGCGATCCGGCTGCAACAGGGCATGCCCCAGCCCGGCCACATAGCCGCCGAAACACACCACGGCCACCAGTTCGCCGAGCAGGTTGTCCGTGTCGTGGGTCAGGCTGGCGTCCCAGGTCAGGCCCACATTCAATAGTGCTGCGATCAACCCCGGCGTGGCAACGGACAGCGCCACGATGCACATCGCCAGGAACGAGCGCCGCAATCGCCCGGGCGGCACGCGCGTCGCGGTCAGCTTCAGCAGCAGGCGGCCGCAGGCGGCCCGCAGTGCCAGGATCACGCCGGCGGCCAGCGCCAGCGCGGCCCATGCTCCGCCCGGTGTCGCGCCGGCTGCCTCGCGCAGTTCGCCGCCCAGGCGCGCCAAACGCTGCAAGTCGCGCGGCAGGTCGCCGCGCAACTCCACCCAGAACGGCGTGCCCAGCACCGAATCGCGACGCTCGCCCAGGCTGGCCTGGAATTGATTGCGGCGCAGCGCGGAAATCTGCTCCGCCGTCTGCGAGGCCTCGACTGCCAGCAGGCGCGCCAGCTTGATCTGCGAATCCAGCGCCCGGCTGTCTTTCTGCAATTGGGCGCGTTGCGCCGCCACATCCGGCGCTTCGCGCGTGCCCGCGGGCGGCTCGCCCAATTCGCCCAGGCGTGCGCTGACGCTGGCCAACTGGGGCGCCAGGGCCTCGGCCAGTGCATCGGCCTTGGATTGCAAGTCCAGCACTTCATTGCGCCAGCGCATCAGCTGGGCGTCTTCACCGCCGTCTTCCAGATGTTCCCGTATCTGGTCGATTTGCTTGCGGGCGTCGACCAGCACAGTTTCTGCCTGTGCGGCATCGGGGGGGCGTTCCGGCTGGGTGGCGCCCTGCGCCGCAGCGCCGAGCACCAGGCAAAGCCACAGGCCGGCCAGCAGGCGCGGCCAGGCAGCGCGTCGTGCGCGCATCAACAGCATCATGACAACAGAACCTCTCGGCTCCTCTTTCCGAGAGGCAGCATAGCAAGGGCCGCTACGGCCGTATGCAACAAAACCTATGAGATCCCCGCCACGGACATACGCGATTACCTGCTCAACGTTTGGATTCAGTTTCCCGGGTTCGGGCGGGCGGGTCTGCGGGGGCCGCGTCCGACGAAGTGAGGGTTGCGCGCGAACGTTCCAGTTCGTCGCGGATCCAGGTGCGCAGGGCCTGCAGCGGCGGCCAGTCGCGCAGTCCGGGCGGGTATACCAGGTGATAAGTATCGGCGGGCTCAAGCTCCACGCTCACTGAGGACACTTTTACCAGCCGTCCCGCGCACAATGCATCGGCCGCCAGCAATTCGCGCCCCAGCCCCAGTCCCAGCCCCTGTTCTACCGCCTGCAGCATCAGGCCGGCATCGTTGAAACTTGCCACCGGCGTCACGTTGGCGGTCATTCCCGCGGCCGCAAACCACTGCCGCCACATTTCCTTGTCGCCAAGCAGGGGCTGGCGCGCCAGTGTCTGCGGCTCGCTGTCCGGCAGCAGCCGGGCCGTGTCCGGCGAAGCCAGCACGATCATCGGCATGGGCATGTCGAACAGCGGCTCGGACACCACACCGGGCCAGGGGCCCACGCCCGAGCGCAGCGCGGCCTGCAACCCCTCGCGCTGCAGATCGGCTACCTGATGCGAAGTTTCTATCTCCAGCACCAGGTCGGGATGGCGCTCGCGCCAGCGCGTCATGCGCGGCAGCAGCCAGCGTTGCGCAAATGAAGGCAATGCCGACACTCGCAAACGCTGGCTCGCGCCGCGGGACACCAGAGCCGCGGCCTGTACGCCCTCGTCGAGCTGCTCCAGGGCGCATTGCACGCTGCGCAACAAGGCTTCGCCGGCGCCATTGAGCACCAGCCGGCGTCCGACGCGGTCAAAAAGCGCAAAGCCCAGCTGATCTTCCAGCCCGCGAATCTGCTGGCTGATCGCGCTGTGTGTCAGGTGCAGCCGCTGCGCGGCAGACCGCAGGTTCTGCAGCTGCGCCACGGCGCGGAAGGCGGGCAGGGTGTTCAAGGGCAGTCTACTCATGCTGGTTAGCATAACTGACCAATATGTATAGAACAATGCGATTTTCGCCGGATTGTTGTGCATGTAGGCTTACCAATAAGCCAACTTGATGCGGAGACCCGTCATGCAATCGCAATCTCTTACCTGCCAACAAGGCTTTGTGGCCGCCTGTAAAGCAAGCCTGTCGCGCGCAACCGCGTCGGCAACCGCGTCGGTATGGCCGGCTGTGGTCGCCTGGTGGCACGCGGTCGCCGCCCGCCACGCGTGCAACCGCACTGCCACCGAGTTGTCTCATTTCGACGACCACCTGCTGCAGGACATCGGCGTGCCCCCGTGCATACGGCGCGCCGTGGAAATCGCCCAGGAAACCCGGCGGCTTCAGCACCAACACTGGTTGCGCGTGTAGGCGCGCCGATGTACCTGCCAACAGGGCCGGCAACTGTTGCGGCACACACTCCGGTTTTGGTGTATAGTCTCGCTCCTTCGTTGCCTGGGTGTGTTTTTCCAGGTGGCGGGGCCGGTGTCTTGGTTGCGTCGGGCGGCACAATGTGAATACGCGTTGTTGCACAGCCTGAAAAAATCGTGCTAAGATGTCGGGCTTGGCAGTTAGCAAGTTATTCAGGGTTAACCCTGATAACGAAGCGGCAGTCGAGTGGCGGGGCAAGTCGGAAGCGCGAAGCGATCGATTTGACAGCCTTCAAAAAAGGCTTCATAATCTCGTTTCTGTGCTGATCGAACAGCACCGCAGTGGCAGTACCTGTTCTTTAACAACGAAACAACCGATAAGTGTGGGCGCTTGATGATGCGGGCCA
>NZ_NEVI01000011.1:0-1930 GCF_002261415.1 Bordetella genomosp. 7 | reverse complement strand
TGATCTCGTCAACCCCGCGACGAACCTGCGACACCGTGCGCGCCAGGTTCTCCTGCATCCGCTTGAGCGCCGCAAACAACTGGCCTATCTCGTTGCTGTTGCGAACCTCTACCCGCGCCGTCAGGTCCCCGTTGGCAATCTTGTCAAAGTGCTGGCCAGCCTCGACCAGGGGACGCACGACCAGCCGGCCGAACACCATGCGCGCTACCAGCATCAACACCAGCGCCAGCGCCACCGCCACGCCGACCGCAGCCACCGCGCGCTGGAAGTTGGCCTGCGCCGCCGCCACGTTGGCGCTCTGCTGCGCCTGGATATAGTCGCTGAACTCCGCGATAGCCTCGATGAAGGTCGCGCTGCGCGGCGTGCCATACTCATTGTTGACCATGTAAAAGGTCGAATAGTCTTCGCTGCGCAGGGCTTCGACCATCGTATCGACCCCATCATCGATATACGCGCGGTAGCGGCGTACCAGGTTCATCGACAGACGGCGGCCGGTGTCGTCTTCCAGCATATTCTGCTGGAAGTCCGAGAAGCGCTTGCGCACGCCATCAAGGCGGGTGGTGGCGGAATCGAGCGCTTCCTTGGCGCCTTGCGCCGCGCTTTCGCCCGACCCCCAGCCAGACTCCTGCAAATAGCGCGCAGCCACCATCAGGTCGACGCGTGCGCGCAGCATGTCGCTGTTGATGATCTCGACCTGTTTGGCGCGGTCCGTCAGGTCCTGGATCCGGCGGATCGATTCATAGTTGGTCTGCAGGAAGTACGCCGCCAGCACGCCCACGGCTGCAATCAGCAGCGCGAAGAAGGCCATTACCGCCAGCAGCAAGGTGCCCACCCGCGCGTCGCGGATCTTCCAGGATCGTTTCTGTTTCGGGGCGCGCGCCCGCTTCTTGGTCTTGGCCGGCTTGGTACCGGCGTCGTAACTCGCTTCCATAGCTTCCCCGTCCATCACGAATATTCGGAAAAACACACATCGCCGGCGTGCGCCGGCGTCCGTTAGACCCTGGCTGATCGCGCCACTGCGGTCATTGCGCCGGCGGCGCCGGCACTGCAGCCCAGGGAGCGCCGGCGGGCCCATCCAGCCGCGCCGGCGGCGGACCCAGCAACTTGCGCCGCTCCCACGGCTCCAGCAAAACGTTGGTGCTGTCCACCAGGCCCAGCAGTCGGCCGTCGGGGCCGAAACGCAACAAGGCCTGCTTGCGGCCGTACAGACCGTCGGTCACCCAGGTAGCGTGGTACGACCACAGTGCCAGGGTGCTTCCGTCGGATTGGCCGTACAGCGTCTGCGGCGCGGCCCCCAATGCATAGGCGGCCTCGTCCATGGTCGACACGCCCGGCGTCAGCGCCGACAACTGCGACGCGTCGAAGTTTCGGCCGGTAGTCATGCAGCCCGACAGCAGGGCCGCCATGGCCAGTACCGCCGTCGCCATGCGCATACCCGTTTGCGCCAGGCGAACGCGCATCATCTGCGCATGCATCAGAAGGATTCCCAATCGTCGTCGGCCGACGATGCGCGCGGGTTCGCCTGCGAGCCCGCCGCCGCCCGTTGCGGCGTGAAAGCGCGCGCGGACCTGGGCGCCACGGCGCCATCGGAAGCCTGGTGCGCGGCAACCTTGCGCCGAGCCTGCGGGGCAGCCCCGGCGGCCGGCGCGGCGGCCGCTTGCGGACGCGTCGCCGCGCGGGCAGGTTCCTGTGCAGGCTGGGCGGCCTTCAGCTGCCGCGGCGCCGACTCGGGCATGGCCTGCCTGGGCTGGCCAGGGGCAGCGGGCGGGCGCGCGCCATCGGCCACGCGCGGCGCGCGCTGCGCGCTCAACTGCTGCGCGGGCACTTCGATGACTTCGCCGGTATTGATCTTGAACACCGCCACGGCTTCGGCCAGGCGCTGCGCCTGCTCCTGCAGCGAACCCGCCGCCGCGGCCGCTTCCTCGAGTAC
>NZ_NEVI01000018.1:0-3030 GCF_002261415.1 Bordetella genomosp. 7 | reverse complement strand
CTTGCGGCACAACTCGACGACCGGGATGCCGGCTTCGCCTTCTTTGAGCACCGCAACGATCTGGCTTTCGGTAAATCTGCTTTTCTTCAAGGGAGTCTCCGATGGAAAGGAGGCTCCGAAATTCTACTGGCTGACGTCTACTCTGAGGGGGATCCTACGCAGCGGCCGGTCAGTGGGTAGATTGACACGGCGACCGTCGGCTTCGACGGTGACGTTGGCCGCGTCAATTGCCACGATCTTTGCCAGCTGGCCGTTGACTAAATCATTCTGAGCATCATTGCGGGTGAGCCGGACATGGTCACCTACGGACAGCTCCGCCCGGTTCAGGTGGTAGACCGACAGCTTGCTCATGGTTTTCGGGATGATTTCTATGGGTTCGGTATGGGTTGAGCCGGGCTTCAGCGGTTCCACGGTGATCCGGTCATGGCGTGTGCTGCCGGTCACACGATACAGCTCGCTGCGTTTGAGGCCGCACTGGTAATCCCGTTCGGGCACGACGATGTCGCCAACCGTGTAATACCGGGCCACACTGCGTTCTGCACGGGTGGTGTCATGGCGAGTAAGCAACTGGCATTGATGACCCTTGCCTTCCAAACCACGCAGGGCATGGATCCGTGCGTTGATGGCTTCTCGTGAGGCATTGGTTCCCGTCACGACGATGGTGCCGGCTTGTTCTGCAGAGGAAAGCCGCGTATAGGCTTGGGCAATTGCTTCATACCGGGCAGAACTGTCTCGGGTTTTCTGACCATTCTCGTCAGTAGTGAGCTGGTCCGGGACAGTGATCACTCGATCCAGGAGCGGCAGGGACTGGCTTGCCTGGCCACCGGCCGCCAGCTGCACGGCCTGGCGCAGCCGTTCGGAGCGTTGTCTCTGGATGTCTCCCATCAATACGGTTTTCATGCCATTTTCCTGCAGCATGGCAAAGGCACGGCCCGCCTCGATGGCCTTGGTCTGGGCGGTGTCCCCCAGCAGCACGACTTTGGCGCCTGTCGGCTGAATGAGCGCCAACAGTTTGTCCATCTGTCGCACGGGCACAACTCCAGCCTCATCGATGACGACGACCGTTTTTGGCCCAAGAGTGTCGATGAATGGACGCTTGTCGCGGGCTGCGAGCACCGAGGCGATCGTGTTGGCCGGTACGCCATCTTCGCGCAGGTTGCGAACCATGCCCCCGTACGGAGCCAGAGCAGTCATGGCGTATCCCTGCTGCTGCAGGATCGCCCGCGCATTCTGCAGGGCGAACGATTTTCCCGTACCCGCCAGGCCCTGGATGCCGGAGATTTGGTCGGCGCCGGTAGCAATCAGCATCACGGCTTCGCGCTGGCCATATGTCAGGCGCGCATCCAGGCCGGCTTTGGCGTGGGCATCGGCAATCGTGGCCTGCCAAGCGCCACGGCCTGTCTGTTCGGCTGCCAATATCCGGGACTCAGCTTCAAAGGCGTTCCGGGTGGCATAGCGGGGACTCTCCATCAGGAGGCGTCCTTCAGCAACGGCCTGATCAACCAGCTTCAGAGAGGCTTCCTTTGGCAGGCTGCGCAGGCGTATGACCTCCTGAGCCCAACCTTCGCGGGTCATGGGCGCTGCTTTCATATCCTGGGTGCTGCGGTAGTGTGGCGCTTCTCGGATCAGAGCACCGGAATCTACACAAGCCCGGATCGCAGCCTGGATGGCCGTGATGTCTGTATGGCCACCGGCATGTCGAACGGCGCTTTGCAGTAGATCGGCCAGCGGCATGACGGATTCCCGTTCAGCCAAGTGTCTGATCGCCCAGTCCAGGGAGGCATGAGCCACCAGGCCTGATGATTTTCCCAATATCTGTGTTGGCTGACTAACCGCGTGCAAGTCTGCTTGGTCAAACTGCATGCCGACGGCTGCAGCAGCGTCCCGCCATTGCTGATGCAGGTCCGCGCGGCTGAGCTCCTTGGTCTTTTCCTGGCGATTTGCCAAGTTGATGCCCTGACGCAGGGCGTGAGGGGCTTCTTCTCGGCTGGTGCCGCGTGCAGCCAGCTCGGCCGTGATGCCGGCGCTGCGTTTGCTAAAAAACTCGATCTGTTCGCGGCTAATGTGGGCCAGCTCGATGTGGTTCTTCTCATGGCGTACGGCGTAGCCCAGCGCCCGGATATTGCGTTCCAGTGCCGCCTGGTAGATCGAGTCAGTCACGCGCAGTAGCTTGAAAATTTCCTCATTGGACAACGACACCCAGCTGCCATCGGCCCGCTGGGTCAGATTCATGAGTAAGGCATGGACATGCAGGTGAGGATCAGGTGCAGTGCCTTCGGTGGGGCGTGCTGTCTCATGGCGGAATTTGGCAATGATGAGGTTGCCCGTATGCTCTACCCGTGGCCTGCCGTTTTCCTTGCGGCGCCCCATGGTCAGATGCTGTTCGACATAGGCCAAGGCAGTAGCGACAGCTTCGTCATTGGCATGGATCAGCCGCGCGTCACCGCCGATGAGAGCCTGCAAGGTGATGCTTTTGGGAGCTCCGAAAGTCAGGTCAAGAGCAGCGCGGGCCTTGGCATCCTTGCGGACGGATTGGCCCGCTGTGATGCCGCGGCCAAAGTTGCCTTGCAGCATGGCTTTGAAGCGAGCGGGCTCCACGTCTCCGACAGCACCCAAGCGCCGGGCACCTTCGCCCTGCCAAGTAGCAGCACTGCCATCGCGGCTGTAGTAATCGTCTGCTTGGTCGGCGTAGTAATAGGTAGCCAGGGCCGCACGGGCCCGATTGATCTGACTGTGCGAGATCATGGGTGCTCCGGGATAGGGAAACTGAGATCAGCCAACGGCGCTAAACCGTTCCTATGCTGATTATTGGAGATAGGGGTGGCAGGCCCACGCAACCTAATCAATGGGCTCTGTGGCCTTGCCCTATCTCGCCGGACACATCAGATGGCATGATGATGCCTGGAGAGAAGGACGATGACACGCAGCAGAAGAACATTCACTGATGAATTCAAGCGCGAAGCGGTTCGCCTGGTTGGGCTGCCGGGGAACACCGTTTCGCAGGTGGCCCGAGATCTGGGTTTGGAACCC
>NZ_NEVI01000002.1:0-10018 GCF_002261415.1 Bordetella genomosp. 7 | reverse complement strand
AATAACTTGCTAACTGCCAAGCCCGACATCTTAGCACGATTTTTTCAGGCTGTGCAACAACGCGTATTCACATTGTGCCGCCCGACGCAACCAAGACACCGGCCCCGCCACCTGGAAAAACACACCCGGGCAACGAAGGAGCGAGACTATAGCACAGATACTCAGACCATGCAGAAAGGTGCGGCACGTATTTTTTCCGGGCGCCTAAAAAACGGGGCCATATTACCTGGCCGTGCCGTCTGCCCCCCACGCAGGGGGTCGCTACTTATAGCTGCAGTTCGGTGGTTTCTTTGATTTGCTGGAGCGCGAAGTAGGACTTCATATCCACCACCGCAGGGTGCCGCATGAGGGTGTCCATGGCAAAACTGGAAAAGTGGGCCAGATCGGCCACCTGCACGCGCAATAGATAGTCCATGTCGCCCGACATGGCGTAGCACTCGGTGACTTCGGGCCATCGCTGCACGTCGCGGGCGAACTCGACAATGGGGGCATGGCTGCCGCCCACGTGTTTGTCCAGGCGGATGGAGACGTAGGCCAATAGCCCCAGCCCCACTTTTTCGGCCTCGACCAGCGCCACATAGCGCTTGATATAGCCCTGCTCTTCCAGCCGGCGAACCCGACGCAGGCAGGGGCTGGGTGATAGGGAAACCCGCTCGGCCAGTTCCTGATTGGTAAGACGGCCATCGCGTTGCAGCTCGGCCAGTATCCGGCGATCTGTCCTGTCCAGGTCAGCTTGCGACATGTTTGGTCCCTTATGGTGTTTTTGCAGCAATATTATTGCCCTGATCTGGCTTTTTCGAAGCAGGTTTGCAATCAATTGCCCGGCCGGGCTGCCTACAATTTCGGCTTGGGAACTGAATCTTCAGGTTCAGGCGCATTCAGATCAGGAGAGAGACCATGAGCACCGACGCCTTCAAGCCGTGGGAGAACCCTATGGGCACCGCCGGTTTTGAGTTCATCGAATATGCGGCGCCCGACCCCGCCGCGCTGCGCAAGGTGTTCGAGACGCTGGGTTTCAAGGCCATTGCGCGACACCGCCATAAAGACGTCACCCTTTATCGCCAAGGTGGCGTGAACTTCCTTATCAACGCCGAACCGGACTCTTTTGCACAGCGCTTTGCCCGGCTGCATGGGCCGTCGATCTGCGCTATCGGCTTCCGTGTGCAGGACGCAGCACGCGCCTACAAGCGCGCGCTGGAACTGGGCGCCTGGGGGTTCGATTCGCACAGCGGGCCGATGGAACTGAATATCCCGGCTATCAAAGGGATAGGCGATTCGCTTATTTATCTGGTGGATCGCTGGCGCGGCAAGAACAACCACCGAGGCATCGGCGATATCAGCATCTATGATGTGGATTTCGAGCCGCTGGATCCCCAGACTGCAGAAAGCGATCTGACCCATTCGGGAGCCGGCCTGGCACTGGTGGACCACCTGACGCATAACGTGCACAAGGGCCGCATGGCGGAATGGTCGGAATTCTACGAGCGGCTGTTCAACTTCCGCGAGATCCGCTATTTCGACATCGAGGGCAAGGTGACCGGCGTGAAATCGAAAGCGATGACGTCGCCTTGCGGAAATATCCGCATTCCCATCAATGAGGAAGGCACGGAAGAAAAAGGCCAGATCCAGGAATACCTGGACCTGTACCGCGGCGAGGGCATCCAGCATATCGCGCTGGCGACCGACGACATTTACGCCACCGTGGAAGCGCTGCGGCGTAACGGCGTGACCTTTCTGGACACGCCCGACACGTACTACGAACTGCTGGAGCAACGCCTGCCCGGCCACGGCGAAGATGTGGCGCGCCTGCAGAAGAACCGCATCCTGCTCGACGGCGCCCCGGGCGGCGGATTGCTGTTGCAGATTTTCACCGAGAACCAGATCGGGCCGATTTTCTTTGAGATTATCCAGCGCAAGGGCAACGAAGGCTTTGGCGAAGGCAACTTCAAGGCCTTGTTCGAATCGATCGAGCTAGACCAGATGAGGCGCGGCGTGGTGCGGGCGGTAGAGTAACGCCCACCTGGCGGCTCGGGCTCATTGCGCGCAGGGCGGGGCCTGTTTCAGGTACGCGATCAGGTCTGCGCGCTCGCCGGCATCGGCGATGCCGGCATATCCCATCGAAGTGCCGGGCACCGCGGCCATCGGATTCTTCAGAAACACGTCCAGGGTCTGTTCGTTCCAGATGATCCCGGACTGTTTCATGGCCTGGGAATAAGAATAACCGGGCACGCTGCCTGCACGTCGCCCCAACAGCCCACAGTGACGCGGCCCGGTGCGGTTATAGGCAAGCGCATGGCAGGCCAGGCAGCGCCCGTAGATTTCCTCACCGCGACGGGCGTCACCCACCCCTGCCGGGGCATCGGCCGCCACGGCCATGCTGGCTACGGCCAGTGTGGCCGCCAGCATGGCCGGCCAGGCGGTTGCAAAGCCGCAGGACGCATTCATGACATGAAGGCCACAGGAACGGGCTCTTCGCCCAACGCATGCCGAAGAACCGCCCAGTGCATGGCCTCGTCGCCCAGGATGCTGGCCGCCGCCTTGGCCAGATCGCGGTTGTCGAATACGGGGACGGCGCCCAGATAGGCGCTGACAGCGCCCTTTTCCAGCGTTGCGGCGAATCGCAGCACATCGGCCTGGCTCTTGAGCGAACTGGTGGGGAACGTGTAATGAGCCTGTTCCGCCACCGGCTTGCCCCCCAGCGCCTTGACGGTTTTTGACAGCAGTTCGGCGTGGGCACGATGATGCCCCTGAAACGTCAGGGCAAGATCGAGCACCGGCTTTTGCAGCAATTTGCTTTCCGCCCCCAGCTGGTAGGCGGCGACCGCTTCCAGCTCGGCCGCCAGCGCCGTATTGAGGATGCGTACATCGGATTCCTGGGCCTGGGCACCCTTTGCCAACGCCGTGCGCCCGGACAGCAGCGCAATCGCGGCACCGGACAACACCAGCCCGCCTTGTTGCAGGAACGCACGTCGAGCAGGTGCGCGCGCGACCGTCCCTATCGCGAGAAACGACATGATGAACCCCCAGTAGTAAGAAAAGTCAGCCGTCGTGCCCGGCGGCGTCCAGCCGCTTCATGACAGCGGCTACGATGCGATCACAACGATCGCCTGCAAAAGAGAAGGCGGCGTCCAGGCCCGCGACCACCTCGCGCTGCAATGCCTTGCGCAGCAGGGCGCGGGCCCTGAAATACCGCGTGCGCACGGTAGCGTCGGGGATACCCAGGCAGCCGGATATCTCTTCGACGGACATTTCTTCGATGGCCCGCAACACGAATACCTGCCGGAACGCATCCGGAAGCTCGTCGATCTTGGCCTCTAGCAGCCTGCGGGTTTGAGCCTGCAATACGTGGTGCTCGGGACGCGATCCGTTGGCGGCGTCTTGCATGATGTGCTCCGGCAGATCGGGGCCGGTGAGTGGCCGGTCGACGAGCGGGACCAGGCGCAGCCGACGCTCGCGCTTGCGCAGACGCTGCCTGCACTCGTTGACGGCGATGCGCACGAGCCAAGTCTGCAGAGACGCATCGCCCCTGAATGTGCCGATGACCCGATACGCCTTGATATACGCTTCTTGTACGGCGTCTTCCGCGTCGTTGTCGTTACGCAAGATGCTGCGCGCCGTGCGGTAAAGCGTCTGGTTGCAGCGCCGCATCAGGTCCTGCAGCGCCTGGCTGTCGCCGCGCGCAATGCGGTGGGCGAGCTCGGCGTCGGACAGCGCCGCGCCGATGGGCTTGAGCAAGGTCGATGGCATATCTGCGGCTCCTGCCTCGCGATTATTCGAGGATATGCCGCATTAGATGCCGCCGCGGCACGCTCCGTTCCCGGCCGCCTCGCCGCGGATCAACGCTTCAGTCGGTCGTGGAACTGCTTGCGGAACTTGGCCACCTTGGGCGCGATGACGAACTGGCAATAGCCTTGTTCGGGATGCTGCGCAAAATAGTTGCGGTGGTAGTCTTCGGCGGGCCAGAAAGTGGCCGGTTCGCGCAAGTGTGTGACCAGGGGCGCGTCGTAAACATGCTGCGCTTCGATTTCGGCCATGACCGCGCGCGCCTCGTCGCGCTGGGTGTCGTTCTGCCAGAAAATAGCGGACTCGTATTGCGGCCCCACATCATTGCCCTGGCGACCCGGCGTGGTGGGGTCGTGGGTGGCAAAAAAGACGCGCAGCAGATCGCTGTAGGACAGCTGTGCGGGGTCGAACTCGACACGCGCCACTTCGACATGGCCAGTCTGTTTGCCACACACTTGTTCGTAGGTGGGGTGGTCGACATGCCCGCCGCAATAGCCCGGCTGCACGCTGATGACGCCGCGCAGATCCTGCAGGACGGCCTCGACGCACCAAAAACAACCGCCGCCCAGCACGGCAACCTGGGAAGAACCTGGGGAAGTCTGCTCGCGCATATGTGCTCCTTGGCATGGCGGCAGGCCGGATGGCCGCCCGCAATGACTAGTTTTCAGCCTTGGCAGGCGCCAGGGAAAGGATCCATAGGGCCAGCTGCCGTGCTTCTTGGTCGCTGACCTGCGCCTGCGCCGGCATGGGCACCACGCCCCATGCACCGCGCCCGCCGCCGCGGATCTTTTCTGCCAGGTACCCGACCATGGCCTCGCCCTGCCCCGCGTAGCGTTCTGCGACGCTTTGCAGCGGCGGCCCCACCCGCTTGCTGTCGACCTGGTGGCAAGCCATACAGGCCTTTTGTTGCGCCAGCGCCAGGCCGCCTTCAGTACTTTGGGCGGCAGCCGCCCCCATCCACAAACCCATGGCGGCCCCTGCCGCCAACCTAATCTTCAAATGCATCGGTCACTGCCCCACGACTTGCGGTGCCGGCAAGCTTGCCGAATTTGGCCAGCACGCCACGCGTATATCGCGGCCGGGGCTGTACCCAGGCCTTGCGACGCTCCGCTATCTCATCGTCAGAAATATTCAACTGCAGCAGCAGTTGGTGAGCGTCGATGGTAACCGAATCGCCCTCTCGGATCAGGGCAATGGGCCCGCCGACATATGCCTCGGGCGCCACATGGCCCACCACCATGCCCCAGGTGCCGCCCGAAAACCGCCCATCGGTGATCAGGCCGACGCTTTCGCCCAGCCCCTGCCCCACCAGGGCCGACGTGGGGGCCAGCATTTCGCGCATGCCGGGGCCGCCCTTGGGGCCTTCGTAGCGGATGACCACGACGTCGCCCGCCTTGATGCGCTTGTCCATGATGGCGGCCATGGCATCGTCTTCGGAATCGAACACGCGCGCCGGCCCGGTAATAACGGGGTTCTTCAGGCCGGTGATTTTCGCCACGCATCCTTCGGGCGCCAGGTTGCCCTTGAGGATCGCCAGGTGGCCCTGAGGGTAGATGGCCTTTGAAATGGGCCGTATGACGTCCTGGCCTGCGGGCGGCTCGGAAGGGACGTCAGCCAGCGTTTCGGCAATGGTCTTGCCCGTAATGGTGGGACAGTGGCCGTGCAACAGGCCCGCATCGAGCAATAGTTTCATGACTTGCGGAATGCCCCCGGCACGATGCAGGTCGGTGGCGACGTAACGGCCCGACGGCTTGAGGTCGCAGATGACCGGCACGCGGCGCCGGATGCGTTCGAAGTCGTCGATTGTCCATTCGACCTCTGCGGCATGGGCGATGGCCAGGAAATGCAGTACTGCATTGGTGGAACCGCCGGTGGCCATGATGACCGCCACCGCATTTTCGATGGATTCGCGCGTGATGATGTCGCGCGGCCGCACACCCCGCCGCACGGCGTCGACCAGCACGCGCGCCGATTCGGCTGCCGATGCCACCTTCTCGTCGTCTTCGTTGGCCATGGTGCTGGAATACGGCAGGCTCATGCCCATGGCCTCGAATGCGGAACTCATGGTGTTGGCCGTATACATGCCGCCGCATGACCCCGAGCCGGGAATGGCGCATTTTTCGATCTGCTTGAAATCTTCTTGCGGCATGCGGCCCATGGTGAACTCGCCGACGGCTTCGAACACCGAAACGATGGTGAGATCCTGCCCGCGGTAGCGTCCGGGCTTGATGGTGCCGCCGTAGACATAGATGCCCGGCACGTTCATGCGGGCCAGCGCGATCATGCCGCCGGGCATGTTCTTGTCGCAGCCGCCTATGACGACCACGCCGTCCATCCACTGCCCCTGCACGGCGGTTTCGATACAGTCGGCAATGACTTCGCGGGACACAAGCGAATACTTCATGCCTTCGGTGCCCATCGACATGCCATCGGAAATGGTGGGCGTGCCGAATACTTGCGGGTTGGCGCGCGATGCGCGCACAGCCTGGATCGCCGCGTCGGCCAGCCGTTGCAGGCCGCTGTTGCAGGGGGTGATCGTGGAATGGCCGTTGGCAACGCCGATCATGGGATTGTCGAAGTCGGCTTCCTGGTAGCCCAGCGCGTAATACATGGCGCGGTTGGGCGCACGGGCCACACCATGGGTGATATGACGTGAGCGCTCGTTATCGGGCATGCTTGTCTCCGGAAATGTTGCCGGCCTGCTGTGTGGCCGGCATGCTTTAGGACGGCACCTTCGCCGGTTATTATCGACCCAATCTTTTACTGCGTGGCGGAATATGCTGCTTCATCCCCAATTCGACCCCATTGCCCTACGTATAGGCCCCGTGGCCATTCATTGGTACGGGCTCATGTACCTGCTGGGGTTCGCCCTGGTCTACTTGCTGGGGCGCATGCGCCTGGTTCGCGGCCACACCCCCGCACTGCAGCCGCGCGACCTGGAAGACCTGATCTTCTATAGCGTGCTGGGCGTCGTGCTGGGCGGCCGGCTGGGGTACGTGCTGTTCTACAAGCCGGCGTACTACCTTGCCCACCCCCTGGAAGTGCTGTATCTGTGGGAAGGCGGCATGTCGTTCCACGGAGGCCTGATCGGCGTGATCGTGGTGATGCTGTTGTACGCGCGCAAGAAGCAGCTGTCGTTTTTCACGATCAGCGACTTTATCGCGCCGCTGATCCCGCTGGGGCTGGGCGCGGGACGGCTGGGCAACTTCATTAATGGCGAATTGTGGGGCCGCCCCACGGATGCGCCTTGGGGCATGGTGTTTCCGCAGGCCGGCGACACAGTGCCGCGCCACCCTTCGCAACTGTACGAGCTCGGCCTGGAAGGCATCGTGCTGTTTGTGCTGCTGTGGTGGTTTTCGGCCCGGCCTCGCCCGGCGGGCCAGGTGAGCGGCCTGTTCTTGATAGGCTACGGGGCGTTCCGATTCCTGGTGGAATTCACGCGAGAGCCGGACGGATTCCTGGGCCTGCTGGCCGGCGGCATGAGCATGGGACAGTGGCTGTCCCTGCCCATGGTGCTGGCCGGCGTGGTTTTGTTCGGGCTCAGTGCAAGGCAACCGTCCCGTTGACCGAGATGCTGACGGTGACCTTGCCCGCCTCGAGCGGCACGTCGGCCGATTCCGCTGCCGCGCTCTTGGCCATCATCTGCGCGCCCATGGGGCGCGGCACGGGTACGGGCGAGCCGCCGCCGCTCAGTTCGAGCTGTCGAACCTGATAGCCGCTGAAACCGAATGCCGTGGCCGCGGCCAGAGCGCGATCGCGGAAAGCCTGAGCCGCCTGGCCCAGCAATTTGCGTTCTTCGGCGTCGCGAGCCTCGCGCGACAGGACGAAACTGATGTGGCTGATGGCGGTTTTGTCGGAAAGCTTGGAAGCCAATGCCGACGCCGCCGCGAAGTCCTTGGATTCGAGAATGATCTCGCCGCGGGCTCGCCAGTTCTGGATTTTGCCTTTTTCGTTGGTGTTGGGCCAGATGCTGTAGCCGCCCGAGCTGACTGCGACGTCTTTTGTGCCCTGGGCACGCTTGACCGCTTCGTCCAGCGCAGCCGTGAGCGCCTTGCCGGCCGCAGACTGCGTGGCGGCCTCGAGTTCCGCGGCCAGCGTAATGCGCACCGTGTCCTGTTGGACTTCGGACGCGGCCGACGCCTGCAGAGTGAGTTCCGGGGCGCGCGCCGCAGCATCGTCGGGCTGTGCGTGTTGCTGCGCATACGCCGGTTGGGCCGCGGCGAGGGCCAGGGCCGTGCAGCACGCAGCCGCAAGCCGGTTCAATGAAAGCACGGGACGGGAGCGCATCATGGCGAGCCTGTATTGAGATGAAGGGGGGAAGGAGACATCCGGCGCGGACCTGCGTGCAGCAGGCCCGCCGGAAGAAATGCCCCACCTGTGCCGTCTAGGCCGGCATCTCGAACCGTTGGGTTCAAGGTGGTCGCGTTCCGTTGAGCGTCGGGTTCATCTACGAAGAGACAAGCGCTCCAGCTCACCATTCACGCAACCAATATGCCGTAAGACATAGGTTCAGAGAATGTATGGCCAAGTCACGAACACGGCAGGGACAAACTGAAAAAAAACTGCGTGATACCGACACGCCGGGGGCTTGCGCCCTACAACAATTTTTCCTGGCCTGACAATGCGTCGTCAAGCAGAGAGTTCATGTCCTCGATTCTACGCTTGAAGTCGCCCACCGCCAAACCCCCCAGGGGACCATCGGGCGCAGCCTTCATGGCGAGCAACTCACCGGCGATCTGCAACGCCGCCATGACGGCGATACGCTCGTTGCTGGATACCTTGCCGGAGCCCTGGATGCGCATCATGAGTTGATCGACATGGCGCACGGCGGCCAACAGCGCAGGTTTTTCGTCGGTAGCGCAGGCGAGGGAGTAATCCCGCCCCAGGATAGTGACATCGACGCGTTCCATCAGGCTTGGTCTCCGGTGGGCGCGCCCGGCAGGCGGGCCAATACGGTATCGATGCGCTCGCGGGCGGCGGAAGCGGCTACACGCAGCCGTTGCAATTCGGTATCGCGCGCGCCGAGATCGCCCAGCAGCTCGGCTTCGCGCGCATTGCCGCGTGCTTCGAGTTCCTGGCGTTCGGCGATCGCACGCGCAAGCTGTTCGCGCAGGTCGGCCTCTGTTTGACGGGCTTCGGCGAGCATGGATTCGACGGTGCCGTCGTGCTCTTGCAGGCGTGCCTGCATGGCCTGTATTTCGGCGTCGCGCTCGGCGCAGCGCTGTTCGAGCGCGCGCTGGCCGGATTCGCTTTGGCTCAGGCGGACACGCAACGCGTCGCGCTCGGCATGTAGTTGCCGCGTGCGTTGCACCAGTTGCCCGATCCGGGCGGCGAGTTGGTCGAGGTCTTGCAACATGGGCGCTATCGTAAACCATTCTGCGCGCCTGCCGGTCGGCTGCACGCAACGTGAGAAACACGGCAATATTCGGTAGAACTTACCGAACCATCGTGCCGGCTATCCGCAAGAATAAAACGCCGCGCACCCGCGTGGCGGCTTTCGTGCGTCTTTCTAATAACTTTCAATCAGCTTTCATTCTGGGCCGATCCAGGCGCAGGGTTACAACTTAGACGCCCGTTCTAGGGAAAACCCCATCCGCCCCGCCGATGAGTCGGGTTTGCAGGCCCACCCCCCTTCGCTACCATGCGCGCTGCCTAAAAACGGCACCTCCTGTCATAACTAGTGGCACGTTGCAGTGCCCTTTTGCGCGGGTCCGATGCGGGCCCGCTTTAACTCACATGCTGTACATAGGAGTAGACCATGCAGCTACGCAATCGGCAGGATTTCTGGTCGGGGGTGATGTTCGTCGCCCTGGGCCTGGGATTCGCCTGGAAGGCGGCGAGCTACCAGATGGGCACCGCCGCCCGGATGGGCCCCGGCTATTTCCCGTTCTGGCTGGGCATCTGCCTGGCCGTGCTGGGCGCAGTGGTCGCGCTGAGCGCGCTTTCCTCGAAAGCCACCGAAACGACCGTCGAGCGCTTCGACTTCAAGATCCTGTTCATCATCATCGGCTCCGTCGTGCTGTTCGGCCTGTTGCTGCGCCCCCTGGGCCTGTACCTGTCGATCTTCCTGCTGGTGGCAGGCAGCAGCATCGCCAGCTTCGAGTTCAACTGGCGCGTCGCAGTGGTCAACGCCATTTTCCTGGTGGTCTTCTGCTGGCTGGCATTCGTCAAGGGCCTGGGGCTGATCTTCCCGCTGTGGCCGACGTTTCTGGGCATGAATTAAAACCACGGGGAA
>NZ_NEVI01000010.1:0-21903 GCF_002261415.1 Bordetella genomosp. 7 | reverse complement strand
TGATCTCGTCAACCCCGCGACGAACCTGCGACACCGTGCGCGCCAGGTTCTCCTGCATCCGCTTGAGCGCCGCAAACAACTGGCCTATCTCGTTGCTGTTGCGAACCTCTACCCGCGCCGTCAGGTCCCCGTTGGCAATCTTGTCAAAGTGCTGGCCAGCTTCCCGCAGGGGCCGGAGCACGCTGCGTTGCATAAAGACCCAGCACAGGCCGGCCAGCACGAGCGAAATCAGCACCAGTGCAATGGACACCGTGCGCGACAGCATGTAGTCGGCTCTGGCATCGACTACGAGCTGGTCAGTGCGCGTATTGACGAACTGGAGATAATCCGAGAACGCCTGGTCGAAGGCCGCCGCCGCGGCCTGCGTACCGGTATTCTGTTCGATGAAAGCGCGCAGGTCCTGCCTGTCCATCGCATCGAACTGTCGCGCTGCGCTGCCGGCATAGCGCTGGTAGGCGGCATTCAGCGCCTGGGCTTTCTGCTCCAGCGCCTCGCTCTTGGTCATGTCCATGAACGCGGTGATCAGCCGCGCCGCACTCGCGCTGGCCGTACGCGCCTCATTCAGCGACTGGCTCGATTCGCGCAGGCGGCCCTCCTGCAGTTCAACGAGCGACGCAGATCCGCTCAAGCGGGCGCGCTGCAGCAGCGTGACCGCCTGGTATACCGGCGTCACCTGATTGGAGTACACGGCGTTGACCCGGTCGAGCTTGTCGTTGCTGGAGTACATGGCCAACCACGCAGCCGCGTTGGACACCAGCAGCGCCAGCAACAATACGCCGAGCACAAGCAGTATGCCGGTGCGAACTTTCAAATTTGACAGCATGATCCTGGGTCTATAAAGAGATAAACAGTAAAGCGCCAAAGGGCTCAACGCCCGCGGCTGAACAGGCTGGAACCCTGGATGGTCGAGAACGACGCCGCTGCGGCGTCCAGCGCCACCTTGCGCAGCAACAGCTGGGAAGTCACGCTATAGACGTCGACGTCTTCCAGGTCGGACAGCTGCTTGGTATACGACAACGTGCGTTGCGCGCCCACCGAGTCCAGGGCGTCGAGCTCGTTCAGGCGCGCGCCCACCGAGGCCTGCACGGTCAGCACGTTGTCCAGCGTCAGTGACAGTTTGCGGTTGGCGGTGGCCAGCATGTTGTTGATGGCCGTCATCGCCGCCGGGTCGTCCATGGCGGGCGTGGCCAGGGTGTCGATCAGGTCGCCGAGCGTCTCGAACATATCCATGTTCGATGCCTTGGGCGTTTGCACCGTGTAGGTATCCCCCGCAGCGGGCTGCCCCGAGATGCTGGCCCTGACGCCGCCCATGTCTATGGTCTGCCCTTCCACGAACGGCACCGGCGCCGGCGCAGGCACCGAACCCGGCACCGTGTCGGCCGTGTAGCTCAGCACGCCGCCCACGTCCGAGAATGTAATGACGAAGTCCTGCCCCACGTTGTTGCCAGCGGCCGGGGCGTCGAATGACACCTTGCCGAACTGCCCGGTTCCCGTGTTGGCGGCCCCGGCCTGCATGATGTAGGCCATCGATCCGCTGGCCGCCTTGCCGAAGATATCGGCGATCACATCGCTGCCGGCCATCTGGCGGCTCTGGTCTACCTGGATGATGCGCTGGCCATTGTCGCCGCCATAAGTGACCGAACCATCGGCATTGAGTGTCACCGGTTGCGCGTAACCGTCGTGGCCCGAAAACAGGTATTGCCCGTTGCCGTCCGTGGCGTTGGCCAGGCCCACCAGTTGCTCGCGCGCGGCCTGGAGCTCGGCCACCAGCGCCTGGCGGTCAGGGTCGCTGAGCGTGCCGCCCGCCTGCACAACCCGTTGCAGCACCGACTGCAGCGTGGTCACCGAGGACGCCAGGGCATTGCTTTCCAGGCCCAGGGTCTGCTTGGCCGTATCGCGGTTGTTCGCGTAGGTCGCATTCATGCTCGATGTCTGCGACACATTCACCGCCAGCGAGGCGGCAAGCGGATCATCGGCCGGCGTCAGCACGCGGCGGCCGCTGGCCAGCTGTTCCTGCAGGCGCGACAACGTCGCTTCTTGCTTGAGGATGCCGTTCAGGCCGTTCTGGTAGATAAGAGAAGTGCTCAGGCGCATGGTAAAAGCTCCGGTCCGTATCAGTCAGCTGCAATCAACCGCATCAGCGCAGGCCGAGCAAGGTGTCGAACACCGTGCTGGCCACATCCAGGATCCGGGCGCTGGCCTGGTACTGTTCCTGGTAGATCGTCAGGTTGACGTATTCCTCGTTGAGGTTCACGCCGGAAACCGACAGGTATGCCGAGGTCTGCTGTGTGATCAGGTTGCCCTGGGCCGTGTTGGCGGTCTTGATCTGCTGGGTCTGTACACCCACGTTGTTGATCAGCTGCGAAAACTGCCCGGCCAGGCTCAGCGTGCCGCCAGCCAGCACCTTCGTGGTCTGCAGCTTGGCGAGTTCCAGGCCGTTCGCGCCATTGGTCGTGCCCCCGGTCGCGTCGGCCAGGGCGATCTTGGCCGGGTCCGTGATCAACATGCTCAGATCGCGGGCGGCGTCGCGCATGGGCTGCAGCGTCCAGCTGTCGCCGGCCATGGCGGTGCCGCCCAGCTCCAGGCTCATGCCGTCGATCTCGATCGACGGCGGCGCGCCGGCCGGCGTCAAGGTCTGCGTCGCGCCGTCCGAGCGGCGGGTGACCTGGTAATTGGCGCCATCGAACACTATGTCGTACGAGGTCGCCCGCAACGCGCCCGCGTCGGTGAATGCGGCGGTCAGCGTGCCATCGCCGCCGTTTCCGGCCTTGGGAATGCCTGTGTGCACACCCAGGCCGAACATGGGCCCGCCAGGATCGCCGTTCAAGTCCAGCCCCGCCTCGTGTTGCGCATTGAACGCCAGCGCCAGCCCCACAGCCAGCTGGCCCAGCTGATCTTGCGCCGCGTCCAGCGATGCGCTGCGGAACTGCAGGAAGCCTCCCAGCTTTCCGCCGCTGATCTGGCTGTCGGCAAGCTCCACTTTTATCGTCGTGCCGCCGCCCGATGGCAGTGAATAGGCCAGTGCCATGCGCGTGGGATCGGCCGCCGACTGCACGGCCGCCAGCGGATACACGGTCGTGCCCGACAACAGCGTCTGTCCGCTTTGCAGGGTGATGTTCAGTGTGTCGCCCTGCTGGTAATAACGTACGCCCACCAGTTGGTTGAGCTCCGACAGCGCCTGGTCGCGCTGGTCCAGCAAGTCGTTGGGCGCATGGCCCGACTTGCCCTGCGCGACGACGATCTGCTGGTTCAGGTCGTTGATGCGCTCCAGGTAGCTGTTGACCTGCTCAACCGTGGTCGAGATCTGCGTATTGACCCCGTCGCGCAGATTCTGCAGCTCGCGATAGGCCGTATTGATCTGCGTGACCAGCGAGTTGGTTTTGCCTATCATGTCCTGGCGCACCGCAGGGTCGGCAGGGCTGCTCGCGCCGGCGTTCACACTGGCGAAAAAGCCCTCCAGCGCCGGCGTGATGCCTACGGTGCGGTCGGCGAACAGGTTGTTGATCTGCGATATCTGGTCGTAGTGGGTGGCCAGCTGGGCGCCCGAACCCTGGGCGCCTACCATCTGGCGATACAGGAAGCTGTCGTACTGGCGCTTGACGGTATCGACCTGCACGCCGCGGCCGAAGTAACCCTGCCCCGTCTCGGTGGCGCCGGCTGTCGAGGTGATCACGCGCTGGCGGCTGTAGCCGACCGTTGCCGAGTTGTTGATGTTGTGGCTGGTGACTTCCAGCCCCGCCTGCGAGGCATTCAACCCGGTGAGCGCCAAGTTGTACAGATTCATATTGCCGATATCCCGTAGAAAACCGCATTCGGTCCAGATACCGGGTTAACGGCACGCGCCCCGCCGAATTTAGCGCGCACCGTCAAATTCCCCGGCGCCTGCGCCGCCAAGCTGCGCCATCACCGCAATCAGCTTGTCGGCATATGCCGGGTCGGTGGCATAGCCGGCCGCCTGGATGCGCCGCGCGGCCTCGACCTCGTCGCGCGCGTGCAGAACAGATTCGTAACGCGGGCTTTCGCCGATCAGGCGCGCATAATCGGCAAACGATTCCTCATACGACCCGTAGGCGCGGAATGGCTCCACGACCTTGCGGGGCACGCCGTCCTGGTATTCGGTGGTCATCACGCTGACCACCTTGCCGCGCCAGCCCGCGCCGGCCTTGATGCCGAACAGGTTGTGGCTGGTGGCGCCGTTTTCGTATTTCAGTTCGCGCCGGCCCCACCCCGATTCCAGGGCCGCCTGGCCCAGGATCAGGCGCGCCGGCAGCCCCGTCTGGCGCGCCGCATGTTCGGCTGGCCCGGCCATGCGCGACACAAAGTCCACCACGTGCGCAGGAGCGCCATCGGCCACGGCCAACTCTCGCTCGCGCGCACGGTTGTTGCGCATCAGTTCCAGCAATGCCGCCACCTGGCGCGGGGCGCGCGCCGAGCTGTCGGCTGGCGCGGCGGCCAGGGCCGGATCCAGCGCCGCGTCGGCGCCCGCTGCCCGGCCCTGCTGCATCTGCTTCAGCATGGCCTGGGCCAGGCCGACACCCGGATCGGCCAACTGCAGCGCCAGTTGCTCGTCCGTCATGGTGCGCAGCATCTGCGACTGCTGGGAGTCGAACAGCCCTCCCTTGGGCGTAGCCTCGCGCATGCGCTTGAGCATCATCTGCAGAAACAGCGCTTCCACTTGCGTAGCAACCTGCTTCTGCGCACCGGCATCGTCGGGCCTTGAAGCGGCGCCGCGCTTGAGGTCAGCCAGGCGTCCCATGTCGAAGACCGACTGCTGAGAACCCGGTCGCGGCGTATAACTGACAAAAGCCATCAGATAATTTCCAGGTCGGCGCGCAGCGCGCCCGCCGATTTCATGGCCTGCAGGATGGCCAGCAGGTCCTGTGGCGTGGCGCCCAGCGCGTTCAACGCCTTTACAACGTCTGCCAGGTTGGCGCTGGTGCGCACGCGGTGCAGCGCGCCGTCTTCCTGGCGCACCTCGATCTGCGTGTTGGGCACCACCACCGTCTGCCCGCCGCCGAAGGGGGTGTCGGGCTGCGACACCTGCGCCTGGCGGTTGATGATGACGGACAGGCTGCCGTGCGCCACGGCCGCTTCGTCGATCATTACGGTCTGGTTCATCACCACCGACCCCGTGCGGGCGTTGATAATGACTTTGGCTGTGGCGGGCGCGCGCCGTACCTGCAGGTTCTCTACCTTGGCCAGGAAAGCGGCCTGCGCCGCTGCGTCGGCCGGCCCCCTGACCTGCACGACCCGGCCATCGACGGCCTCGGCCGTGCCTGGACCGAATGCCTGGTTCAGCGCCGCCACCACATTCTGGGTTGTGCCGAAGTCGGTCACATCCATTTCCAGGTAGATGCTGCCGTCGTGTGCGAACGAGGTAGGCACCGCGCGCTCGACAATCGCCCCGTCGGTAATGCGCCCGCCATTGAGCTGGTTGATCTGCACACTTGAGCCGCCCGCGGACGCCCCGGCCCCGCCCACCAGGATGTTGCCCTGGGCGATCGCATACACCTGGCTGTCGGCCCCCTTCAATGGCGTCATCAACAGCGTGCCGCCGCGCAGGCTCTTGGCATTGCCCATCGACGACACCACCACGTCCAGGCGCTGGCCGGGGCGCGCAAACGGCGGCAGCGTGGCCGTCACCATGACGGCGGCCACGTTCTTCAATTGCATGTTGCTGCCCGGCGGCACCGTAATGCCCAATTGCGAGAGCATGTTGGTCAGGCTTTGCTGGGTGAAAGGTGTCTGCCGCACCTGGTCGCCGCTGCCGTCCAGCCCGACCACCAGGCCATAGCCGATCAGCATATTGCCGCGCACCCCCTGTATGGAGGCCAGGTCCTTGATGCGTTCGGCATGCGCCGCGCCGCCCAGCGTCAGCAATGCCGCCAAGGCCAATGGGCCGGCGCGGCGCAGCAAAGCGGAAAACAGAGGAAAGAAAGTCATGGTCAGAACGGCGATGCGATCAGGAAAAAGCGCTGCAGCCAGCCCATGGTCTGCACTTCATCCATGACTCCCTTGCTGCGATACTCGATGCGGGCGTCGGCAACCTGGGTCGAAGACACCGAATTGGCGCCCGTTATCGAGCGTGGATCCACCACGCCGGAAAAGCGCACATATTCGCTGCCCCGGTTGATGGCGATCTGCTTTTCGCCCGCAACCTGCAGATTGCCGTTGGGCAGCACGCCTATCACCGTGGTGGTGATCGTGCCCGTGAACGTATTGTTGGCGCTTGTATCGCCCTTGCCCGATGCCTGGTTCGACCCCGACGCATCCGTGTCGAGCTTGGCATTGGCCCAGCTGTCCATGAAGCCGGGGGTGGCGGCAATACCCAGGCCGACGCTGCCGCTGCGGTTGGTATTGGTGGCGACGTTCTTGGCCGCGTTCGTGCGCTCGTTCAGCACGATGGTGACGATATCGCCCACGTTGCGGGGCCGCCGGTCTTCGAACAAGGGGTAATTGCCGTAGACCCTCGGCTGGTAAATGGCGCCATTGGGCTGCGCCGCCGCCATGGGCGGCGGCGGGGGCACGGCCGTGACGGGGCCGCTGACTATCGGTTCGGGCGGAATCATCGCACACCCGACAGCCGCCACTGCCAGCATGGCCGCAAACAGCAGACGCAGCACATTCATGGGCATCACAACTGCGTCAGGCGAGCCAGCATTTCATCCGAGGTCTTCACAGCCTTGCTGTTCATCTCGTACGCGCGCTGCGTGGTGATCATGTTGACCAGCTCTTCGGCGACGTTCACATTGGACGTCTCGACATACTGCTG
Source organism: Bordetella genomosp. 7 (assembly GCF_002261415.1). Lineage (NCBI taxonomy): Bacteria > Pseudomonadati > Pseudomonadota > Betaproteobacteria > Burkholderiales > Alcaligenaceae > Bordetella > Bordetella genomosp. 7. The sequence goes on along the minus strand of NZ_NEVI01000010.1, from coordinate 15,131 downwards.
CAGGATGGAGCCCGCGCCATCGATGCCAGGCTGCAGAACGTTGGCCGGGCCCGACGAATCGGTTTCCAGGTACAGGTTTTCGCCTATGCTCTGCAGCCCGGGCGGATTGATGAAGGTCGCCAGCTGCAACTGGCCGATCTGCACGTTCAGGCCCGCAGCGCCCGGCTGGGTCACCGAAACGGTGCCGTCCTTGCCTATGGTCAGCGACAGCGCATTGTCCGGCACATTGATAGGCGGCTGGACCACATAACCGCCCGCCGTGGTCAGCTGGCCGTTCTGGTCGACCTGCAGGGCGCCGTCACGCGTGTAGGCCTGGGTGCCATCGGGCAGCTCCACCTGCAGAAAACCCTTGCCATCGATGGCGATATCCAGCTCGCCGCCGGTGTTGTTCATATTGCCCTGCGTGAACACCCGTTCGGTCGAGGCGACACGCACACCCGTGCCCAGCTGCAAGCCGGTGGGCAGCTGGTTGGCGTCACCCACCTGAGCGCCGGGCTGGCGCAGCGTCTGGTACATCAAGTCCTGGAAGATCGCACGGCCCCGCTTGAAGCCGTTGGTCTGGACGTTGGCCAGGTTATTGGAAATGACGTCCATCGAAGTCTGCTGACCTTCGAGACCCGTCTTGGCAATCCACAGCGAACGCATCATGATGGAAACTCCTGGAGCAAGCCGGCACCTGGGCCGGCTCGCATAGATAAAATTGAATCAGCCTCAGTTCATCGACAGCAGGCTGTTGGCCCGCTCGGCGTTCTGGTCTGCCTCGCTGATAACCTGCATCTGCATTTCGAACCGCCGGGCGTTCTCGATCATCCCTACCATCGCCTTGATGGGGCTGGCGTTGCTGCCTTCCAGCACCCCTGCCATGATGCGCATCGCCGGGTCGGCCGGCAGGGGCGGCGCGGGCTGGCCGCCCAACGGCGCCATGCGGAACACGCCGTCGTCGCCGCGCACCAGCTGCTCTGGCGGCGGGTTCACCAGTTTCAGGCGTCCCAGGTTGAGAATGTTGTTGGGAGGGTCGCCGGCCCCCAGAGCGGTAATGGTGCCGTCGCTGGCGATCGTCAACGTCGCCAGTTCCGGCACATCGACGATCCCGTTCTGGTCCGACAGCACGGGCTGCCCTTGCGCGGTCTGCAGCACACCATTGACTCCCACCTGCAGGTTGCCGGCGCGCGTGTAGGCCTCGCCTTGCGGCGTCTGCACGGCGAACCAGCCCGGGCCCGCGATGGCGACGTCCAGCGCGCGCCCGGTGGTTTCCATATTGCCCATCTCGAAATTGCTGCCGGGCGTGGACGCCACGGTGGAAACGCGAGTGGGCAGCGACGTGCCGTCCAGTACCGGCACCGACCGATACAGCGCGAGCTGCTCGCGAAAGCCCGGCGTGCTTACATTGGCCATGTTGTTGCTCAGCGCGGCCTGGTGCTCGCCGATGCGTGCCGCGCCGCTCATGGCGGTATAGATGATTCGGTCCATGCCTGATTTCCGTGCGTGGCGCCGCGCCTTAGCGCATGTTCATCAGCACTTGCATGATCTCGTCCTGCGTCTTGATCGTCTGCGCATTGGCCTGGTAGGTGCGTTGCGCGATGATCATGTTGACCAGTTCGCGGCTCATATCCACGTTGGATGCCTCCAGCGCCTGCCCCACCACCGGCGCCAGGCCGTTGGTGCCCGGCTGGCCCAGCGTGGCCTGGCCCGACGCGGCCGTTTCCGCCCATGCGTTGTTGCCCACCGGCTGCAGCCCCTGCACATTGTTGAAGTTCGCCAGCGCCAGCACGCCCACCACCGCGCTCTCGCCATTGGAATAGTTGGCAAGCAGCGTGCCGTCGGAACCCACCGAAATGCCGCTGAATTCTCCGCTGGAATAGCCGTTCTGCACGACCTTCGGCGAGAAATCGCTGCCGTACTGGGTAACGCCGTCGTAGCTCATCGTGATGGCAAGCGGCTCGGCCGGCGAGGTCGCGCCGCCCGGCGTGGCAAAACTCAAGGCCACGGTGGGGGCCGACGTCAGGCGCCCTGCCGAGTCAAAGGTCAGCTGTTGGCCGCCGCCCCACACGCCGCCCGCTTCGGTGCTGGGCGCCATCGCCTGGCCATCGAGGCTGTAGTACACCTCGTAGACGCTCTCGGTGGCGGTGCCCGGCCGCTTCACGAAGTACTGCATCATTTGATGCGAGTTGCCCAGCGAGTCGTACACCGTGGTGGGCACGGAGTCTGTATAGGTGGAAGCCAGCGTGGGATCAAAGGCCACCGCCGGATCGATGACGTCCGCGTTCGCGTTCAAGTTGGACTGCAGCCCCGCCGTCGTGGTCGCGCTGGGCGCGATATTGCCTTGCGGCAGTCGCAGATCCACAGGCGCCGCCCCTACCGCGCCCGCGGCGTAGCCGGTCAGGCGAAAGCCCTGCGCATTGACGACGTAGAAATCCTTGTCGACCAGAAATTCGCCGTTGCGGGAATAAAACACCCCGCCGCTCTGGTCCGTCAGTCGGAAAAATCCCTTGGGACCGTCGATGGCGATGTCATATTCCCCGCCCGTGACACTGATGTTGCCCACCGAGAAGCGCTGGTTGATGGCCGACACTTTCACGCCCAGGCCTACGCGGGAACTCGCGTACACGTCGGCGAACGAGGCGGTGGCAGACTTGAAGCCCACCGTGCCCGAGTTGGCGATGTTGTTGCCGATGACGTCCAGATTCTGCGTCGCAGCGTTCAGGCCGCTCAATCCTTGTCCGAAACCCATGTGTTTTCTCGCTTGTTTGTATGTATCGAATCGATCGGCCGGCGTCAGGCCGCCAGCCCCCGCCTTGCGCCGTCAGGTGCCCAGCACCTTGCGCACATCCAGCACGCTGATCTGCCCTGCCAGGCCCAGGTCCAGCCTCAGCCCTTCTGTGGAATAAGCCACGCTCTTCACCTGGCCATATGTCAGGGCTTCGGCCTTGACCTTCTTGCCGTCGGCGTCGGTCGCCACGACGTTGACCGTGTACTTGCCGTCCACCAGCGCCTGGCCGCCGTCGTTCGTGCCGTCCCAGTTCAGCGTCAGCACGCCGGCGTCCTGTTCGCCCAGTTCGATAGTGCGCACCACGGCGCCCGAAGCGTCCACGATCTTTACGGTCACTTTTGCGGCGTCGCCCTGCACGTCCACGCCGAAGGGCGTCGCTACACGCTTGGATGGATCGCTCGCGTCGGTGCCCAGCGAGATCTTGTTGCCCGGAATCAGCACGCCCTTGCCTATCATCGCCACGGCGTTCATCGACTGCGACACGTCGATCTGGCCGCTGATGGCCAATAGCGTGTTCTTCAGATTGTTGATGCCCTCTACGGTGGAGATCTGTGCAAGCTGCGAAGTCAGCTCGGCGTTCTCCATGGGATTGAGCGGATCCTGGTTCTTCAGCTGCGTCACGAGCAGCGTCAGGAAGCGGTCCTGCAGGCCTTGCGCGCTGCTGGCGCTGTTGGCGGCGGTTTGCGCAAGCGCCAGCGCGGTGGGGTCGGGGGAATTGTTGACCGTGGTCATCCGGTGCTCCGATCAGGGGGTCACGACTGACCGATGGTCAGCGTCTTCATCATCAGTTGCTTGGCCGTGTTGAGCACCTCGACATTTGCCTGGTACGAACGCGATGCGGCGATCATATTGACCGTCTCGGCCACGGGATCGACGTTGGGCATGGTCACGTAGCCTTGCGCATCGGCCAGCGGGTGGGCCGGGTCGTAGACGCGCTTGGGCGGCGACGCGTCCTGGACGACGCCCGCCACGCGCACGCCGCCGATTTCCCGGCCGTACGGCTGGCCGGCGGCCGGATCGACCTGGAACACCACCTGGCGGGCGCGGTACGGCTGCCCGTCCGGGCCTACGACGCTGTCGGCATTGGCCAGATTGCTGGCTGCCACATTCATGCGCTGCGATTGCGCCTGCAGTGCCGAGCCGGATATTGCGAAGATGCTGGTCAGAGACATAACCTGGCCTACTCCTGAATGGCGGACATCATCGAGCGGATACGCCCGGAAACCAGCTGCAGCGTGCTCTGGTAATGCATGGTGTTGTCTGCGAACCGCACGCGCTCGGCGTCCATATCCACCGTATTGCCATCTACGCTCGGCTGGTACGGCAGCCGATACTGCAGCTCCGCGGGATTGGGCATGGCGGCCTTGCCCGGGATATGACGCGCAGAGGTCAGCGCCAGATGGGTGTCGGGCAAGCGCATGCGGGTATCCAGTGCGTCGCGCATGGCGGCCTGGAAATCGAAATCCCGCGCTTTATAGTTGGGCGTGTCGGCGTTGGCGATATTCGAAGACAGCACCTCCTGCCGCTGCGCACGCAACGCGAGCGCCTGCTGGTAGAAGCGGAAATCCTCATTGAGCCGGTCTAGCATCCTGGAAGCGTCCTGCGCAAGAAAAGATGGGGACGAACAGAATGGCGGCCTGTCCGCCACTCCTTTTTGCATGACGGCATCTTAGGGGCGGCGCGCGCCACACAATCAACCAAATAAACCGTCATTTTTGAGTCAATTCGCCCCTTGCCCGCGTGGGCCGGCTCCTACAATGCCTGCATCATGCAAACGCTACCGCGCTTCTTCGCAGGCCTGGCAGTGGCCGCCTTGCTGCCATGCGCCACGGCTGCCCCGGCCGCGCCCGCCACGGCGGACGCCGCGGCCATCGGGCGGGCGGCCGAAGCGTTCCTGCGCGAGCAGGTGGGCCCCGTGCCAGGCGACTTATCCATCGCGCTTGACCCGATCGACACCGGCCGCACGCCGGCCTGTGACGCGCTGGCGCCGTTTCTGCCTTCGGCGTTGCGCCTGCGCTCGCGCATGACCATCGGCGTGCGCTGCACCGCGCCGCAACCCTGGACCCTTTATCTGCAGGCCAGCGTAAGCGTGCGGGGCACCTACTATGCGGCCGCGCATACCATCCGGCCCGGGCAAGCCATCCGGCCCCACGACCTGGCGCCGCGCAACGGCGACCTGGTGACGCTGCCGCCCGGCGTGGTAACCGACCCGGAATCAGCCATAGGCATGCGGGCGCGCTACCGCATTACCGCCGGCCAGACAATGAAAATCTCGGCGCTGCGCAGCGCCGACGCCATTACCCGCGGGCAGCAGGTCCGCATCACCGCGCGGGGCCGCGGCTTCGTGGTCAGCAGCGACGGACAGGCCCTGGCCGATGCTGCGCCGGGCGCCACGGTGCAGGTACGCACCAGCTCGGGCCAGGTCGTCAGCGGCATCGTCCGCAGCGCCAGCCTGGTAGAGGTGGCCCTATGACAAGGCCCTGCGCTGATGGGCGCCGCGAATCCGCGCTAAAGTTCTCCATCCGGCCGCCGTTACAACAACCAGAGCCGGCCACCATGTTGCGCGCCTGCCGGCGCCAAGCCCTGCGGAGAACCTCTTGAAAATCACGACACCTGCTTCCCGTCCGATCGGCCCCCAGGCGCCGACGGGGCGCACCGACGCCGCGGGCCACCCGGCGCAGGGAGCCGGCGCATCCGGACCGTCGAGCGCCCAGGTCGCCTTGAGCCCGGCCTCGCGCCAATTGCTGGCATTGCAGTCGGGCGACAACGATATCGACGTCGAACGCGTGGCGGCCATCCGCACGGCGATCGCGTCCGGCCAATTGCAGATCGACACGGGCCGCATCGCCGACAGCCTGATCGCCAGCGCCCGCGACCTGCTCAAGTAACCTCCCCTTTCTGTACGGCCTCGCCATGGAACTGCCCGATAGCCTGCTCGATTGCCTGGTGCGCGAAACCGCGCTGGTGTCCGAATTCTCGGTACTGCTCGAAGCGGAAACACAGGCATTGGTAAATCGCGAGGCATTCGACCAGTTGCCCGGGCTCGCGCAGCAAAAAGAAGAGCTGGCCCTGAGGCTTGCGGCACTGAGCGATCACCGCGACAGCTTGCTCGCACGCCTGGGCTTGCCCGCCGGACACGAAGGCACCGGCCAGGCAGCCGCGCAGGATGCCCGACTGTCCGAAACCTGGCAGGTTCTGCTGGCCCGGGCCGCCAAGGCGCGCGAGCTGAACGACCGCAACAGCGCGCTGGTCGAGCTCAGCCTGCGCTATACGCGGCAATCGCTCGATGCGCTGCGCGAGCTCAGCGGCGTGGCCACCGCAGGCACATACGATGCGCAGGGCCGCGGCCGCCGCGCCTACGGCGGCAAGAACATCGTCGCGGCCTGAGTTCAGGCCGCCATTTCCAGCATCGCAAAGATCTTCAGCAGCGCAGCCGGCGCCGCGCGCGGCGTCAGTTTGCGGCCACGCGCCAGCGCGCTCTGCAGCATGGCGTCCAGTACGCCGGCGCCGGGCGCCTGGGCTATCTGCCAGCATGCCGTCCCCAGTTGCGCGGCCACGGCCGCACGTGCCGCCGGATCCGACGCGTCCATCGTTCCGGACAAGGCCGCCCACGCCCACGCCATATCGCGAAACGCGCGGCGCGCCTGGTCTTGCCGCACCAGCCAGCGGGCAACGACTGCGGCGTCGGCATCGGCCGCCGACAAACTGGTCAAGGCAAACAGTTGACGCAGCAGAGTGCCGTCGGCGGCAACGACCCTGGCGCACACCAGCCGTGCGTTCTGGGGCGGCGTGCCGCGTCGCGGCAAAGCCACTTCCGTGCCCGATGCCCAGAGCCCGGCAAGGCCGGCATCGCCTGCGCCCGCCGGGCGCAGCGCCGGTACGCCGGCCATGGCCGGCACGGGGCCGACGGGCAAGTATCCCAGCGATTTGCCCACGGCATTCAAGTGGGTAGGGCAATCGTCATGCAGGACTTTCAGCGCGCCCGCCTGGCGCATCACCCAGGCGGATCCTGGCGGCAAGACCCGCCACGGCGGTTCGTGGCCCGAGTCCAGCACATGCACCAGGGGAATGTTGGGCAGCCCGCCGGCCAACGCCGCCGCCACGTCGGCCGCGGCGCGGTCGGCGCGCGCGACGGCTTTCGGATCCGCCACGGCAGCCGCCCTCCGCGCCCAATGCACGGTGGCCTGCGCCGCGCCCAGTGCGTCGCCCCGGTCGCTCATGAGCACGGTGGCCCGCAAACCCGCTCCGGGCAAGTCGACGCCATTGAGGGAGGCCTCGCCATGCACCGCCAGCAGCCAACGTTCGCACGCCGCCGGAAATGCGCGCCGGATTGCCGCCAGGTCCTGATCGGCGCCCTGCCCCGCAGGGTCCCGAGCCTGGCCCAGGCCGCGCCACATGTCGCGAGCCTGCCCGCTGGCCACATCCCGCTCAAGCCAGTCGCAAGCCTGGCCAAGCAGCGCCCGGCCATCGTCGCGCCCCGGCAGCAATGCCGCAGCCAGCCACTGCCTGCGGCGCAGCGCGCCCGTGTCCGACGCAACGGCGCTGCTGGCGCGCCACAGTGTCGCCATATCGGCTTCGCTGGGCGCATACAGTGCCGGCGCGCGGGCCGGCGCGGCCAGCGCGCGGTCCACCAGTTCATCGGCGCGCGCCAGCGCCAGGTGCTCGGGCACCTTCTGCCCCACGCAGACGTAATGCACAGGCAGCCGGTGGCGGATGGCGGTATCCAGCGCCGGCCCCAGGCGCGAGGCTTCGTCCAGCTTGGTCAGGATGCAGCCGGCCACGTCTTCGCCGGCGCCGTTGCGGTACGCATGCGCCACTTCATCCAGCGTTTCGCCCTGGCTGGCCGCATTCAGTACCAGCAGGCGCCGCACTGGCCGCCCGGCGCCGCACAGCAACGCCGCCTGCGCGGCCACCTGGCGATCACGCTGGCTGATGCCGGTAGTATCGATGAGGATAATCTTGCGGTCCCCCAGTTCGGTCAGGGTGGCGCGCAACTCGGCCACATCCCGCACCGAGCGCGCCGGCACGCCCATCAGGCGTCCGTATATCTGCAATTGCTCGAGGGCCCCGATACGAAAATTGTCGGTGGTCAGCATTGCGACCCGCTGCCTGCCTTCGCGCGCTACACAGCGCGCGGCCAGCTTGGCCAGGGTCGTCGTCTTGCCCACGCCGGTCGGGCCTACCAGGGCGAAGACTCCGCCCTGGGCAAGCAAGTCGTCTTCGCATGCCAGTATGGGCAGATGGGTCACCAGTTCATTGCGGGCCCACGACTGCGCCTGGCGCAGTTCCAGGCCGGCGGGCAGGCGTTCGAGCATGGCGCGCACCAGCCGCGCGCTGAATCCCGCGTCCAGCAGTGCGCGAAACAGCGCGGCGCGCTGCGGTTCGCGCCCCGGCGCCTCGGCGCCACCCCACAACAGCCCGTCCAGGCGGCTTTCCAGCGCGCCGCGCAACGCGCCGATGGCCGCTTCCAGTGCGCCAGCTGATTCTGCGGCCGATGTCGGCGGCGCCTGCACGACGGGCAGGCTTGCCTCTGGCAGCGGCGCGGGCTGATCCGCCGGCGGGTCGTCCAGCGTGGCCAGCACTTCTATGCCCTCGGGCACGCTGCGGTTCGATACGATCAGCGCGTCGCTGCCGAGTGTCTCGCGCACCTGGCGCATGACGTCCCGGCTGGTGGCGCCTACAAAACGGCTGAGTTTCATGCGCCAGCCCCGATCAAGGCCGTGACGCGCAGCCTGCGTTCATCCGGAATTTCCGCGTTGGACAGTACGCCCAGCTGCGGCATGTGATGCCGCAGGAATCGCGCCAGCGGCGCCCGCAGCGGCGGCGACACCACCAGCACCGGCGCGTCGCCCTGCGCCTCCTGCCGGGCCACGCAACTCTGCGCTTCGCGCAGCAGCGTATCGGCCAGGCCTGGCTCCAGGCCGCCGCTGGTCGTCAGCGCCTGCACCAGCACGCGTTCGAGCTTGACGTCCAGGCCAATCACTCGAAGTTCGCCGTCGCCCGGGAACCACTGCTGGGTGATGGCCCGCCCCAGCGCGCGACGCGTCAGGGCCACCAGTTCCGACACCACATCCATCTGAGCGCCGGCCGAGGCGGCCTGCGCGGCAAGGCGGGGGGCGTGCTCGGACAACGTATCGATAATCGAGCGCATGTCGCGGATGGGCACTTCTTCGGCCAACAGCCCCTGCAGCACTTTCTGCAACGTTGTCAGCGACAGGGTCTTGGGCACCAGGTCCTCTGCCAGCTTGGGCGCTTCGGCGGAAATGCGGTCCAGCAATTGCTGGGTTTCCTGGCGACCCAGCAGGCTGTCCCCATGGCGGTGCATCATATGGTTCAGGTGCGTGGCGACCACGGTGCTGGCGTCGACCACCGTGTACCCGGCCGCCTGCGCCGAATCGCGCTCGGCGCTGTCGATCCAGGTTGCCGGCAGGCCGAATGCCGGGTCTGTCGTGGACGTTCCCTTCAGGGGCGTGGTGACGCCGCCCGGGTCGATCGCCAGCCACTGGTTGGGCATGGCGGTCCCCCGGCCGATCTCGACCCCCGACAGCAGAATGCGATAGTCGTTCGGCTTGAGTTCCAGATTGTCGCGGATATGCACCACAGGGGGCAGGAAGCCCACATCCTGGGCAAACTTCTTGCGCAGACTGCGGATGCGATGCAGGAGCTCGCCGTTCTGGGCATGGTCAACCAGGGGTATCAGCCGGTATCCGACCTCCAGCCCCAGCGGATCGACCATCGACACGTCTTCCCAGCTTGCCTCAGCGGCCGCGGCCTGGGCCTGCGCCGCTGCTTGCGACGGCTGGGCGGCTTGCGCGCGGGCCGCCTCCCTGGCCCGCTGGCGCAGCGTCCATCCCGTACCCGCCAGAATGGCGGCCAACGTCAGGAAGGCCAGGTGCGGCATATTGGGTATCAGCCCCATGATGCCGATGATGGCAGCCGTCAGGAACAACACGCTGGGGTTGGAAAACAGCTGCGTGAGTATCTGCTGCCCCACGTCCTGGTCGGTCGCCACGCGCGAAACCACCACGCCGGCAGCGGTAGAAATCACCAGCGCCGGAATCTGCGCCACCAGGCCGTCGCCGATAGTCAGGAGGGTATAGACGCGCGCTGCGTCGCCGACAGCCATGTCGTGCTGCGCCATGCCGACGATCAAGCCGCCGATGACGTTGATCACCATGATCAGCAGGCCCGCGATAGCGTCACCGCGCACAAACTTGCTGGCGCCATCCATCGAGCCGAAGAAATCGGCCTCCTGGGCGACTTCACCGCGACGCCGCCGCGCTTCTTCCTCGCCGATCAGGCCGGCATTCAGGTCGGCGTCGATGGCCATCTGCTTGCCCGGCATCGCATCCAGGGTGAAGCGCGCGCCAACCTCGGCGATACGCCCTGCGCCCTTGGTGATGACGATGAAGTTGATGATGGTAAGAATGATGAACAGGATGATGCCGACCGCGAAGTTGCCGCCCACCAGAAAGTGCCCGAAAGCCTCGATCACCTTGCCGGCCGCGTCCGGCCCCGTATGGCCATTGAGCAGCACCACGCGGGTGGAAGCCACGTTCAGCGACAGCCGCAACAAGGTGGCAAACAGCAGCACCGAAGGAAATGCGGCAAAGTCCAGCGGCTTGCGAGTGAACATCGCCACCAGCAGAATCATCACCGACAACGCGATATTGAACGTAAACAGCAGGTCGAGCAGGAAGGTGGGCAGGGGCAACACCATCATGCCCAGCACCAGCACGATCAGCACCGGGCCTGCCAGCAGGCGCGCATTGGCCGCGCCGTGGGATTTCAAAGCGGAAAGCAATTGGCTCATGCGTATGACTCTTATAGGCGGCCCGCGCTATCGCGCGTGTGCCAGCGGATCCAGTTCGGCCGGTACCGGCAGGCTGGCCGGCGCGTCGGGCTCTGCGCCCCACTCTGCCCGCCAGCTGCGCAGCTGGAACACCCAGGCCAGGACTTCGGCCACGGCGGTGTAGAGCGCGGCGGGAATTTCCTGCCCGATCTCAACATGTTGGTGCAACGCTCGCGCCAGGGGCGGCGCCTGGAGCAGCGGCACGCGGTGCTCGCCGGCCAGCTCGCGTATGCGCGCGGCGATCAGCCCGGCCCCCTTGGCCACGACGCGCGGCGCGGCTTCCCCTTCGCCGTACCGCAGCGCCACGGCATAGTGCGTGGGGTTGGTCACCACCACGTCGGCGCGCGGCACCTCGCTCATCATGCGACGCCGCGCCATCGCGCGCTGCTGCTGGCGGATGCGCGCCTTGACGTGCGGGTCGCCTTCGCTTTCCTTGTGTTCCTGGCGCACATCCTCCTTCGACATGCGCAGCTTCTTCAAATGGCTCCATATCTGCCACGGCACGTCCAGCGCCACGATGATGGCCAGCGATGCCACGATCAGCGCCGCGCAGAACACCACCAGACCCAGCGCCTTGGCCAGCGCCGCCGTAGGCGCGACATGCATCAACCCCAGCATCTCGTCGCGATGCGCCGAGATGACGGCTACCGCCACGCCGCCAACCAGCAGCGCCTTGGCCAGCGCCTTGAACAACTCCACGGCGGTCTGTGCGGAAAACATGCGCTTGATGCCGGACAATAGGCTCAGCTTCGAAAAATTGGGCTGCAACGGCTTGGTCGAAAACACAAAGCCGCCCAACAGCACGCTGCTGAGCACGGCGACCGCCATCAGCACGCCAAACAGCGGCAAGAGCACCAGCAACACCTGGCCCGCGCCATCCACGGCCTGCTCGACCATGACGCCGGCATCGCGGCCTATCCGCGCATCGAACCCCAGCCCATTGCGCAATACACCCGCAATGCCGCGATAAAGCCACGCGCCGCTCAGCCACAGCCCGCCCGTCCCGGCGGCCAGCAGCAGAAACGTGCCAAGCTCGCGCGAACGCGCAATCTGCCCCTCTTCCCGCGCCTTTTCCAGGCGCCGGGGAGAGGCGGCTTCAGTTTTTTCAAGGTCGCTATCGTCGGCCATGCTCGCGGAGTCATCTGCCGCCCGCGTGGCAAAACGGAACGGCCCGCCGAGATTCTAGGGGGCCGCGCACCTGGCCGATCAGCCAAGAAGCAGGGAGAAACCGCGGCTATTCCATGCCGCGCACGCCTAGAATCCCAGGCTGGCAAGCAGGTCGTCGACCTGGTCCTGGCTGGTTACCACGTCGGCCTTGCCGGCAGGGTTGACCTGGGGGCCGTTGAGCAGCGACTGCGCTTCCTCGCGCCGCTCCTGGGGCACGTTGTCCAGCAACACCTGCAGCAGTTCACGCTCGATGGCGCCCACCACGTCCATCATGCGCATGATCACCTGCCCCGTCAGGTCCTGGAAATCCTGCGCCATCACGATTTCCATCAGGTGACCCTGGGTCTGCTGGGCAAGCGCGGGCACGCCCCCCAGGAACGCGCGCGTGTCCTTGACCAGTTCGCGCGCCTCGGGCAACTCCAGCGGCTGGTCGAACCATTGTTGCCAGCGGGCATCCAGCTGCGATGCCGTGCGCGACAGGTTGTCCTGGAGCGGTCCGGCCGCGTCGGTGGCGTTCAGCACGCGGGTAGCCGCCTGCTCGGTCATCTGCGCGACGTAGCGCAGCCTGTCTCGGGCGTCCGGAATCGCCTGGGCCGCGTCCTTGATCGCCTGGTCCAGCCCCAGTTCCCGCATACTGTCGCGCAGCATGCGCGTAAGCGACGCGATACGGTGTATCAGGTCGTTGGGGTCGGCGCTGCTGCCTGGTTCCATTGCGCTCATCGTGCACCTCAGCCGGCCAGTTTCTCGAAGATCTTGTTCAGCTTTTCTTCCAGCGTCGCCGCGGTGAAAGGCTTGACCACATAGCCGCTGGCGCCAGCCTGCGCAGCCGCGACGATGTTCTCCTTCTTGGCCTCGGCCGTGACCATGAGCACCGGCAACGATTTCAGCGCCGCATCCGCCCGGATCTGCTTGAGCATTTCCAGGCCGTCCAGATTGGGCATGTTCCAGTCCGACACCACGAACTGGAAATCGCCATTGCGCAGCTTCTCCAGGCCGATGGCCCCGTCTTCTGCTTCGTCCACGTTCTCGAAACCCAGCTCCTTGAGCAGGTTTCGAATAATGCGCCGCATGGTGGGAAAGTCGTCCACCACCAGAATCTTCATGCCCTTGTCTATCATTTCCACTCCAGAAGATTTACTCATTCAATATTGCGAGACCGAAGGCGGGATCGCGTAAATGGCGCAGATGTCTGACTCCCACGGATGTCAGACACCTACACCCGCGTAGCGCGGTCGCCCAGCCTCGTCAGAATCCGTTCACTCATTTCCCACAGCGACACCACCTCGGCGGCCGCCCCCAGCGCGATGGCCTCGCGGGGCATGCCGAAAACGACGCAGCTGGCTTCATCCTGTGCAAGCGTATGCGCCCCCGCCTGCCGCATGGCCAGCAGGCCCGCGGCGCCATCCTTGCCCATGCCCGTCAGGATCACGCCGATGGCATTGCTCCCCGCCGCCTGGGCGGCCGAATTGAACAGCACATCCACCGACGGGCGATGGCGGTTCACCGGCGCGCTGTCCTCCAGCTCGATCACGTAGTTCGCACCGCTGCGCCCCAGCTTCATGTGCGTGTCACCCCCCGGAGCCAGGTACACGTGCCCGGGCAGTACCCGCTCGCCGTGCGCGGCCTCACGCACCGTCACGGCGCACAGGGCATCCAGACGCTGCGCGAACGAACGCGTAAACCCGGCAGGCATATGCTGCGTAATGAGTATGGCGGGGCTGTCGGGCGGCATGGGCCGCAGCACCTCGCGGATCGCCTCCGTTCCGCCAGTGGACGCGCCCATCATGACCAGCTTCTCCGAACTGGCGTAAGGCGTACGCAGGCGGGCGGCAGGAGCTGACGGCGAGACAGTCGCCGTGACGCGCAGGCGCGCGCGGGCCGCGACCCGGATCTTGTCCGCGATCAGTTCGGAATACTCGAGCATGCCGTGCCGTATGCCCAGTTTGGGCTTGGTCACGTAGTCAATGGCGCCCAGCTCCAGTGCACGCAACGTGGTTTCGCCGCCCCGCTCGGTCAGCGACGACACCATCACTACAGGCATCGGGCGCAGCCGCATGAGCTTTTCGAGAAAATCGAGCCCGTCCATCCGCGGCATTTCCACATCCAGCGTCAGGACATCGGGGTTATGTTGCTTGATCAGCTCTCGGGCAACCAGCGGATCGGGCGCTACCGCCACCACTTCCATATCCGCGTGGCTATTGATGATCTCTGTCATCAGGCCGCGCACCAGCGCCGAATCGTCCACACACAGGACGCGTATCTTGCTCATCATTGCCACCTCACTGCTGGCCGGAAGCGCTCACGCATTCGTAGACGGTCTGCCCCTGCAGGCGAAAATCCCGGCTGATGTACGTGAAGTTTTCCGAGTGCCCGGCGAACAGCAGTCCCCCGTCTTTCAACATCGGGACAAACCGCTTCAAGATGCGCGCCTGGGTGGGTTTATCGAAATAAATCATGACGTTGCGGCAGAAAATCGCATCAAAGCGCTCACCGATCGGCCAGACCGGCGCCAACAGATTCAACGGTTCGAACCGCACCATTCTCGCCAGTTCGCCACGCACACGCACCTGCCCTTCGTTGGCTCCTCGTCCACGCAGAAAAAATCGCTTCAGGCGGGCGGGCTCCATCCGGGCCACCCGTTCGGCGGCATATATCCCGGCGCGAGCCCGGCTCAACACCTGAGTGTCGATGTCCGTGGCCAGCACGCTCGCCCGCGCCGCGCGCTGCCCCAGCGCTTCGGCCAGGGTCATGGCGATCGAATAGGGCTCTTCGCCCGTAGAAGCCGCGCAGCACCACACCGACACCGGGTCGCCCCGCCCCCGCACGAAGGCCTCCAGAATCGGAAAGTGGTGGGCCTCGCGAAAAAACGCGGTCAGGTTGGTCGTCAGCGCGTTGACGAAATCTTCCCATTCCGGCGAAGCCGGCTGGCGTTCCAGTTGATCGAGATAGCCCGAAAAATCCTGCCGACCCAGCGCGCGCAGGCGGCGGGTCAGCCGGCTATAGACCATTTCACGCTTGTGCTCGCCCAGCGAAATGCCGGCGCGCTCGTGGATCATGCGCCGCACTCGCGCGAAATCGGCGTCGCGGAACTCGAACTGCCGTTCCGCCTGGAAAGGAGTACCGGTGGCTGGACTGCACACAGCGTCACGACTGCAAGGCCAGTGCGCCCGGCGCGGGCGGGTGCGCGCCATCGGCCACGCGCGGCGCGCGCTGCGCGCTCAACTGCTGCGCGGGCACTTCGATGACTTCGCCGGTATTGATCTTGAACACCGCCACGGCTTCGGCCAGGCGCTGCGCCTGCTCCTGCAGCGAACCCGCCGCTGCGGCCGCTTCCTCGACCAG